>NZ_WIPH01000056.1 GCF_009547075.1 Gluconobacter aidae
TCGAGATGAAAAAAGCCAATTGGGTAGCGTTGGAAGCGCTGGCGTTTGGGCTTGTCTCCTTCGATATCCGGAAGCCGGGATATCCCGTGGCGCTGAAGGCAGCGATGCAGGGCCGAGCGTGTCAGATGGGGAATGCTGGCCTGCAGGGCATAAAGGCAGTCATCCAGCGGCAGCAACGTATGCCGGCGAAAAGCGACTGCCATGGCTTCTTCGGTTTCTGTCAGGCTCGTTGAGCGAGGCTTTTTAGGGCCAGTTTTCTGATCTTCGACAGTCTGACGCTTCCGCCACTTTGCAACTGTTTTCGGGTTGATCCCGAACTCCTTGCTCAGCGTCGCGAGCGAAGCCTGCGATCGCTGTATTGCTGCTCGCACGGCGTGCGTGGTCGTGGCGCTCCCATGACGTATCTGTCCCATAAGGCTTCCTTCCACTCTCGTGAAAATAATACCCCATCAAAACACGGGACTAAACAGGCAGAACACCGGATCAGGTTGCCAGACAAGTATCTCGGGGGCACGCCCACGAGATACTTGTCATCCCATCAACCCAAAGCCATAAAAAACGGGGCACGTCAAAAAGAACCGTCAATCAGAACGTCCAAAGCCGCGAATCAGAAACAAGACACATCAACCCAACGGTTCTTCGGTCCCTCCAGCTTCGTCCCTTAGCGCGTTGCCACTTTGCGGCGAGCTAGAAGAAAAATGATAATCAAAACAAACAATCCTGCAGCAGCTATTCCTGCAACACTCATGCTATGAGCGTAGCGTGCTATAAAGGGCTTGGGGCCGCCACGTTTGAGCAGTTCGACATCGCTAGCGCTGACATGCAAGGCGTCATTCCCAAATCTGGAGAGAACATAGTTTGCAACAGCGGCAACCTGCTCGTTGTTCAACTGGCCTTCGAAGGCTGGCATCGCAACGGTTCCGTTGTTGGTGGCACGGTCCACGCCTTTGAGGATGGCCATAACCAGGTTCTGAGACGTTGGACCACCGACAATGGTGTTCGAGGTCAGTGAAGGATAGAACTGGTCATGTGTCCCCTGCCCGTTCAACTGATGGCACGATGCGCACGCACCGGTGTACAATTCCGCGCCATTGGTGCTTGTTCCCAGTGTCATCGCATCAGGGCTGCGGTCGATCGGTGCGTCAAGCTTTGCGATGTCTGCGGGCTTTGGCGTGCTGAAGCTGAAGCCCGGAACTTTCTGGTTCGGGTCCCGAACAGGCTTGACGGTACGCAGGTACTCGACAATCGAGCTCAGGTCAGAATCAGTGAGGTGACGCAGACTGTGTTCGACCGCTTCTGCCATGCCTCCTGCCGCCTGACTTTTGCCATGGGCACTTCCGTCACGCAGATAGGATTTAATGTCCTCGACACTCCATCCTCCAATACCACTGACAGGATCTGAGGTGATATTTGGCGCGTGCCACCCCCCGAGGTCCGCACCGCCGAGAAACCGGCTCTGGTCTTCAGACATGGCAATGTTACGCGGTGTGTGACAAGTCGAACAATGAGCCAACACGTTGACCAGATACTCACCGCGCTTGGCGCCCCCCTCTTGTGTGGTTGCGGCGGGCATGGGCTTTCCGCTCGCATACAGCACGTTCCATCCCGCCATCAACCAGCGTTGTGAGAACGGAAAGGGAAGATTCGTTTTCTTGACCGGGGCCTCATCGACAGGCTTGGTGCCTTTCATGAAGTACACATACAACGCGTGAATGTCGGCATCACTGATGCCTGAATACGCGGTATAGGGCATCGCCGGGTAAAGATTACCTTCAGGGGCCACGCCTTCACGAACGGCTTTAGCAAACTGGCCTTCGCTCCAGTTGCCAATACCGTAAGTCTTTGACGGCGAGATGTTGGAGGCAATGATGTCACCCAGCGGTGAAGAAATGACGTAACCGCCACCATAATCTTTGCCACCGGGATTGGTGTGGCAGGCCATACAATCTGCCGCGCGGGCAATGTAAGCCCCCTTTTTAATGAGATCGTCGGTGCCATCCTGAGCCATCGCGAAATGCGGGATGGCGGCAAGAGTAAGAAGGCCAAGACCAGCAATGAGAGAACGTGTCATGACTCAGACTTCCTTGGCGATAATATCGGCAGCGCGAATGGCGAAAGCCACGCCTGTCAAGGTCGGGTTGACGACACCGCAAGCCGGGATGACGCCAGTTGTCGCCATGAACAGGTTACTGTGGTCCCAGCTCCGGCAATCTTTATCGACCACAGAGGTCTTGGCATCATTACCCATAATGACGGTCCCCATGATGTGGTCACGGTTCTGCCAGCCGGTGTTGTCGTTAATAACTGTACCACCCATCGTCTGAACGAACTTTGCGTAATCCGCCTTGGCTTTGACAGCTCCGCGCTCGATGTAGTCGTCGGTATTGTAGTGGATGGTCATGGTCGGGATCCCCAGCGCGTCCTTGCGGATCGCCGAGGGCTGAATGCGATTTTCAGGGTTTGGAAGCAGTTCGAACACCGAGGAAATATCCACCCAACGTGCCGCCCAATCCTTGATTTTTTCATCGAGTTCGGGTCCCACGATGCCTTGGGACAGAAGATGCTGTGTGATAGCTCTGTTTGGCACGGTGTTGGTCAAGGCATGTTTGATGGCAGAATGTTCACGACGGAACTCACCATCACGCCAGTTGAAGATGCCACCTTGCTGAACCTGTCCGCGACCGGGCCATAGCGGCTCGTCTGCCAGGAACTGAAGCCCCATTCCGGTATGGTCCATAAGGTTGCGCCCGACCTGGTCGGACGAGTTGGCAACATCCGACATGAGCAGAAGCTTCGGGGTCTCGAGGCCATTTGCAGCGATGATGAAATACCGTGCGGTCAGGCGGATGTCTTTGTGATCGGACGTTCTGTAGTGCGCTGCGACAATTTTGCCGTCCGAACCCTTCTCGAGCTTATAGACCGTGGCGTCCTCGATAACTTTGCCGCCCATTTTTACGACGTGCTTAGCATGGACATCGCCGGAATACATGGCCCCGATGGGACAGACGGGCATGCAGTTGTTGTTGCCTGAGCAGCCAGGGCGACCATCCCAGGGCTGATTGGTGCGTGCATTGGGCTCATGGATGAAGTTGAACCCTTCCGGAGCCAGGCGGGCCTTAAGGCGCTGGAAGTAGTAGGTCTCCGCTTCGGGAGGCACTGGATACGGTGTGGAGCGGTGTGGAAACTGGCCTGCGCCGCCCTGTCCGGACTGATCCTGCGTGTCACTGCCGGCCACACCAAGATTGAACTCGGCGCGTCCGTAATAAGGCTCCAGTTCATCATAGGAAATAGGCCAGTCACGCCCGACACCATAAAGGGTCCTGAGCTTCATATCGTTGGGCAGGAAGCGCCAGGTGGCCGCTGCCCAGTGCCAGGTTGTACCACCGACCAGACGGAGCATTCCGGGAAGGAATTTGAAGTTGCCTGTATTTTCGATATAGTCCGGAGAGAACGAAGTCGGTGCCCAGGGCTGGTTGGGGTACGGGTCGTTATGGTTGCCTTTCCGCGGGGACGAGCGGAAGTTCTCGACAATTTTCCAACGCGGGATCCACTTGCCGGATTCCAGGACAATGACAGACTTGCCCTGTTTGAGAAGTTCATAGGCTGCGTTGCTGCCAACTGCGCCTGAGCCGACGACAATCACGTCTGCATCGTATTGAGTGGTCATGATTCTACCTACCTGAAATCAGCAATCAACCAGCGCTCTGGCTGGCGGGTGGGTTCACCCAGTAATTGGTGTGACCACGGGAATAGCTTGGGATGACGGTTGTGTCGGCTGTCGGCGCGTACATCAGGGCGCCCACATAGGTGATGAAGGTTGCGTCATCGACCGGATGGCCCACGGCGGGCGTGGCGTCCATGGCGGGTGTACCCGTATAGCCCAGATACCATGCGGAAATGATGCTCATCGCAACAGGAGCCTGATTGGCGTTCTGCTCAGCGAACTGCTTGAAGTCGGACATGTCCTTCAGACCATAGGTCTGCATGGCGCTGATGAGGCTGCCGACCTTCTGGGGAAAGCTGCTGTCCAGGGCCGTCAGGGCCGTGAGGATTCTGTTGGAAATTTCAGGGTTGAGCCCTGACTTTCCAGTCAGGGTTCCACACAGGCCATGAAACTCCGAAAGGGTGACGAGACCGGCTGCGCGCGCAAAGCCCGGAAGGCTGCCGAGAGCTGGAAGCGTCAATGATGTTGCGAGGACCTGCCGGCGGGAGAGACCCTTTTTCGTGAAGCGCATAGAGATAGATCCTCAAGTTCTAAAATACCGTTCTGACAGTGACGCAGGCTTTAACACCCTCAACATCCCGTCTTCCCTAGAAGGCAACATTCAAAACACTACTAAGTACGGCAGCGTCGTTAAAAACCGTCGTTCCACCGACATGGTTGACGTACTGGAAGTCGCCCTGAAGGGTGACACCGGTCCGGACATGATAGGTGTAATACGCTTCATAAATGGTCTCATGGCCCTGAATGCCGTATGGCGTTCCGAAATTGGCACCGACCAGCGCCAGACCGTTAGCAAGAGCAGCCTGCTGAGACAAAACGGCACTGCGGGAGAAATGGGCCCACTGGAAAGCGATGCCGATACCGTCCTCCGGGCGGCCCCACAGATGCCCTGTATCCATAAGCGCCGCGACGATATGGTGGTTGATCTGTGAGGTTTTACCGTCCGCGTAGGCGTATTGAGCACCGAAGACGAGGCCGTTGGATGGGCCATCGCCGTGTCGAACCAGCATCTGGTCTGCCATGACCCACACAGACGTCTGACCGCTTTGTTTGCGAGCGGGCAGACCCGTGACAACCCATGGCCGCCCGTTGATGTCCTCATACAGGTTGTTGTAGCGCGAATTGTCGTACATCGCTCCAACCTTGTAGTGACCGATCAGCTTGTCGTGTCCGAATTCAGGAATCCAGCCAATTTCAGCTTCCGTTGAAAGTTTGCCCAGATTGGATTGTCCCCAAGACCAGCCGGAGATACCGCCGTTATATGAATGTGGCGAGACGGCGAAGACACCTCCCATGACATAAACATGAGGATTGGGCATCAGGCGCAGCACGCCACCGATGTTGCCAGAAGGCCAGTCCCGCCCGCCTACGAGGTACTTCGTCGGCGTGACGTTTCCGCACATCCAGACGTTCATGAAGTTACACACCCAAGGGGCGTTGTTGAAAAACGTCCCGGTCGGGATCCAGCCGGTGGCTAGGTCGATTTTATGGTTGAACCAGGATTTCTCGAAATACGCCCAGACGAGATGGGCAACGACGTTTCCACGCGCACCGTAGATCTGCTGGACCTGATTGCCGTTATCACCAAAGGAGCGGCTGAGATTGGTTCCGTGCCCATTGACGATGAGGGTGTGCAGCCACAAATCATCTGACCACTGACCGGTTCCAAAAAGCTTGCGAAAGTCGATATCGACGGTGCTGCCAACCTGACCTGCAACGGTGTAGGTTTTTTTGCGACCACCTGACACATTCCCGGAAATCCCTTCGTACAGGGCAAGAGCGACGTAAACGCCGTGCTTTTGAAGCCAGGGCTGTATCCCGCCCCAGTCTCCAAGGGCGTGCGTCGTCCCATACGGCGCACCGAAGGATGGCGGACCATAGGGCGATTGCAGAAAACCAGGGATCGTCTGCTGCAGGTTTGTCATTTTCACAGATGCAGGCGAGCTCTGGGTGTTGGTCGCATTATCAGCGTAAGCTGCGGACGAACTCGCAAACAGTGTTACAGCGGCAACGAGGCAGCAGCGCCAAAGACGGTTAGAGCTCATACAAAGACAAGTCCAGCGCGTCAGAGAGCGTTAGCAGCGGCATGGACGACTGCGAGATCCTTCGAGCCATCGGGAGTGCTTATGGCAATGGAGCCGACGACAGTTTTGCCGACGAAGAGCGGAACACCACCTGGGTTGCTTGAGAGATCCGGCACAGCGAGATTGTGAACCTCTCCTTTGACCAGCCCTTCATAGGACACGTTGGTGTCTGTCTTGAAAATGGCGGCCGACTTGGCTTTTCCTAATGCTGCAGAGAGACAATTGGGAGTAGCATTCACCTGACGCTCGACATAAAGAGGAACGCCATCAGGGTCCGCGATAACGATACAGCCATTAATGTGCTGCTCGGCTAAAGCTTGGCGGGCGGCCGACGCCATCTTCAAAACATCTGCGTCCTCGAGTGCTGGCTTTTGCTCAACAGCCAATACCTGGCTTGCAGAGCCAAGGAACGTAGCGATTAAGATAGATGAGGTAACAAAAAAGTTGTTTTTCATAACATTTCCTATGTTCGGATCGCTCTGCATACGACATTCAACATAATACGACGCTTGAAAATTCCGTGATCAGCACACAGTTGCGTTTTTATTTTAATGCCTGAGCCTGATGGGCTCGTCGAAAAACGGACCACCGGAGGATATGCCGGACCCGGATCTGGGCCTGGGTGATTTTCACGACGAGGCGACAGATTTCCTGAATTGACCACTGGATAAGCTTTTGCGCGTTGGAAGCGGTCTTTTTTTGAGCGCAAGGACGTTCGCCTGGGAGCGCACGGCGGCCATCATGGCGTGGGCGAGCATGACCAGAGAGACGTGGCGGTGCCAGCCGTGCCAGGAACGGGTCTCGTTGTGGTCAAGGCCAAATTCGTTCTTGGCGGTCTCAAAGCCTTCCTCGATCCGCCAGCGCGCGCCTTCAACGCGGGCCAGCGTTTCAAGCGGCGTCCCCTGGGGGCACCAGGTTATGAAATAGCGCAGATCGCCATCAGCGGGATTGCGGCGGACCAGCAGGCCTCGGGTCCATGTTCCGGTCAGGGTGTCAGCATATTCCGACGCGTGGAGATCGGCCATCGGGCAATACAACCAGTCATACCATCGCTCGCCCTTGGTACCGTGCCCGGCCGAACACCGGACCCAGGCTTCGTCAGGCAGGGTGCTGATAATCTCGCGGGCCTCGCCGACCCACATCACGTCAGGTCGCCAGGAGTAATGAGGTGGTCTCGCCTGTTTGGATAGGT
>NZ_WIPH01000057.1 GCF_009547075.1 Gluconobacter aidae
CGAGCAAAGGACTGGTCGTTATAACCGGAAACCTACGAGAATTCACCCGGGTAAATGGATTGCGTTCTGAAGATTGGACGCCGGATTGACGGGAGAAAGTCGCCGACATGGCCTCGATAGCCTGTCGCTTCCACTAGCTGTCAGGTTGTGAGACGTCATTGGGACGGCGTATCGTGGGCTATTGCCGCTTACGCCCCCTGGTTTGACGTTGAACGCCGGAGTGATTGTTAATGCATCAGATCCATCCGCAAGCCCGCACCACACCTGTCGTCCGGGCCGAAATTGCACGCTCGATGGAAGGGACCGGGGTGTTGGCGCGACGCTTCGGCGTCAGCGACGAGACCGTGCGCAAATGGCGCAGGCGTGGAGCCGAGGGATGCACGGATCGAAGCAGTAAACCCCGGTTACTGGCCTGGAAAACGACCGAGGAAGAGCGCGCGATTGTCTGTCATCTTCGTCGCGCCACCGAGTTCGGGCTCGATGACCTGACGTTCGTGCTGCGGCACTTCCTGCCTCACCTCAACAGAGATAGCGTCTGGCGTATTCTTAAGGACGTAGGGCTCAACCGACGGCCGACGAAGGAGAAAATTTGTCCCGTGCGCGGCGACGGCACATTCCGGGACTACGACCTGGGCTATGTCCATATCGACGTGAAGCATCTGCCGAATCTGCAAACCAAAGATGGCGAGGCCCGTAAACGCTTCCTGTATGTCGCGATCGACCGCTGCTCACGTTTCGTGCATCTGGCCGTCTACGACGCCGAGAATGCTGCCAATGCCGTCGATTTTCTAAAGGCCATCAAAACCGCCTTTCCTTTCCGGATCACGCATATCCTGACCGACCGAGGCTCGTGCTTCACTGCAGACGCCTTCGAGAAAGCCTGTCAGAATGTCGATCGTCGGCGAACCAGAGCGTATTCCCCTCAGACGAACGGTATGGTCGAGCGGTTCAACGGTCGCATCGCAACCGAGGTTCTGCCGATCAACGTCGCACACCACACGGATCTCGAAGTCCTGCTGCATGGGTTCAATCACGCCTATAACCTGCGCCGACAGCGGGTTCTGGGCGGCCTTTCGCCTACCGCCAAAGTCGCCGAGCGCCTCAGGCAGAGACCACGTCTGCGTAATCGAAGCTATAAAACTATGACAGAGGTCAGTATCATGAACGACGTCGACCGTATCATGGTTTACGCCAATGACGTCTCACAACCTGACACCTAGAACCTTAATCCCAGCCGTCTCCCAAAAAATCTGGCCCCCATGTCCGTAACGTACGGTTCTTCGAATCCTCCATTTCCGGACACGAGGGTATGGGAGGAGAGACTACTGCCTATTCGCCGATGTGTATTCCGGTCGGTAGAGCTTAGCTTCCATCCAGTCCACGATGTCTTCGGGTTCAGGGACTTGGGCCAGGCCCGAGTTGAAGATTTGGCGTGCGACTTTAATGGCCGTATTGATTTCTACGCGCAGGACATCCTTCTGCGGCGGGAAAAGCAGACCGTGGGCACGTTGTTCTGCTGTGACTTGTTCGGCGGTTGCCTTGGCCGCCTCGAGAAAGACCTCGTCGGTGATGCGTCGTGCCTGTGTTGCCCAGACAGCCAGTGCCACGGCGGGGAAGATGTAAAAATTATTGGCCTGGCCGGGGGTTAGCGTCTTGCCATTCAAAGTGACATCATCGAACTGGACACCGGCAGCAAAGAGCGCGCGGCCGTCGGTCCAGCGATAGGCCTGTTCAGCAGTGCATTCCGCCTTGTCGGTAGGATTGGAAAGCGCGAAAATAACGGGCTTGTCGTTGATGCTTGCCATGGTGCGGACGACTTCTTCGGTGAAGCCACCCGCGTTGGTACTGACGCCGATCAGGACAGTGGGCTTAATAGATTTGACGGCTTCTGCAAGATCTTTTGTCGCTGCATGGAAGTGAGCGAACACTTTTTGCGAAGGATTAAGATCCTGCCGCGAGGGTTCGATCAGTCCGTTGATATCCATCATTGAGATACAGGCGCGGGCATCAGTTTCAGAAAGGCCTTCGTCCTGTAGCGCACTCACGATCATATTCGCGATGCCGATCCCAGCAGAACCTGCGCCGTAGAACAGGATACGTTGTTCTTTCAGCGCCTCACCCTTGATCGATAAGGCTGTGTCGAGGCCCGCGATCGTAATGGCCGCAGTCCCCTGAATGTCGTCATTATAGCAAAGGATCTTGTCACGATATCGCGCCAGTAGGCGGATAGCATCGTCTCCTTTCCAGTCTTCAAAATGCAGGCAGCAATGAGGATAAAGCTCTTGAATGGCTGCGACGAGTTCATCAACGAATGCGTCGAGTTCGTCTGACGATGGGGGTGCCTGCCGCAAACCGAGATAGAGTGGATCGTCAATCAATTTCTGATTGGTCGTACCGATATCCAGCAACATCGGCATCAGGCCCTGAGGTGGGATGGCGGCGCAGGCTGTATAGAGTTGCAGCTTGCCCACCGGAATGCCCATGCCGTTGGCGCCAATATCTCCGAGCCCGAGAATACGACCGCCGGAACTGACGCAAATGAAGCGCACATCTTTTTCGGGCCAGTTGGCGAGAATCTCTTTCACATGCCCTTTGTGACGCAACGAAAGATACAGGCCTTGTGGTCTCTCAAAGAGACGATTGTACTGAAGGCAGGCATCAGCGATCGTCGGATCGTAAACAATCGGAAGAAAGCGTTTCGGATCGGACATCACAACCTTGAAGAACAGTGTTTCGTTACGCTGTGACAATCCATTCAGATGCAAGAAGCGCTCGAGATCGTTGCTCTTGCTGTCCAGCTGCCACAGGACGCGCTCCATCTGCCGATCAAGAGTTTCGACGGCGTCAGGTAGGAGGCCGAGCGTACCATTCTTGTGCCGCTCCTCATTCGTGAAGGCGGTTTCGCGGTTGTGAACCGCATCCAGAAGGGGAGGGAGTGAAGATGCAGTGCGATCGGACGTCATGTCTGTCTCCATTCATTGATGAACAGACAATGGATGTGCGTTGATGGTGCTGGTAGTCGCATAAAAGGCATTGTATCTGTGTATAAAATGCAAAGATGGCCCCTCAATGCACGATGACGCCGGTGACCTGAGATTTTTCGTACTCCTCGTTGAAGCGGGAAATCTGACTGCCGTCGCACGTCATCTCAACGTTTCGGCAGGAGCTTCCAGTCGAAGACTGGCTCGGATGGAGGAGCGGCTTGGCGTACGGCTGGTCACAAGGACATCAAGACGCTTCGACCTGACGGACGAGGGACAGACGTTTTATGAGCGTGCTGCAGAGATCATGACTGATATTGAAGCAGCCGAAGCCGAGATCTCCGCCAATCAAAAAGAGCTTCGTGGTGTTCTGAGGATTGGAGCACCACTTGAACTGGGACGTCGCCGTTTGGCTGATTTTGTCAGCGAATTCGCCGATCGTTTCCCGAAGCTGCGCGTCCATCTTCTTCTGTCGGATGAAGGGCTGGATGTTGTTAATAGTCGCCTTGACCTGGCCATTCGGATTGGCATGCCGAATGAAACGGGGGTTGTTGCGACAAAAATCATGAGCAGTGAACGAGTCATCTGCGCTGCTCCGGCCTATCTTGAGAAATTTGGCATGCCTGCCACTCCTGCCGAATTAAATCGGCATCGCTGTATTTGCCTGATGCGTGGGCATGAGCTGGGAATGCTCGACCGATGGCGGCTGTCTCGTGAAGGAGAAGATCAGATCGTTGAGGTAACGCCGCATCTATCGACGACGAGCGGCGAAGTGGTGCATGATTGGGCACTCAAGGGTAAAGGCATCGTGTTCAAAGTCTTGTGGGACGTCGGCGACGACCTGCAATGCGGCAGGTTGGTCCGTCTTTTACCGGAGTACCAAGGGGAGACGATCGGATTGTTTGCAACGATGCCAAGTCGACGTAACGTGCCTCTGCGCGTTCGAACTTTTCTCGACAATTTAAGAGATTTTTTGGCGCACCGACCGTCATGGCATTAGTGAAAATAATTAATATGTATGATCGGATTTTTGTAATTATTAATAGAAATTACGGATAATATACTCAATATTATATTCTAATTATTGTTTCCTATAGCCAGAAGAATTTGATGGAAATTGGCGCTTGGTCCAGTCAATTCCGTTTCAAGGGTGGCAAGCGAGATGCTGGCTCGAGGTGAGGGGCCGGAGATGGGATGGAATGTTGCGCCATCAGCATGAATTTGTCGTAGGTAAGCCGGAACGACTGCTACACCCAGTCCCGCCGCAACCATTGGAATTGTTGCGGTGATCTGAGGGGCTGCTTGTCCGAAACGCGGAGTAAAACCTCCTTGTTGACAGGCTGAGATAATAGCATCGTAGAAACCGGGGCCGAGTGAGCGATCAAAAATAAGAAATGGTTCTTTGGCGACGTCGATTAATTTGAGCGTGTGGCGCTTGGAAAGTGGATGGCCTTTTGGAATGGCGATCAGGGTTGGTTCATCAAAGAGAGGATGGAGTACGATTTCCGGATCTGGCGCTGGCGGGCGTACAATGGCGAGATCCACCCGGCGCTCTCGTAAAGCCTCACAGAGAGCGGGGGTGTTACTCTCTTCGAGTGTGATTACAATATCGGGCCACTGCTCTCGAAATGCTCGTATGGCTTTAGGTATTAGAGGTAACAGCGCGACGGCTCCAGCCATCCCTATTCTAAGACGCCCTTGTTCGCCAAGAGATAATCCTTTGGCCAGAAGGTGAAATTGATGTTCAAGGCGCAGAATTGTCTGGGCTTTTTCAAAAAGCTGCTCCCCAAAATCCGTCAAGGTGGCCCCGCGTTTAGACCGGATAAAGAGTTGCACTCCTAGCTCTGTTTCTAGGGATTTAATCTGCTGGCTGAGAGGAGGCTGCTCAATGTGAAGCGTCTCTGCAGCTTTTGTGAAGCTGCCATGCTTTGCGATGGCCACGAAATAGCGTAGGTGACGAAGATCCATATATCCATATGATACACGTATGACAATCAGTCAAAATATATATTGGACGTTTAAAATAGGGGCATCCATCTTGGGGGAAGAATTTTTATTGGAGATACTGAGTTATGGCTTTCACTGTTGGGCATTATCTCGCTGAACGGCTGACACAAATCGGTCTGAAGCATCATTTTGCTGTTGCTGGTGACTACAATCTGATTCTGCTTGATCAACTGATTGAGCATGGCGGTATGAAGCAGATCTATGACTGCAATGAGTTGAATTGCAGCTTCGCGGCGGAAGGTTATGCGCGCGAAAATGGTGCTGCTGCTGCTGTGGTGACGTTTAGTGTCGGTGCAATTTCAGCAATGAATGGTCTGGGTGGGGCTTATGCTGAAAATCTTCCCGTCATTCTGATTTCTGGTGCGCCGAACTCTAATGATCATGGGTCGGGCCATGTCCTGCACCACACGATCGGCACGACAGATTATAATTATCAAATGGAGATGGTGAAGCACGTTACGTGTGCGGCTGAGAGCATCACCTCGGCAGACACTGCACCTGCAAAAATCGATCACGTCATTCGGACCGCACTGCGCGAAAAAAAGCCCGCTTATTTAGAAATTGCTTGTAACGTTGCGAGCCAGCCTTGTGTGCGCCCAGGTCCGGTTTCGTCGCTTCTGTCTCACCTGAAGGCAGACGAAGTCAGCCTCAAAGCTGCGCTTGAAGAAAGTCTCGCGTTTCTTGAAAAAGCCCAGAATGTTGTCATTCTTGTTGGGAGCAAGCTGCGCTCTTGTGAGGCACTGACTGAAACAGTGGCTCTTGCAGACAAGCTCGGTTGTGCTGTGACTGTTATGGCTGCGGCCAAGAGCTTCTTCTCTGAGGCGCATCCGGGTTTCCGCGGAGTTTATTGGGGGGAGGTCAGCAGCCCTGGCGTTGAAGATGTCATCAAGAGCGCTGATGCTGTTATCACTCTGGCCCCGGTCTGGAATGATTATTCGACTGTCGGTTGGCGGGATTCCGTGCGTGGCGAGCGTGTGCTTGAGGTGGACCCAGGCCGTGTCACGGTGAGCGGAAAGACTTTTGAAGGTTTCCGTTTGAAGGAATTCGTGGCTGCTCTGACGGAGCGGGTGTCCAGTAAGCCTGCCTCTCTGGTGAAACCGTATACTCCCGTTGCGCTGCCGGTTGCTGACGGTGCCAAGCCGCTTACTAATGATGAAATGACCCGTCAGATCAATGCATTGGTTGACGGTAACACGACATTATACGCCGAGACTGGTGATTCCTGGTTCAATGCAACACGTATGCATCTGCCTGAGGGTGCTAAAGTTGAGTCGGAAATGCAGTGGGGACATATCGGCTGGTCTGTACCGTCTATTTTCGGTAATGCCCTGGCTGCTCCTAAGCGTCAGCATGTTCTGATGGTTGGTGATGGCTCGTTCCAGCTGACGGCACAGGAAGTGGCGCAGATGGTTCGCTATGAACTGCCGGTTATTATCTTCCTCATCAATAATTTTGGTTACGTCATTGAGATCAAAATTCATGATGGTCCGTATAATTATATCCAGAACTGGGACTATGCCGCTCTGATGCAGGTCTTCAACCAGGGGGTTCCGGGCGTGGAAAGTGGTAAATACGGACTGGGCCTGCACGCTACGACAGGTGCAGAACTGGCTGAAGCCATTGAGAAGGCCAAGAAGAATACTCGTGGACCAACATTGATCGAATGTAAGCTGGATCAGACAGATTGCACCGAAACTCTCGTGCAGTGGGGTAAATTTGTTGCAGCCGCCAATTCCCGCAAGCCTGTCTGAAAATAAGTAATTTAATTTATGCATGTACCTTCCTTTAAAAACAGGAAAGTACATGCATAAACACGTGGAGGG
>NZ_WIPH01000058.1 GCF_009547075.1 Gluconobacter aidae
TCTTTCCCAATCACCTTACCCAAGTGGGTCAAACAGTATCTCAGATAGGCATCGCCATGACGATGATGACTGCGGTCTCACTCTGCGACGCCTTAAAGATCGCTGCTAAAGCTGAAAACGACTTTTTGCAATTTGCATCCGTCTGCCGGATTTTCAATATCCATGATCGCGTCAGTCCGCTTAATACCGCACAAGAAGATGCTCTCGATGCGCTTTTGAAACTGGTCGTGAAGGACGCTCCACGATGGGCTGCATGGATGTTAGCTTTCGCTGCTCGTCCTTATCGAGCAAGCCAAATGCAGCCAGCTATCGGACGCTGCTTGGCATTGGCGGATGAGGCGGCGCTTCATGCTTACGTCGATGCCATTTGCCTCCAGCCAAACTGTCTCGGACGAGACGAAGTAAAAACATGCCTAGACGCCTTTGCGAACCGCGTGCCCTTAGAAAGACGCCAAGCTGCTTGGACAATGGCGTTCGCCCGATGGTCGAAATGGAACTTCAATGCGAGCGAGGACCATTCTTCACCGATCGAAATTACTTTGTCGAATATCGATTTTGCAATCGTTGGCTATGCTGTGGAATGCCTTACTCCAGCAGAGCGAGAGAAGCACATCGCCGATTTGTTGTGTATGGTCGAGCGAGCAGAGCATGTGTGGCACAAATCGCAGCTTCAATTTATGTGCTACATATATCGAATATTGTCTAATGCTCAACCTTTTATTCATGCACGCGAGTGCAGTGATGATCGAGATAAATGGCTTTGGAGTAAAAATGGGAAATACTTTTTCTCCCATCTTGACGATCCGTACTGGCGTTTAAGATGTGGGATACACGATATTTCTAGTAGGAAATTATAGAACTTACGGTGGCCATAATCGGCTGCGCGACTGTGCTCGAAAGTGGACGTTGCCCAAGGTTAAGGGTTCTAAAAACTCTCTTTTTAAGCTGCTTCAGAATCGTAAGACATTGATATTGCTATACACTTAGCGCGCTTAAGAAGAGTTTTTCGAACTATCCATGTCTGATTTTTGTCTAATCAGACTGATTGCGGACATTCCGCTTCCCCCAAAAGTGCGACGTTCGTGGTGACTTATTTTGTCGCGTCTGCCCATAGCGGAGCGAATTCCTCAGCCTGCCGCAGAATATTCTGCACGGCCTCATCCTGCATATCGGGTGGGTAGCCGTATTTTCGTAGCAGGCGTTTGACGGCCGTGCGCATTCTGGCCCGTGTCGGGGCCATGACGTTCCAATCGACGGTCGCATTTTCTCGGATCGTTTTGACCAGGGCAGCCGCAATCACGCGCAACCCTGGATCTCCCATCGCATCGCGGGCACTCTCATTGCGGGCGAGGGCATCGTAAAACGCGACCTCCTCTGGGGTGAGGCCCAGTTCTTCTCCTCGGGCGCGAGCCGCGGCCATTTCCTGTGCCAGCCGGATCAGTTCATCCAGGATTTGCACAGAGGTCAGGGCATTGGAATGGTATCGGCCTACGGCCTGTTCCAGCCGGGCGGAGAAAGCCTCGGCCTCTGTCAGGTTTGACCGGCTGCGGCTGCGGATCTGACCTTCCAGAAGTTTTCGTAAGGCTTCGATAGCCAAATTGCGCTGGGGCATCTCCCGGACTTCCTGAAGAAACCCATCCGACAGGATGGAAATGTCAGGACGCCCAATCCCCGCAGCTTCCATAATGTCGATAATATCTGTCGACACCACAGCCCGGCTGACCAGTTGTTTGATCGCCAATTCGCGTTCCTGTGGGCTGACTCGGTCTGAATCATCGCCGCTTTGTTTGACCAACGCGGCACGAACAGCCTCGAAAAATCCGACTTCATCGCGTAACGCCGCAGCTTGCTCACTGGCTGAGGCCAGTGCAAACGCCACCGAAAGCGTTTTAACTGCATCTGGAAAGCGTTTCTGCGCAGCCTTCCGGCCTTCGTCGCTTGTGGCTCGTGTAGCTTCGTTTTGCTGCTCTCCTAAAATATGATCGAGAGCCCCCGCCATGATGGAGAGCTTTACCTTGGGAGACGTTCCGGGGCGCAGGGCCGGGCGATAATCAAACCCACCAGCCTGTTCAGGATTGAACATCGCCCGGACAATCTCATAGCGTTCCTGAAGAACCCGGATCGCCTCGGCCTCATCAATACCGACCTGTTCCCGGTCTCCAGCAGAATATTCCCCCAGAGCTGCCTTCAGGTTCTGAGCCAGACCGATATAGTCCACGACCAAACCACCGGGCTTGCCCTTGAAGACGCGGTTGACGCGGGCAATCGCCTGCATCAGACCATGCCCCCGCATTGGCTTGTCCACATACATCGTATGCATGGACGGCACGTCAAAACCCGTCAGCCACATATCCCGGACAATCACCAATTTCAGCGGGTCAGAATTGTCTTTCATCCGCTTAGCCAGTAATTCGCGGCGGACTTTTGGACGTTTGCCGATATGCTGCTGAAAGCTGGAGGGATCAGAAGAACTGCCTGTCATCACGACCTTGATGACGCCTCCAGCGTCATCATCGCTGTGCCAGTCTGGACGAAGGCTGATGATTTCGTCGTAAAGTGCTACGCAGATCGCACGGCTCATACCCACGATCATGCCCTTGCCGTCCAGTGCCTCAAGGCGTTTTTCAAAATGCTGGACCAGATCCTGTGCGATGCGGCGCAGACGTGGTTCCGCACCAACCAGAGCCTCTATCCGTGAGTATTTCTGGCTGAGTTTGTGCTCTTCGCTTTCTGACAATCCCTCGACAATGTCGGCCAGTTCGTCGTCAAGCTCGCCCTTAACGTCCTCATCCAGTTCAATGCGGACGAGGCGGCTTTCATAGTAAATTGGCACAGTTGCGCCATCTTCCACGGCCTGGGCAATGTCGTAGATGTCGATGTAATCGCCGAAGATGCCTCGCGTGTTGGCGTCGGCGGTTTCAATCGGTGTTCCCGTAAAGCCGATGAAAGACGCATTGGGCAGAGCATCGCGCAGATGCTTGGCAAAGCCGTAAGAAACCTTGCCTGTCTCACGATTAAACTTTGCATCCAGCCCGTACTGGCTGCGATGCGCCTCATCCGCCATGACCACGATGTTGCGGCGGTCCGTCAGAAGCGGAACGTTTTCTTCGTCCCCCTCGGGTTGGAACTTCTGCAATGTGGTGAAAATCACACCACCTGACGCCCGCCGGAGCAGTTTGCGCAGATCGTCCCGGCTGTCCGCCTGTTCCGGTGTCTGGCGCAGAAGGGCCTGTGCGCCGGAGAAGGTCGCGAACAACTGATCGTCCAGATCGTTACGGTCCGTCAGGACAATGATGGTCGGGTTTTCCATCTTCGGATGACGGGCGATGACACCAGCATAGAACGTCATCAGCAGGCTTTTGCCCGAACCCTGCGTATGCCAGATGACCCCCGCCTTGCGGTCGCCACCCTGCGCCGTGGCCCGGACGGTCTGCGTCACGGCTTTCCGGCAGGCATGGAACTGGTGATAGGCGGCGAGGATTTTGATCGGGCTGCCATCTTTTTCCGTGAACAGCACGAAATCCCGAACCAATGCTAGAAGCCAGCGCGGGGTGAACACGCCCCGCAAAACGGTTTCCATTTCCTGATGGTTCTTCGCCACCAGATCTTCGCCGTCGATTGTCCGCCATGGCATGAAGCGTTCGCGGTCGGCTGTGAGAGAGCCAACGCGGGCCTCCGTGCCGTCCGAGATCACCAGAACTTCGTTGAAACGGAACAGGGATGGGATGAAGGATCGATAAGTCTGGAACTGATTCCATGCGGAATCCAGCGTGGCGTGTTCGGAACTTGGGCTTTTTAATTCAATTACGCCCAGAGGCAGGCCGTTGACGAAGAGAACGATATCCGGCCGCCGGTTTGCCTCGTTTTTTTCGACCACGAACTGACGCACGGCGAGGAAGTCGTTGCGCTCGGGATGCTCAAAATCCAGCAGTCGCGCCCTGTCTCCAGATTGTGTGCCGTCTTCCCGCACGACGTCTACAGGAACCCCATCAACGAGATAGAAATGCAGACGGCGATTTTCGTCCACGACATCTGGCGTATCTTCGCGGCGGAGCGCTAGCAAGGCTTCGTCCCTCGCGGCTTGCGAGAGATGCGGGTTCAGGCGGTCTATGGCGGCTCGAAGGCGGCCAGTCAGAATGACGTCCGATAACGAGGCGCGTTCGGGATGGGCGCCGCCGGGTGAGATTTCTGGCCCCGTGGTGACGGTGTAACCGCATTCCCGCAGGATCTCGCAGGCCCAGTCCTCGATCTCATTTTCGGACAGGAAACTCATAGCGCGTCCCCCACCATTTTTTCGGCGTCACGAATGCGGATTTCGCCGGATATCAGTTTGGGGAGAAGGAGGTCGCGGAGTTGAGCGAGGGTACGAGCCTCCTGTTTATTCCGCACAATTTTTTCATAAAAAACTTCTGCTGCATCATTGAAAGAAGACATTAAGTCCCGACTGAGAACTATAGCGGTAAATTCGTTTATATCACCTTTTCCTAGATGAATGACGGTTGTTGCAACCTCTGTATCTTCGATAAATTTTAATTGAGGAATTATGGTTTCTCTTAAAAATACAGAAGATATTCCCTCGTTTGGGAGGAATATACATACCCGTTGATTAAGCCACGCTTCTTCACCACCCCAGAGATGAGCGCGAAACTCACCATCCATTCCAACAACAATCATACCAGGTAAAATCTTGAAGCCTTTGGGATGATTTTCTGTTGTCCACACTCCCGGTTTTTCAGATGGCAAATCTCTGATCCTTACGAGTGGGATACCTTCGCCCTGTGTATTGAATAGACTTGATGCGAAAGGTGCGCCGTAAACCACTGACGCCACGTCATAAATGCTAGAGAATTTCCACCCTTCCGGTTTCCCCTCATTATCCAGCCTGTCGGGGAAAAGCTCCCATATTTCGGGGGCGAGATAAGGCGCTTGCCCGGCCATTTTTGCGCGTGTCGGACCGAAATCGACAAACCAGTCCCGAAACAACGCCCGCGCCATCGCTTCCAGCGTCTCGTTCGTCCGACGGTTGAGGTCGATCTTGTCGTCAATGGAAGATAGTAAAATTCCGATGCGTTTCTGTGTATCGAAAGAGGGATATGAAATAGGAACAGATCTCAAAGCTTTTTGACTAATGCCCGGGACAGTTGTGCCTGTCGAATAGCTTTTGAGTATGTTCTGCTGTGATGGAGAGGATAACAAGTAACGTAAAAAGGTGTTGTCAAGAACGCCGCTTTTCCCCCGCAAACAAACGATGCGCTGCCCTAATGCATATTGGACAGTTTCTTCTGTAAGCTGGATAACTTCGCCCATAGGGCCTTCTGTCGTCATCACAACATCGCCAACGTGTGGCGAACCTCTCACCATCCATTTCGAATAATAATCGGAAGCGATTTTTTGTTCGATGGGGTGAAGCAGCCCGCTGGTTTTCACGACTTTTGCGGAAAGAACCGGGATTCCTATTGGCGATTTTGGTGGACTCTTCCCTCGATAGTCTAATAGGGCGTCGAGGCAGTTTTCGAGAACATCGTCTTGCCAATCAGTCATGAAATATGATGCCTGAGTTATCAATTATATTTTGGAATGTCGCATCGACCTGCACCCAATCCAGCACATCCACTTTCCACGGAAGATCGGACGCTGAAAACGCCTCTTCCAGCTGTGCCCGCGTCTCCAGCGGCAACGGTTCATCTCCCATAATCGCCAGATCCAGATCCGAGAACGGCTTGGCCTTTCCCGTCACACGCGACCCAAACGCCCGCACGTCGCGATCAGGCACAATCTCGTTGAGAATACGCAGAACGATGGCCCGTTCTTCGGGTGTGATATCGATTTGATCTGTCACGCCGTCCGTTCTTTCAGAACAGCCAGCATAAATGCAGCTTCCTCGATAAATGCCGGAATTTCCGCCACGACCTGCTTTGCGGACGCCTCATTATAGGTATGACTGGTCATGTTGCGCATTTTGCGAAACACGCTCCATTGCGGCCATGCGCTTTTCAGAAGCCCGGCTTCGTTGGCAGACCGGATGAGGTCCGGAAAGCCCATCCGGTCATATTCTTCCGGCGAGGCCGCATTGGCTTCGAGAAAGCGTTTGAGCGTTTTATGGCTCAATTCATAGGTGAATTCGAAACGCTGGATCAGTCCGTCACGCAGCTGCTCATCGTCCGGATGTGCCACATGCCGCTCCCAGCCTTCTTTCAGGCGATTCAACGCCCGCTCCAGTGGGACAAGATATAGGGTCATGATCCCTCCTGCGGGACGATCAGTTTGAGAGAGGCCGCAATTTTGGCGTTCAGCTCCTCGCCCTGACGGAACTGCTCTTGCAGGGTTTTCTCCAAGGCAGCGAAGCGTTCACTAAAGGGTACGCTATCTTCTTCGGCCTCTTCTGCACCGACATAACGGCCGGGTGTTAGAACAAAGCCGTGCTGCTCAACCTCATCGAGCGTAACGGATTTGCAGAAGCCGGGAATGTCTTCATAGGAAGACGCATTCTTCTCGCCACGCCATGCGTGATAGGTGTCTGCAATACGCGCAACATCAGCATCCGTCAGTTCCCGACGGGTTCTGTCCACCATCGTGCCAAGTTTGCGAGCGTCGATGAAGAGCATTTCTCCGCGACGGTCCCGCCAGTCTTTCTGGTTTTTGGTCCGGGTCAGGAACCAGAGACAGGCTGGAATCTGGGTGGAATAGAACAACTGACCAGGA
>NZ_WIPH01000059.1 GCF_009547075.1 Gluconobacter aidae
CGCCAAAAAACTAAAATCATCAGACAAGCGCATCAACAAACAGTTCTTCGATCCCTCCAGATTATACCCTTTAGAAACAATGATATTTCGACATTTATAGAATCGATACCACGATTAATACCACGCCGAGTTACAATGATACGATCTCTAACCAGAATGTGAGTCTTCTCACCCAACCTAAAAAGCTGGGCGACCTACGGAATACCGCCGCAGTACAAAATCCCATACGTGCGCCACCTTCGTATCCCACAACGCCTGCGGATAGGGTTCCTCAGGCAATTCGTTCAGTCGCACCTGGATTTCGCTGAACACAGCGCCCCGAGTTTCCTGCCCCCGCACCCAATCTATTGTACCAACCAACCTGCGTAATTTTGCCAACAACTCTTGCGCCACCCGCTTTACCTCGACCTCCTGCGCTTGGGTAAGCTTCAGTTCTGGCGTGGTAAGCAAGTCGAAAATCGCCAACTCTTCTTCGTTCAGCCCTTCTCGGGAGGCTCGCTGTTCCTCGTTGTCGAGAGAGGCGACAAAATCCTTTAGAGCCTCGAAGAATTTTTCTGCGTCGATGGAACCAGCGTTGTATTCTGCAACAAGCCTTTCCAGCTTCTCGACCAGATCAGTGCGAATGGGATTTGTCTCGGCCATCTTCTGGACCTTCTCCTTCGCGCCCTCACGCAATCGCTCGGAAGCAACTTTAGGACTTTTTTCGAACAGCTTGGCGAGTTTACCAAAGTCGATGTCAGAAAGATCGACACGCCCCTCTGCCCCCGTCCCCTCGACGATGGGTGTAAGGATCGCCACACCGCCTAACTTGTCGTCTAACAATTCGGCGATCTTGGCTTGAACGGCAGAAATATCTGCCGGTCCCAGTTTTGCCTTCACCGCATCGGCCAGCATGTGAAACACCGCGACGGGCTTCAGGTAAGGTGTAGCTCGTTCATCCGGCAACAGCGCCTTGTAAGCCTTCGTCACCGCGCCCGCGAGTTGAATGAACTCGCGTCGTCGCGCGTCAGGCGCAACCAGAACCTCCACCGCCTTCGCGATCAGGCCAAGCCGGGAAAGCGCATCCGCCGCCATGATCGCGGAAACATCTACGCCCAGTGGCTGCAAGAAGGCACCAGCCTGATCCAGAACCTCCTCCAACGCCTTTACCAGTGCCGCCTTGTCCTTGATCGGCGTTTCGTCCTTTTCGCAGCCGCCCGTACTTCCGGCGTAGATTGCCAACGCCTTTTGTAGATTATTGAACACGCCTACGTAATCGACGATCACGCCGCTGGTCTTGCCCGATGCGTTGC
This sequence comes from Gluconobacter aidae, assembly GCF_009547075.1. Taxonomy (GTDB): domain Bacteria; phylum Pseudomonadota; class Alphaproteobacteria; order Acetobacterales; family Acetobacteraceae; genus Gluconobacter; species Gluconobacter aidae. Next base: position 1,293 of record NZ_WIPH01000059.1, read on the forward strand.
GATTAGCCCGTGCGATGGTTTGCATCAGCGTATGGTTCTTCATCGGCTTGTCGAGATAGACGGTGCCAATGCTGGGCACGTCGAAGCCAGTGATCCACATAGCGCACACGAACACGAGCCGCAGCGGATCGTTCTTGTCCTTAAACTTCTCCTCCAGGTCTTCCTTCTGCATCCGCTCACGATGAGGAAGGATGTCGAGACCCTTCTTGCGAAGGTCATCCACCTCGTTCTGCCCCTGGCTGACGACCACCGCCATATCCAGTTCGCGCAGCCATTGCAGCCGCTCGGCAATCGCCGCCCCCTCGGCCTCATGAGCGGTCTTGAGCGCCGCCTCGTCCGCCGCGATCAAGCGGGCGACGGCCAGCTTCACCCGGTCGTACATGGAAACGGCGGTCGCCTTGTCGATGGCGACGAACATCGCCTTGCCGCGATAGCCGCGCATGGCGAAATGCAGCGCCACGTCCTCGGCCACCTTGTCGAGCCGGTCCAGATTTGTGATGAGCGTATATTGCCGGCCGAATTCGCGCTGGAGCTTTTTCTCCTGCTCCTCGCTCAGCTCCACCTCGTCAAGAAGTTCGTCCAGCTCCTCCTTCAACTCGTCGGCGTTGAGCTGAAGCTCGGGTTTGCGCGATTCATAATAGAGTGGCACCGTCGCCCCGTCGCGGACCGACTGGGCGAAATCATAGACCGAGACATAATCGCCGAACACTTCGCGGGTACGGCTTTCTTCGCCCTGGATCAGCGGCGTGCCGGTAAAGCCAATGAAGGCGGCGTTGGGCAGAGCGGCGCGCATGTTCGCCGCCAACTGGTCATACTGGCTGCGGTGCGCCTCGTCGGTGATGACGATGATGTCGGAACGGTCCGAAAGCACCGGCATCGCTTCCCGGTCGGCCGTCGAAAACTTCTGGATCAGCGTGAAGACGTAACGCTCGTTTCCTGCCAGCAATTCCTTGAGATGCGCGCGGCTGCCGGCCTGCGCCTGGTCGATCTGCTTGGTGAGCGCACCGGCGCTAGCGAATTGCCCGGCGATCTGGTCATCCAGCTCGGTGCGGTCGGTGACGATCACAAAGGTATAGTTGCCACCCAGGCGCCGCAGCACTTTCTCCGCGAACATCACCATGGAAAGGCTCTTGCCGGAGCCTTGCGTGTGCCAGAACACGCCGAGGCGGCCCTTGTTGGCGGCGACATGCTCCACCGCCGACATGGCGCGGTTTACACCCAGCACCTGATGATATTTACCGACAACTTTACGCAAGCCACCCTTGGCCTCATCGAACAGCGTGAAGTTTTCGATAAGGTCGAGAAAACGCGTGGGTTCGCAGGTAGCGCGCAGCATGGTGGCGAGGCTCGGGTCTTCCGGCCCATCCTCCTCTTGCTTTTTCCATGGGGCGAAGAAGTCGAAATCAGTATGCGATCCACCCATTAACGATTCATGGCCGTTGGAAAGGATCACAAAACCGTTGAGCGGGAACAACTGCGGGATAGTGTCGCGATAATCGCGCAGATTGTCATCGTACGCATTAAAAACAGGCTTGGAGAACGTCTTCCACTCCGCCAACAACAGCGGCAGGCCGTTGACGAAACCGATGGTATCCGGGCGCCGTTTATGCAGCAGGCCCGCAATCCACATCTGACTGGCGACGAGGAAATCATTCGCCTCCACGTCTTTCCAGTCGATCACGCGGACAGTGAGGGTATCCGTCTTGCCGCTTTCGGGGTTCTTCACTTCCACCTGCACACCCTCACGCAGCAGATGGTGAAAATCGCGATTGGCGGCGATGGGGAGAAGGGCGGAGCGATCCTGTACCAACTCTTCTTCGGCCAGTTTGAGAGCTTCTGCCGGCAGGCCGCGATTGAGTTTAACCAGTGCAGCCCTCAATCGAGCGGGCAGGTATGCCTGTTGAAAACTAGTGCGACCAGTTGGGTTCTCTGGTCCCGGCGCTTCTTCTCTCAGGTTCAGATGCTGCCAGCCAAGGTGCTGCAACAGCGCCAGCGCTGGCTTCTCAACTGCACTATCTTCGGAGAATTCACTGGAAAGCGAGGGTGAAATCATGTCAGGCGGCCTCCAGTTCACGCGCGGCCTGCGCAACCGAAAGCTGCCCGGATATCAGACGCGGAAGAAGGAGATCGCGGGAGACTACGAGGCTGTCGTTCTGCAATGATAAGGTATCAGCCAATTCAAGCATCGGCGCTACGTATACTTCAAAGCGAGTCGATGTGTTTTTGTCGGGCTGAATAATTTTGATTTTCCGCGCGTCGCCCAAGGAAATGAATGGCTGAGCGGCTCCGCGCTTTGGCCATCTTTTGGGATCAGAAAGTGCCAGATACAGGTATTCAGTGCCAACACCGCTCGCGCGTGCCCAGAAACGCATCGTATTTTTGATGCATGACCATTGCCCGCGCGCCAACCATGTCTTTCCGCATTGCGCGCCAATTGCGCTAAGAACTATACCAAGACGATCATAATCGAACTTCGGCATGAAGCCGTCCGGTCCTGAAGCACTGTAAGCTCGATAACCATTGGGCGTATACGACTTCTTAGTGGTTGAGGTATCACCCCACTGTATATCTGCAAGCGTTCCTAGTGTTTCTAACTCCCACCCCGCAGGCAGGAGATCGCTGGAGATATCCTCAATGCCCACCGTCTGATGGCCGGGGAAACGGAAGTGGACGAACCATTCCTCGAACAGCCTCCGCGCCATCTCCTCCAATACTGCGATCCGGCGCCGGTTAACCTCGATCAAATCGTCATATGCGCCAAGGATCGACGCGATGCGACGTTGAATTTCAATAGGAGGAATAACAACTGCGATTTTTTCAAGTGTCGAGGCTTTTACATAGGGAACCGCCGTACCCACATCACTCGCAGCTATATCAATGGTGCGAAATAGCTGAAACAGAAATTCAGGAAGCATGACATCTAGTTTAGCAACCGCTGCCATCAAGTTGTTGTCGATATAAGTCGGCCGTGTAAGGAAGCGCTTGCGGTTGTGTTTTAGAGCCTCTCCGATCTTGGCAAATACAGTAGCGCCTGCGGGAAATGGCTGTCCTTGAATGATCGAGCTATCTGCCGCATCTACCCAATTATTTGCGCCGTTGATGCTGACTTCATTTCCTGACAAGTTAAAGTCGCTAACTTTGATGAATGGAAACTCGCCCTGATTGCGCCCCTGTAGCGCGGGTTTGAACGCTACCCCTCCCCGGAGTTTGCATACTTCTCCCAGTTGTAGCGATACCCAAGTTTTAGAGTTGTTCATGCCGTCAACACCTCAGCCACATTTGCTGCGATGACATTTTGCAAGCGTGTCGCGTCGGCGTTCAGCCCTTCTAGTTCTTCCTGCAAGGCCTCCAATCGCTCACGAAAATCCTCATCTTCCACCTGCTCACCAGGTACAACACCGACATAGCGGCCAGGATTCAGGCTCCAGTCCTGCGCAGCAATCTCGGCATGTTTGGCGACTTTACAGAGACCAGGAATGTCCTGGTAGCTGCCATCAACTCCGAACAGTCGGGCCATCTCCAAAGCACTGCCTGCCGCTAGCTCTTCAGCCTCACCACGCCATAGGCGCACAATATTCCCCAACAGTTCAATCTGTTCAGGCGTGAAATCACGATGGGCGCGCGTCACCTGACGGAAGATATGACGGGCGTCGATGAAGAGAATTTCATCCTCGCGAGCGGTACCTTTCTTACCTTTGTCGAGGAACCACAAGGTTACGGGTAGAGTGACCGTGAAAAACATATTGGGGGATGTCGAAATAATGACATCGACGATACCACTCTCGATCAGCTTGCGCCGCATCTCCCGCTCGGAGCCACCTGCGTCGCTGGCCGAATTGGCCATCACGAAGCCGGCGCGGCCCTTTTCGTTCAGCGCGGCGGCGAACATGCCGATCCATAGGTAGTTGGCATTGTTAACCGTGGGGATACCCAGGCTAAACCGCGCGTTCACCTTCCCTGTCTCGTTCACTAACCGGGCTCGATCGACCTCTTTCTGGTTGAAAGGTGGATTGGCCATCACGAAGTCGAAGCCGCCGACCATATGGTGCGGATCTTCATAATAGCTCGATGCGACCTTCACATCGCCGCTGAGACCGTGAACTGCGAGATTGAGACGGCAGAGCTTTTGCGTGTCTCCCATCTTTTCCACGCCGTAAATACTGATGGCGCGTGCGGGATTCTTATTATGTCGGCGAACAAACTCGGCTGAATGAACGAACATGCCACCGGAACCGCAGGCAGGATCAAGAATCTTGCCGTGATACGGCTCAATCACCTCGACAATTAGTTTAACGATTGAGCTTGGAGTAAAGTACTCGCCCCCCTTCTGCATAAAGGCACTGGCGAACTCGCCCATGAAATATTCGAAGATCAGGCCATAGGCATCGCCGGTGATCTTTAGGGGGTGTAACAGCCGCAGCAGTTCGCGCAGCACTGAATTGGGCAACGACCCATAACCCTGCGGCAACACACCGGCGAGATCGGGATTGTGCTCGGCGATGGTCTTCATCGCCTCATTCAGCGCGTCGGCCAGATTTTCTGTTTCCGGCAGGGCTAGTAGATAGGAAAAGCGTGCGTGTGGCGGTAAAAAAATCGCACCTTTGGCGTGATAATTAGCTGGGACAGGGTTGCCGAGCCGACCACCTCGGGGCAGCTCCGCATCTACCAGATCGAACCGCGCCTCCATCTGCCGCAAGGCAATCAGCGCTAATACTGGCTGGGCATATTGATCCGGCCGCAGCTCCGTATTGGTCCAAAGTTGATTCGCCGTCTGAAACAGGCGGCCGGAAAGGTCTTGAAGATCAATTGCCAACGTTATTCCCCTCGACTGCCACGACACGGGCGTCAGGCTCTATTTTGGAACGTGCGGAAAGACGTTCGTAATCCTCCACAGACAGGACTACCACGACACCTCGCCCATGTTTCTCGATCCGAACGGGCTCAGCTCGCGCGGTGTCAATCATCAGACCGAAAGCATTCTTTGCCTCTCGTGCAGACATGGTTTTCATGGTTAGTCCTATCGAGCTTTATGGAGCCATTTAGGACAAAATAGCTCTTCTTGGCAACACAACACTGGATACCCCAAACGCATTCACGAAAGGGCGTCACCATCATGTCAGATTGTGCGTGTCCTTCGTAATTCTGGCGGTCAAGGATTCATCGGAATAACAGCTTCCAACCGTTCAATAAGGTCTGTCAGGTTGGCTTGCTTTGAGAGGATCGTGTCCAGTGCCGCTTGTACCTCTCCATCGGACACGGCCTGTCCCGGTTCCTCGACCAGCCAAAGCTTCAGCAACCCACCCAATCTTCCGAAGTCACCGCGCAATCGAGTCAGCGTCGAAAGGGTATCGAGGTCGATCATGCTATGGGGTTGATACCCTAG
>NZ_WIPH01000006.1 GCF_009547075.1 Gluconobacter aidae
ATCGGATTTTTCTAACATCTCTAATTTCTCATGCCTGTTGAACGATTTGGACAAAGCCTTCTTTGTAAAAGATAGGATAAAATTTTAAAAGAAAATAGTTAATAGGGAAGGCAATGTTCATCAGAAAGAAAATATCTTCGTGAGGATAAAATAAACAATAATAAATATTATTTTTTATAATAATTGTAATTAAAATACCATTTTAGTGTAAATATATTTATTAAATATCTGAGTTTCTTTAAGGGGGTAAATGCTACATTTCATGCTGGATTTTTTTAATTTCAGCTTTGAGGGCATGAATGCGCTCGGGGTCTGATTTCTCGGCGCGGGAGAGGTCGCGTTCGACTTCCTTCAGGCGGTGCTCGAGTTTCTGCTGGGAAGGGAGTTCGTGGGAATGGCCGGTCATGGTCTTACTTCCGTGTCAGGATCTGGGTGGCGAGGGCGGTGATGTCGGCGCTTTCGATGCCTTCGGGATTGTGCAGAGCGCGTTTGGCGATTTCTTTCTGCTCCTCGGTCGCGCCTTCAGCACCCTTGAGGACGAAATGGGCCAGTTCCTCGACTTCGCTTTTCGTCAGCAGTTTGGGCTGGCGATGCGCTTTTTCGGCGAGATGGTGCAGGCTGGAAGATTCATGAGGAGGATGGTCGCTGGACATTGGAAAACTTTCGGCTGTTTTGAGCGCTGCTGGAGAACGCCATCAATAGGTTAAACATGGTTTGACATATATGGTTTTCAAGTGAATTCGGGAAAATTGAGGTCTTCTGGTACCTGAGAGGGAGAGGACCTTCCGTATTTTTACGGAGCGAGCCCGGTCAGCCGTTTTACGAGGTGCGGCGAAGTCTTTTGCGTTGACTGGATTTCGCAATGCCAAGACCTTCGCGATATTTGGTGACGGTGCGGCGCTGGATGGAAAAACCTTCCTCTTGCAGAAGGGCTGTCAGGGCGTCGTCGGACAGGACATTGTCGCCTTCGGCCGCAACCAGGGCCTGAAGACGGTGCTGGATGGCATGGGCGCTCTGGGTGGTGCCGTCTTTGGACGTGAGAGCTGTCGAGAAGAACAGTTTGAGCGGAATGGTGCCCTGTGGGGTGTCAATGTATTTGCTGCTGACGATACGGCTGATCGTGCTTTCGTGCAGTTCTGTGTGTTCGGCAATTTCGCGCATGGTCAGGGGGCGCAGGGCAGTGGGGCCGTCGCGCAGGAAAGCGGCCTGATGCTGAACAATGGCACGGCCAACAGTCAGAAGCGACTGTTTGCGGGTTTGCAGCGCGCGGATCAGGGCTGTGGCTTCGGCGGCGTAGGTGAGGAGGGCTTTTCCGGTCTCAGTGTGGCTGTCGATCCGCGCACGCAGCGTGCCGTCGAGGCGGAGTCTCGGTAGCAGGCGTGTATTGAGGGTCAGGCGGAAACCCGCTCCGTTGGGTCGGACGATCAGGTCGGGTTCAATGGGCGGCGCGGGGGGCGGCAGGTTGAGGCCGGGGCGGGGATCCAGCGCCTGGATCTCGGCGAGCATGTCCAGCAGATCGTCCTGATCTAGGGCGCATTTCTCGCGGAGTTTGCGCCAGTCGCGGCGGGCGAGCAGATCCAGATTATCGAGCAGGGTCCGCATCGCGGGATCAAGGCGATTACGGACCCGAAGCTGGGCGGCCAGACATTCCTCAAGCGAGCGTGCAAACAGCCCCGCAGGCTCAAGATGCATGAGAATCTGGCGGATTTTTTCGAGCCTTCGAGCCTCCATGTGAAGCCTGCCCGCAAGATCCGCTACCGAAACGGGCAGGCGGCCGCTTTCGTCCAGACTGTCCAGAAGATGCAGCGCCGCGTTCTGCTCATCCGGAGGAAACGAAAGGCGGATCTGGAGAAGCAGTTCGTCCCGGGCGGAGGGACGTGGCGCCGCCGCTTCCGGGCGTTCAGGCGCGGTGGTGAAGCGGTCCGGGTCGTCGTCGTGGAAGTCGTCCGGGGACGATGCAGCGTCAGAGGCTGTATCGCCGGGCTCCAGAATGAGGAGGGGGTTGGTTTCGCAGACCTGCCTGAGATGCTGGGCGAGATCGGTCTGCGTATATTGCAGCAACGCAATCGCCTGACGCAGTTGGGGCGTCATGACAAGAGACTGCGACTGACGCTGGATCAGGCCCGGGACAAGCATCCCGGCATGTTACAGCGAGAAATTCTCTCCGAGATAGACCCGGCGGACGTCTTCGTTCGCGACGATGGCTTCGGGGGTACCTTCCATCAGCACCTGACCACCATGCATGATATAGGCGCGGTCGATGACTTCGAGCGTTTCGCGGACGTTATGGTCCGTAATCAGCACGCCGATTCCACGATCCTTCAGATGCGAGACAAGATCGCGGATTTCGCCGACGGCGATCGGGTCGATGCCGGCCAGCGGTTCGTCCAGCAGGATGTAGTTCGGCTGGCTGGCGAGAGCGCGGGCGATTTCCAGACGGCGACGTTCACCGCCGGATAGCGCCAGCGAGGGCGAGCGGCGCAGATGGGTGATGCCGAATTCGGCCAGAAGGCCGTTGAGCATCAGGTCGCGCTTTTCCGGATCGGGTTCGACGACCTCAAGAGCGGCCATGATGTTCTGCTCGACATTCAGGCCACGGAAAATACTGGCTTCCTGTGGCAGGTAGCCGACGCCGAGGCGGGCGCGGCGATACATCGGAAGCTGGGTGATGTCGGCGCCGTCCAGCGTGATGGTGCCCGTGTCGGGCTGAACGAGACCGACGATCATGTAGAAGCTGGTCGTCTTGCCCGCGCCGTTCGGGCCGAGGAGGCCGACCGCCTCGCCGCGCTGCACCTGAAGCGAGACGTTCTTGACGACGGCGCGCTTCTTGTAGGACTTGCCGATGCCGCTTGCGACCAGACCGGTTGCGGGTGTCTGAGAGGGGATATGGCTGTCTGTCACTTGGGTGCCTGGCTGCTGTTTGCCTCGTTCGGCACGACGAGCCCCTGAATGGGGGAATCCGTGCCCGGCAGCATGGTTGCGATGCCGGTCTTCATGTTCACGATGGCCTGCGAGCCATTGTTCTGGTTCTGCCCCTGCGTGACATGCACATGGCCGATCAGGCGGGCGATCTGGGTATCGAAAACATAGACGCCACGATCGCCCGTGGCGGTCTGGGTCGGGGTCCGCAGAACGACATGCCCCCAGCCATAGGCCCGGTCGAGCTTCGAGGAACCGCCGCCCATCGGATTGGACGAATCTGCGGCCGCCTGCCCCGGTTTTGCGGACTGTCCCGGAGCAGGCGCGTCGTTGGGTTTGCTGAACGAGACGAGCACGTCCGCCTTGACCTGCTTGCCGTCATTGGTCGTGACGGTCGCATCGCCCCGGCCAACCGACATGCGCGTCTTGGAGTGATATTCCATGACGTCGCGGGCCGTCAGAACGTCCTGCGGTGTGGTCAGTTTCAGATGCTTGCCGGTCATGACCATGACGCCCTGATCCATGTCGTACAGCGCATGATCGCCCCAGCCCTGATCGGTCTGGTTGTAGATATGGACGTTGCCGCGCGCTTCGATCCGGTACAGTTCAAGCGAACCGCCCATCGGATCGTTGCTGCTGGCGCTTTTGCCGTCGGCCGGTGTCGGCGCGGGAGCGGGCTGTCCGGGAGCGGGCGCCTTCTTGCGCAGATACCCGATCAGCGTGTCCGCATCGACCGTCGTATCTCCGCGCACGGCCCGCGCTCCGCCCGTAAGGGTCACGGTCTGGGCATTGCGATCGTAGATCTCTTCCTTTTTCCAGAAGAGCTGCACCGCTTCACCATGGGACATGTCCAGTCCGTCCGCATGCGCCGGCGCGGAGGGAAGGGCCAGGGGGAGAGCGACGAGGAGGGGGAGGAAGGCTGCGGGGCGGGGAGTCATTTTTCGGTCTTCAGTCCTTGCAGGCGCAGGCGGGCCGCCGCACTCGGAGGGCCGTTGTCGTCGTTGCGGACCGTCAGTCCCGGTCCTGTAAACTGCATGATACCTGCATGCTGGTCCAGAAAATAGCCTTGGGCGTCCTGCCGGCCGAAGGGGCCTTCCGCGTGGACCCAGTCGCGGGATGCGATCACGTCGGCCTTGAGGTCCAGATCGGCGGAGGGGCCGTTCATGAGCAGGCCGTCGTCACGGTAGAGCACGACGTGGTCGTCGAGATCGAGGGTCTGCTCGTGCTGCATGTAGACGCCGCGGTCGGAGCGGATATGGGCCCAGGAGTTGCCGGAGAGCTGGATATCGGCGACGGGATCGACCAGATCCACGCGATCGGGGCCCTGCTGGCGGGTGGTGCGGGCGGTAATCATGTAAGGGTGGTTATGAGCGTCGAGGCCGCGATAGGTGGCCTGTTCCATGTTGCCGCTTTCCACGCGCAGGCGGGCCATTTCCTTCAGGGCGGCACGGTTCTGGTTTACGAGATGGGAGATCTCGGGCCAGGCGGCGATGGAGCTGAGCAGGACGAGGGCCAGACCCGGCAGCGCCCATTTGGCGAATGCCAGAAGGGAGCGACGGCGGGCGAGCTGTTCGGCGTCTGGGGCCTGACGGATCCGCTGGAAGGCCGCGCGACGCAGATCGTCCAGCCGGGCGAGGCTCTCGGTGCGGTCCGGGTCAAAATCCTCGCGGCGGATGCGGGGCTCGCCGTTTTCGGAGTCCGGAGCATTGGGGCCGGGAGCATCCGGGTTGGGGCCGTTCATGACAGGCCGCTTCGCAGCAGGTCGTGGACGTGGACGATGCCTGTGGGGCGCCGGTCTTCATCCACGATGAAGAGGCTCGTGATGGGGCGCTCGCGCTGGTTCATGAGCTGTAGCACGTCCTGCGCCAGCGTGGTGGGAGTGGCGGTGACGGGGGCGGCGTTCATGACGTCTTTCGCCGTGGTCGTGTCGAGGTCACCGGAGAGGGCGCGACGCAGGTCGGCGTCCGTGATGAGGCCCTGAAGTACACCATTGTCATCAGTCACACCCATGCACCCGAATGACTTGCGTGTCATCTCGAGAATGACGGAGCGCAGCGGGAGGCTGCCCTGTCCGAGAGGCAGGGCGTCCCCCGTGTGCATCAGGTCGCTGATGGGGCGCAGGCGGGCGCCGAGGAGGCCGCCGGGATGGAAAGCGCCGAAATCGCGGGCCGTGAAACCGCGTTTTTCGAGCAGCGCGAGGGCGAGCGCGTCGCCAAGGGCGAGTTGCAGCAGGGTGCTGGTCGTCGGTGCCAGGCCCATCGGGCAGGCCTCGGTGCTGCTGGGGAGGACCAGAGGGATCTCGGAAGCGCGGGCCAGGGCGGAGGTGCCGACCGAGGTGATGGCGATCACGCAGTGGTTCTGCCGGGCGGCATAGGCCAGAATCGCGGCGAGTTCGGTACTTTCGCCGGAATTGGAGAAGGCGAGGATCAGGTCGCCGGGGGCTACCATGCCCAGATCGCCATGGGCGGCTTCCGCGGGATGCAGGAAAAGGGAGGGCGTTCCGGTTGAGGCGAGGGTAGCCTGGACCTTGCGGGCGATATGGCCGGATTTGCCGATCCCGGTGACGATCAGGCGGCCTTCGCTTTGGACGATGCGGTTCACGGCCTCGCAGAAGGCTTCTCCGAGCGGGCCGGAGAGGGCGTGTTCGAGCGCCTGAAGACCTTCGCGCTCGATGGAGACGGTCTGGAGCGCCGAATCGAGCGCAGTACGGAAGGGGCGGGGCGACGGACGGTGCATGTTCAGGCCAGGCCGGAAATCAGGCGCGGTGCGAGAAAATGTCGGGCTCTTCGTAGCCCATGAGGTCCAGTCGGCAGCGGGCCGGAAGGAAATCGTAGCAGGCCTGCGCGAGGTCACGGCGGTTTTCACGGATCAGCATGGCTTCGAGCTTATCCCACAATGCGTGAAGATACAGCACGTCCGAAGCGGCATAGCGGAGCTGGTCGGGGGTGAGGGTCTGTGCGCCCCAGTCCGAACTCTGCTGGTGTTTGGAGATTTCGACCCCCAGAAGGTCGCGGCACAGATAGGCCAGGCCGTGGCGGTCGGTGAAGGTGTAGACCAGTCGGGCGGCGATCTTGGTGCAGATGACCGACGGGATTGTGATGTTGAAGGCGTTCTGCAGGACTGCGACGTCAAAGCGTGCGAAATGCATCAGCTTGGTGACGGAATCGTCTGTCAGGAGGGCCTTGAGATTCGGGCAGTCGTAGCCGCGGCCGCCCATGGAGACCGGTTTGATCTGCACGAGATGGGCTTCACCGTCGCCGGCTGAGAGCTGGACGAGGCAGAGGCGGTCACGATGGGGATTGAGACCCATGGTCTCGGTATCGATGGCGACAAGAGGGCCGAGATCGAAGTCGTCTGGCAGATCGCCGTCATAAAGATGGATGGCGTTCTGCTGGCTCATTCTATTGTCACCAAGTTTTTTTGATCACCAGAGGATCGAGGCGATCTGTCGCCTGATCGTCTGTGGTGCCCAGAAGAAGACTCGAACTTCCACGTCCTTTCGGACACAGGTACCTGAAACCTGCGCGTCTACCAATTCCGCCATCTGGGCTCAGAAAGCACCGGGTTTTTTCAGTTTCCTGAGGCATCCCGGCTCGGTGAAGAGGCGTTTACCCCTGCATGTGTGGGGCGTCAACCGCCAAACTGGAAGAAAAGCGAAAATGCGTAAGAATTTTTCCGTAGAGGGCACCGGTGGCGGCATGGATGACTGGATTTATGAGGGGAGCGGGGCGGACAGGGGCGCGCGATCCGTGGGGCGGGTTGTGGCGGTTCTGGGTGGCGGGGGTTTTGTTGGCCGCGAACTGGTGGGGCGGCTGGTGGCGTCGGGGCATGTGGTGCGCGTGGGCAGTCGCAATCCCGAGGGCGATCAGGCGCTGGCACGCTTTCCGGGTGACGGGCGTGTCGAATTCGTCAAAGCGTCCGTGAATGATGTGACCGCGCTGGAGCGTCTGTTCAGCGGGGCGGATGCGGGGATCAATCTCGTCTCGATCATGTCGCCGGATGTGAAGGCGATGCATCGGGTCAATGTGGAGGGGGCGCGGCTGGCGGCGCTGGTGGCCCGGCACGAGGGGGTGGAGCAGTATCTGCACATGTCCGCCATCGGGGCTTCGATACAGTCGCCGGGGAATTACGGGCGAAGCAAGGGGCTGGCCGAGTGTGTGGTGCGGGAGGTGTTTGCCGAAGCGGCGCTGTTGCGGCCTTCGGTGATCTTCGGGCCCGAGGACAGTTTCTTCAACATGTTCGCGCTGATTGCCAAGCTCTCGCCGGTGCTCCCGGTGTTTGCGTCGGGGACGCGGTTCCAGCCGGTCTATGTGGGGGATGTGGCGCGGGCGGCGATGGCGCTGGTGACGCCCGAGCGTGCGGGCATGACGGTCGAGGCGGGTGGGCCGGATGTGCTGACCATGAAAGAGCTGATGGCCTTCGTGCTTGAGGCTTCGGGGCGGCGTCGTGTTCTGTTGCCGGTACCGGACTGTGTGGCGAAGCTGGAGGCGGAAATCCTGGAGCCCTTGCCGGGACATCTGCTGACGCGCGATCAGGTCGTGATGATGGGTCTGGATAATGTGGTGCAGCCGGGGGCGAACAATCTTCAGTCGCTCGGGATTACGCCGACGGCGATGCGGAGTGTTGTGCCGGATTATCTGAAGGGTAGTGTTTGTGAGAGCTGGCGGCGTTTCCGGAAGTGATTGGACCGGTACGGACCTAAATGGATATGTGAAAAATGGCCCATGCGACAGGAAGATGGGTCATTTCGTATGAAAGGTCAGTGTCACTGACTGTTATTGAAGAAACTGACGGAATAGCTGCATTCGGACAGGTCTGATGTGCGTCCGGGGTTTGTGGTCGGGCGGGCATGTTTTGCAGGAGACACGACGCATGGCCGAACGCATGTTGCAGTTCGTCACCCACCCCCAGGTGCTTCCCGAGAAGCGCGACGCGCACGAACGCCGTCAGGATTTCGGGGAGATTTACCGTGGGTTCGCGCGCAGCCGTGCGGAAGAGCAGGCGTCGCGTTGCTCGCAGTGCGGGATTCCGTTCTGCTCCGTGCATTGTCCGCTGGGAAACAACATTCCCGACTGGCTGAAGCTGACGGCGGAAGACCGGCTTGAGGAAGCGTATGAGATGTCGTCCGCGACGAATACGTTTCCGGAGATCTGCGGGCGGATCTGTCCGCAGGATCGGCTGTGCGAAGGCAACTGCGTTATCAACAAGGGCTTTGAAAGCGTCACCATTGGTGCTGTCGAGCGGTTCATTACGGAAAATGCGTTCGAGCAGGGTTGGGTGAAGCCGGCACTCCCGGATCGTGAACTTGGGCGCAGTGTTGGGATCGTGGGGTCTGGTCCTGCGGGGCTGGCTTGTGCGGAGCGGCTGCGGGCGCAGGGTTATGAGGTTCATGTCTATGAGCGTCAGGACCGTGTGGGCGGTCTGCTGACTTACGGGATTCCGAGCTTCAAGCTGGAAAAGCATGTGGTGGCGCGGCGTCATGCGCTGCTGGAAGAGCAGGGGATCGTGTTCCATCTCTCCACGCCTGTCGGTTCGGGCGAAGGTGAGACGGCGCTTGAGGATCTGCGGGCGCGGCATGATGCGGTGTTTCTTGCAACGGGCGTGTACCGCTCGCGCGATGTGAAGGTGCCAGGGGCCGGGCTTGAAGGCGTTGTCGATGCGATCGACTTCCTGACGGCATCCAACCGTCGTGGCTATGACGAAGATCCGGGCGAGGATGCAGCGCTTCATGCGAAAGGGCGTCGGGTCGTGGTGATTGGCGGTGGGGACACGGCCATGGACTGCGTGCGTACGTCGATCCGTCAGGGTGCCGAGCGTGTGACCTGTGTTTACCGTCGGGACCGGGCGAACATGCCGGGGTCGCGGCAGGAAGTTTACAATGCCGAGGAAGAAGGGGCGCAGTTCGAGTGGCTGGGTTCGCCGGAAGCGTTCCTTGGAGACGGCAGTGTGTCGGGCGTGCGCGTGCTGAAGATGCGTCTGGGGTCTCCGGATGCGTCGGGCCGTCGGTCCATCGAGGGCACGGGGCAGCATGACGTGATCGAGGGCGATCTGGTCATCAAGGCTCTGGGCTTCGATCCCGAGGATCTACCGGGGCAGTTCGCGGCCCCCGAGCTGGCCGTGACGCGCTGGGGCACGCTGACGGTGCCGCCGGGGGGCTTTGAGACGAGCCTGCCGGGTGTGTTCGCCGGCGGCGACATCGTGCGCGGGGCGAGCCTGGTCGTCTGGGCGATCAAGGATGGCCGGGATGCGGCCGATGCGATCCATCATCATCTGACTGAAACAATGACCGGTGCTCTGGAGGCCGCGGAATGACACAGAATAACGATTTCATCCGCGAGTATGCCGAGAACGTCGAGCGTCTGAAGGGGTTGTATGACCCGTCACAGGAGCGCGATTCCTGTGGTGTGGGTCTGGTGGCGTCGCTCGATGGCAAGCCGTCGCGCAGTGTGGTTCTGGCGAGCATCGAGGCGCTGGGCAATATCTGGCATCGCGGTGCGGTCGATGCCGATGGCAAGACCGGCGATGGCGCGGGCATCCATGTTGAAATCCCGCAGGATTTCTTTGCCGAGGCGATCCATAACAGCTCCAGCGACGATACGATCGATGGGCGCATTGCGGTCGGCATGGTGTTCCTGCCCAAGACCGATCTGGGGTCGCAGGAGCGGGGCCGACAGATCATCGAAACGGAGATCCTGAACTTCGGGTACGGGATCTATGGCTGGCGTCAGGTGCCGATCGATACGGCGTGCATTGGCGAGAAGGCCAACCAGACGCGCCCGGAAATCGAGCAGATCATGATCCGCAACCGGCTTGGCCGGTCCGAGGACGAGTTCGAGCGCGACCTGTACGTGTTGCGTCGGCGGATCGAGAAGCAGGCGACGGCGCAGCAGGTTGATCTGTATGTGTGCTCGATGTCCTGCCGCTCGGTGATCTACAAGGGCATGTTCCTTGCTGAAAACCTGACAGATTTTTATCCGGATCTTCTGGATGAACGGTTCGTGTCGCGGTTTGCGATCTACCATCAGCGCTATTCGACCAATACGTTCCCGACCTGGAAACTCGCCCAGCCGTTCCGCAAGGTGGCGCATAACGGCGAGATCAATACGATTTCGGGCAATACGAACTGGATGCGCTCGCATGAAACGCGGCTCGCCCATCCGGATCTGGACCCGTACATGGCGGACCTAAAGCCTGTGGTGCAGGCTGCGGGTTCGGATACGGCGGTGCTGGATAATGTGTTCGAACTGCTGACCTTCGCCGGGCGTGATGCACCGATGGCGAAGACGATGCTGGTACCGGCCTCAGGGGGGGCGAACTCGGCGATGTCGGATGCGGCGCGGGCGCTTTTCCGGTACTGCAATGCGGTGATCGAGCCCTGGGATGGTCCGGCAGCTTTGTGTGCGACGGACGGACGCTGGGTTGTGGCGGGGCTGGACCGTGCGGGTCTGCGTCCGCTGCGTTACAGCATCACGCAGGATGGTCTGCTCATCGTGGGGTCCGAGACCGGAATGGTCCGGGTGCCGGATGCGCGCGTCAAAAGCCGCGGGCGGCTTGGGCCGGGGCAGACGCTGGCGCTCGATCTGAAGGAAGGACGGCTTTACCAGTCTGAAGAGTTGCTCGAAATGCTGGCGTCGCGTCAGGATTTCCAGAGCTGGGTGAAGCGCATCCGCGATATCGAGCCAATCGTGCGCGATGTGGTCGAGCCCGAGGCGCTCGATCCGGATGTGCTGCGGCGGCATCAGGTGGCGGTCAGTCTGACGCATGAGGAGCTGGAGACCATTCTGCACCCGATGGTGGAGAACGCGGCCGAGGCTCTGGGCTCGATGGGTGATGATACGCCGCTTCAGGTGTTGTCGAAGATTTATCGCGGGCTGGCGCATTATTTCCGTCAGGGGTTCAGTCAGGTCACGAATCCGCCGATCGATTCTCTGCGTGAGACGCGGGTGATGAGCCTGATTACGCGGCTGGGCAATCTGGGGAATATTCTCGATCAGGCGCCGGAGCAGTGCGATCTGTTGCAGCTGCCGAGCCCGGTCCTGACGATTGGTGAGTTCGACGAACTGCGGAAGGTCTGCGGTGAGAATGCGGGCGTGATCGACTGCACGTTCCCGGCCGAAGAGGGCGAGGAAGGTCTGCGGGCGGCGATTGCATCCATCCGGGCGCAGGCTGAGGATCATGTTCGCGGCGGGTGTACGCATCTGTTCCTGACGGACGACAATACGGATGCGACGCGGGTTGCGATTCCGATGATCCTCGCGACCGCGGCCGTGCATATCCATCTGGTACGCAATTCGCTGCGGACGTTCACGTCGCTGAACGTGCGGACGTCCGGGGCGATCGATGTTCATGCGATTGCGGTGACGATTGGCGTGGGTGCGACGACGGTGAACCCGGCGCTGGCACAGTATTGCGTGGCGGATCGGCTGCGGCGCGGGCTGTTTGGCAAGATGTCGCTGCGTGAGGCGATGGAGCGGTATCGCAAGGCTGTGGACAAGGGTCTGCTGAAGATCATGTCCAAGTCGGGCATTTCGATCATCTCCGCCTATCGTGGCGGGTATAATTTCGAGGCGATCGGGCTGTCCCGCGCGTTGGTGGCTGAGTTCTTCCCCGGCATGCCGTCGCGGATTTCGGGGATTGGTCTGCCGGGTATTGCGCGGAACGTTCTTGGCGCACATGCGGCGGCGTGGGACCGGAAGGTTGAGGCGTTGCCCGTGGGTGGGCGTTACAAGCTGCGGCGTCAGGGTGAGACGCATGCGTTCTCGGGGCAGCTTGTCCACATGCTCCAGAGTGCGGTGACGGCGAACAGCTTTACGCTGTACCGGCGTTACGCGGATGCGGTGCGTCAGATGCCGCCTGTGGCGCTGCGTGATCTGCTGGATTTCAAGCCGACCCATGCGCCGGTTCCGGTGGATGAAGTGGAGAGCATCACGCAGATCCGCCGTCGTCTGGTGGCGCCGGGGATTTCGCTGGGGGCGCTGAGTCCCGAGGCGCATGAGACGCTGGCGATTGCCATGAACCGGATCGGTGCGAAGTCCGATTCCGGTGAGGGTGGCGAGGATGCCGAGCGCTCCAAGCCGCGTCCGAACGGGGACAATGCGTCTTCGGCCATCAAGCAGGTGGCGTCCGGGCGTTTTGGTGTGACGGCGCAGTATCTGAACGACTGCCGCGAGATCGAGATCAAGATGGCGCAGGGTGCGAAGCCCGGCGAGGGCGGGCAGCTTCCGGGCTTCAAGGTCACGGAACTGATCGGGCGTCTGCGTCATGCGACGCCGGGGGTGACGCTGATTTCGCCCCCGCCGCATCATGACATCTATTCGATCGAGGATCTGGCGCAGCTCATTTATGATCTCAAGCAGATCAATCCGACGGCGACCGTCACGGTCAAGCTGGTCGCACGGACCGGCATCGGCACGATTGCGGCCGGTGTGGCGAAGGCCAAGGCGGATGCGATCCTGATTTCCGGTCATTCGGGCGGGACGGGGGCGAGCCCGCAGTCTTCGATCCATTATGCGGGTCTGCCGTGGGAAATGGGGCTGTCCGAAGCGCATCAGGTGCTGATGCTGAACCGTCTGCGTCATCGTCTGGTGTTGCGGACGGATGGCGGCATCAAGACGGGTCGCGACGTTGTCATGGCGGCGATGCTGGGCGCGGAAGAGTTCGGTATTGGTACGGCAGCGCTCGTGGCGATGGGCTGCATCATGGTGCGTCAGTGCCATTCCAACACCTGCCCGGTGGGCGTGTGTGTGCAGGACGAGAAGCTGCGCGAGAAGTTCGGGGGATCGCCGGAGAAGGTCATCAACCTGTTCACGCTGATTGCGGAAGACATCCGGCATATCTTGGCGGACCTCGGTGTGCGGTCGCTTGAAGAGGTGATCGGACGGACGGATATGCTGCGTCAGGTGTCGCGTGGTGCGGACTATCTGGACGATCTGGATCTGAACTCCCTGCTGGTTCAGGCCGATCCGGGCGAACATGCGCGGTTCTGCACCCGTGAGGGGCGCAACGAAGTGCCTGAGACGCTGGACGGGCAGATCATTCCCGATGCGACGGCGCTGTTCGAACGTCGGGAAAAGCTGCATCTGCACTACACCGTGCAGAACACCCATCGTGCGATCGGTACGCGGGTTTCGGGCCTGATTACCCGCAAGTTCGGCATGAAGGAGCTTCCTGAGGGGCAGCTCACTCTGTCGCTGCGAGGATCTGCCGGGCAGTCTCTGGGGGCGTTCGGTGTGCAGGGGCTCAAGATCGAGGTCGAGGGCGATGCCAACGATTATGTCGGCAAGGGGCTTTCGGGCGCGACGATCGTTGTCCGCAAGTCACCGGCGGCGCAGTGGGCGTCGGAGCAGAGCGCGATCATCGGCAATACGGTACTGTACGGAGCGACGGCGGGGACGCTGTTTGCGGCCGGACAGGCGGGTGAGCGCTTCGCAGTCCGAAACTCGGGAGCGACGGCGGTGGTCGAGGGCTGTGGCTCGAATGGCTGTGAATACATGACCGGCGGGACGGTCGTGATCCTTGGGGAGACGGGCGACAATTTCGGCGCCGGTTTCACGGGGGGCATGGCTTATGTGCTGGATGTAAAGGGGCGGTTCGAGGCGCAGATCAACCCCGATACGGTGATCTGGAGCCGCGTGCAGGCTGGCAGCCTCTGGGATCGGGAGCTTCGCGCACTTGTGGAGCGGCATGTTGCCGAGACGGGCAGTACCTATGCTGCGGATCTGCTGCATTGCTGGGAGCGGACGCTGGAGCGGTTCTGGCATGTCGTGCCGCGCGATTATGCGCGGATCATCGGCTATGTTCAGGAAGACCTGTCCCAGCTTTCGGCCTGACGAAGATGATCGCTCCTGTAGCCTGACCTGACGTTGACCTGTGATGAAATGGCTTTGCTGAGGAGCAGAGACACACTGTAGGACCCGAGTACGGCCAGATGGAAGGACAGGGTCCGGCGTCGCCATGCGCAACAGGCTTCCGTTATGGCAGGTCAGGACATCGGGAATGACAACCGTGGGCATCAGATCGGGACGTGTGTTTCACTCCCGAAGATTTTCAGACTCTGTCGGATGTTCAAATGCCTGGATGAGGTATTTTTGCATGAACTGGCGGAAGATCCGGGGTTGCGGGCATTATTATGATTCGATGGGGGTTTTGACACTGCGGTCTTGTCATCAACATCCCGTTTGACGGGGGGGATTGTGGCTTTAAGGTCAGGATATGACCATGCTCTTTTCTGCCGCTGACGGCACGCCGCATTCGTCCTCCGGGGAGCAGATGCCGCCCCGCTGGGATCTCTCTGACCTCTATGCCTCACCGGAAGATCCGGTTCTGGCGTCGGATTTCGATCGCTGGGCCGGAGCTGCGCACAGTTTCTGCGAAACGTATAAGGGGCGTCTGGAGACGCTGACGGGCGTGGAGCTTGCGAAAGCGTTTGCGGAATACGAAGCGATCGAGGAGGGCCTGGGGAAGATCGGGTCTTTCTCCAGCCTTGGCTTTGCGGCGCATACGACCGATCCGGTCTGGGGGCGCTTTGCGCAGGGTGTGCAGGAGCGGATGACGGAGGTGGCCTCCGATCTTATGTTCTTCACGCTGGAGCTGAACCGGATAGCTGATGAGGTTCTGGCGCGGATCTGCGAGGCGCAGGAAATGCGCAAATGGGATCCGTATCTGCGGGATCTGCGGATGTACCGGCCGTATCAGCTTTCCGACGAGGTCGAGCAGGTGCTGATGGACAAGTCGGTGACGGGGCGAAATGCCTGGAACCGGCTGTTCGATGAGACCATGGCGACGCTGAGTGTCATGATCGACGGTGAGGAAAAGCCGCTGGGCGAGGCGTTCAATCTGCTGACGAATGCGGATCGTGCGAAGCGCGAGGCCGCGGCGCAGCAGATCAGTGCGGTTCTGGGTGAGAATTCGCGTCTGCTGACGATGATTACCAACACGCTCGCCAAGGACAAGGCGATCGGGGACAGGCTGCGGGGTTATCCGCGCCCCACCAGTGCGCGCAATCTGGCGAACATGGTCGAGGACGAGGTCGTCGATGCGCTGGTGGGTGCGGTGGACGAGGCTTATCCGCGGCTGGCGCACCGGTATTATGCGCTCAAGGCGAAGTGGCTCGGGCTGGAAAAGCTGGAGCACTGGGACCGCAATGCGCCGCTGCCGGGTGTTGAGGCGCGGAAGATCGACTGGGAGCAGGGCAAGGAGATCGTGCGCACGGCCTATGCCGGGTTTGATCCGGGTCTGGGCGAGATCGTGAACCGGTTCCTGACGCATCCCTGGATTGATGCGGCTCCGGTGGCGGGCAAGTCTTCGGGGGCGTTCTCCCATTCCTGCGTGCCGTCCGTGCATCCGTATATCCTGATGAACTATCGCGGGCAGCCGCGGGATGTGATGACGCTGGCGCATGAACTGGGGCATGGCGTGCATCAGACGCTGGCCGGGCAGAAGCAGGGCTATCTGAATGCCGATACGCCGCTGACGCTGGCGGAGACGGCCTCGGTATTTGGCGAGATGCTGACGTTCCAGTCCCTGCTGGATGCGGAGAGCGATCCGAAGCGCCGTCGTCACATGCTGGCGGCGAAGGTCGAGGACATGCTGAATACGGTGGTCCGGCAGATCGCGTTCTACCAGTTTGAAGTGAAGGTCCATGACGAGCGGGCGAAGGGTGAGCTTTCGCCGGAGCGTCTGGGGGAAATCTGGCGTGAGGTTCAGGTCCGGAGTCTGGGGCCGGCCTTCCATTTCACACCGGATTATGACCTCTACTGGTCGTATATTCCGCATTTCGTGCATTCGCCGTTCTATGTTTATGCGTATGCTTTCGGAGACTGTCTGGTGAATGCGCTTTATGGCGTTTATCAGGAAAAGCCTGAGGGTTTTGCTGCGAAATACCGCACCATGCTCGAAGCAGGCGGAACGCTGCGTCACAAGGAACTGCTCGCTCCCTTCGGACTTGATGCGACAGATCCGGGTTTCTGGCGTAAAGGACTGGATGTGATCTCGGGACTGATTGATCAGCTCGAGCAGGAGGACTGAGGAGCATCATGGCGAGGGATCTCGACAACACCGGCCTCATGGGGGAGCTGCGTCGCATGGCGCGGACCTCCGGCGCGGTCGGCGGCATTGCGGCGCGGATGGCGGGCAGCCGTCTGGGCTTCAAGACGGATAAAGGCGTTCATGCAGAGGGCCTGAAATCCGCGTTGGGAAACCTCAAGGGGCCGTTGATGAAGGCGGCCCAGCTTCTCTCGACCATTCCCGGCGCATTGCCCGAAGAATATGCGGACGAACTGGCGCATTTGCAGTCCAACGCGCCGCCGATGGGCTGGAGCTTCGTGCGCCGTCGCATGCAGGCGGAGCTTGGGGCGGGATGGGAAAAGCATTTCCGATCTTTCAGCCACGAGGCCGTGGCGGCGGCGTCGCTCGGGCAGGTGCATCGGGCGCGTTTGGTCGATGGGCGCGAAGTGGCATGCAAGTTGCAGTATCCGGACATGCAGGCAGCCGTGGATTCGGATCTGCGGCAGTTCCGCGCGGCGCTGGTCATTTACCGGAAGTTCGAGACCGCGATCCGTCAGGACGAGGTCTATACCGAGCTGGCGGACCGGCTGCGCGAGGAGCTGGATTACCGGCGTGAGGCGAGCCATCTGCGGCTGTATCGGGACATGCTCGCGAATACGCCCGAGGTAACGGTACCAGTGCCGGTTGAGGCGCTTTCCACCGGGCGGTTGCTGACCATGGACTGGGTAAGCGGGCGCAGTATGCGGACTGTCCTGGGCGAGAACCTGCCGCAGGAATACCGGAACGCGATGGCGACGGCGCTGTTCAAAGCCTGGTATACACCGGTCTATCGCTATGGTGTCATTCACGGTGACCCGCATATGGGCAATTTCACCGTGCGGGACGATTATGGCCTGAATCTGCTGGATTTCGGGGCTGTTCGGATCTTTTCGCCACGCTTTGTGGAAGGGGTTATCGACCTGTTCACGGCGCTGCGGGAGAATAACGAGGAACTGGCGTTCCATGCGTACAGCAAATGGGGCTTTGTCGGGATTTCGCGCGAGACGGCCAGCATCCTGAATGAATGGGCGCGGTTCTTCTACCGGCCGCTGATGACGGATCGGGTGTGCTCCATGCAGGAGAGCAATGATCCGGCCGAAGCGCGTCAGGTTCTGGAGAAGGTCTATGACGGGCTGAAGCGGACGGGCGGTGTGAAGCTGCCGCGTGAGTTCGTGCTGATGGACCGTTCGGCGATCGGGCTGGGGAGTGCGTTCCTGCGTCTGGAGGCGCGACTGAACTGGCACAGGATGTTCGAGGAACTGATCGAGGGCTTCGACGTGGACGTGCTGGCGCAGCGTCAGCAGGAGGCTCTGGCGAAGGCGAAGGTGCCGCCGGCGCTGTCTTCGCTTTGAAGGTTTAAGGTCATGAAAAAAGAGGCGCTTCCTTTGCGGAAAGCGCCTCTTTTTTTGTTCTGCGCTTTTATTCCTTTGGTGGGCAGGGTGTAGGCGATGATCTGATCGTTACTATTTTCAAAGATCAGGAAGGGGGCCGAAAAGTCCGATCTTAAATAACGAAACGGAAAGTTTAGTATCATAAAGGATATATGATCTGTTCGCCGTTATATTAAGGGTATGACCGAAGCCGGCGCCCCTGAGGAATGCCGGATCGCGGAGATTGGATCAGAACTGGGCTGCGACCGTTCCAAAGAACTCGCGCGGAGCTGCGACGAACAGATTTGCATTGTCGTCACCAGACACCGAGGCTGCGCCATAGACGCCACCAATATAGTTCTGGTTGTAGAGGTTGGAGATGCCGAAAGAGGTTTTGAGATTCTTGGCAAAGCCTAACGTGCCGAAATCGTAGGCAACGTTGAGATTGGACGTCCAGTAGGCCGGGATCTGCTCATCATTGGTGTAGGTCATCTGACGTGCGCTTGTGTACGTCGTGTTGAAGTTGAAGGTTGCGTGGTGCCAAGTGTAGCTCACGTCAGCCTTGTACATGAACTTCGGGTAGTAGACCTGACGCTTGCCCTTGATGCTCACATAACCGCCGTTATAGGGCAGGTGCGAGTCTTCATAGGTGGCATCGTTCCAGCTGAAGCTGTTGGTGATGGCCAGACCGGGCAGGGGGCGGAGCGTGCCGGCGACGTCTGCGCCGTTCATGGTCTCACGACCCACATTCATGAACGAGCTGTAGGTGTTGCCCGTTGAGCCGCTCGTGATGGCTGCGAGGCGGTTGTAATAGTCGGTGTGGTAGAAATCCGCGCTTCCGGAGAAGAAGTGGGAGTTGAAGCGGTAGCCGACGACGTAGTTCCAGGTCCGCTCGGGGCGCAGGGACTTCTTGTTCTCGTCAAAGACGGTCTGTGCGGGGTTAGAGGCACTTCCGAGACCTGACCACGGGGAGCCGCTGGAGCTCTGGGCCGAATAGTCATAGGCGCGCATGTTTTCAGCAATGTCGAAATAGACTTCGTGCTGGTTGAGGAAGTGGTAGTCGAAGTTGAAATGCGGGAGGAAGGCGTTGGCAGCCGTCAGGTTCCCGGAGGCAGGGTGGCTGTAATAGACGCCCCATTCGGACAGCGAGCTGGTGTTGTCGACGCTGGTGCCGCCATGGGTTGTCTGCAGCAGGGACCGGAAACCGGCTTCGACGGTCATTCCTGGAATGATCTGGTAGGTGTCCTGCAGGTAGAACTGGAACGTGTTGGTGTTGAAGGAATCAGACCACCAGGTGGTGCCGTTCTTGAAGTCGGCGATGGAGGAATGCGGCGTGTTGACGCCATCCTCATACATCATCATCGGGTAGTTGAAGCGGTCGTTCTCATACCAGATGCCGGTCTTGATGTCGTTGTTATGGCCGGCGTGGATATCGAAGTTCTGGACGAAACCCAGACGACGGACGTCGGGATGGCCGGTCTCCATCGCCATCGGGACCTGTGAGGTCGGAGAGGTCAGGAACGGGTTGGTTGCGCTGTAATCGCCATTCGAGACGTGTGCGTAGGCGATTGTCTTCGAGGTGACGTTCGGGAAAAGACGGAATTCACCCGTGATGGCCGAAAGATAATTTCTCTGGGTCTGGGTGCCGTCATAGGCATAATCGCCGATTTCGTCATTGGAAAGCACGCTTTCGAGCCCTGCGGGGACGCCGCCGTTCTGGGCGTAATAGGCGTACTGTTTGGCGAGTTCGTAATTGGGTTTCAGATAGGTCGTGTTGCGTCCCATCTTGCGCCACATGTTCTTGGTCAGGCCGAGATAGTTGTACTGTGCGAAGTTCGAGTAGTCGAAGACGGCCGTAATTTTGCCGCGGTCACCGACCGGCTGGACCAGTTTGAAATTGGCCTGCTGTTCCTGCTGATCGCCATAGCCCTTCCACAGATCCTGATCGGTGCGGGCATAGGCAGCGTAGAACTTCGTGCCACTGGAGTTCAGCTTGCCGCTGTCTACCCGGCCATAGGTTCTGAAACCGTTATAGCTGCCGAAGAGCTGGCTGATCTGGCCACCTGCCTTGTCGGACGGGTCCGAGGAGGTGAAGGTGATGGCGCCACCGAGCGTCTGGGCCGAGGGGGTATCCAGTGCGCCCGCGCCCTGGGACATGGTCAGGCTGGTGATGTTTTCCTGGATTTCCATCTGGTCGACGCCAAGGCCGTTCCAGTTATGGAAACCCTGGCCGCCCATCGGGATGCCGTCGAGCGAGACGCCGAGCTGGGTCTGGTTGAAGCCGCGGACATACAGGGTGTTGGCGACCGTATCGAGACCGAAAGCATCATCGGATGCGAAGTTCGCGCCCGGTGTCGTCAGGGCGAGAATCTGCATCGGGCTCGTGCCGGCGACGAAGTGATCCATCGTCTCGCGCGATACGACTTCCACCGCGCTGTGGGAGCCTCTGCGGCGCACATGGACGGTCATGGATTCGGAGCCGGATTTGACTTCCGTGTGCTTGCGGGGGGCTGGCGCGCGGCGCGTTGGAGTGGTGGTGCGGGTGTGATTCGCGTGAGTCGAACGATGCGGATGCGTTTTGTGGCCGTTATGGTCGGTGGTTTCGGCATGCGCAGAGCTGATCAGAAGGCCGATCAACGCAACGCCGGATAACAGATATCGTCCCAGGTCTGACTGCACGGGCTGGTCCTAATTCATGGCGATGTAAATCCTGTAGCTCACGCTACGTCATAAAAATGAAACAAAACAACATTTTGTTGGAGGGTGCGTGTATTTTTGTCGTTCTGTTTCATTATTACATCACCTCATTGCATCGTTCTTTAAGCAATAAAGGGATGATTATGCCGTATTTATGAAAATATATAATCTGTATTCGATGAGAGAGATTTTTGCTGTGAGATTATTTATTCGGATTTCTTGAAATAATTTTAATTTATTCTGCGATGCCAGAAGTAACTTTTTTCCGAAATCGTTGTATTTTGTATATGATTTCTTGAATCCTCTTCGAAGCGACGGTTCGGTTCGTCATGGCTTTTTGTCATGTGAGAGACGGAACGCGAAGAGGACTTGGCCCGGCCGGAAGCCGGGTCCGAAGAGGGGGTGCAGGCTTTACCAGGCGGGGGTACCGAAGAGCGTAAAGGATAAAATATCCTGAAAAATCAGAAGATTTCCTTGATGAGGTCATTGCCGATGCTGAAACCGGCGCCGGCTTCAACGGAACGGGCGAAGCCGGAATTGAGGATGTTCGAGACGAAATTGTTGTCCGGTACCGGCTGGACGGGGGCCTGCTGGGTCGGGGCCTGATAGGTGGTCTGGCTGCCGTAATCCTGCTGGGCGTTGGCGAGGGCCGCGTGGAGTTGTTGCAGGAGGTTCGTGACCTGCTGCTGTTCGGCCTGGAAGGCGAGGGCGAGTTCGCGCAGGTCGAGGGACCATTCGCGGGCCTGCATGTCGCCCGTCTGGGCGGCGGCCTGCATCTTGGAGCCGAGAGCCTGAAGGGCCTGTGCGGACTGCTGGGCCTGCTGCTGGAGCTGGTTGTAGGTCTGCTCGATCGTCTGGACGTCCATGACCGTTCTTCCTTCAAAGATACGGGAATGTTGATACCGCCAGGTCGCGAGTCTCTCCATCCCTTTCAGCAATAAAATGTCATAAAGATACGCAGGTGGAATGCTGTCTTTAGGGAAGAGGGAGGGGAGGGCTCTTGCTGTCCGGGATGCGCTTTCCCATCTTGGCATGATGGCCATAAAAGAATCCTCGTCCGTCCGTAATGCGACCGCAATGCCGTTGACCCAGTTCCTGCCGGAGCGGCAGCCCGCGAAGGCGAAGACCCGCAAATTCATTGTCAAATCGGATTACGAGCCGGCGGGCGATCAGCCGACGGCGATTGCGGAGCTTGTGCAGGGCGTCGAAGGCGGGGAGCGGGACCAGGTCCTGCTGGGCGTCACGGGTTCGGGCAAGACATTCAGCATGGCGAAAGTCATCGAGGCGACGCAGAAGCCGACGCTCATTCTTGCGCCGAACAAGACGCTGGCGGCGCAGCTTTACGGGGAGATGAAGCAGTTCTTCCCGGACAATGCGGTCGAGTATTTCGTGTCGTACTACGATTACTACCAGCCGGAGGCGTATGTGCCGCGGTCGGACACGTATATCGAGAAGGACAGCCAGATCAACGAACAGATCGACCGGATGCGCCATGCCGCCACGCAGGCGCTGCTGGAGCGTAATGACGTCATCATCGTGGCGTCCGTGTCGTGCATTTACGGTATCGGGTCGGTTGAGACGTATTCGAAAATGGTGGTGCGGCTTGAGGTCGGCGGGTCCATTGACCGCGACCGGCTGATCAAGGCGCTGGTGGAGTTGCAGTACCGGCGCAATGATGCGGGTTTCGAGCGCGGGACGTTTCGGGTTCGGGGCGAGCAGATCGATATTTTCCCGGTGCAGAACGAGGACCGGGCCTGGCGGGTGTCGCTGTTTGGCGACGAGATCGATCAGATCGTGGAGTTCGATCCGCTGACTGGGAACAAAACGGCGGATCTGGCGGAAATCAGCGTCTATGCGAATTCGCATTACGTGACGCCGCGTCCGACGCTCAATCAGGCGATGATCGGTATTAAGAATGAGCTTCGGCAGCGTCTGACGCAGTTTACCGAAGACGGCAAGCTGCTGGAGGCGGAACGTCTGTCGCAGCGGACCACGTTTGATCTGGAAATGATCGAGACGACGGGCGCGTGCAAGGGGATCGAGAATTACTCGCGCTATCTGTCCGGGCGTGGGCCGGGTGATCCGCCGCCGACTTTGTTTGAATATCTGCCGGAAGATGCACTGCTGATCGTGGATGAAAGTCACGTCACGGTGCCGCAGATTGGCGGGATGGAGCGCGGAGACAGGGCGCGGAAAAGCGTGCTGTCGGATTACGGGTTCCGGCTGCCGTCCTGCATCGACAACCGTCCGCTGGCCTTCGGGGAGTGGAATGCGTTCCGGCCGCAGTCGATCTTCGTCTCCGCGACGCCGGGGCCGTGGGAAATGGAACAGACGGGCGGTGTGTTTGCCGAGCAAATCATCCGTCCGACGGGGCTGATCGATCCGGTGACGGATGTGCGGCCTGTCGAGGGGCAGGTTGATGATCTGCTGCATGAATGCCGCGAGGCGATCAGCAAGGGCGGCCGTGTTCTGGTCACGACACTGACCAAGCGGATGGCCGAGGATCTGACGGATTATCTCGGGGAGGCGGGCGTCAAGGTCCGATACCTGCATTCGGATGTGGATACGCTGGAGCGGATCGAGATCATCCGTGATCTGCGGCTTGGGGCGTTTGATGTGCTGGTGGGGATCAACCTGCTGCGTGAGGGGCTGGATATTCCGGAATGTTCGGTCGTGGCCATTCTCGATGCGGACAAGGAAGGGTTCCTGCGTTCCAGGACGTCGCTGATCCAGACGATCGGACGTGCGGCGCGTAATGTTGACGGGCGCGTGCTGCTCTATGCGGACAAGATGACGGACAGTCTGAAATACGCGATCGAGGAGACGGCGCGACGTCGGGCCAAGCAGACGGAATGGAACGAGGCGCACGGGATTACGCCGATGACGGTGCGTTCGAAGATTGGCGATGCGCTGTCTTCGGTGTTTGAGCAGGATTATGTGACCGTGGCGCCGGATGGATCTGGCGATACGGAACAGTTCGTCGGCAAATCGCTGCCCGCCACGATTCAGGATCTGGAAAAGCGGATGCGGGAGGCCGCGGCCAATCTGGACTTCGAGCAGGCAGCGCGGCTGCGTGACGAGGTCAAGCGTCTGGAAGCGATCGATATGGGGCTTGAGCCGCCGCCGATTGCGAACTCGACGGCCGGGCGACCGGGCGCGCGGAAGGCTCCGAAAACGCCTGTGCCGCTGGGGCCGGGCGGGGGCGGCTACGATCCGGCGAAGAAGAAGCGTGGCCGGGGGCGCTGACATGGCTGAGAAAACGCCGCTGTCGCATTATCTGTCGCCGAAGGGGGCTGCCGTCATGCGCGCCGAGCTGAAGGAGCTGGCGCAGAAGGAACGGCCGCGCATTGTGGAGATCGTGTCCTGGGCGGCGGGAAATGGCGATCGTTCGGAGAACGCGGACTATCAGTACGGCAAGCGCCGGTTGCGGGAGATTGACCGGCGGATGCGGTTTCTGGGCAAGCGTCTGGAAAACGCGGTGATCGTCGATCCTGCCGGGCAGACGACGCGGGACCGTGTGTTTTTCGGAGCGACCGTGACGTATGTGGACGAGGATGACGTCGAGCATACCGTGACGATCCTCGGCGTGGACGAGTCCGATCTGGCGCGGGGGGAGGTCAGTCTGGTCTCACCGGTGGCGCGGGCGCTGATGCGGACGCGCGTCGGGGACGTGGCGATGTTGCAGACGCCGCGCGGTCCGGTCGAGATCGAGATCCTGAAGATTGTTTATCCTGTGGCGGTGGCGGCGAACTGAGCGCCCAGGGCAGGCGTTCGGCTGTTTCCCGCAAGGCCCTGCGGTTGGAGCCCCGTTTCAGGGCTCCGGAATCACTGAGCCGGATGAGGAGTTGGAACCGGGCGCGACCTGGGGCGGTCAGGGGCGGGAACTTCGTAGAAGAGGGATTTTGAAAAACCGGGTCATGCGGTTACAGAGGACTGGACCACTCCTCTTTCTCCCTGCCGGAGTTTTCCGATGTCCCGTTCTCTTCGCGTTGCTGTCCAGATGGATCCTCTGGAGACCGTCAATATTGATGGTGACTCCACCTTTGCGATGATGCTTGAGGCACAGGCGCGCGGCTATGAACTGTGGGTCTACCCGGTGACGACACTGAGCCTTGTCGAGGGGGAGGATAAGGGCGGACGTGTGCGGGCCCGGGCGCGGCGGGTCGAGGTGCGGCGCGAGCGCGGCAATCATGCGACGTTCGGCGAGGAGCAGGTGCTGGATCTGGGGCAGACGGATGTGATCCTGATGCGTCAGGATCCGCCGTTCGACATGGGCTATATCACCGCGACGCACATGCTGGAGCATATACATGGTGTGGGTGCAGGGCGGTCGCTGGTGGTGAACGACCCGGTCGCCGTGCGCAATGCGCCGGAGAAGCTGCTGGTGACGCATTTTCCGCATCTGATGCCGCCGACGCTCGTGACCTGGGACACGCGCGAGATCCTAGCGTTCCGGGAGAAGTATCAGGACATCATCGTCAAGCCCCTTTACGGCAATGGCGGATCGGGGATTTTCCGGATCAAGCCGGATGATGAGAACCTTGGCGCGCTGCTGGAGATGCATTTCGCACGCTCGCGTGAACCGCTCATGATCCAGCGTTACGAGCCGGCCGTGCGTCAGGGCGACAAGCGCATCATCCTGGTGGATGGCGAGGAGATCGGAGCCATCAACCGCGTTCCGGCGACGGGTGAAGCGCGGTCGAACATGCATGTGGGCGGTCGGGCCATGAGCGTGGAACTGACGCCACGGGATAGGGAAATCTGTGAGTCGATCGGGCCGTATCTGCGCGATCACGGGCTGATTTTCACGGGGATCGATGTGATCGGCAACTGGCTGACGGAAATCAACGTCACGTCGCCGACGGGTTTGCAGGAACTGGACCGTTTTGACGGGATCAACAGCGCCGGGCTGATCTGGGATGCGATCGAACGGCGTGTTCTGGCCTGAGGGGTTCGGTCAGGATTTATCGTCCTTGGGCGGGGACGTATAGCTGAACGGAAGCTGGGCTTCGGGCGTATTGTCCTCGACGGGGGCGGGGCGGTCTTTCCCGAAACGGTTGCTGAACCAGGCGATAACCTGCTGGCGGAAATACAGGAAATAGATTCCGACCCAGATGATGAAGGTGAGCCCTACGAGGGAATAGATCAGCACGGTTGTTCTCCTCGGAGCCGTTCGATGCACCGCTTTGAAACGTCTTGCGCACTGCGTGTCTTGCCAGATGCATATCCGGGAGGGCAAGAAGGTGCCAATTGAACATGTTCCGGACAGCTCCGGCCTGTTGAGGGCCGGGCGGACAAAGAAGGTCGCATATCATCATGTCCTCAACCCTTTCCCCGCGTTCGGCACTGGACGCGGAAGCCGTCAAGACGGCTTATCGCCGATGGGCCCGCGTTTATGATACTGTTTTTGGCGGTATTTCGGGGTACGGACGTAAGAGAGCAGTGGCTGCGGTCAATGCCCTGCCAGGCGAGAGGGTTCTGGAAGTCGGCGTTGGAACGGGGCTGGCGCTGCCGTCCTATTCCCGAGACAAGCGGATCACGGGAATCGATCTTTCCGAAGATATGCTGGAGCGTGCGCGCATCCGCGTTCTGCAGGATCATCTGACGAATGTGGATGACCTGCTGGAAATGGATGCGGAAGCCACGACGTTCGAGGATGACAGCTTTGATATTGCCGTTGCAATGTTCGTCGCCTCCGTCGTGCCGCATCCGGACCGCCTGCTGGCGGAACTCAAGCGGGTTGTGAAGCCGGGCGGGCATATCCTGTTCGTCAACCACTTCCTGGCGACGGGTGGTCTGCGTCTTTCGGTCGAGCGGGGCATGGCCCGCGCGTCGCGTTCGCTGGGCTGGCATCCGGATTTTGCGATTGAATCGCTGCTGCCGCCGGAAGACCTGTGCCGTGCCACGCTGACGCCGGTCCCGCCCGCGGGGCTGTTTACACTCGTGACATTGCCGCAATGCGAGAGTAAAAGCGACGCAGCAGCCCTGGTCGCCTGATCGGCGTTTGGTTCCGCACTTGTGTCGGCGCCGAGTATTCCGACGCTCGCTGCGGTATTCCTAGTTCAGGGACCGACTACGCGATCATGACTTATCAGGCCGTCGATACTGCCCCGGATACTCCCTCGGCCCGTTCCAGCCGCCGAGTCGGAACGTCTTTCATTCTGCTGGCACTTTTTGCCGGTCTGCTGGGCGGGTCGCTGGCTCTGCCAATTCTTCAGACACATCCCACGAGTGGTCAGGCGTTCTGCCACGGTATTCTCATGACGTTCTTCGTCATGTGTCCGGCAGCCCTCGGTGGTTTCGGCCAGTGGCTTCTGCCGTCCGCGCTGGGGACGGATCGGACGGTGCTTCGGGGCCTGACGATGGCGGGGTTCGGGTTCCTGTCTTCCGGTGTGGTGCTGCTTCCGGTTCTGCCGTTCGTGGCTCTGCTGCTGTGGTCAGTCGGAATCCTGGCTGTGGCGATCGACGTGATCACCACCTGCCTTGAGGGACGGACCTGCCGTTTCCGTGATATGTCGCCGCTGGCCTGGTCGCTGCTGGCGACCGCGTGCAGCGTTGTTCTGGTGGCACCGGTTCTGGCGGCGGTTGTGACGCGCGGCATGATGGACGGGATTACGACCACGGCCCTGATCGAGACGCTGCATTTGCCGGAAACCGCTCTGATGCTGACGCCTGCTCTGGGGCTGGTGGCGTCGGCGCTGCTGTCGCGTTCGTTCAATGGAGGCGCTTCCTGGACGGTGGCGCCTTATGTTTTTGGCGTCATGGGCATCGGTGGTCCGCTTCTCTGGATGGACGGGCTGTATGGCTCGCTTCCCGCTGGCGTGACGGCCAGCCTTGTTTTTGTGACGCAGATCCTGCCGTCGGTGGTGCTGATTGGTGCGCTGTGCAGGGATGTGTGGCGGCAGAAGCGGGATCTGGATGGTGCCGCGCTCTGGGCGATTGGCAGCATTCTGCTTTTCACGGCGGGATGGCTGTCTGACTGGCTGCCGGGACATTCGGGCGATCATACGGCTGTGGCGTTCGGTGGCATCATGGCGCTTTGCGGCGGGTTCTATGCCTGGGTCGAGATGCTTCTCCCCGGCCGGATCCCCGCGATGATGAGCCGGCTGCATGCCGGGCTGATGCTGGTCGGGGCGTTCTGTTCGATCGTGCCGGGCGTCATGATCTATGGTGAAGTTCTTATGGGGATCAGTCTGCTGGCCTTTGGTCTGGTCGGGCTGTTCCTGTTGAGGGAGACCGGCCGTGCCCGGGTCTCGGCATGAGCGATACGGCGACACCTTTAGTCCCTTCGGGGGTTTTTTCCGTTCCGGGCAAGGATGGCGATCCGTCCCTGCGTGAATGGCTGGCGCTCCTCAAGCCGCGCGTGATTTCGCTGGTGGTGTTTACGGGCGCTGCGGGCATGGCTGTGGCGCCGCGCTGGCCGTCCATTCCCATCGGGCTGATTACCATTCTGTGCATCTGTATCGGGGCAGGCGCCGCTGGTGCGATCAACATGTGGTATGACCGCGACATTGACGCGATCATGAAGCGGACGGTCGTGCGGCCCATTCCGGACGGGCGGATGCCGGAGCAGGCGGCGCTGGTTTATGGCGTTGTGCTGTCGGTTCTGTCGGTGGTTGTGCTGTGGCTGGCGACGAATGCGCTGGCGGCTGGCATTCTGGCGTTTTCGATCTTTTTCTACAGCGTCATCTACACGATGTGGCTCAAGCGGAGCACGCCGCAGAACATTGTGATTGGTGGGGCTGCGGGCGCGTTTCCGCCGATGATCGGCTGGGCTGCGACCATGAACTCCATGGCTGTGCTGCCGGTGGCGATGTTTGCAATCGTGTTCCTGTGGACGCCGCCGCATTTCTGGTCCCTGTCGCTTTATGCGTGCAAGGATTACGGCAAGGCAGGCATACCGATGCTGCCGGTCGTGAAGGGTGCACGCCATACGCGCTGGCAGATCCTGATCTACACGTTCATCCTTACGGCCGTTTCGCTGGTGCCGAGCTTCGTGCATGAAGTCGGGCTGACCTATACGGTTGTGACCAGTCTGCTGGATCTGGGGTTCATTCTCTGTGCGTTCCGGGTGCTGATGGACAAACAGGATGCGGAAGGGGGGAGCCTGACGAAGGACAAGCCGGCGCGGTTCGCGTTCCGCTATTCGCTGGCCTATCTGTTCCTGCTGTTCTGTGGGCTGCTGGTTGACCGGGTTCTGATCGGATGAACATGACCACTGATATTGATCTTGCCCGCAAGCGGCGGCTGAGCCGGATTACGGGGATTGTGAGCGGTGTGGTGCTGCTGGCGGTGATCTTTTACGTGATTACGCTGACGCGGCTGTAACGACCGGGATTTCGTTTGTATTGCAGGCAATAAAAAAAAGGCCCGGGGTTGTCCCGGGCCTTTTTCCGTTTTGGGGTTTGTCAGCCGGCCTGCTGGATGGCGGAGAGGATCCAGTTGCCGCGGCCATCGGCGCGAACGAAGGTCCAGAGTTCGGTCACGGTGACGGGCTCGGTGGAACTGCCGTCGATGACGTTACCCATGGAATCCGTGGTGACGTCCGTCATGGAGTAGCGCATGGCGACCGTGGCGTAGGTCAGGTTGCCTTCGCGCCAGGCTTCGGAGAGGTCGCCGCGCTGGAACTGGACGTTGGAGACGATGTTTCGGGCGCCACGGCTGGCGAGATCGGAAAGCTGGGCGTTGAAATAGCCCGTCATTTCCGGGGTCGCCATGCTGGCGAGGGCGCGCATGTTCTGTGCGCTCCAGGCCGCCTGGATGTCGAGCAGAAGGCGCTGGAAGCTCAGATAGTCGTCAC
The DNA here is from genome assembly GCF_009547075.1 of Gluconobacter aidae. GTDB lineage: Bacteria > Pseudomonadota > Alphaproteobacteria > Acetobacterales > Acetobacteraceae > Gluconobacter > Gluconobacter aidae. The sequence continues at coordinate 28,831 of NZ_WIPH01000006.1, forward strand.
TGGTCAGCGTCACGGGCGTGCTGCCACCTGCGTTGCCGAAGGGGGTTGCACCTGCGGAAGAGGGCATACCCATCGGGCTGCGCTGGCCACGGTTCCCGAACATGCGCAGGACGAAGGCGATCAGCCCGCCGATGATGAGGACCTGTAGCAGGAAGCCGAAGAACGACGTGCCGCCGGTCATGCCGCCCATGAAGCCGTGTCCGCTCAGCAGACCGAACAGGCCTGCGCCCAGGAAGCCGCCTGCAAAGCCGCTCAGGAACGGATGGCGGACCGGGTAGGACGGTCTGTAGGCCGGAGCGCCGAAGCCGGGCATCGGGCGGGCCGGAGAGGCATAGCCCGATGAGCCGTAACCGGGCGACGGGCGCGGGGTTGCGGACTGGTCCATCGGGCGGGCCCAGCCGGGCGTGATGGAGGTGCGCGGCGGGGCGCTCCAGGTGTGGGAGCCGCGGCTTCCGATGGAGCTGCCGCCGCCCGGGCGCGCATCCGCTGTTCCCAGCGCGCCGAGGCTGACAGCGCAGAGGAGGGCGAAGGCGGTCGTAGAAAGTCGGAATTTACGCATCAAAGTCCTGCAATGTTCATGCCGTCGATCCGGATACTCGGCGCATTAACGCTCTGCCGGAACATTAGATCACTGCCCGGAATCATGCGGGCAAACATGTCTTTCAGGTTGCCCGCGACCGTGAGTTCGGCGACGGGTTCGGCAATTTCGCCGTTGCGGATCATGAAGCCCGAAGCGCCACGGCTGTAATCGCCGGTCAGCATGTTGACCGACGAGCCCATGAGTTCGGTGATCAGGATCCCTTCACTGATATCGGAACGCAGGGCCTCGGAAGAAAGGGGTCCGGGTGCGAGATGAAGATTTGTCACACTCGGGGAGGGCGGTGAGGCGACGCCGCGGCTCGCGCGGCCGTTGGTGGGCATGTTGAGCTGGCGGCCGCTGCGGGAGTCGAGGAGCCAGGTCTGGAGGATGCCGTCCGCGATCAGGTCCATCGGCAGGGCGGCACAGCCTTCGGCATCGAAGGGGCGGGAGGCTGCGCCCCGGATGCGGCGCGGATCGTCATGGACGGTCAGGCCGGCGGAGAGGATCTGTTTGCCGAGGCTGTCCTTGAGGAAGGACGTTCCGCGCGCGATGGCGGCACCATTGATGGCCCCGACCAGATGGCCGAGCAGGGTGCTGGAGACGCGCGGGTCGTAGATGACGCTGTAGGTGCCGGTGCGGGGGCGGCCGGGATTGACGCGGGCGAGGACGCGCTCTGCGGCTTCACGGCCGATGACGGTCGGGCTTTCGAGGTCTTCGAGATGCACGGCGCTGCGATAAGCGTAGTCGCGCTGCATCGTGGCACCTTCGCCGGCGAGGACGCTGGCGCTGGTGGAATGTCCGGTGCGGCTGTAGGCGCCGAAGAAGCCGGCGGAGGTGCCGAGCATCACGGAAGTGCGGCCGTGTCCGGCGGAGGCACCGTTGGTGTTGGTGATGCCTTCAAAGGACAGGGCGGTGTCTTCGGCTTCGCGGGCGCGGGCGAGGAGGTCGTCCATGCTCGGGGCGGAGCTGCATTCGAGGTCCAGTCCGGCGGCGTCGAAACGGCCCTGAAGGGCGGCTTCGGCGAGGCCGGCATACTGGTCTTCGGGGACCACGAGGGCCATGGCGCAGGCCTGCTCGGCCAGACGGTCGAATTCGACCTCGTTCAGAACGCTTGTCGAAACCGTGGCTGCCCGCTTGCCGCGGAAGACGCGCAGGCCGAGGGCGACGCTCTCGGAGCGCTCGATGCCTTCGGGGACGCCCTTGCGGACGAGCGCGGACTCGGACTCGTCGCGAACGAGAATGGCGTCCGCATGGTCCGCGCCATGACGGCGGGCTGCGGCGAGGAGGGCTTCGACGGGCGTTGTGGTCATGCGGCGAGCCTTGCTGTGATGTCCTCGAGCGAGGGCATGTTGTCGATGGGGCCGATGGCGGTGAAGGTCGGCGTACCGGAGAAGATGGTCCGGGCGACGCGCAGGATGTCCTCTTCCGTCACCGCGTCGATCTTGCCGACCGTTTCGGCCGTGGGGACAGGGCGGTTATGGACCTGGATCTGGCGGGCGAGCTGTTCGCAGCGGCTGCCGGTGCTTTCCAGAGACATCAGGAGCGAGGATTTGAGCTGGGCGCGGGCGCGGGACAGCTCTTCCGCGCTCAGGCCGTCCTGCAGGCGCTTGAGTTCGTCGATCATGACGGGGACGAGCTCGGCGGTCTGTTCCTCGCCCGTGCCGGCATAGAGGCCGAACAGACCGCTGTCGCTGAAGGGAGAGGCGAAGGAATAGACGCTGTAGACCAGACCGCGGCGCTCGCGGATTTCTTGGAACAGGCGCGAGGACATGCCGCCGCCGAGAAGCGTCGAGAGGATCATGACCGCGTAATGATCGGGGTGCATGTAGCTGACCGAGGGGAAGCCCATGACAAGGTGGGCCTGATCCAGTTCGCGGGTCGTGCGGAGTTCTCCGCCCTCATAGGACGCGGCGCGGGGGCGGGGCGTCTGATGGGTGGGGAGGTCGCGGAAGTGTTCTTTCACCAGATCGACGACCTGCTGGTGGTGCAGGTTTCCGGCGGCGGCGATGGTGATGTTGTGGGTCGTGTAATGCTCGCGCATGTAGGACATGAGCGTGTCGCGTGTCATGGTCGAGACGCGTTCTTCCGAGCCCAGTGTGGGGCGGCCCATGGGCTGTTCGGGGAAGGCGCGTTCCTGGAACTGGTCGAAGATAATGTCGTCGGGCGTGTCGTTGGCCTGACCGATTTCCTGAAGGATCACGCCGCGTTCGCGCTCGATTTCGGCGTCCAGAAATGTGCTGTGGGTCAGGATGTCGCCGATGATGTCCACGCCGAGGGCGAGGTCGTTCTTCAGCAGTTTGACGTAATAGGCTGTGGTTTCGCGGGCGGTGTAGGCGTTGATGTAGCCGCCGACATTCTCGATCTCCTCGGCGATGCGGGAGGCGGAGCGGCGCTCGGTGCCCTTGAAGGCCATATGTTCGAGGAAATGGGAGACGCCGTTGTTGTCGGCGGTCTCGTCGCGCGTGCCGATGGAGACATAGGCTCCGAAGGAGACGGTTTCGACGCGGTCCATCCGTTCGGTGATGATGGTCAGGCCGTTATCGAGTCTGGTGACTTCAATCGTATCGGGCATGAGGTTCCGTATTGTCGAAGGAAGGCAGGCTCCCCGGTTGGGGAGCCTGTGTTGGACGATCAGCCGCGCTTGATATGGGCGCGGACGGCGTCCTGAAGGCCGGCAATCTGGCTGTCCATGCACTCGTAGCGCTCGGTGCGCTCGAACAGGTCGGACAGGTGCGGCGGGAGTTTGGGGTGGATGCCGGTGGCGGCGATCACGGCGTCCGGGAACTTGGCCGGGTGGGCCGTGGCGGCCGCGACCATGGGAATGCCGGGTTCCTGGAAACGCTTGCCGACGGCGAGGCCGATCGCGCTGTGGGGGTCCGCGAGATAGAGGCTCTCGTTATAGAACAGGCGCATGGCTTCGCTGGTCTGTTCGTCGGTGAGGGTCATGCCCTCGAACACCTCTTTCATGCGGGTCCAGGCATCGTGCGGGACGGCCATGCGGCCGGTCTCGCGGAACTCGCGCATGATGGCGGCGCAGCGGGTGGAATTGCGGTCCAGCAGTTCGAACAGCAGGCGCTCGAAGTTGGACGAGACCTGAATGTCCATCGAGGGCGACAGGCTGGGTTCGACCCTTCGCACGCTCATGTCGTTGTCGATGACGAAACGGGTGAGGATGTCGTTGCGGTTGGAGCCGATGCAGAGCTTCTTGATGGGCAGGCCCATCTGCTTTGCGGCCCAGGCCGCGAGGACGTTGCCGAAATTGCCGGTGGGGACCGAGAAGGAAACTTCGCGGTCTGGCGCGCCGAGGGCGAGGGCCGCGCGGACGTAATACGGAATCTGGGCTGCGATGCGGGCCCAGTTGATTGAATTGACGGCCGAAAGCGAGACCTCGTCACGGAAGGCGTGGTCGGCGAACATCGCCTTGACCAGATCCTGACAGGTATCGAAATCGCCTTCGACGGCGATGTTGAGGATGTTGTCGTCCTGAACGGTCGTCATCTGGCGGCGCTGGACGTCCGAGGTGCGGCCCCTGGGGTGCAGGATGACGACGGACAGGCGCTCGCGGCCACGGCAGGCCTCGATGGCGGCCGAACCCGTGTCGCCGGAGGTTGCGCCGACGATCGTGACGTGGCGGTTGCGCTGGGTCAGGACGTGATCGAACAGGCGGCCGAGCATCTGCATCGCCATGTCCTTGAAGGCGAGCGTCGGACCGTGAAACAGTTCGAGGGAGTACAGGTCCTGTTCGACCTCGACCAGCGGGACGATGGCGGCGTGATCGAAATCCGCATAGGCGTCCCGGGTCATGTCGCGGAGGGTGTCGACGTCGATCGCGCCTTCGGTGAAGAGGGCGATGACTTCTGCGGCGAGGTCCGGATAGGAGAGCGTGCGCCACTCGCGCAGGGTCTGCGGACTGATCTTCGGCCAGCTCTCCGGCATGTAGAGACCGCCGTCTCCCGCAAGGCCGGCGAGAAGGATGTCAGAGAAGTTCGGGGCGTCGGCGGTCAGCTCGCCGCGGGTCGATCGGTAGCGCATGGGGGAATTTATATCACGTCCTGTCAGGGCAAGGCGATGCGAAGAATGTGGGTTGTGCCATCTTCCGTGGCCAGAACGGCCATCTGGTGGATGTCGGAGACGGCGGGCGCGCCTGCATCGAAGAGGCGCTGGTCACGGAGGATCCGCAGCGGGATACGGTCGCTGCCGAATTTCAGGATGCTGCCGACGGTGATGTCGGACAGGTAGAAGGTGTCATCCGGGGTCAGGGTCGCGCCCCCGAGGCTGGGGGTTGTCCGCCATTCGGTGATGCCGTCGAGCTGTTCGACGGCGGTGAAGGTCGTGTCGGTCAGCAGGGCAGTTGCGATGCGGGACATGGGGCCGCAGGCGGGCTGGTAGAAGAGCCACTGGCCTTTCGCATCCAGCATGAGGAAGCGCACATTGCCACCGGTCAGGGGGTGTCCATCCGTCCCCATGCGGGGCTGGTTGTTGCGCAGGAGCGGGTGGCGGCCGGTGAGAGACATGTCGTAGGGCAGGAAGCGGCTGGCCTTGCCGGTCTGGATGTTCGCCACGACGAGTGCGGGTTTGCCTTCATCGGCCAGATAGGCGTGTGTATCGTGGACCTGAAGGGCGATCAGGTTGCTGCCCTGCACCGTGGCACCGCTCAGGGGGATGCGGGACTGAGCCGATCCGTCCTGCGACATCCGGATGAGGACGGGCTGTGCGTCAGCGGTCAGACCCCAGAGATCAGCGCCGGACCGGGTCAGTGCGACCAGACGGTCAGTGGGCTGATTGGGGCCGGGAAGAGGAGAAACCGTATTGGTGGCGTCGATCCGGACAGGATGTCCGTTGGCGTCGAGGGCCAGATAGGTCCCGTTTTCGGCGGTGAGCAGTGTTGTGGGCTGTAGGCCCGGGAGCGTTGCGTCTGCTGTGATGGACGCCTGAACGGGGGCGTCCTGCCAGGGATGATCCGCTCTGGCGGGGGTGGCCATGACGGCCAGAGCCACAAGACCGGTAGCGGCGGCGACGTGCAGGAGACGGGTTTTCATGCCTCTGACATCGCCCTGCCAGCCGTGTTTGGCAAGTCAGAAGTGGTCTGAACGGGCCATCAGATCAGGAGTGGGATTCTTTTTTGGTCTTGTCTTTTGCGCGGTCAAGGCGGGTTTCCACGGTTTTGGACATACGGTCGACCACGTGGGGCGAGGGCTTGGGGTTGGACAGCCAGGGCGAGAGTTCGTGCTCGACGGGGAAGAGGACGGCGGCATGCATCAGGAGTGCGGCTTCGACGGTCAGGCACTCGATCGACCATCGGTTGTCAGGCATGCGGGAGATGTAATGGCCTGAGGCAGTCCGCCGCACTTCGATGGGAAATGTCCGGGTGGTTATTCCCTGTCGGACCGTCGCGTACACCAGACCGGGAACCGGACCTGTTCTCTGTTCAAGATGCATCGTCTGAAAACCTCTGACACGGTACCTAGATTAACGGTTTTGACCAAATAACTGTGAAAACTTCGTTAACGCCTGTCTATCTGGATTTTGTGGCATTTTCGGAGCACGAAGAGTTGATGATGCCTTTGTTTTCTGTCGATCCGACCGAAGCCGCCTTTGCCCGTTTCCGTGCTGGAGACCTCGCCGGGGCGGAAGAAGATTTTCGTAACATCCTGTTCCGGCAGCCAGGGCAGCCCGATGCCCTGCATGGGATGGCCTGTCTGGCGCGTGCGCGCGGACAGGATGCTACAGCTATCGCGCTGGTGGGGCGGGCGTTGCAGAAAAATGGCGTTTCTCCGGATCGGAAGGCCCGGATGCATATCACGCTGGGGCTTGCGCTTATAGCTCAGGGACATGTTGAAGCGGGGCGCGCGGCCCTGAGTGTAGCGGTGATTCTGCAGCCTTCCGATCCGCGTGCGCATGCGGCTCTGGGCGAGGCTTTTGAAAGGCTGGGACGTCGGGACGAGGCCCGTGCGACGCTGGAAAAAGCGGCGGTTCTTTCAGCGGATGACAGTTTCGTGAGAACGCGGCTTGGAGGACTGTTTCTTGAGGACGGGTTGTTTGAGCAGGCGATCGGACAGTTCCGGAAAGTCGTGAATCGCAGGCCGCAGGATGGGCGCGCGCTGGCCAATCTGGGGGCGGCGTTATTTGCATGCAATGCGTTCGACGAAGCGGCGACAGTTCTGTCGCAGGCCTGTGAGCGGGGAGTGCGAACTGCGGAGACGCTCAACAGTCTGGGGCTGGTGGAGATGGCGCTGGGCGATCTTCACGCGGCCTGTGAGACGTTGCGGGAAGCCCTGCAACTCCGGCCTTCGGATGGGCGGATTGCCAACAGTCTGGGGACGGTGCTGATGGAAATCGGGCGTCTGGAAGAGGCCGAGGCGCTTTTCGGGGCAATCGTGCTGCGCGAGCGTGGAGAGGAGGCGGAGCGGGCGCGCTTCAACCGGGCGACCATTCTGCTGGGGCAGGGACGGTTTGCGGAAGGATGGCGGGATTTTGAGAGTCGCCGGTCGCTGCTGCGTCTGGCATCGGATGCGCCGCAATGGGATGAATGGGATGGTTCGGCGGGAGATGAGCCTGTGGCCGTTGTGGGCGAGCAGGGTCTGGGCGATGAGGTGCAGTTTCTGCGGTTTCTGACGGAAGCGGCCAAGCGGCGACCGTTGCGGCTGAGATTCCGGGCAGCGGCGCTGGCGGATTTGATGCCGGAGCTGGATCAGGGGAGGATCTTGCTAGCGGACGGGCCGGTGGCGGCTGAGGTCAGTCTGCTGAGTCTGCCGGCTGTGCTGGGGATGGATGATGTGCCGTCAACGGAGCCGTATCTGGCGGTTTCGGAAAAGCCGGAGGCGGGGCGGATTGGGGTCTGCTGGTCGGGGAATCCGTCCTATCGGTTTGATCGCAGGCGGTCGGTTCCGGTGGAGTGTCTGGATGTGTTGCGGCAGGTGAACGGCGTGCACTTTGTGGCACTTCAGCGCGGCGAGGCGCCGGACTGGATGGAGCGGGTTCCGCTTGAAACGCCTGTGGATCTGGCGCGGGAAATGGGGCGGTGCGCGCTTGTGATTAGCGTGGACACGCTGGTGGCGCATATGGCGGGTGCGCTGGGGCGGCCGTTATGGCTGCTCAACCGTGAGGGTGGAGACTGGCGGTGGAAGGATGTGGACTGGTACGGAACTGTCCGGCAGTTCCGGCCACCCGCTGGCGCGACGGTTGCCGCAGGATGGAAGACGGTACTGCGGGACGTTGTGGGAGCGCTCAGTTCGCGGGCGCTGCGACCGGAGAGCTTGTGAGGGAGGCGAGCAGGGTTTCGCGCAGGCGGGCGAGGCGGACCGGATCGGTGATCTTCATGCCCAGCAGGTCCCGCACGTAGAACACGTCCACGGCGCGCATGCCGTAGGTCGTGATATGGGCCGAGGAAATCTGGAGTGACGCGCTGCTGAGGGCGGATGTGACGTCGTGCAGCAGGCCGGGGCGGTCGCGGCCATTGACTTCGATGACGGTGTGACGGTCCGATGCCGTGTTGTCGATGACGACGCGGGGTGGGACGTGGATCGCGCGCATCCGTCGCGAGGTGCTGTGATGGCTGGCGTCCTCGATGCCCTTGCGGATGTCGAGACGGCCCGAAAGCGCCTGTTCCACGAGATGGTTGAGGCGGCCGAGCTGGTGCGGTTCCTCGAAGGAGCAGCCTTCGCCGTCCTGCACCCAGAAGGTGTCGAGCGCCATGCCGTCGCTGAGTGTGTGGATTCGGGCGTCCACGATGGAGGCGCCTGCGACGGCGAGGGCGCCTGCGATCTGGGAGAACAGGCCCGGATGGTCAGCGCAGAGAACGGTGAGTTCGGTGACGCCGCGTTCGGGGATCGGGTAGGCTTCGACCGTGACGGGTGAGCGGTAGCGATCCGAATCGTGGACCATGCGGGCGTGGCGCATCTGGGTGTCGGTATCGAAGCCGAGCCAGTAGCTGGGGTAGCCGAGGTCCAGAAAGCGGTCGATGCTGCTTTCGGGCAGTGTGCCGGTGAGGCCGTCCCGGGCGAGTTCGCGGGCGTGGTTGACGCGGCTGTCGCGTTCGGTGGCGGCCAGTCCGCCTTCCAGCACCTCGGCGACACGGGAGAAAAGCTCGCGCAGGAGGGTGGCTTTCCAGGCATTCCAGACCTTCGGGCTGACGGCACGTATGTCGGCGATGGTGAGGAGCAGGAGGAGGCGCAGACGTTCGGGGGACTGGATGGTGTCGGCGAGGTCGAGGATCGTGCGGGGATCGTCGATGTCGCGGGTGAAGGCGGTCTGGGAGAGCAGGAGATGATGCAGGACCAGCCAGGAGACGGTATCGGTTTCTTCGGGATCAAGGCCAAGCTGCGGACAGATCGTGAGCGCGAGGTCGGCGCCGATTTCGGAATGGTCGCCGCCGCGTCCCTTGCCGATATCGTGCAGCAAAACGGCGGCGTAGAGCGCACGGCGGGAGCGGAGGTCGCTGGCCAGTGTGTAGGCCAGGGGGATCTCGTCCGCCATGCGTCCGGCTTCGATCTGACCCATCATGCGCACGGCTTCGACGATGTGCTCATCAACCGTATAGATATGATAGCTGTCGAACTGCATCTGCCCGACAACGCGGGACCAGTCCGGTAGGAGACGGCCGAGAAGGCCGGTTTCGTTCAGGATCGGGAGCCAGAACGGAACAGCTTTGGTTTCGTCTGCACTCGGTTCGCAGAGCAGATCCAGAAAGATTTTCGCGGTTTCGGGATCGTCGCGCAGGGCAACGGCGTGGCGTTCGTTGCGGATAATCTGCTGCATCGCGATGGGATGCAGGGGCAGGTCGTGGCGGCGGCCGCAGTCGAGCAGGCGGAACATCTCGCGGGGCTGCGACGCGAAGGTCACGGGCTCGATGGGGGAGATGCGGCCGGCAATGGTCTGGAACTCTTCGGGGCCGGGGACGATTTTGGGCGGCTCGCCGGTGGTCTGGTCCTGAAGATGCATCAGCACAACGGGTTGCAGCACGCTGGTGAGGCGCACGACATCACGGGCCGTCAGGAAATAGTGCCGCATGAATCGCTCGACGCCGCGCTGGCGGCCGTGCGTGGCATAGCCCATGCGACCGCCGATGACGGGTTGGACGTCGAAGGTCAGTCGTTCCTCTGCGCGACCGGTGATGTAGTGCAGGTGCAGGCGGACCGTCCACAGGAAGTCCCATGAGCGGCGGGCGCGCAGAGATTCGCGGTCTGTCAGCAGGCCGAAGGAGGCGAAGGACGGTGTCTGTGGGGCTTCGGCGGGCTGGCCATTGCGGTCCGGGGTGGAGACGGCGCAACCCAAGGCGGCACGGCCCATCCAGTTCAGGGTTTGCAGGTCGCGCAGGCCGCCGCGGCCTTCCTTGATATTAGGTTCGACCATGTAAGGATTGTCGCCAAATCGGCGGTGACGCTGTTCGCGTTCGGCGATCTTGCCCATGACGAACTCGCAGAGCCGATCGTTTTGCAGATCGATGCCCAGGGCGCAGCGCAGATCGCGGGCGAGGCCGCGATCACCGTACAGGAAGCGCAGATCGAGAAGGGCGGTGCGGATGGTGAGGTCGCTGTCGGCGTCGCGGACGCATTCGGCGATGGAGCGTGTGGCATGGCCGACGCGCAGGCCGAGATCCCACAAAGCGTAAAGGATGAACTCGATCCGGGCGGTCATGGCCGGGGTCGGGTCACCGGGGATCAGGAAGAGGATGTCGATATCGCTGAAGGGAGCGAGAAGTCCTGCACCGTACCCGCCGGTGGCGCAGAGACAGAGGGTCTCGCCGGGAGCATCGTGTTTCTGTGCGGCGAGTTCGGCCAGCGCGCAGACTATGTCGTCGGCCTGGTGGGCGAGGGCGCGGGCGGCGTCGATTCCCGACATTCTGCGCTTTTCGAACTCGTGACGGACAGTGGCGTTACCGCTACCGAGATGCCGCCGCAGGATCGAGAGGACGTTCTCGCGGGTCGTCTGCCCTTGTTCCGCAGCCGCATCGAGAGCGGTTTGCAGGGAGGATGCCGGGTCGCACGAGGGGGGGGCGGTTCGGTCAGACAGGGGCTTATCCGTATCGTCAGCGAAGGAAAGGGAGGGAGTTTCGCCCCAGAAAGAGCTTTCTTTCAAGTGCCGTTTCATCGGGCGAGGCGTTTCAGTTCGTATAGCGCATCCAGCGCGTCCCGGGGAGAAATTTCATCGGGGTTCAGGGCCCGGAGCGCGTCTTCCAGCGGGGTGGGTGCGGGGGGCGTTATGGTGTCGGTCTGAAGGGATGTTTCTGGGGACGTCACGGCTTCGAAAAGCGGCAGCGACGAGCGGGAATCGGCCTGTTCGCGCTCGAACTGGGTGAGGAGGCGGCTGGCGCGGTTGACGACGGATTGAGGGATTCCGGCCAGTTTTGCGACATGCAGGCCCCAGCTCTTGCGGGCGGCACCGGGGCGGACCTCGTGCTGGAAGATCACCTCGCCGCGCCATTCTTTCACGGCCATCGTGTAGGGGGCGAGGCGGGGTAGAAATTCGGTCAGGGCGCCGAGTTCATGGAAATGTGTTGCAAAGATTGTTCGCGAGCCGAGCTGGGTGTGCAGGGCTTCGAGTGTGGCCCATGCGATGGACAGTCCGTCGAGGGTTGCGGTGCCACGGCCGATCTCGTCCACGACAACGAGGGATTTGGGGCCGGCCTGATTGAGAATCGCGGCGGTCTCGGTCATTTCGACCATGAAGGTCGAGCGGCCCCGGGCGAGGTCATCCGCGCCGCCAACGCGGGAGAACAGGCGGTCCACGACGCCGATCTGGGCTTTTTTCGCCGGAACGGGGAGGCCGGCCTGGGCGAGGATCACGGCGAGAGCAGTCTGGCGCAGGAAGGTGGATTTGCCGGCCATGTTCGGACCCGTCAGCAGCATGGCGCGGTGTTCGGGCGGCAGGGCGCAGTCATTGGGGATGAAACGGGCGTCAGCACTTCCCGACTCGGCCAGTGCGGCTTCGACGACAGGGTGCCGGCAGGCGACGAGATTGAACTCGGTGCCGTCCGTGACGGTGGGGCGGCACCATGAACCGCCTTCCGCGAGCAGGCCGCAGGAGCGCAGGACGTCGGCGAGGGCCAGAAACTCCGCGATTTCATCGAGGGCCGAAGTTTGCAGGATGCGGGCACAGAGTTCGGCGAAAATGCGGCGTTCCAGCGTGGCGGCCTTGTCGGCGGCTTCGAGGATGGCGCGGTCCAGACCGGCGAGGTCTTCCGTGGAGAAGCGGGCAAGGCTGGCCGTGCCCTGACGGAAGGACAGTTCGGGGTTGTCGCGCAGTTTCGTACCGGCGGCGGACGGAACTTCGATGACGTAGCCGAGCTGCGCGTGGTGTTTGATTTTGAGGTTCGAGACGCCGAATTTTTCGGACAGTTCGCCTTGCATGGCGGCGATGATGCGCCGGCTTTCGTCACGCAGGCCACGATAACGGTCCAGTTCCGCGTTGTAGCCGGGGGCGATAAAGCCGCCATCCTCAATCCGGGCGGGCAGGGTTTCGGCCACGGCGGCCTGAAGCTGGTCCAGCAGGGCGTCTGCGCGGCCATAGAGGCCAGCGGTGAGAGTGCGGATCAGGGTGGGTGTGTTCTGGTCGCAGGCGGGCTGGAACAGGGCCGTGATGTCGTTGGCGGCGATCAGCGTGTCGCGGATGGCAGCGAGGTCGCGGGGCTGGCCACGTCCGGCGGAGATGCGGCCCAGGGCACGGGCGGGGTCTGGCGTGCGGCGCAGGATGTCGCCGAGTGCGCCGGAGAGGCCGGGGATGGATTGTAGCCAGAGCCAGCCGTTCTGGCGGTCCGTGATCGCGGTGGCATCGGTCAGGGGAGAGGCGAGCCACTGGGCGAGGAGGCGGGAGCCTGCGGCCGTGGCGGTGCGGGTGACGGCGCCGAGGAGGCTGTGTTTCGTCTCCCCGTCGCGGGTGCGGAGGATGTCGAGGCTGGCACGGGTGGCGGGGTCGATGCCCAGCACACCGTCCGTGCCCTGCGGGATGGGGCGTGACAGGCGTGGGAGCGCTCCGGCCTGACTGCGCTGGACGTAGTTCAGGGCCAGGGCGCAGGCGATGGCCTGTTCGGGCGGGAAGTCACCGAGGGCGTCGATCTGGGCGACGCCATAGGCGCGGGCGACGAGGGTGCGGGCGCTGTCGAGCGTGGGCGGGACGGCGACGGGGGCCAGTCGGGATGCGTAATCGGGGGGGATCAGGTCGGGTTCGGAGAGGATCTCGGCGGGGTCCAGCCTTGCCATCAGTTCCGGCAAAGCGTCGTGGGGGACTGAGGCGGTTTCGAAAGCGCCGGTGGAGATGTCGATCCAGGCCGCGCCGATCGTTTTCGCGCGTTTTTCCGGGCTGCGGGCGATGGCGAGGAGCAGGTTGGCGCGTCCGGCTTCGAGCAGTTCGTCTTCGGTCAGGGTGCCGGGGGTGACGACGCGGACAATGGCACGGGCGAGCGGGCCTTTCTGGGGCTTTTCGCCTTTTTTCGGCGGGGCCTGTGTCTGTTCGGCGACGGCGACGCGGAAGCCGCGACGGATCAGGCGTGACAGATAGGCCGGGGCAGCGGCGACAGGGACGCCACACATGGGGATCGGCTCGCCCTGATGGGTGCCACGGGCGGTCAGCGCAATATCGAGCGCCATGGCGGCGGCCTGCGCATCGGAGAAGAACAGCTCGTAGAAATCGCCCATGCGGAAGAACAGGAGAGCGTCGGGTTCGCGGTGTTTGAGGTCGAACCACTGGGCCATCGCGGGGCTGGCGTTTTCGGCGGTAGGCAGGGGCATGAAGGTGCCGATGGGTCCGGTCTCCGGGCTGTCACTTCGGGAAGGGGTTGAGAAAATAACGTCTCTCCGCCGGTGTGTGAACCGGCGGGATAGGGTCAGCGGGCGCGTCGGCGGTTCAGGCGTGACTGGAAAGCCACGTTCAGGTCACGCAGTTGCACAACCTTGAGGGCGTCGAGCGTCACGGCATAGACGAGCATGCCGAAGACGATCAGCGCCGTGAGCATCCCCAGACGCCAGATACCATGCCAGGAGGGCAGGCCGGGGGCTGCGAGCTTTTCTGCCGCTGCGACCCACAGGGCCATCATGATGGCGGCGCCCGTAATGCGCAGGGCGCGTCCTTTCAGGAGCGGGTCGGCGATGAAGAGGCCACGTCGGTGCAGGATGACGGCGAGCAGCGTGCAGTTGACGAAGGCGGCGATCGTGCTGGCCAGCGGCGGCCCGATATGGCCCAGCGGACGGTAGAGCAGAAGGTTGAGGACGAGGTTCAGTGCCAGTGTGAAGAAGCCGATGCGGACGGGGGTGACGGTGTCGCCTTCCGCGAAAAAGGCCGGGGAGAGGACCTTGATGAGGACGAAGGCGGGCAGGCCGAGGGCGTAGGCCTGAAGACACTGTCCGGAGAGGATGGCGTCGCTGACGGTGAAATGGCCGTAGCCGAACAGGGCGGCCATGATGGGGGAGGCCAGGACGATCATGCCGATCATGGCGGGGAGTGTCAGGAGCAGCGTGTAGTCGATGGCGCGGTTGAGGCTCGAATGGACGGCGGCGCGGTCGTTATTGGCGATGTGGCGCGTCAGAAGCGGCAGCAGGGCCGTGCCCGCTGCCGAGCCCAGCACGCCGAGGGGGAGCTGGTTGATGCGGTCGGCGAAATACAGGATCGAAGGGGTGCCGACGGGCAGGTGCGTGGCGATGATGGTATCGACGGTGAGGTTGATCTGGGTGACGCCAGAGCCGACGAGGCCGGGGCCCATGCGGCGCAGGAGGGCGCGCATGTCGGGCGACAGGCTGGGCCATGTCAGGTGAGGAGCCATGCCGGCGCGTCGGGCGGCCCAGTACAGGGCGCCGAGCTGGACGACACCGGAGAGCGTCACACCCCACGCACTGACGACGGCGGTGTTGTGCCAGACCAGTGCGCCGAGGAGGATGGCGGCGATGCCGATGATGTTGAAGGTGACATAGGCGGCTGCGGCTGCGGTGAACTTGCCGAGGCCGTTCAGCACGCCGGAGACGAGTGCTGCGCCGCAGATCAGCAGCATGTAGGGGAACGTGATTCGTGACAGGTGCACCGCGGTTTCGAAGCGGGTCCCGGTGAGGCCCGAGCCGATGAAACTCACGACCAGCGGCATGAAGATTTCAGCCAGGATGGTCAGCAGGGCGAGCCAGAGCATCAGTCCTGACAGGGCCTGTCCCGCGAAGTGCAGGGCGGACTGGTGGCCCTTTGTTTCGTAGCGCTCGGTGAACATCGGCACGAAGGCGGCGTTGAACGCGCCTTCGCCGAAGAGGCGCCGGAACATGTTAGGCAGGCGAAGCGCGATCAGGTAGGCATCCTGAACGGGGCCGGCACCAAGAAACGCGGCAAGAAGCTGGTCACGAACGAGGCCGAGGACACGCGAAAGCATGGTCCAGCTGCCGACTGTCAGGAAATTGCGAAGCATTTCCTGATCCTAGCCGATCATTCAACGCCGCGACATATCCTCCGTTACAGGAAAAGCGCAGTGTGGCGGGTGGGCTTCAGCGCAGAACCGTTTCGCGGTTGCGCAGGGTCGTTTCAGCTCTGGCGGGCTGCTGGATCGTGGGGCGGATCGCGGCGAGGCCGATGCAGAGCAGGGTTACTTCAAGCATCAGCATGGCGCTGGCCCAGAAGATGCCGGACAGGCCGAGGAAGGTCGTGACGTGATGGGCCACGGCCGGGGTCAGTGCGCCGAGGGCGGCGACGACCAGAAGGGGCAGGATCGGGCGGAGCGGTGAGTCCTTCATAAATGTCTCCTGTCACATTTCTGACTTGAACTGTGGCGGCTTTCGATACGGTTGTTCAAGGAAAAAAGACGAACTTCCCTGTCGCTGTTGCGTGATAGGGGGTGCCATGACTGATTTTCCAGTGATTTCCCCGCCGGTAAGTGTCGCCGAGCTTCGTCTGAGGCTGGATCGGATCCGGCGTCTGGCCTGGCTTCTGAACTCCGCCGCGCGGATTCCGGGGCTGCGGCTGCGGGCGGGGCTGGATACGCTGCTGGGGCTTTTGCCCGGAGGCGGTGCGCTGATCGGGACGGCGCTGTCGCTTTATATCGTCTGGGAAGGACGGCGGATGGGCGTGGACCGCCAGACCGTGCAGCGGATGCTCGGCAATGTGGCGATCGAGGCCGTGATGGGCCTCGTACCGCTGGCGGGGGATCTGTTTGATACGGTCTTCAAGGCCGATCTGCGAAATATCGCGCTGATCGAAGCCGCGCTTGCGGGGCGGCTCGGGGATCAGTGATCCAGCAGGACCCTCCGGACAGCTTCCTCGACGCGGTTTGAGGCGGGCTTGGCCAAGGGCGTGAACCAGTTGGCCAGATTGCCGTCGCGGTCGGTCAGGTATTTGTAGAAGTTCCAGCGCGGGCGGGCGAGAAAGCCGCCCTGCTTGTCCAGCCAGCGAAACAGCGGTGTGGTTTCGGGGCCGCGCACGTGCTGGCGCGCGGTCATGGGGAAGCTCACGCCGTAATTGCGGTGGCAGAAGTTCCTGATGTCTTCGGAGGAGCCGGGTTCCTGCTGGCCGAAATCATTCGACGGCACGCCGATGATCATCAGGCCTTCGGGATAGTCACGGCCGTAACGGGACCAGAGGTGTTGCAGGTCTTCGTACTGGGGAGTGAAGCCGCATTTGGATGCCGTGTTGACGATCAGCAGCGGTCGTCCGCGATAGGCCGAGAGGTCGATCGTGTCGCCGGACAGGCCGGGAAGGCTGAAATCATAGGCACAGGTCATGGGGCTTCTCCCTATCAGTCGGCGGCATCCTAGCGGTTCGGGGACGTGCAGGCGAGAGAGGAGGGGTGGACAGGACGTGACATGACGGACAGGTTCAGGTCGTTTCGGGTTCAGTTCCGGGTGCGTCGTTCTGTTTTTGGGTGAGGAGTTTGCCTGCGTGATCCTGCGCGTCCTTGTCGGCATGGCCGGTCTTCTGATTCTGGGTGCGCTTTTGTCCACCAACCGCCGGGCCATCGACTGGTCGCTCGTCGGACGGGCGCTGCTGTTGCAGATGCTGATTGCGGCGGTCGTGCTGTGGGTGCCGGCGGGTGCGCATGGGCTGCATGTGGTGTCGGATGCGGTGACGAAGGTCCTGTCTTACGGGGATGTAGGCAGTGCGTTCCTTTTCGGTGGCCTGGTCGGGCCGAAGATGAACGGGCTGTTTGGCAATGACAGTTTCGTCTTCGCGCTCAAGGTCCTGCCGGAGATCGTTTATGTCGCGGCGCTGCTGGGGCTGTTGCAGCACTGGGGCGTGTTGCAGTTCCTCTCGAAGCTGATTGGCGGGGCGCTGTCGCGGGTGCTGGGGACGACGGGGCTCGAATCGTTTTCGGCGGTGCTGACGATTTTTCTGGGGCAGAGCGAGATGCCGATCGCGCTTCAGACCTGTCTGGCGGAAATGTCGGAAGGGGAGCTGGCGACGGTTCTGTGCAGCGGGACGTCGTCGATCGCAGGGTCCGTGCTGGCGGGATATGCGTCACTCGGTGTGCCGATGGAGAACCTGCTGGCGGCGTCCTTCATGGCGATTCCCGGGGGGCTGCTGTTCTCGCGCATTCTGTTTCCGGGGCCGCGTAGGTCCGATGCGCAGATTGCCGGGGCGGATCACGGGCATCACAGCATGTTCGAGGCTATTGCGGATGGCGCGATGAATGGCGCGAAGATCGCGGTGGCTGTGGGGTCTGTTCTGATTGCGTTCGTGGGGCTGATTGCGCTGGCGAACGGGATTCTGGGGGCGGTTGGGCTGTCTTTGGCGCGCATTCTGGGGACGGTGTTTGCGCCGTTCGCCTGGCTGCTCGGGGTGCCCTGGAGCGAGTGTGTCGTGGCGGGCGGGCTGCTGGGGCAGAAGATCGCGTTCAACGAATTCGTGGCTTATGTGAACCTGTCGCCGCTGATCCATGCGCATGCGTTGTCGCAGCGGACGATTACGATCCTGTCCTTTGCGCTGTGCGGGTTTGCGAATATCTCGACGATCGGGATTCTGATCGGGGCGTTCGGAAGTGCGGAGCCGCGTCGGCGGACGGATGTGGCATCGCTGGCAGTGCGGGCTGTGGCGGCGGGGACGCTGTCCAATGCAATGAGTGCGGTGATTGCGGGGCTGTTCGTGTGACTTTGGAGCGGCTCACGAATCTCTGATCCGAAAATGTGTCAGGCCCGGCGTAAGGTGAGAACAGTTATCATCTTACCTGCTGGACTGTGAGTTTCTCTATGCGTCGTTCCGGATTTCTAACCCTTCTGCTGGTCTCTGCGATGGCCGTTCCTTCCCTGGCCTGTGCTGCCGACAGTGTGACGGGGGAGCTGAAGGGGACGGATGGCTCTTCGCATGGAATTGTGAATGTCACCGAGGCCCCCAAAGGTGTTCTGCTGCGTCTTCAGGTGCAGGGGCTGACGCCGGGCTGGCACGGGATTCATTTCCATGAAAAGGGGAGCTGTGCGGCTCCGAAATTCACCAGTGCGGGCGCGCATGTTCATGCGGCAACGCCGGTGGTGCATGGTCTGCTGAATGCGGATGCGAATGATGCCGGGGATCTGCCCAATCTGTATGTCGCAGCGGATGGGACGGCGACGGTGGAGCTTTATTCCACGCTGGTTTCGCTGAAGGGGCAGGGGGAGCGTCCGGCGCTGATGGATGCGGATGGGGCATCCGTGGTCATTCATGCCAAACCGGATGATTATCAGAGCCAGCCGATTGGTGGGTCAGGGGATCGCGTGGCCTGCGCGGTTCTGCACTGAGGCAGGCCCGGCTGTTCAGGCCGGGTGACGGATGATCATGGCCTGTGTGGTCGGGAACTCGATGATGCGTTCGGGGCGGTCTGCGAAGAAGGTGCGGAACGCTTGGGCGACGCCGGGAATGATCGAGAAGTCGTGGGTCAGGATGATGCCGCCGGGGACCAGACGGGGATAGAAATAGTCCAGTCCGGCCAGAGTGGCGTCATGAAGGTCTACGTCCAGATGGACGAATGAGAAGCGCAGGTCTTCGAGACCGGATGTGCTGCCGGGGAACAGGCCGGGGTGGAACTGGACGTTCCGGCAGCCGGCCAGCTTGCGTTTTACGTGCGGCAGGGTGCCGATGAACTGGCCCTTGTGGAAGACGCCGCTTTCGCCACTGCGCACACTTTCGGGAAGGCCCTCGAACGTGTCGAACAGGTGCAGGGTGCGGTCGTTTTTTACCGAGCAGAGCAGGGCTGCCGAGGCGCCTTCATAGACACCAAATTCGGCGAAATCGCCTGGCAGGGTGGTCTGGGCTGAGGCAATTTCGTGGAGGATGAAGGCTTCGTCCGCGCTGAGGAGCGATCGTGTGCCGCGGATGGCATGTCGAAGGCTGGAGAGGGTTCGCGGATCTTTGTGGCCGGAGAGCAGTCGCATCTGCAGGGCGTTCTGCAACCCGAAGGTCAGTGCCCGGGCGATGCGGCTGCATCCGATGATGCGGCGCAACTTCTCGTTTCTCATCCACATTTTGTCATGATTACTCCTGCGTGGGAGGGCGGTCCAGCAGAAGGTGTCGGGCTTCCTCAATCGTGAAGCCTTCGCCCAGGATACGGGTGACGGTTTCGATGATGGGCGCGCGGACATGGTGTTTGCGGGCGAGGGCGCGCATGGCTGGGGCGGTCAGGACGCCTTCGGCAACCGTGGTGCGGGAGGCCAGAATGTCTTCAAGGGAGCGGCCCTCGCCGAGTTCGAGTCCGACACTGTAATTGCGTGAACCGCGCCCGGTGCAGGTCAGGATGAGGTCGCCCATGCCTGCTAGGCCTGCGAGCGTGCTGGCGCGGCCGCCCGTGGCTTCGGCGAGGCGGCCGATTTCGGCGACGGCGCGGGTGATGAGGGCGGCACGGGCGTTTTCGCCCAGGCCCGCCCCGATTGTGATGCCTGCGCCGATGGCGATGACGTTCTTGGCGGCGCCTGCGAGTTGGACGCCTGAGGCGTCATCGCTGGCGTAGAGGCGGAAGGCGGAGGTGTTGAGGAGTGTCGTGAGTTTCTGTGCGAGAGCGAGATCCGCGCAGGCGAGGGTTGCGGCGGCGGGGAGGCCTTTTGCGACTTCGATGGCGAAGTTGGGGCCGGAAAGGACGCCGGTCGGGCGGCCGGGCATTGTCTGGGCCAGAACATCGAGCGGCAGGAGGGATGTGGCCTGTTCCAGTCCCTTGCAGCAGGTCACGACGGGAACTGCGGGATCGAGGACGGTCTGGAGGCGCGTGGAGACGTCGCGGGCGGTCTGGACCGGGGTGACGAGCAGGACGACGTCTGCGCTGCGGGGGAAATCGCCGGTGATGGTGACGTTGTCGGGCAGGGTGATGTCCGGCAGGCGCGGGAGGGTGCGGGTTCCGGGTGGGACCGGGTTGCGCATCCAGAGTGTCACGTCCGCGCCTGTCGCTGCTGTAGCGCAGGCCAGCGCCGTTCCCCAGGCTCCG
Source organism: Gluconobacter aidae (assembly GCF_009547075.1). Taxonomy (GTDB): domain Bacteria; phylum Pseudomonadota; class Alphaproteobacteria; order Acetobacterales; family Acetobacteraceae; genus Gluconobacter; species Gluconobacter aidae. Next base: position 48,753 of record NZ_WIPH01000006.1, read on the forward strand.
GCGCCGATGACGGCGATATGCGGACATGCGCTCATGGTTATTCCTCCGCCAGTCGTTCGATATTGATCTGGATGTCTTCGGCCTCGGGAGAACGCAGGCCGGTGGCGAGGGCTTGCAGAATGTTGCGGGCGTCGTCTTCAAAGCCAAAAGGCGCGTTGACGACCAGCAGGCCGCAGCCATTCAGCCGGGAGGGATCGACGGGCGGGCGGAGCAGGAACTCGCAGGCGAGCATGTCCCGGATGCCGGCGTCCTGAAGCGCCGTATAGAAGGCGCGGACGGGTGTGCGGTGCTTGATCGGGTACCAGACGGCGACGATCCCGGCGCGGAAGCGGGTGCGGATCAGCGCGATGGCGTCGGCGCAGCGGGCGAAATCGTCCGGCTTTTCAAACGGCGGGTCGATGAGGACGAGGCCGCGCTTGAAGTCTTTGGGTGGCAGCAGGGCGCGCAGGGCTTCGTAGCCGTCACGATGATGGATTGCGGCCTGCGGGTCGGCGTGGAAGAGGCGGCGCAGGGGGCGGACGTCTTCGGGGTGCAGTTCACAGGCGATGAGCTGGTCCTGCGGGCGCAGTTCGGCGCGGGCGAAGGCCGGAGAGCCGGGGTAGCGGTGCCGGCCCTGCACGTTGGGGCGGACGGCGTCGAGATAGTCCGCAAGCGGTGCGGCGGCTGGCCCGTCGAGCAGGCGGCCGATGCCGGCGCGCCATTCGCCGGTCTTTTCGGCTTCTTCGGACGTCAGATCGTAGCGGCCGCATCCGGCATGGGTATCGAGGACGACGAAGCCTGCGGGTTTGCGCTTCAGCGCCTTGATGAGTGCGAGAAGCAGAACGTGCTTCATGCAGTCGGCGAAGTTTCCGGCGTGGTAGATGTGACGGTAGTTCAAGAGACGTGTTCCGGGGTGGCGGGAGTGCGTTCAGACAGGGGCCAGCGTGGGCGGGCGGCGGTATTGATTTCGTTGGGGGTTTCGCCGGCGTGGAGGCGTTCGAGCGCGGCCCAGGCGACCATGACCGCGTTGTCCGTGCACAGGCGCAGGGGCGGGGCGAAAAAGGGGATGTTGTGGTTGGCTGCGACCCGTTCGAGGGCGTGGCGCAGGGTTTTGTTGGCGGCCACACCGCCTGCGACGACCAGGGCCGTGGCGTTCGGGCTGAGGGCCAGGGCGTGTTCGGCGCGGTCGGCCATCACATCCGCAACGGCACGCTGGAAGGAGGCGGCGACATCGGCGGCGAACTGTCGTGGCAGGGCGTCGCGGCTGCCGGTCGGGTCCTGCGTGTCGATCAGGCGGCTGACGGCGGTTTTCAGGCCCGAGAATGAGAAATCGCAGCCTTCGCGGCCTTTGAGGGGGCGGGGGAGCGGATAGGCATCGTCACGGCCTTCGGTGGCAAGTTTTTCCAGCGCCGGGCCGCCGGGCCAGCCGAGGCCGAGCATCTTGGCGACCTTGTCGAAGGCTTCGCCAGCGGCATCGTCGATCGTACCGCCAAGGCGGACATAACGGCCGGTTTCCTCGACCGAGACGCACTGGCAATGGCCGCCCGAGACCAGCATTGTCAGATAGGGGAAATGCAGGTCAGCACCGAGTTCAGGGAGGCGCGGGGTGAGGATATGGGCCTCGATATGGTTGACGGCCACGAAGGGGCGGTGCAGCGCCATGGCCAGTCCCTTGGCGTAGGAACTGCCGACGATCAGGCCGCCGATCAGGCCGGGGCCGGTCGTGCCCGCGAAAGTGTCGATGTCGGCCAGTGTCAGGGAGGCTTTTTTCAGCACTTCCGCCACCAGTGTAGGCAGGGCGTCCAGATGGGCGCGGGCTGCGATTTCCGGAACGACGCCGCCGAGAATGGCGTGGTCGGTCTGGGACAGGACGCCCTCGGCCAGGATCGTGCCGTCGTAAGCGAGGATGGCGCAGGCCGTGTCGTCGCAGGAGGTTTCGATCGCCAGAAGGGGGCGCATGGGTGCGGATGGAGAAGTGGCGGGGGCTGACATGCCCTTATTATGGCCGAGTCTGTCATATCATGACAGTCCCGTGTGAATGGGCTAAAGCTGCCGTTCATGAATGCTCCCGTCCTGCCTTCCGAGGCGCTCCAGAGAGTCGCCGCGGAAGCCGTCCGCCGCTCCCATGCCGCTGAGCCACCTACCGGCCGCAAGCTCCCTCTGCGTGTCGGGTCACGCGCGTCCCCGCTGGCGCTGGTCCAGACACGGAACTTCCTGACCCGTCTGACGCGGTTCTGCCCGGTGCTGCGCGACATGGGCGCGTTTCAGGAATACCAGATCAGCACCGAGGGCGATCGCAATCAGGCGCAGCGTCTGGCGGAGATTGGCGGCAAGGGGCTCTTTGCCAAGGAAATCCATGAGGCGCTGGTGGCCGGGCGGATCGATTTCGCGGTGCACAGCCTCAAGGATCTGGAAACCAATCTGCCGCCGGGCCTGGTGCTGGCCTGTACGCTCAAGCGCGAGGATGCGCGCGATGCGCTGATCCTGCGGGACCGGACTGTGACGGTCGATCCGCAGCGTCCCTATGACTGTCTGCCCGAAGGCGCGCTGATCGGGTGTGCGTCCGTGCGGCGTCAGGCGCAGATGCTGCATGTGCGGCCCGATCTGCGGTTCTGCCTGCTGCGTGGCAATGTGCAGACGCGACTGGACAAGCTGCGGGCCGGGGCCTGCGAGGCGACGTTGCTGGCGCTGGCGGGTCTGCGCCGTCTGGGTATGGAAGACCGTGTCGATGTCGTGCTCGAACCTGACCAGATGCTTCCCGCGTCCGGTCAGGGGATCGTGGGCGTGACGGTGCGTGAGAGTGATCTGGAACTGCGCGAACTGCTGTCCGCGATCGAGGATCCGGAAGCGCGGGCGGTTTCGACGGCCGAGCGTGCGCTTCTGGCCGAACTGGACGGCTCATGCCGCACGCCGATTGGCGGCTATGCCCGGATCGAGAATGGCGCGCTGAAGCTGAGCGGCATGATTGCGAGCGAGGACGGGACGTTCCTGCTCCGTCGTGAGATCGAAGGTGCGCCGCTTGAGGCAGCCCGGATGGGCACGGAGCTTGCGGACGCGCTTCGCCGTGACACACCGGCCCATATCTTTGATGAAATGAGGCGTCCCTGACGCTTTGTCGCCCTGAACCGGGTCGTGTGGTTCTGGTGACCCGGCCGGAGCCCGGACTGTCCGCTACGATGGCGGAGGTTCGAGCACTTGGCTGGGAGGCGGTGGCGTGTCCGATGCTGGACATCACGACATTCGCGCCTGTTGCGCCGGGTAAATTCCGTGCCGCGCTGGTGACGAGTGCCAATGCGCTGCCTGCGCTGCGGGACTGGCCTCGGGACCGGCCTGTCGTGGCGGTTGGGGCGCGAACGGCCGCGCGGGCGCGTCGGGACGGGTTCGTGAATGTCGAGGCGGCGGGCGGGGATGCGCGGGCTCTGGCGGCGTTCTGCCGGGCGCGCGGCATTATGGGCGCGGATGTGCTGCTGGCCAGTGGTGCGGGTTATGGCGTGGAGCTGGCACGGGATCTGGGTGTGCCGCGGGTCGAGGTTTATGCGGCCTGCAAGCGCGAGGCTCTGCCGGATTGGGCGGCGGAGGCCCTGCGGGACAATCGCGTCGATTCCGTCATGCTGTATTCGGGGAAAACGGCGGAAGCGTTCAGGGAAGCGCTGGCGGGCGAAGAAATCATGGCGCTGTCTGCCGTGCGGGCGCTCTGTCTGTCAGAGGCCATTGCCGCGCGCCTGGACCCGAAGGAATGGCGCGCGGTGATGTGGCCCGATCCGCTGGAGCAGCTCGGGCCAGTGTCCTGAGATCAGGCTTCGCCGGCGGGTTCCGGGAACTGCTGGGCGCGCTTGGCCTGCCACAGGGCAACGAAGTCGATCGGCTGGAGTACGACGGGCGGGAAGCCGCCGTCACGCGTGACATCACTGACGATGGAGCGGACATACGGGAAGATCAGACGCGGAACCTCGACCAGCAGGATCGGCTCGACGAGTTCCTGTGGCGGGTTGTTCAGCGTCACGACGGCGGCGTAGGTCAGTTCGGCGATGAACACCGTGCGACCGGCCTGGCCACCTTCCTGTGCCGGCGGCTCGGCGGCCTCGGCGCGGACGGCCAGGGCGACTTCATAGACGGCCTGGTCTTCTTCCAGACGGTTGGCCTGGACGTCGATATTGACGGAAATCTGCGGAGCAGAGCGCAGTGTTGCGAAAATGGACGCGCCGGCCGGTACTTCGAAGGACAGGTCCTTCGTGTATTGCAGGTTGATGGCCAGCGGCATGGCCGGCACGTTTTCCTGGCCCAGGGCAGCGTTGTCGGTGGTGTTCTCTGACATACAGTCTCCGGTTCCGCAGGGGCTGGACCCGTGGCGGACATCGATTGGAACGATTGCGATCCCTCGGCGGTAGCATGATGTCCGCTGTCCGCCAAGACACGGTTCTGGCGGACAGATGGTTGAGATCGGACGGATTGCACCCTATCTGTAGGTCAACGGATCTTTAACCGAACACTGCGAAACACAGGCCTTCATGTCTTCTGACGACATCCATCTCCCCGCCGGCCTCATGGCTCACGCGGGTCATTATTTTCCCTGGGACCTCGTGGTCCTGTTCGTGCTCGCCGTGGCGCTGGGGGTGAGACTGTACCGTGTTCTTGGCCGGCGTGTCGGGATGCAGGGGGTACGGCAGGAACGTCCGGGGGCCGGGTTTGGTCCGGGCGCGCAGAAGGGGGCTGCTCCGGATGCCGCACGTCCGAGCGTTCCGCCGCCGCTGCCCGGGCAGTGTGCGGGGAAACCGGGGGCTGCTCCCGGGGCTGCTTCCGGGGCGTTCGATCAGGCGGTGCCGGATGTGGCGTATGAAATTCCCGCGCCTGCCACACGGGTCGGGACGGTTCTGGGTGAGATCAGGTCTGTTTTCCCGGGGTTTTCGCCCGATGGTTTCCTGAAGGAGGCCGAAGGGACGTTCCGTCAGGTGGTTCCGGCTTTTGCGGTTGGCGACCGTACGGCGCTGGAAAAGCTGCTGACGCCGGCTTCCATGGATTCTTTTTCCGCGGCGATTGATGCGCGCGTGCAGGCGGGTGAGACGCAGCGGAGCGATCTGCGCGGGATCGAGAGCCTGTCCATTCTGGATGCGATGCTTGTGTCCGCGGAGGACGGAACACGGGTCGGCCGAATCGAAGTGAAGATCGTGTCGCGTCAGGTGAATATCCTCACGGATCGTGAGGGTGAGCCGGTGGTCGGAACCGAGGCCGTGACCGAGTTCCACGATCTGTGGCTGTTCGAGCGTGTGGCGGGGCAGTCCGACGCGCGGTGGCGTCTGGCGGCATCGCGTCCGGCCTGATCGCGTTCTCCGATGAAGAAACTGCTGACCCTGCTGACGCTTGGCGCGCTGTGCGGATGCACGCCGCAGAATGCGCCGTCGTCGCTTTCGCTCTCTCCTGTCGGATATGACTCGCTCGCCGGATGGGAGCAGGAGGATTTCACGTCCCTGATGCCGCTGCTGCGCGATGAGTGTCATCGTCTGTCGCAACTGCCGCCCGAGACGCTTCTTGGCGGGAGCGAGGCCATCACCTATGGGCGTCATGCTGCCGACTGGAGCAATGCCTGTGCGGCGCTGGCGACGGCTTCGGATGCGCGAACCTATCTGGAGACGTGGTTCCAGCCTTACGAGGTGGGGACGGAGGCGTTCTATACCGGCTATTTCGAGCCGCAGATTCCGGCGTCCCTGACGCGGGGCGGGCCTTATCAGACACCGGTCTATGGTCGTCCGCGCGATCTGGTGCGGGCGAAGGCGACCAATGGCCAGATGGTCAGCGGGCGCTGGGTCAACGGGCAGTTCGCGCCGTATTATGACCGTGCCGCGATTGATGGTGGTGCTCTGGCGGGGCAGGGGCTTGAGATTGCCTGGCTGAAAAGTCCGGTGGATCTGTTTTTCCTTCAGATCCAGGGATCGGGGCGGCTGATTCTGCCGGATGGCGGACAGGTGCGTGTCAGTTATGACGGGCGCAACGGGCAGGCTTACGTGCCGCTCGGACGTGTGCTGGTGCAGGACGGTGAACTGCCCGCGGATGGTGTCAGCATGGACAGCATCCGGAACTGGCTTGAGGCGCATCCGGACCGGATGATGTCCGTCATGGAGCGTAATCCGAATTACGTCTTTTTCCGTCGCGATGACGGCAGTCTGGCGCAGGGTCCGAAAGGGGCATTCGGAATGCCGTTGACGGCCGGGCGCTCCGTGGCGATTGATCGGTCCGTGGTGCCGTTTGCGATGCCGCTGTGGATCGAGACGAAGCTGCCTTATGGAGTGGGTCAGCCTGTGACCTGGGATCATCTGGTGTTTGCGCAGGATATCGGGACGGACATCAGGGGGGCCGGTCGGGCCGACCTGTTCACGGGATGGGGCGCGACCGCGCAGTCCGTGGCGGGGAACCTGCATGCGCATGGTCGGATGGTGCTGTTCCTGCCGCGGCCTCCTGCGGATTCGTCCACGGGTTCCGGGGCGCAATGATCCGCAGTCGCCGAGAGAAGCTCGGTGTCCATACGCTGATCCGGGGGGACTGCACGACGGTTCTCAGGCGGATGCCGTCGCAGAGCGTGGACGTTGTGGTGACGTCTCCGCCGTATAATCTGGGGGTGCCGTACCGGACGTATCAGGACCGGTTGCCGGAGGATGCGTATCTGGACTGGCTGGAGGATGTCTGCGCCAGTCTGTGCCGGGTGATGAAGGATGACGGGTCGTTTTTTCTGAATATCGCCGGGTCGTCCTCGCAGCCCTGGATGCCGTTTGAACTGATGACGCGGCTGCGCAGGCTGTTCGTGTTGCAGAACCACATCACCTGGATCAAGTCGATTTCGGTGGGTGAGATCACCTATGGGCATTTCAAGCCGTTGAATTCGGCGCGTTTCGTCAATCGCAATCATGAGCATGTGTTCCATCTGACCAAGACGGGGAATGTGCCGGTGTCGCGGCTGGATGCGGGTGTGCCGTTTACGGACAAGAGCAATATCGTGCGGCGGCAGCACATCACCGACCGGCGCTGTCGGGGCGATACCTGGTTCATTCCCTACGAGACCGTGCGCAGTCGCAAGGAGAAGTTCAGCCATCCGGGGACGTTCCCGGTGGCGCTTCCCGAGGCGTGCATCCGGCTGCACGGGTTGCGGCCGGGGGGCGTGCTACTGGATCCGTTCATGGGGTCGGGCACGACGCTGGTGGCGGCGGAGCGGATGGGCTGTGTGGGGATCGGGATCGATACCGATACGTCCTATGTGAACGTGGCGCGCAAACGGGTGCGGGCCGCGATCGATCATGAGGACGAGGATTAATCGACGACACCTGTTTTTCTGACAGGTTCAATCACTTTGACTTTGTATGTCACTTTTCCGCATTATCACGACACCGTGAGTATGAGGAGAAAAGTGGTGCGTTCCAGCACGATTACAAAGGGAATTGCCGGTCTGGTGGCGCTGGGCGTTGTCGCCTGGGGCGGGACCGTCACTTATCTTGAGCATTTTGATCATGCTGGAGCACCGCAGTTGCCTGCCAGCAGCCCGACCCGCCAGGACCCGACGGCCATGGCGGCTTTTGCGGCCCTTCGGGAAGTGCGCTGCGACTACTGCCATACGCGGAATGTCGAACTGCCGTTCTATTTCAAGCTGCCGCTGGCCAACCAGATCATGAAGCGCGATCTGGTGCAGGGGCAGCGTCACTTCGAATATGCGCCGGTGCTGGCCGCGTTGCAGCAGGGCAAGCCGCCTTCGGTCGAGCAGCTTTCGCGCATCGAGGAAGTCATCACCCAGAACCGGATGCCGCCGGCGGCCTATCTGCTGATGCATCCGCATGCGCATCTGGACGAAAAACAGCGTGCGGACATCCTGAAATGGGTGCGTGAGCAGCGTGAGCGTTACTATGCGACGCCGGGTGTGGCGGCGCAGTTCCGTGGCGAGCCGATCCAGCCGATCCCTGAAAGCGTGGATGTGAACTGGAAGAAGGCCGAGCTGGGGCGGGCGCTGTTCTTCGACAAGGGGCTGTCGGGTGACGGCACGCTCAACTGCGCAAGCTGCCATGGTCTGAACAAGGGCGGCGTGGATAACCTGACGACCGCGACGGGTATTGGCGGCCAGAAGGGGCCGATCAATGTGCCGACCGTCTATAACGCCGTGTTCAGCATGGCGCAGTTCTGGAACGGCCGTGCGAAGGATCTGGCGGAGCAGGCAGCCGGGCCAGTCATGAACCCGCTGGAAATGGGGTCGCATGACTGGAACACGGTGTCCGAGCATGTTCGCAGCACGCCGGGTTATGCCGAGCAGTTTAATGCGGCTTTCGGCTCCGACCAGATCGACAAGGACACGATCACGGGGGCGATTGCGGAATATGAAAAGACGCTGATTACGCCGGACAGCCGCTTTGACCTGTATCTGAAGGGCGATGCGAAGGCGATTACGACGCAGGAGAAGCGTGGTTATGAGCGCTTCAAGGAAATCGGTTGCTCGGGTTGCCATAGCGGTCTTGCCGTGGGTGGCGATGCTTACGAGATCCTTGGTCTGGAAGGACCGTATTTCGAGAACCGTCATACGAAGCTGACGCCTGCTGATGAAGGCCGTATGGCCGTGACGCACAGGGAAAGTGACCTGGAGCGCTTCAAGGTTCCAAACCTGCGTAATGTCGAACTGACGGGTCCTTGGCTGCATGACGGTTCGGCCACCACGCTGGAGCAGGTCGTACGTGAGATGGCGCGTTACGAGACGCCGGATCATGACATCGCTGATCAGGATGTCACGGATATCGTGGCGTTCCTCAAGACGCTGACCGGCAAGTATGAAGGCATTCCTCTGAAGGATGTGCCGGCTGACCAGCCGCTGCAGGCTCCTGCGTCAGGTTCTGATTCCCGGAACTGACGCCCGGATATGTCCCAGTCAAAAACCGGAGAGGGGAAACCTCTCCGGTTTTTTTTATATATACAGAGCTATTGATCTCGCCTGTCTGTATCAAGCGGTTCTTCGTACGCCAGAAATCATGTGTTGCATGTTGGTGGATACTGGTGACGATATGGACGCTGGCCAGCAGATTCGTGACCGATTTTAAATAAAAATATTTTCACAACAGGTTGTAGTATGAGTGATTATCTCAAGGATTGCGTAAAATATGATGTTTCTGGGTCTGTTATAAATGGATTTCCGGAGGTTTTTAACCGCCGTAATGTTCTCTACGTTCCAAGACGACAGGGCGGTTTGGACAAGGATTTTGGTTTATTTGATGAGACGGGGCGACAGATCCTTGGAAATGCTCTTTTCTCGAGTTATCCGCCTGTATTGAAAACACAGTGTTTGACGACGGAAAAAAGTGGAGAACCGGCATCCCGCCAGAACCGCCCTGTCGTGTACGGGGGATGCATTGGCGATCATTACGGGCATTTCATAACCGAATGTCTGAACACGCTGTGGTATTTTTCGAGGGAATGTTCATCGGAAACGCTGGTACTTTTCCACAGCGACATGACGGTTGAAGAGATTTTTTCGAAGCCCTGGATGGTCGATCTGCTTCGTTATGCGGGGGTCCGAAAAGAACAGATCATTATTCCCCGTGTGCCGCTAAAATTTGATTTCATTACCATACCGGGGCAGGCTTTTTCTGAAGATGGGTTTGTTTACACGGGCTATGCAAAATATCTGAAAGCGCTGTCGTTGAAGGCGATTCAGGAAAGCAGCTTTGATTTCAAAGGGATGGTGTATCTCTCGAGGGTCAGCCCTCTCTATAATAGTCGTCTTCCCTGTAACGAAGAGGATCTCTGTGCTGAACTTTCGGGACGTGGGGTCAAGGTCGTTCGTCCTGAAGAACTGTCTGTTGCCGATCAGATCAGGATATTTAACGAAAATATTGTCATAGGGCCTATCGGCTCGGCTTTTCATACGTCGATCTTTGCCGGAACTCCAAAGGGAATAGCCATTTGTCCCTCAGACCGGCCTATTGCGCGTTCATACGAATTGATGGATGCGGCGCATGATACCGAGATACGCTACATGTACAGTGAGGATAAGATAGATCCTTCAATACTTGCGGAAAATCTGGTGAATACTGCCGGATCAAGTGCGTATTGGAAAACAATAATAGAAAAATTGGGATTGGGATTTCTGGATCGAAAAAACAGAGGGAATATTTTCTTTGTAGGTCATGAAAATATTCTTCTTTCGAGAGATGCGAAGGAGGTCGGGGATTATGACGTTCTTGTAGCCACAGTGGGTAACAAGTCATTCATTTTTGCAAACCATTCCTCTTTGCCGCCGTTTTTTATAGAAAAAGAATTGATCGAGACAAGAGTTATATCATATCTGAATTTTAAAGATGAAAATGGTATCGGATTTCGCAACCCGGTAAATGGTAAATGGCTGAAAGCAGTTCCGCCGGAGTTGAATAAGAGCCTTCATTGCGATGCGGAGCATGTCAATGATTGGGAACTCTTTCGACTGAAGCCTGTGGACTATCCGGATTTTTCCGGGGACCTGAAAATTCTTCTGGAAGCGCTGGCGTATCTTTCTGACACGGGAGATGTGGCTGGGTGCCTGACGATTGCTCCCTGTCTGGGGAATGCGCTTCAACGGTTTGAAGGCTCCGATTGTCAGTAGAATTTTTCTCTTCTGACAATCGTGATGCCTGAGTGGGCATGATGGGAGAGTTTATTTTCCCCTGTTTTATTGTGGAACGGGATTGCATTGCGGGGTGACGGGCTGCCCGGTCATTACGGCTGTCGTGAAGGCGGCGGAGTCCGGCAGGGAGCCGTTGACGGTCTGACTGTGGTCCAGTCCCCGGTAGACATGGGCCTGAACGGTTGAGCCGGCCGCGCAGGCGGCTTTGACCAGACCGAGCTGAAGAGCCGGGGGCACGTCATGGTCGTTCGTGCCGGTGCCGGTGAAGAGCGGCTGGGCCAGCTTCAGGGTCGGAAAGGCCATATCCTTCAGCGCCGGGCTTATGGCTTTGAGGAAGGTCGGTTGCAGGCTGTTGTGTAATGTCAGGCCAGCGTCCCGGCTCTGTCTGGACAGCGACGTCAGGCATTCATGCGCGGCATTGCGGTACACGGGCAGTGCTCTGGGTGTGAAAGCCTGTTCGGGACGGAAATGGGGATCGCGCCCTTCCAGTCCGGCGGCAAGGTAGAAGACGTAATCGATCAGCGGATTGTAGCCGGCGCCGGGTTGTGAAGCGGCTTTGAGCAGGCCGCCGAGCAGTTCGGGCGTTACGTAAGGGGCGCCGGTGGCCACGGTGCCGCGGATGTCCAGTTCAGGCGCGTAGATCGGCGCGTAAGACGCGGCGGCGACGGCCGCACCGCCTCCCTGCGACTGACCGACGATCATGATCCGGTTTTTCAGGCCCGGGAAGTTGGCGAGCGCCGCACGGACGCTGTCCAGGACGCTGTATGCTTCAACGCGGGTGTCCAGATAGGCGTGAGGGCCGGGTGTTCCGAGGCCCTGATAATCGGTGGCGACAATGGCGAAACCGCGTTTCATCCAAGCGGACAGATAGGTGCGGTTGCGGTCGCTGTACGGGTTGAGGGAGGGCGCGCAGCTATCATCGATGCCGACGGTGCCGTGGGCCCAGGCGACGATTGGCCAGCCGCCCTGGGGAGCAGGGCCTGCGGGCACGATGATCTCGGCCGTGACGGGAACGAGACCCTTGCCGGTGATGCCGTTGGTCGAAAGATAGGTGATGCGCAGGGCGCGCCCTGCGTCCGGCAGGCTCAGGGCGTCAGCCAGGGGGGCCGAGGCGATGATGGTTCCGGGCTTCTGGACAGCGGCCAGGGGGGCGGCGTGTGCTGCGGGAGCGTTGGCGAGGCCAGAGACGCAGAGGGCCGTGCTCGCAAGAAGGGGCAGGATCTTGCGCAGGAAAGGCAGGGGCATGAAAAATCCTTTGTCAGTCTCGCTTCGAAAGCCAGCGCATGTAACGCCGCGTGCAAGCGAGACTGACGGCATGTCCCTTAACGTCAAGTGAATTTGCGATTGCGGGTAGTTTTAGTCGTCCTGGGCGAGGCGGCGGTCGGCGGCCCTGTCGATCCGGTCGCGCTCTTCCGCCGTGAGGAGACCGCGCTCGTATTCCTGCGTGGCCCGGGCCTTGGCGTTGCTGGCGCGGGCGCGGGTATCGATCGGATAGGCGCGCTTCTCGGGGAGGCCGAAGGCGCTGTCGGGCAGGCTGTCGCGCTCTTCCTGTGTCAGATGGCTCATGGGTTTGTCCTCTTGGAGATGGAACCTGACAGTCAACGTATCAGTGCGGCGGAAGTGCCGAAATCCCGAAAGAACATTGTTCAATGACGCTGGAAACCGTTACATGCTCGGGGCCTGAATCCCAGTCGGGAGAGACAGGCGAGGCAGCAGGTGAGGACGGTGTGGCGAAGCGGGATCTGAGGGAGGACGAGGCGACGTTGTGGCGGATGGTTGTCCGTGACATCAAGCCGCTGAAGTCTTCGCGGACTCCGCATCGCATGATGCCCGTGGCGAAGACCGAGCCCCCCGCGCTTATGCCGGAAGCTGCGCGCTCGACGCCCGTGGTCTCCCGGCGTTCCTTTGTTTCGGTCCAGCCGAAAAAGCCTGTGTCACGTCCGGCAGAGCTTGCCGTTGGCGTTCGCGCGCCGGGACTGGATGATACGAGCTGGAAGCGGCTGTCACGTGGGCAGATGAAGGTGGATGCGCGACTCGATCTGCACGGTTATGTCGTACAGGAGGCGTTCGAGCGGCTGTATGACTTCATGCAGCGCGCCCGTGTGCGGAACTGGCGCTGTATCGAAATCGTGACGGGGTTGGGGAGCGGGCAGACCAGCGGGCTGATCCGGCGCGAACTGCCGCTGTGGCTTCAGCGGGGGGATTTGCGGTCCATGGTGCTGGCGGTCGTGCATCCTCATGCCGCCAATCATGGGTCGGTCCGGATCCTGCTGAAGACGCGCCGCCGCTGATCCTGTCAGAGGTGGCGGGTTTCCTGTCCTTCGCGCCAGCGCGGGATGTTGACGGCGAGCCAGCGGCGCAGGGCGAGCGTGGCACCAAGATCCGGGACCGTCCGTGACAGGAATGGAGCGGCATTTTCCCCTGTGGCCAGCTTGAAGTGATGCAGGTCCGCCCAGTGCCGGATGCCGGAATCCGCTCCGATTGCCGCGCAGGCGTGGCTCCATTGTGCGGCGATTCCGGGTGGGGTCAACATGGGCAGCGCGAGGGCCATGGCCGTGTCGGCGGCAGCGGAAACGGCCTGCCAGGCATGATAGAACGGGCCTTCGGGCGGCCGGTGCCGGGCCTGCTGATAGGCTTCCAGGAAAATGGGGATGGTCGTCGCATGCGTGTCGGTCAGGTCGCCGGTGTAATAGATCGCGCTCGTCCCTTCGGGCAGGTTGGCGAGAACGTCATCAAGCGGGCGGTCGAGCGTGTAGGGGGAAATCTGGACTGCATCGACAGTGCCCTCATGCAGGGCGGTCAGGGCATTTGATGAATCGACGTAGCCGGCCACGGGAATGGGGCGCAGGCCGAGGAGCGACAGACCCATCAGGGCGTTCAGTTCCGGGCCGCCGATATGCGAGACCGCAAGGCGGACGGGGTGGTCATGGAAGAAACCCGTCAGTCGGCTGCGCAGGGTCTTGTGCAGTTCCGCACGCGCGATGACGACGGTTGTGGTGGAGGCCACGAGGACGGGGATCCAGCGTCCGAAATCGTAATGGACACGGGAATCGCCGGTCAGGGATGCCAGCAGGGTGGCGCCGGGCAGCGCCAGGGCGGTGTTGCCGTCAGGCGCGCTGTTGGCGTCGAACAGGTTGGCGGCGCGGACGCCGTCCTGTCCGATGTCGGGGGTCAGTTCGAGAGGTGTCTCCAGCTCCAGGGCGTGGGACAGGGGGCCGCTCGCGAGCTCTGCGAACTGGCCGGGGGTGGAGGCGAGCGTGCCGCCCAGAAGGAGCTGGACACCCGTCAGGGTCCCGGCCCGGGCCGGGACCTTCAGGAAGGGAGCGGCTCCGGTCAGAGCCGCCAGCCCCTTCAGGGCTGCACGTCGGGTCAGTCTCACGGCCAGCGGACTTCCGGCGGCATGCTCATCAGGATGGCTTCGGTGTTGCCGCCCGTCTTGAGGCCGAACAGCGTTCCACGGTCATGCAGCAGGTTGAACTCGACGTAGCGGCCGCGGCGGATGAGCTGGGCGTCACGGTCGGCTTCGGTCCAGGGGGTGAACATGCGGCGGCGGACGACGGCCGGGTAGGCGTCGTGGAAGGCCATTCCCACGTCTTTGGTGAAGGCGAAGTCCAGATCGACGTCACCGGTATAGAACTGGTCGTAGAAAATGCCGCCCAGACCACGCGGTTCGTTGCGGTGGTGCAGGTGAAAGTAGCGGTCACACCATTCCTTGAAGCGGGGATAATGCTCCGGGTCGTGGCGGTTGCAGGCGTCTTCGAAGGATTTGTGGAAATAGGCGGCGTCCGACTGCGCTTCCGCACTTTCGGGGAACATCGGGGTGATGTCGCCGCCGCCACCAAACCAGCCCTTCGTCGTGATGATCATGCGCGTGTTGAAATGCGCAGCGCTCACATGCGGGTTGCACGGATGGGCGACGAGGGAGACGCCGGTTGCGAAAAAGCGCGGGTCTTCGTCAGCGCCGGGGATGTTCTTGCGGAATTCGGGGGAGAACTCGCCCCAGACGGTCGAGACGTTGACGCCGACCTTCTCGAAGACGCGGCCGCGCATGACGGACATGACGCCGGAACCGCCTTCGGGGCGGCTCCAGGCGGTGCGTTCGAAACGGCCCGGGGCCGTGCGGTCACGCAGGACCTGCGAACCGCCTTGCGCTGCTTCGTCTTCGAGTTTTTCGTAGGACGCGCAGATGCGGTCGCGGAGGGTTTCGAACCAGGCTTTGGCGTCCTGCTTGAGGGCGTCGTGAGGCACGTCTGGACGAACGGTTTCGGCGAAACCGGGGCTGATCTGGTCCATGTTTTCTTCCCCCGTCTATACAGGACAAAACTTCGTTACGCGCAGTGTCCTAGCAAATCGTGCCGCTGCCGAACAGTTGGCTGATGCATGCCTGCCGATGATCCGTGGCGGGACGATGGCGCAAAGACGTTTTCATTTCGTAAAAACGGCAGCATTTTGTGAAAAAGTTTCTCTGAATGCTGCAACACGCGGCTTGCGGGCCGCAAGGCTTGCGTGTCGGGCCGTCTCGTGGTCCAGAACGGGCGAGCGGATCAATCAGAAATCAGGAACAGACATGTCTTCGGAACAGGAAATCCAGCCCGTCATCGGTGTGATCGGTGGCTCGGGGCTGTATGACATTGACGGACTCGAGAACAAGGAATGGCGCCGGGTGGAAACGCCCTGGGGCGAGCCTTCGGATGAACTGTTGTTCGGCACGTTCGAGGGCGTGCAGTGCGTGTTCCTGCCGCGTCACGGACGGGGGCATCCCATTCCGCCGTCGCGTCTGAACTTCCGCGCCAATATCGATGCGCTCAAGCGGGCCGGTGTGACGGATATCCTGTCGCTTTCGGCTGTGGGCTCGCTCAAGGAAGAGCTTCCGCCGGGGCATTTCGTGCTGGTGGACCAGTTTATCGACCGCAGTTTTGCGCGTGAGAAGAGCTTTTTCGACACGGGCTGTGTGGCGCATGTTGGCATGGCGGACCCGGTTTCGGCGCGTGTGCTGGATGTGGTGCAGGGGGAGGCGGCTTCGCTCGGGATTCCCTTCACGCGGGGCGGGACGTATCTGGTGATGGAAGGTCCGCAGTTTTCAACCCGCGCCGAGAGCGAACTGTACCGGTCCTGGGGCTGTTCGGTCGTGGGTATGACGAACATGCCGGAAGCCAAGCTCGCCCGTGAAGCGGAGATGAACTACGCGACTGTGGCGATGGTCACGGATTTCGACTGCTGGCACAGCGAGCATGACAGTGTGACGGTCGAGGCTGTCGTGAAGGTCATGACGGGCAATGCGGAGAATGCGCGTCGCCTTGTGAAGGCTGTCATTCCGGTGCTGGGCAGGAAGCGTCCGGTCGATGCAGGTGCCGAACGGGCTCTGGATCATGCGATCATCACGGCGCCCGCCGCGCGTGATCCAAAGCTGGTCGCGAAGCTCGATGCTGTTGCGGGCCGTGTTCTGAAACAGGGCTGAGGCCCTGCGGGTGCCGCGCCTTCACCAGGCGCGGCGTGAACCATATTCAGTCGAAATTGTGGTTCGGGTCTGCGTCGACGTTAATGCCTGCGCGCGGATCGTCGATTTCCACACCGTCGAGTTCCGGCGGCGGCAGGTCCTTGACCGGGGTGCCCTGCGGTACGCCCTTGATGGCGATCAGATCGGTCGCTTTTTCGAGATAGCCTTCGGGACCACAATCCGGTTTGCCGTCGGCTTCCCACAGAAGGCGCGCTTCGTGCTGGATCGCGGCCTCGCGCTTGGGATCGTCTTTGAGCGGATTGGTGCTCATTTTGAAACTCCTGTCTGATCCGGTGCGGTGTTCGCCGGAATTACCATACGTTATAAGACCCCTCCCACGGTTTTGCGACAGGCTGTGTCACCGTGGGAGGAGATTGCCTCAGGCGAGGTGTGTTTTCAGGAAATCGACGCTGCGCGACCAGGCGAGGTCGCGGGCATCGCGGTTGAAACTCGCACGCTCGGGGCAGCCAAAACCGTGGCCGGCATCGTCATAGACATATTCCTCGACCTCGGGGCGGGCGTCGCGGATTTTCTGGACTTCGGTATGGGGAATGGAGGAATCCTCACCACCGAAATGCAGTTCGACCGGGCAGTGCGGCGCGGTTTCGACATGGTTGCCGATGCCGCCGCCATACCAGCTTATGGCCGCGTCCACGTCATGGGTGCGCGTCGCGGTCAGCCAGGCGAGCAGACCGCCCCAGCAGAAGCCGATGATGCCGACTTTTTTGTGCCCGGCATCGCGCAGGGCCTTCGCGCACGCGACAATGTCGACAAGTGTTTTATCGGACGGGATCTGGCTGCGGAGTTCGAGCCCTTCCGTCACGCCGGCCTGTGAGTAGGGCAGGACGACGCCGGCTTTCGCGCGGTCGAACACGGCTGGGGCGAGGACGTGGAAACCTTCCGCCGCGAAATCGTTGCAGACATTGCGGATATGATCGGTGAGGCCGAAAATTTCCTGAACGACGATGAGCGCGAAGGGCGACTCCGATGAGCCTGCTTCCCAGGCGTCGAAGCTGTGTCCGTCCGTGGCGGTCAGAGCTACCATCCGGCCTGAAACGGGGGTTTTCTTGTCTGCGGGGCTGTGTTTCATGTCTGTGTATCCAGTTCTGTAACGCCCGGAAGGCCATGAGCCATGAGCGACATCGTTAATCTCCGTCGGGAACGCAAACGCCGCAAGGGGATCGAGGATGCGAGGGTGGCGGACGCGAATCGGAGACTACAAGGGCGTACGAAGGGCCAGAAAGCCTTGGAAAAGCAGGAGAAAGAGCGCCTGAACGCTCTGCTGGACGGGCGGAAACTTTCTCGGGACGATAGCGAGAATCCTTGACGCGGAATGGGGAGGAGGACTATGTCTTTGGCACTCTCCGTGTGAGAGTGCCAAACTGCACTGCAGTCATTGAGTGCAGCAACCCGGTCACGCTGCTTTGTACAAGGGTGTGGCCATAAATGGAGCGATCCATGACGAAGTTTCGTCCCCTTCATGACCGCGTGGTGGTCCGTCGCCTGACGGGCGAAGAGAAGACCGCTGGCGGCATCATCATTCCTGACACCGCCAAGGACAAGCCGACCGAAGGCGAAGTCGTTTCTGTCGGCCCGGGTGCCCGCAACGAGCAGGGCCAGGTTGTGGCTCTGGACGTCAAGGCTGGTGACAAGGTGCTGTTCGGCAAATGGTCCGGCACCGAGGTCAAGATCGACGGCGAAGAGCTGCTGATCATGAAAGAGAGCGACATCATGGGTGTGATCGGCTGATCAGCCGTCCCCGTTTCCTCTCGTAAAAACCTCATTCAGGAGTAAGAATTATGGCTGCCAAGGACGTAAAGTTCGGCGCTGATGCCCGTGAGCGTATGCTGCGTGGCGTTGATATCCTCGCAAATGCCGTCAAGGTGACGCTGGGCCCGAAGGGTCGCAATGTTGTTCTCGACAAGAGCTTTGGCGCACCGCGCATTACCAAGGACGGTGTGTCGGTTGCCAAGGAAATCGAACTGGCTGACAAGTTCGAGAACATGGGCGCCCAGATGGTCCGCGAAGTCGCGTCCAAGACGAATGACATCGCAGGCGACGGCACCACGACCGCAACCGTGCTGGCTCAGGCCATCATCCGTGAAGGCGCCAAGGCTGTTGCCGCCGGCATGAACCCGATGGATCTGAAGCGCGGCATCGACAAGGCTGTCGGCGTTGTCGTTGACCAGCTGAAGAGCAACACGAAGAAGATCACGTCTCCGGAAGAGATCGCCCAGGTCGGAACGATTTCCGCCAATGGCGAGACCGAGATCGGCGAGATGATCGCTTCTGCCATGCAGAAAGTTGGTTCCGAAGGCGTCATCACGGTTGAAGAAGCCAAGGGCCTGCACACGGAACTCGACGTTGTCGAGGGGATGCAGTTCGATCGCGGCTACATCTCCCCGTATTTCGTGACGAACCCGGAGAAGATGACGGCTGACCTCGACAGCCCGTACATCCTGATCCACGAAAAGAAGCTCTCCTCGCTTCAGCCGATGCTGCCGCTTCTCGAAAGCGTGGTGCAGTCCGGCCGTCCGCTGGTCATCATCGCCGAAGACGTCGATGGTGAAGCACTGGCCACGCTGGTCGTGAACAAGCTGCGTGGTGGGCTGAAGATTGCTGCCGTCAAGGCTCCGGGCTTCGGTGACCGTCGCAAGGCCATGCTGGAAGACATCGCCATCCTGACGGGCGGCCAGGTGATCTCCGAAGACATCGGAATCAAGCTGGAATCCGTCACGCTCGAAATGCTGGGTCGCGCCAAGAAGATCCACATCGAGAAGGAAAACACCACGATCGTCGAAGGCGCTGGCAACAGCGACGACATCAAGGGCCGTTGCAACCAGATCCGTGCGCAGATCGAGGAAACGACGTCCGACTACGACCGCGAAAAGCTTCAGGAGCGTCTGGCCAAGCTGGCTGGTGGCGTTGCCGTCATCCGCGTCGGTGGCAGCACCGAAGTCGAGGTGAAGGAGCGCAAGGATCGCGTTGACGACGCCCTGCACGCAACTCGCGCTGCCGTTGAAGAAGGCATCGTTCCGGGTGGTGGCACGGCTCTGGCCCGCGCATCTTCTGCTCTGAAGGGTCTGACCTTCGACAACGACGACCAGCGGGTCGGTGGCGAGATCGTTCGCAAGGCGCTTCAGGCTCCGCTGCGCCAGATCGCGTTCAACGCCGGTGAAGACGGTGCGGTCATCGCAGGCAAGGTGCTTGAGAACGACGGCTATGTCTTCGGCTTCGACGCCCAGAAGGGTGAGTACAAGGACCTGGTGGCGGCCGGTATCATCGACCCGACCAAGGTTGTCCGTACGGCCCTGCAGGACGCCGCCTCGGTTGGTGGTCTGCTGATCACGACGGAAGCCATGGTTGCCGAGCGCCCCGAGAAGAAGGCTCCGGCCGCTGCTCCGGGTGGCATGGGCGGCATGGGTGACATGGACTTCTGATCGAAGTCCGGTTCCTTTCCTGTTCCTTCCTCGGAAGGGGCGGGGAAGGCTCCCAGATGTTGCAAAAAAGCCTCTTGCCTGCGGGTCAGAGGCTTTTTCTTTGTCTATTTAGTTGCTGAAAGATAACGAAAAAACGGGGGTGGGGTATAAATGTTGCGCGGAGAACACATGTTGCATTCAAGTGCTCCGTATAAGCATGGCTGGTATGTATTTTTCGTGACAGTAACGCTCCGACATCTTTAGAGAGGGTCCAACATTCTTCTGAAGGATCTTGTTCTTTGATGAACACATCTCGTCGCCATCTGTTGCTGTGTGCATCAATTCTCGGAGTTGGGACCCTGTCCGGGACGGCATTCGCCGCTTCCACGACACAGCCGGAACACCGTTCCCACAAGGTTGTGCATCACAAGGCTTCCACTTCGACGACTGCCGCCAAAAGCACGAAATCTGCTGCTGTTGTTGCTCCTGCCGCCACATCGTCTGTTGCTGTGCCTGTCGCCACGACCATGTCGGCTTCCTCCAGTCGCCGTCGTGCCGCGCTTCTTGAGGCGCAGGGTGTCTCGGGCGGGACCGAGCGCATGGTTGTCACGGGATCGGCTCTGGCCTCCTCAAACAACCAGAACGCCAACCCCGTCCAGATCGTGACGGCGAAGCAGATCCAGCAGACGGGTGCCACGACGCTCAGCGACTTTTTCGCGCGTATCCCGTCCATCGGTGGAACAGGATCGAACAACTCGGAAACCAATGGTACGGGTGGCGCGTCCTGCACTGATATCCGTAACCTGGGTTCCAACCGCGTACTGGTGCTGATCGATGGCAAGCGCGCCACGCTGAACGGTCAGACCAACTGCATCGATCTGAACGCGCTGCCGGTCCAGCAGATCGCCAGCGTCGAAATCCTGAAAGATGGCGGTTCCGAACTTTATGGCGCGGATGCCGTGTCGGGCGTCATCAACATCAAGATGCGCCATAACCTCTCGGACGGAAACATCACGATCCGTGGTGGCATCACCGGGCAGGGCGACAACGATACGGGCATGATCTCCGCCTATAAGGGCTGGAACTTCGATCATGACAAGGGCAACCTAACGCTGTTTGGCCAGTATATGACGCAGGGCGGTGTTCTGCAGCGTGACCGCAGCTGGGCCAACCCGGTGCAGTTGACGGATAATCCCTTTGGTTCGGGTGGGGAGACCTACGGTTCAGGTTATTCGAACTACACGCATGTTCAGAACAGCACGACAGGCCTGAATGCCGCCGTTGCGCCTGATGGAAAGACGGTCAGCAACTGGGGCACGAACAACCGGTATGACTATGGCCGCCATCAGAGCCTGATCAACCAGCTTCAGGATGCCAGCCTCTCGGGGGACTTCCACTACGAGTTCAACCGGCACGCCAATCTGTATTCCAATGTGATGTACTCGCATCGGACCAGCTCCAGCTATATGGCAGCCGAGCCGTTTGACGGTTCTGTCCAGCCCAGCACGCTGCCGTCCGTTCTGACGGTGCCGGCCAATGATCCGAACAACCCGTTCGGTCAGGACGTGGACATCACGAAGCGCCTGACGGAGCTCGGGGACCGCCGCGACGAGAATGCAACCGACACCGTCACGGCCAAGGTGGGCTTGAATGGTGAGATTGCTTATGGCTGGAACTACGACCTGTCGTATACTTACGGTTCCAACATGTCGACGGATCACCTGGAGAATGTGGGTTCGTATACGAACCTGCTGAACGCCTACGGTCTGCAGCAGGTTGATCCGTCCAGTGCGACGAGTGCGCTTGTCTATAATCCGTCGGTCTGCCCGTCTTTCGGATGCAGCAATCCGTTCGGGACGATGGGCAGTCAGGCCGCATCCTACGTCAACTACAACACGAACACGCATTCGCATTACCAGCTTCGTGACTGGAACCTGCGTATCCACAACAACCACGTGACGACGATGCCCTGGAAGGGCGGCGGCGATCTGGGTATTGCGGTGGGTTTCGAGCATCGTGGCGAGCAGCTGACCAACACGCCTGACGAACTGATCAGCAGCGGACAGAGCCTGACCAATACGGTTCTGCCGACCAGCGGCGGTTTTGACGTGACGGAAGGTTATGCGGAAGCCAAGGCGACACTGCTGAAGAATGTCTTTCTTGCGAAGGATCTGACGGTTGACGTGCAGGGACGTGCGTCCGGTTACAGCACGACGTCCGAGACGGCGAAGAACTGGAAGGCATCCATCAACTGGGCCCCAACGCGGGACATCCGTTTCCGTGGCACGATCGGCACGTCCTATCGCCAGCCGAACGTCTATGAGCTGTATGGTGGGCAGTCACTCAGCTACAATCTTGCCAACGATCCGTGTGATGCCGGGCAGGTCGGCACGTATGGTGCTGCTTCTGCGACAGTTGCGGCAACCTGTGCCAAGCAGGGGATCAACACGTCCACGTTCCATCAGTCGGGCACGGGTCAGGTTCCGACGCTGGGTGGCGGCAATGCGCATCTGGCACCTGAGATCGGACGGACCTACACGTTCGGTACGATCATCACGCCGCGCTGGATCCCGAACCTCTCCATCTCCGGTGAGTTCTGGCACTACTCGGTCAACCACACGATCAGCGCGCTTCCGACGCAGTATATTCTGGACGGATGCTACACGGGCACCAGCTCTTCGCTTTGCAATGCGATCAACCGTCTGTCGAATGGCCAGATCAATACGGTGTCGGCGACGAACCAGAACACGGGTGCGCTGCATGAAAGCGGCGTGGACTTTGATTTCGACTACCGTATCCGTGTGGCACGTCACGATGTCCTGTCGGTCTCCAACAACTTCCAGTATCTGCTGAACTACACGCAGCAACTCGTTCCGGGTGGCGCGTTCACCAACTACACCGGTGCGCTGCTGTATGCCGGTGGTCCGAACAACGCCAATGCGTCCTACGGTATTCCGCGCGTTCGTGACTATGCGACGTTCGGCTGGACCCATGGTGCCTTCACGGCGACCTATATGTTGCAGTTCATCGGCGGTATGCGCTGGAACGATCAGTCCGAGTTCCTGAACTCCACGACGGCTGGCCGTTACAAGACGCCGATGATGATCGAACAGGATCTGACGCTGGCCTATCGCTGGAAGAAGTGGAACTTCGAGAGCGGCATCAACAACATCACCAACAAGAAGCCGCCGTTTGTGGCCAGTGGCGTGGATAACAGCGCCGGCGCGACCTATGGCAGCTTCTATCAGGGACGTTATTTCTTCCTGCAGGCCGGTCTGAACTTCTGATCCTGCCAGTCTGAAAAACGGCCTGGACCTTTCGGGGTCCTGAAGAGCCCCCGGCCCTTGTGGTCGGGGGCTCTTTTTTTGTGCGAAATTTCCGGGGGCGGCGGGACCCGTCAAACGGTTTACGATCGGGAACGCCGATGACCTTGCCGTGCTGCATTGCGCAAGGCATGGGGCTGACTGAAGCAGGCGCATGAGCAGGCTGGGCAGTCTTGGTGGTCCCGTTCAGCCCTGAAGGAGAGGCGGCTCGTTTTCCTGTATTTCAGGATGCAGGAAGCGGGCGATGTCTTCCAGCGCTTCGGCCAGCGGCATGCGGCGGACATCCACGCCGTCGGGGAAGGCCGAGAGCAGGCGTGAGGGCATGCGGCGGTCCAGCATGACGAACACGCCGCGATCGGTGCCCTGCCGTATCAGGCGGCCGAAAGCCTGTCGCAGGCGCATGCGGGTGATGCGATCGTCGTAATCGCCGGGGCGGCCTTCGGAGAGCAGGCGGCGGCGTTCGCGGTGCAGGATGTCGGGGCGGGGCCAGGGCGTCTTTTCGAATACGACCATGCGCAGGGCTTCGCCGGGGACGTCCACGCCATCGCGCATGGCGTCCGTGCCCAGCAGGCAGCTATGGGTTTCGGTGCGGAAGACGTCCACGAGGGAGGCATTGTCCATCGCATCGACATGCTGGGCGTAGAGCGGGAAGCCCTGTGTTTCCAGTGGTTCGTGGATGCGGCGATGGACTTCGCGCAGGCGGCGGATGGCCGTGAAGAGTCCGAGCGCGCCGCCACCTGCGGTTTCGAACAGGGCGCGGAAAGCGTGGGCGAGGGACGGGATTTCGCCCGAGACGTCCGTGATGACATAGGCGCGCGTCTGCGTCGCGTAGTCGAACGGGCTCATGACCGAGGCGCGGATGGGCGGCTTGAGGAAATGCGTGGCGCCCAGACGCAGTTCGGCCGCGTGCCAGCTTGCCTCGTTCTGTGTGTCGCCATGGCCGGTCTGGTCGCGCAGGGTGGCGGACGTCAGGAGCAGGCCGTGCGCGGGGGTCTGGATCGTCGAGACGAAGGGAATGGTCGGGTCCAGCCAGTGCCGGTACAGGCCGATGTCATGATCCCCCTGTGTCGCGCGGGTGCGGGGCAGTCGTTCGGTGCGGATGAAATCCACGAAGGTAGGCGTGACGTCCGGTTCGGGGGGCGTCTGAAGCGCGTCCAGCATGCCGATCCAGCCGGACAGGCGGCTGATGGCGCGGCGGTGCAGGGTGCGGATCATGGCCTCGATGCGCTGGCGGGTCGGGGCGTCCATTTCCGCATCGTCCTCGACCTGTGCGGCGAGGCGGTCGGCCAGAAGACGAATGGGATCGCGCAGGCGTGTCAGGGCGCGGCTGAGGGTTTCGGCGGCGCTGGCAACATCCTCATTGACGGGGTGCAGGTCACATTCCGCCGAAATATAGCCGTCGCGACTGTCCTTGGTCTGCCGGGCGCGGAGCTGGTGGTCCAGGGCGTGCAGGAAGGCTTCGGACGGGTTTTCCGGCGCGGGGTCTTCCGGGATCAGCAGGGATGTTTCGCCGGGGAGCGGGGGAAGGTCAGGGTCCTGTTCGGTCTCGGTCTGTGGGCGCAGGCGCGTGCTCCAGCCGGGAGCGGGAAGGGCACGTGCGGCCTGAAGTGCGGCCTGAAGCGGCGTGTCGATCATGGGCAGGCGTTCGACCAGGTCGTCCAGACGGCGTTGCAGGCCACGGGCGCGTGAGCGGCTGCCTTCCGCGCCGAGCAGCCAGCGGCGCAGTTCGGCGGCTTCGAGGCCGGACAGGGCTGTGGCGAAGGCGCTGTCTGCGGCATCGGGGATATGATGGCCTTCGTCGAAGACATAGCGCGTGGGCGTGGTGTCCTCGTCGGGCAGGCCGGGTGGAGCAAGGGCGGCCCAGGCGGCCTGTGAGAGAACGAGGGCGTGGTTGGCGACGACGAGATCGGCCTGACGGGCGCGGCGGATGCCGTGTTCGACGAAGCAGGTCTGGTAATGCGGGCAGGCGGCGTGGATGCACTCCCCGCGCCGGTCCGCGACGCCGAACAGTGTGCCGTGGCCGAAGAGTTCGCCAAACCAGCCGGGGAGGTCCCCGCCCATGAGGTCGCCGTCGCGGCTGGCTTCGGCCCAGCGCGCAAGCAGGGCCATGGGGAGAAGCGCGGAGAAACCGTCAGGGCCACGGGATGTGGCGACGTTGAGCAGGTCTTCCATGTTCAGCAGACACAGATAGTTCTCGCGGCCTTTGCGGACGACGACCTTGTCCCGCAGTGTGGTTTCATTCGGGTAGAGACGGCGGAGTTCCTGCTCGATCTGGCGCTGGAGATGGCGGGTATAGGTGCTGACCCAGACGGCGCCGTCATTCTGTTCGGCCCAGAGGCTGGCGGGGGCGATGTAGCCGAGCGTCTTGCCCGTACCGGTTCCGGCTTCGGTGAGGACGACATTGGGGGAGCCGATGCTTTCGCGCGGTTCGAAAGCGGCTGTGGCGACGGATGCGAAATCGGCCTGACCGGGACGGATTTCGGCGTTTTTGCCAAGGATGTCACGCAGGCGCTGTCGGGCGGCGTTTGGCGAGACGGGCTGGCTTCCGGGCGCGGGACGGGGAGCGGTTTCTTCCCAGCGGGGCAGGCGCTTCCAGATGCGGATGGCTTCGTAGGGATGCGCGCCTGTCGTGTCTTGCGGGGTTCCGAGAACGTCCGTGACCTCGCCGCTCCAGGCCCAGCCGGCGCGGGTCAGGGGGACCATCAGGGCACGGAGGCGCGTACCTTCGGGCGTTTCGACCTTGTGCCGCAGTTCGTCGAGCAGGGTTTCGCACAGGACGGGCAGGAGGTCCGCGCCGATGATCTCGGGTGGTTCGATGCCGAGCGCGAGGGCCAGTCCGCGCGGGGTGGGGGCGACGGTCGTGGCGGGGTGGACGAACAGGAAGAGGTCCAGCAGGTCGAACCATGGGACAGGCTGGGACAGCGGGGAGAGATCCAGCGCGCGCAGGGCGGCGGGGCCGTGGACCAGAAGCGGCGGGGGAAGCTGGGTGAGGCGCTCGCGCGTTTCTTCCGCCGTAAGGTCCAGCAGTTCGCCATCCGGAGTAAGGAGCGAGGACAGGCCGCGACGGGCGACGAGGGCCGGAGCGTCGAATGGCGAGAGAAAGGTGGGGGCGCGGGGCATTGTCGCCAGTGTAGCGGGTAGGGGAAAATCCGGCGAGGATGTTTTGCGGGTTTTGCGAACGGAACGTGAAACACGGCTGTCTGCAAGGGCTTGGGGCGTACGGAAAAGTCTCTGAAATATTTCGTAACCACATGGATGTGTCTGGTTGAAACCGCAATGTGTTGTATTGCTTGACCGGGGAGGGGTGTCTCCTTACCTTTTCCGGCAATCATGCAGAAAACCAAGACACCTATCGCCCCGTCCCTCTCTCCTGACGCGCCGCTTCCGAAAGCATGGCCGTTCGATGAGGCACGAAAAATCACCGCGCGCATGGACGCGCGCGCTTCTGATGCTTCGAAGCAGGCTCCGGCCCTTCTGGAAACGGGCTATGGTCCGTCGGGTCTGCCGCATATCGGCACGTTTGGCGAAGTGGCGCGCACGACTTGGGTGCGTCAGGCCTATGAGGCGCTGACGGGCCGTCCGACGCGCCTGCTCGCGTTCTCCGATGACATGGATGCGCTGCGCAAGGTGCCGACCAATGTGCCGGAGCAGGACATGCTCGCGAAGCATCTGGGACTGCCGCTGACGCGGGTGCCTGATCCGTTTGGCGAATATGACAGCTTTGCCGCGCATAATAACGCGCGCCTTCGCCAGTTCCTCGACAGTTTCGGTTTCGATTACGAATTCGCTTCCGCCACGCAGTATTATACCAACGGTACGTTCGATGCGGCTCTGCGCCGCATGCTTGAAGTCCATGACGAAGTCGTGGCGACCATTATTCCGACGCTTGGTCCGGAGCGCCGTGCGACCTACTCTCCCGTTCTGCCGATCCATCCCGAGACCGGGCAGGTCATGCAGGTGCCGATCATCAAGGTCGATCCGGATGCCGGGACCGTTGTCTGGAAAGACGAGGCGGGCAAGACGTTCGAGACGTCCGTTCTGGGTGGTCATGCCAAGATGCAGTGGAAGGCCGACTGGGCCATGCGCTGGTATGCGCTGGGCGTGGACTACGAGATGTCCGGCAAGGATCTGATCGACAGTGTGAAGCTGTCCTCGAAGATCTGTCGTATTCTGGGCAAGGAGCCGCCTGCGGGTCTGACCTATGAGCTGTTTCTTGATGCGCAGGGGCAGAAGATCAGCAAGTCCAAGGGCAATGGCCTGTCGGTCGAGGAATGGCTGCGTTATGGCACGCCGGAAAGTCTGGCGCAGTACATGTTCCAGCAGCCGGCGCGGGCGAAGCGTCTGTTCTTTGACGTCATTCCGCGTGCGACGGATGATTACCTGACGCTCGTGCAGAAGGCCGGGACGCAGGAAGGGCCGGAGCTGATGGCCAATCCGGTGTGGTTCATCCATGGCGGAACGATCCGTCCGGAAGACACCAGCCCGGTGTCCTATACGGCGCTGCTGAACCTTGCGAACGTGGCGAATGCCGACAAACCGGAGACGCTGTGGAAGTTCCTGCGGCGCTATGATCCGACGCTCTCGCCCGAGACGCATCCGTATGTGGACCGGCTCGTGCACTGTGCGCTGACCTATTTCAAGGAGCAGGTTTACCCCAACAAGACCTATCGTGCGCCGACAGAGACCGAGCGGAAGGGGCTCGGGGATCTGGCGGACGAACTGGCGAAGCTGGCGCCGGACACACCGCCGGGTGAGGTGCAGGATGTGGTGTTCGAAGTGGGCAAGCGCTATTTCGCCAAGCCGGAACTGCGGTCCTGGTTCGGGTGTCTGTATGAAGTGCTGCTCGGACAGACCGAAGGGCCGCGCTTCGGGATTTTCGCGTCCCTGTTCGGGCTGCCGGAGACGGTCGGCCTGATCCGGGATGCTCTCGCGCGGCCTGTCGAAGAGCCTGTGCAGGACTGAGCCGTGGGCATGCCCGGAGATAACAGGCCGCAGGATGTTCAGGTGTCTTCCGTGATGGAAGAGCAGAGCCTGTCTGTGGATGTAGGGGCGGCTGACGGGACATGTGCGGAGACCGGGCAGCGGAAGCGGCGGTGGCAGGTGTTCATGTCCCGTGCGCCCGCTCTCGTGGGGCTGGTCCTGCTGGTGGCGGCGGTCGTCGTCATCTGGCGGGAACTGCGGCATCTGTCGCTGCATGATATCACCACGAGCCTGAGCGCCATTCCGGATTCCGCATTGCTGGCGGGTGGGGCGGCGACGGTCCTGTCGTATTTCATCCTGTCTTTCTATGACCGGCTGGCCTGTCTGCATGTCCGGGCGAAGGTGTCCTACCAGCGCTCGGCCTTTGCGGCGTTCTGCTCTTATGTGCTGTCCCATAATCTGGGATGTGCGGCGATTTCCGGGGCGGCGGTGCGTTTTCGGCTCTATCGGAGCTGGGGCGTGGCGCCGGGGGCGATTGCGCAGATCATTGCGTTCTGCTCGGCGACCTATCTGCTGGGGACGATGGCGCTGATTGGCGGCATCCTCATCATCGAGCCGCATGCCGTACCGGTTCTGTCCCATCTGCCGGAGTTCCTGCTCCGTCTGGCGGGGCTGGCGCTGTGGGGGGTACTGCTGGCTTATGTGCTGGTGGCGCGCGTCCGGCGGCATGTGCGGATCTGGAAATATGAGATCGAGCTTCCGGGGTCGGGTATTGCGATTGCGCAGATCGCGGTCAGTGCGGCGGATATGGCGGCGACGGCGCTGATTGCGTATTGCGTGCTGCCTCCGCTTCCGCCCGAGGCGCATTTCGGATTCGGGACGTTTCTTGCGATCTATCTGGCGTCCTATACGGCCGGGCTCATGGCCAGTGTGCCGGGTGGTCTTGGCGTTTTTGACGGGGCCATGCTGCTGGCGTTGCAGGCCTATCTGCCGGCGTCGCAGATCATGGGCGCCATCCTTGTTTTCAGGCTTTTCTATTACATCATTCCACTGCTTCTCGCGGGGCTGATGTTCGCGGGGCATGAGCTGTTTCTGCGCGGCGAACAGGCTCTGGTTTCGGCCGGGCAGACGCCGCGACGGGTGCGGCCAAGTCAGGTCATTCGGGAGTCGGAAGCAGATTTTTCCGTGGCCGTGGCGACGAGTGTTCAGGCGGTTGTGGGCATTCTGCTTGTACTTTACGCGCTTGTGGCGGATCTGCCGCCGCTTCAGACATCCCTTGGGGCGGCTGTGTCACAGATCGCGGATCTGCTTCTGACGGTGGCGGGTGTCGGGCTGGTGGCGCTGTCCTGGGGGCTGTCGCAGCGCGTGGCGTTGGCCTGGAAATTTTCCCTCGGGATGCTGGCTTCGGCGGCTCTGCTGCTGATGCTGCGTCATGCGCCGTGGGAAGGGCCGGTGGTCATCATCCTCGTGATGCTGCTGCTGCTGCCGTTCCGGAACTGCTATTATCGCCGGGCGCATCTTCTGGCCGCACCGCTGACGCCGTCGATGCTGGCGCCACTCTCGCTGTGGGGGCTCGGGCTGCTGGGGGTAGGGTGGGTTGCTGTGCAGCGGCATCTCGGGCCGATCTGGTGGCGGTCGATGATCTATGACGCCCATACGGCCGTCGGGCGCTGGTTTCTGGGATTTTCGGCACTGTGCGGGTTCTATGCCCTGTGGCGCGGGATGCGGAGGACACGGATCCGGTTCGAGGCCTGGACCGCCGAGAATGCGCATCGCTATCACAGTCTGGCTCATGCACTGCCACAGTTGGGCGCGTGCCGTCCGACCGGGCTGTTGCTGGATGAGGCCGGGCGTGCGGCCATTCCGTTCCTGCGGACGGGGCAGTTCATCATCGGGCTGGGTGATCCGGCCGGTTCTGAACGAAACTATGTTGCGGCAATCTGGCGGTTGCGGGATCTGGCGTTGCAGGAAGGGTGCAAGCTCGCCTTCATACAGGTTGGCCAGTCGCTGATGGCCGTCTATAACGATCTGGGACTGACGGTCTGTCCAGACAGGACGGCCGGGACGGTGTGCTGTTTTTCCGAGGATTATCGGATGCTGCGGGCTTTTCTGAAAGGTGAGGAACGGCTGGCACGCAAGCGCCAGCCACAGGCTGCGTCAGGTCTGACCGGCTCATGAGCGCAGGTTTATGAGTCTGGCGCCCGGGCTGGGGAATACGCTCAGCAGTTGGTTGATTGCCTTTCCGGCGCTCTTCTCGATCATCAATCCTCTCGGAGCGTCCCTGATCTTTGCTCAGGCGACGGAAGGGCGTGATCGCCGCGAGGTTGTCGAGCTGGCGCGTCAGGTGGCGCTGAATTCGCTGGGCATCATGCTGGTGTCCATCTGGTTCGGGAGCTGGATCCTCGGTTTCTTCGGGATTTCGATCAATGCGCTGCGGATTACGGGCGGGCTGGTTGTGGCGTCGCGTGCCTGGCTGATGCTGTTGCAGCCCGAAACGTCCGAGGCGCGCAAGGAAAAGCAGGCGCTACAGGGTGGCCGGACGGTGACGACGCCCGATTTGCGGGAAACGGCGTTCTTTCCACTGGCCATGCCGTTTACGGTGGGGCCGGGCAGCATTTCCGTAGCCATCGCGCTCAGTTCATCCACGCCGCCGAACATGCCCACTGCTGACTATTATGTCGGCGTATCGGCTGCCGCGACGACCATGGCGGTTGTGGTGGCGGTCGTTTACGCTTATGCGGAGCGGGTTGTCGCGATGCTGGGTGTAACGGGAACACGGATTGTCAGCCGGCTTGCGGCGCTGATCCTGCTGGCGATCGGGGTGCAGATTCTGGCGTCGGGCGTGGAAGGGTTCCTTGTCGAGGCGCTGAAGCAGGCCAAGGCCGCCTGATCAGTGCTCCGCCAGTATCGCGTGAACGCGCTTACGCAGGGCGGGAATGACCTCCTCCTGAAACCACGGCGCTTTTCTTTCCCAGACGCCAGTGCGCCATGAGGGGTGGGGGAGGGGAAAATATTCCGGCAGGTAATCCCGGAAATTCCGGACGCGTTCCGTGACTGAACCGCGCCCCAGAACATGGTTCTGGGAATAGCTTCCGACGAGCAGCGTCAGGCGGATATCCGGCATGAGGGAAAGGACGCGACGGCGCCACAGCGGGGCGCATTCCGGGCGGGGCGGGTTGTCGCCGCCTTTGGGAAGGCGTCCGGGATAACACAGGCCCATCGGAAAAATGGCGATCTGGCGCGTGTCATAAAAAACGTTTTCTGAAATGCCGAGCCAGTCGCGAAGGCGGTTACCGGAAGGGTCATAGAAGGATTTTCCGGCGATATGGGCCTTGGTGCCGGGAGCCTGGCTGGCGATCAGGATCCTTGATGTGGCGGAAGCATGGATCAGGGGTCTGGTGCCGAGCGGGAGATGGGCCTCGCAGACCCGGCAGGCCCGGACTTCCGTGAGGAGCGCCTCGAGGCGCTCCTCGGGTGACGGAACAGGCAAGGTCATTCTTCCTCGGGGATCAGCGGCATTTCCGGCTGCCAGGCGTATTCTTCGCGGGGGACATAGACGTGTTCGCCCAGACTTCGCAGACTCTCGAAGAGTGTAACATGCTCTACGGACATGGGTTTGCTGCGGAAGAGATTGTGTCGCTGGACCCATTTGATGGCGTCGGCCCGCTGGTTCGGGAAAAAATGCCCCAGAGTGATGGCGGGCTGGAAGCGGCGCTTGGCTGGAGGGCATCCGGCGCGGCGAAGGGCGCTTTCGATCTGGGACTGCAACGCATCCAGCTGGCGGGTGCGCTCGACCCCGATCAGGAGACTGTCCGCCGTGAGACCTTCACGAATGTCGGCCTTAGCGAGAGAAAGCTCGAAAGGCTGCCAGGCGAGGCGGGAGAGGGCGAGATCAATTTCCTCCAGCCGGTGCCGGTCCGTGATCTCTCCGATGAAGCGGAGGGTGATGTGATGGTTTTCGGCTGGAACCCATTGCACGCCAGGCATGGAACCGCGCATCAGCGCAAGCGTTTCCCGGACATTGGCAGGAAGGTCGAGTGCGACAAAAAGTCTCAAGAGGCTCGTTTCCCATGAAAAAGAAGTAAGGGACCGCGGAGTATTCTTGACCCTTGCGGCAAAAACCCCACATTCAGTCTGAGTGTACGGACGGCCCTCCCGGGTTCGTCAAGCGCCCTTTTCGAAAGGGTATCTCATTGGAAAAGGTGTCATGGCTTTCAATACCAACTTCAGCAGAGCCGGTGTACAGGCCGGAGCCGGCAGTCTAGATGCCGGGCTCCGTGCTTATATGTGCCGGGTCTTCAACTGGATGGCGCTTGGCCTGGTGATCACGGGGCTGGTCGCCTATGGCGTGGCGCAGACATCCCTGCGCGCGCTCTTCTTCCATCTGGCAGAGATGCCGAACGGGGCCATCGTCCTGCGTCCGACCCTTCTGGGTGGGATCAGCATCTTTGCGCCGCTTGTGTTCGTGATGGTCCTGTCCTTCGGGGTCAACCGTCTGTCCCGTCCGGCCGTGCAGGGGATCTTCCTGCTGTTCAGTGCGGCGATGGGGGCGAGCATGGCCAGCCTTCTGCTGAGCTATACAGGCGTTTCCGTGGCCCGGACCTTTTTCGTGACGGCCATTACATTCGCCGGAATGTCGCTGTGGGGATACACGACGGGAGCCAATCTTGTTCGACTCGGTTCCTTCCTGTTCATGGGATTGATCGGGATCATCCTGGCGTCCGTGGTGAACATTTTCATGCACAGTTCGCCGCTTGCCATGCTGGTTTCCGTAATAGGCGTGGGGCTTTTCACCTTACTGGCGGCGTATGACACGCAGCGTATCAAGATCACGTACCAGCAGTACATGGCTTATGCTGGTCCAGAAGATGTCGCGAAGCTGAGTGTCTATGATGCGCTGACGATGTATCTCAATTTCGTGAACCTGTTTCAGTTCCTGATCCAGTTCATGGGAGTTCGCTCCGGTAACAACGACTGAGATTACTATCTTCGCGATATTGGAGATCCTGAAAGGGGCGGCAGTCGATGCCGCCCCTTTCTGTTTTTGGACCAAAAAAGTCTTGAATTATTTCCACGAATTCTAAATGAGTTTACATTAAAAATCGGTAACATTCATATTTAATGAAAGTCGTAATTAGATCAAATGTGGCGAAAAACAGCCATTTCGCTCTGGCGTCCATTTTGGGGGAGTGCTCACGAAATCCGTGATAAGCCTTGTCTTTGAGGCGATTCAGGCGGAAAAAACCTGAGGAACCGGGACAGCCGTGTCCCATGCTGAATGAATTTCAGGGTCGGATCTTTGATCCGGTTCCTGACGTCAGGATACGAACGAGAAAGGTAGCAGACTATGGCAGCGTTCGGCGGCACTGATGCGGACCTTATCGTGTCAAACCGTTTCCCGGCGACTACTGCAAGCCGGAACGGATGATGAAAGCAGGACCGATGAAAAAACTCTGGCGATATCTCCCAGCGTTGCCGGCGCTGATGCTATCGGGTTGTACGGTTGATCTGCTTCAGCCGCGCGGCCCGGTCGCAGAAATGAACCGCGATGTCATGGTGGCGGAATTCGTCATCATGATGCTGGTCGTGGTTCCCACCTGCGTCGCGACGCTTTATTTTGCGTGGAAGTATCGTGCTTCCAACAAAGAGGCCGAATACCTCCCGACCTGGGATCATTCGACCGCAATCGAATATGTTATCTGGGGTGTTCCCGCCATCCTGATCGCCCTTCTGGGTGCTATCAGCTGGTGGAGCACACATGCTTATGATCCGTACCGCCCGCTTCAGACGGCTGACAACGTCAAGCCCCTGAATGTCCAGGTGGTCTCTCTCGACTGGAAGTGGCTGTTTATCTATCCGGACCTGGGGATCGCGACGATCAACCAGCTGGATGTTCCCACGAACACGCCGCTGAACTTCCAGATTACTTCTGACACCGTCATGACGTCGTTCTTCATCCCGCGTCTGGGATCGATGATCTACTCCATGCCTGGTGAACAGACCCAACTGCATCTGCTTGCAAGTGAATCCGGGGATTACCTGGGTGAGGCTTCACAGTTCAGCGGTCGTGGTTTCTCGGATATGAAGTTCCGTACCCTCGCCATGGATCCGGCTCAGTTCAACGACTGGGTTGAGAAGGTGAAGAGCGGAAGCGAAAATCTCGACGACACCACATACCCGAAATATGCTGCACCGCAGGAAGCTGCACCGGTACAGTATTTCGCGCATGTCCAGCCGGATCTCTTCGACGGCATCGTTGCCAAGTATAACAACGGCATGATGGTGGACAAGAAGACGGGCAAGGTCATGCACATGCAGTCTGCTTCCAACGCTGCACCGTCCGACACTGGCATGAAGGAATAACCGACAGATGCTCGGAAAACTCTCCTTATCAGCCATACCGTTGGATGTGCCGATTCTTGTCGGTACATTCCTCGGTGTTGCTGTCATCGGTCTCGCCGTACTGGGTGCTGTCACCTATTATGGCAAATGGGGCTATCTCTGGCGTGACTGGCTGACGACTGTCGACCACAAGCGTCTTGCCGTAATGTACATCATTCTGGCGATCGTCATGCTGTTCCGCGGTTTTGCGGACGCCATCATGATGCGGACCCAGCTCGCGCTGGCTTACAAGGGTAATCCCGGTTACCTGCCACCGCATCACTACGACCAGATCTTCTCCGCTCACGGCACCATCATGATCTTCTTCATGGCGATGGCGTTCATGACGGGCCTGATGAACCTGGTTGTTCCCCTTCAGATCGGTGCTCGCGACGTTGCGTTCCCGTTCCTGAACTCGCTCAGCTTCTATATGACGCTGGTCGGTGCCCTGCTGATCAACATCTCGCTGTTCATCGGTGAGTTCGCTCAGTGCGGCTGGCTGGTTTACCCGCCTCTGTCCGAAATGCAGTTCAGCCCCGGTGTCGGCGTTGACTACTATATCTGGGCCGTTCAGATCTCCGGTGTCGGTACGCTGCTGACGGGCGTGAACTTCTTCACGACCATCGTCAAGATGCGTGCGCCTGGCATGGGCTGGATGCAGATGCCGGTCTTCACCTGGACCGCGTTCTGCACGACCGTTCTGATCATGGTGTCCTTCCCGGTTCTGACGGTGACGCTGGCTCTGCTCAGCCTTGACCGTTACCTCGGCATGCACTTCTTCACGAACGATGCCGGCGGCAACGTCATGCTTTACCTCAGCATGATCTGGACCTGGGGCCATCCGGAAGTTTACATCCTCGTCATCCCGGCGTTCGGTGTTTTCTCCGAGGTCACTGCAACATTCTCCCAGAAGCCGCTCTTCGGCTACAAGACGATGGTGTACGCCACGTGCTCCATCATGGTGCTTTCCTTCGTCGTGTGGGTGCATCACTTCTTCACCATGGGTGCCGGTGCCAACGTCAATACCTTCTTCGGTATCATGACGATGATCATCGCCGTCCCGACGGGTGTGAAGATCTTCAACTGGCTGTTCACGATGTATAAGGGTCGCGTGGAATTCACGGCTCCGATGCACTGGACGCTCGGCTTCATGATCACCTTCTCCATTGGTGGTATGACCGGTGTCATGATGGCTATGCCGGCCGCTGACTGGATCCTGCACAACTCCCTGTTCCTGATTGCCCACTTCCACAACGTCATCATCGGCGGCGTGTATTTCGGCTACATCGCGGGCATGGGTTTCTGGTTCCCGAAGGCTTTCGGCTTCAAGCTGAACGAAGCCTGGGGCAAGCGCGCTTTCTGGTGCTGGTTCGTCGGTTTCTACCTGGCCTTCATTCCGCTGTATGTCCTCGGCCTCGAGGGTATGACGCGTCGTATGAACCACTACGACAACCCCGACTGGTATCCGTGGATGCTTGTTGCTGAAGTTGGTGCAATCGTTATCGCCTGCGGTATCGTCTGCCAGCTCACGCAGCTCTATGTTTCCATCCGTGACCGCAACCTGCCCGAGAACCTTGATCTGACGGGTGATCCGTGGAACGGCCGTACGCTGGAGTGGTCCATTTCCTCTCCGCCGCCGGCTTATAACTTCGCGGTCATTCCTGACATTCATGGTCTCGACACGTTCCACACCGAGAAGCAGCTGGGTCTGAAGGCTCACGGCAAGCCGCTGGCTCCGATCCACATGCCGAAGAATACATCCGCTGGTGTCTTCATCGGTCTGTTCAGCTTCATCCTCGGTTTCGCTTCGATCTGGTACATCTGGTGGCTCGCTGCCATCGGCCTGATCGGTATCGTTGCAACCATGATCCTGCGCAGCGCAAACCGCGACGTCGACTACTATGTCCCGGTGAGTGAAATCGAGCACAACGAGGAAGTCTATTCCCGTCGTATCGCCGCCGCGCAGGCTGCAGAGTAAGAGGGGGGCATAAGACTTATGGCTCACGAAGCAACAATGTCGCCTCTGGCACACGCTGACGATCACGGCGGGGAACATCATCACGAGACCCCGAACGTGTTCGGCTTCTGGCTCTACCTGATGACGGACTGCATCCTGTTCGGGTCGATCTTTGCTGCCTTTGCGGTCCTCCGGAACCAGTATGCCGGTGGCCCCTCGGGCAAGGAACTGTTCGACCTGACGAATGTGGGGATCGAGACGGCTATCTTGCTGTTCTCGTCCATCACATACGGCTTCGCCTCGCTGAACGCGCTGGCGAAGAACAAGACGATGGTTCTGCTGTGGCTGGCCGTCACGTTCGTACTGGGTGCTTCCTTCGTCGGTCTGGAACTGAACGAGTTCAGTTCCATGATCGCTGAAGGCAATGGTCCTGACCGTTCCGCATTCCTCTCGGCGTTTTTCACGCTGGTTGGAACGCACGGTCTGCACGTCACCTGCGGCCTGATCTGGATGGTCGTTCTGATGGTGCAGATGATGGGTCCGCAGGATCTGTCCGAGCGTATGATGAACAAGCTGGCCTGCCTCAGCCTGTTCTGGCACTTTCTTGACATCGTCTGGATCTGTGTCTTCTCGTTCGTTTATCTCGCAGGAGTGATGTAATGGCTCAGGCACACACAGCCCACGATAGCAGCCATGGCTCCTATTCGGCTTACCTGATCGGCTTCGTTCTGGCCGTGATTCTGACGGTGGCATCCTTTGCCGCTGTCATGACCCACGCCCTGTCTCCCGGGATGGCGCTGGCCGCACTGACGGTCCTTGCCGTTGTGCAGATCGTCGTCCATCTGGTGTTCTTCCTCCACCTGAACACCAGCAGCGAGCAGAGCTGGAACCTGATGTGCTTCATCTTTGCCGCGGCATCGGTGATCGTCATCATCGGCGGTACGATCTTCATCATGCACGACACGGCCATCAACATGATGTCCCGCTAAGGTTTCTTTCGAAACCTGAGGGAAGGGCTGGCGGGAGACATCCTGCCAGTCCTTTTTTTATGTCTGGTGTCCTTGGTGTTCCAGTCCGGTAAAGGCGTTGAGCCATCGGCCGGACATAAAAAAACCCGGTCTCCTGGAAGACCGGGTGAAAGATGCCGCCAAAGAAAAGTGGGGATCAGTCCTTGTGGGGCGCTTCGGACAGCATGGCGGCCTTGTCGGGCTTGTCTTTCCATTCTTCGGCGTCCGGCATGGCGTCGATCTTGCGGGTCATGTTCGGCCATTGCGTCGAATATTTCGCGTTGATCTCGATCCATGGGGCGGCGCGGTTGTCGCTGTCCGGGAAGATGGCCTCTGCCGGGCATTCCGGCTCACACACGCCGCAGTCGATGCATTCGTCAGGATTGATGACGAGGAAGTTCTCGCCTGCGTAGAAGCAGTCTACGGGGCAGACTTCCACGCAATCCGTGAACTTGCAGCGAATGCAGTTTTCGGTGACCACATAGGTCATTGACGTCTCCGATCGTCTTGCTGGTCCGGCATCCGGCCGGTTTCATCCGAGCGGGATGATATGCGAAGGTTTGGCCTCAGACGCAAGCATCCTCAGCCGTCTTCTGTGATGGCTTCATAAAGAAGTGCGGCTTCTTTTGCCGGACCGCGGCGTTCACCAAGATCCAAGACGCGCCACACGCGCACTTCTCCGCCAGAAACAGCCGGAAAAGTCAATATGTCGCCAACGTGAAGTTTGGCATGGGGCTTGCTGGTCGGCTGCCGGTTGATGCGGATGCGGCCCTTGCTGATGATGGCGGCACAGAGGGGGCGCGTCTTGGCGACACGAGCGTAATACAGCCACTGGTCCAGCCGCTGGTAGTCTTCGCTCATGGACGGATTTTTTCCCTGAGAGCTGCGAGCGCTGCGAAGGGGCTGTCGGTTCGGGGAGGGGCCGGACGTCTGGGCGGCGTGTGGTGCGGCGCGGATCTGCGCCGACGTGATGCCCGGGTCTTGCGGTCGTTCAGGATCATGAGCGGACGGGGCGGCCCTGCATGGGCGGATGAGGGGGCTTCGGCCGGCTGGTGTGCGATGCCGAGGCCTTTGAGAATGGAGGGGAGCATGTCGGCTTTTACGCCCAGTCTGGAGGCCAGGCTGAGTGGGGCGGCGTGGTCGTGGCGGACCGCGAGCTGGTGCATTTCCGCGATACAGCGTTCCGCAATGTCGAGACGCAGGCCGGTGTCGCCTGCGCGGATCCAGCCGAATTGACCGTGGATCTCGCTCCAGGGCAGCGAAACGCGGCCGGGAGCGGTTGGGCGGATCGGGGTCTTGTTGTGCAGGGCATGGAGAAGGCCCAGAAGCGCGAGCGGACGGGTCCGGAAGAGGGCGGGACAGTAGATCGAGAAACGTCCGACCTCGACGCCTCCCTTGCGCAGTCTGTTTTTCAGGGCCGGGGAAAGAGCGTGGTCTTCGGGGAGGGTTTCGGTGATGCCACCGTCTTCCATGAGGCGGTGCAGGATCGCGCGGAGCTGGGGTTCGCGTTCGGCGAGGGCCTGACTGCGGTAGAGAGGCTTGAGATCCCGCTGGATGAGCTGTGCCACAAAGTCCAGCAGGCGCGTTTCGACATGGGTTTTCTGGAAGGTGTCGGTGAACTCGGCCGGGAAAAGCTGGATGGCGGGGCGGAGCAGGAAGGGGCTTGCGGCGAGGCGGCCGAGGCGTGTGTCTTCCCAGAAGAGTTCGCCGTTTGCTGTGTCCAGTCTGAGGGATGTGTCGGGTGCGTCCTGCAGCATGCGGATACGACGCGGGATTTCGTGCAGCAGGGCCTTGCGGCCGGCGCGCAGGATGATCTGGCGGTCAGGGCCTGCGGCGACATCCGTTTCCAGTGTGAAGCCACGGATGCGGCCGATACTGTGGCCTTCGACGAGGACTTCTCCGTCCGGTTTGACGGCGGAAAGCAGGCTGCGGTCGCTGTCACTGTCGAGGCGGCGAAGGAGCGTTGTGGCGCGGCGGTCCACGAAGCGGGCGGTGAGGCGTTCGTGCAGGGCATCGGAGAGCAGGTCTTCGACTTCGCGGGCCCGTTCCTGCCACATCGTGGAGTGGCGGCTCCACTCGGTGCGAGCGGCGACGTAGGAGCAGACGCGTACGCCGGTGAGGCGGTGCATCAGCGTGTCGATATCGCCTTCGGTTTTGGCCAGGCCACGGATATGGCCTTCCATCCAGTTGGCTGGGACGGAGCCTTCCTTGAGCAGATGCATATAAAGACGCGCGCAGAGACGGGTGTGGCTGTCGTCACCGAGTTTGCGGAAATCGGGGATCTGGCAGACGTCCCAGAGCAGCATGGTGGCGCGTTTGCCCCGGGCGCTCTCGCGGATGCCCGGATCGAGCATCAGGGATTCGAGTGTGGTGACGTCCGAGACCACGCGGCCTGCTGTCAGGCCACGCAGTGGAGGCGGGCGGGTCAGGCTTTTGAGCAGGTTTGCGGGGTTGGTGAAGTCCAGCTCGTGGTTGCGCCAGTAGAGGCGCTGGATCGGGTCGAAGCGGTGCTGTTCGACGGCTTCGACGAGGGCGCTGGACATGGGTGGGCAGTCGGCCGTGGTGCCGAAGGTGCCATCTTTCATGCCGCGTCCGGCGCGTCCGGCGATCTGGGCGATTTCCTGTGGGAACAGGGGGCGGGGGACCGTGCCGTCGAACTTGCTGAGCTGGGCCAGGGCGACGTGATCGACGTCCATGTTCAGGCCCATGCCGATGGCGTCGGTTGCGACGAGATAATCGACTTCTCGGTTCTGGTAGAGCTCGACCTGGGCGTTGCGGGTGCGGGGGCTGAGCTGGCCCATGATGACGGCACAGCCGCCACGACGCCTGCGGATGACTTCGGCCAGCGCGTAGACCTCGCTCATGGAGAAGGCGACGATCGCCGAGCGGGGGGGCAGGCGGGAGAGTTTGGTGTGTCCCGTGCTGCTCAGGCTGGAGAGGCGGGTGCGGATGTCGATCTCGATGCCCGGGACGAGCTTCTGGAGCAGCGGGCGGATGGTTTCTGCGCCGAGGAAAAGAGTCTCGACCGTGCCGCGTGCGTGGAGCAGGCGGTCCGTGAAGATGTGGCCGCGATCCGGGTCCGAGGCGAGCTGGATTTCGTCGATGGCGACGAACTCCGCCTTGCGGTCCAGCGGCATGGCTTCGACGGTGCAGGAAAACCAGCGGGCTCCGGGTGGGACGATTTTTTCTTCGCCCGTGATGAGGGCGACGCTGCGCTCGCCCTTGATTTTGACGAGGCGCTCGTAGTTCTCCCGGGCCAGAAGGCGCAGGGGGAAGCCGATGATGCCGGACGCATGGGCCATCATGCGCGTTAAGGCATAATGGGTTTTGCCGGTATTGGTGGGGCCAAGGGCAGCACGGATGCTGGCTGGCATGGTATGATAGCTGGACGAGGTTCCGTGGAATGCACCCTTCATGTCTGAATGGTCGGGTGCCTGCGGGGCAAAAGCAAGCATCTGAAGCCTTCCCGGATGATCTTTATCGGGTGGGACCTGTATTTGAGGAAGAAAGTCTTATGAATCCGCATCCCCGGCTTCCCTTCGTAACATCTGCCGACGCGGCTTCGGCCCGTCTGGTTCATCTGGTGGCCTGTGAGGACAGTGCGACCGTCTTGCACCTTCTGGGGGAGCATGCGGCGTTTCTTCAGGGACAGGGATTTTCCGCAAAGGACGGCGCTTTTACACTGCTGCCGGGGGACGGGGGCGTGGGCTCGGCGATTCTATGTGTGGCGTCCGCACGCGCCAATGATCCGGTGGTTTTTGGCAAGCTGGGGACAGCTCTGCCGGACGGGGACTGGACGGCGGTGCTCCACGGGCTTGATGAGGGGGCGCTGGAGAGCGCGCTGCTCGGGTTCTGCATGGGGGCGTATCGTTTCAGTCTGGGCGAGAACAAACCTGTCACGACGCGGATGGTCGTGCCGGATGAGGCGCAGCGGCTGGTAGCGCTGTCGAAGGCGGTCTGGTTCGGGCGTGACCTTATCAATATGCCCGCCAATCTGCTGGGGCCGCGTGAACTGGCGGATATGGCCGGTGCGGCGCTGGTGCATCGCGGGGCGAGCGTCAGTCTTGTGGACGGGGATGATCTGCGGAGTGCGTATCCATGCCTGGCGGAAGTGGGCGAGGGGTCGGAGCGCAAGCCGGTCGTGGTCGTGGCGCGGTGGAAGGTCCGTGAGGGTGCGCCGCGGGTTTCGCTGATCGGCAAGGGCGTGTGTTTCGATACGGGCGGGTACGATCTCAAGGGCGCGGCGGGCATGTTGCGTATGAAGAAGGACATGGGCGGGGCAGCGCTAATGTTGGCCGTCATGTGTGCTGCGATCGACCTTGGGCTGGATGTGGATCTGGAACTGCGTCTGGGCTGTGTGGAGAACAGTGTCTCGGGTCATGCCATGCGGCCTGGCGACGTGCTGCGGACGCGGAGTGGCAAGACGGTCGAGATTGGCAATACGGATGCGGAAGGGCGTCTGGTGTTGTGTGATCTCATAACGGAGGCGTCTGAAAGCCGTCCGGATGCCATTCTGGATGCTGCAACCCTGACGGGTGCTGCGCGTGTGGCACTCGGTCCGGATGTGCCCGCGCTGTTCAGTAATGACGATGAACTGGCCTCACTCATTCTCGAATCGGGAAAAACGACCGCCGATGTAATGTGGAGAATGCCGCTCTGGCATGGCTATGATGCATGGCTGGATAGTAAAGTGGCCGATTTTGGAAATGTGACGTCCAAACCCATGGCCGGTGCGATCACGGCCGCGCTTTATCTTCGGAAATTCGTTCCGGACGGCCAGAAATGGGCGCATATCGACACTTATGCGTGGAATGACGGTGCCCGGCCGGGCCGTCCCGAGGGCGGAGAAGTGCTTGGGCTTCGGGCAATTCTGGAGAGTTTGTCACGAATTCATAATAATTCCTGAGCTTCCATAAAGCGTTTCACTCGGCGAACAGTGTGGCCGAGCGATGGAGTGTTAAAAGATTAGGGTGTCAAACGCGCTTTAATGAGGCATACGCCCTTTTATCGTTTCGATGCAGAGTCATCGTCTACTGGATTGTTTTGGAACCCGTATGCTTGCGCATGCGTTTCGAAACACCATCTGAATGCCACTACGGTCTCTCCCGATATGGAGAGGCAGAGACAATTTCACGTCGACCCTCATCCCGTCGGCTCCTGTTATGGGATCGGACAACAGATGAGGGAGGGACTGCTTAGGAGAGAGATCATGCCCCAGGCTACCAATGATCAGATGCTCAACCTTCTGTGCGACACCATCGTTTCCATGGTGCGTCGTGACGGACCCGACCTTTCGGCCCGCCAGCTTGCCGTTTTCCTGACCTGCTATCTGCGGGATGGAGCGCATACGGTTCGGGGCCTGGCTCTGGAACTCAAGGTGTCCAAGCCCGCCATCACCCGCGCGCTCGACCGCCTGGGCGAGCTGGATCTGGCACGCCGCAAGGTTGATCCGCTGGATCGCCGTTCGGTGCTGGTGCAGCGCACGCTGAAAGGCTCCACCTTCCTGCGTGAAATGCGCGCCGTCATGGCGGAAGCTTCCGGCACGCGCTCCACGCGCACGGAACGCGCTTCGGCTTCTGTCGAGCGTCTGAGCAGCCGTCGCGCCGGCTGATTTAAGCCGCTGGATTACCAGCGGTCCTGCACGCGGGTTCCGGCCCGCGTGCAGACATATCCTGTCCATGCAAGCTGTGGCAGGACGATCATCAGGACCATCGTGATGATCTGACCTGTGGCGAAAGCCGCAGCGCCCCAGAGGGCAAATCCCCAATAGAGACATGTGACGAGCGGGACGGGCAGTCCTGAGCGGACAGCCAGTTGATAGAGATGGCCGCGATGGGCCTGTGCGAGCCTGTCACCGGCGCGTGCCCGGCGTGCGAGCGTGAAGGTCACGTCCCACAGAACCCCCGAGAGCAGGGCGACGACGAGCACGGCGCTCCCTGTGCCGAAGCCGGTCATGCCGCCCCAGGCGATGGCGAGACCGACTGGCTGGCTGCCGACATCGCCCATGAAGATCCGCGCTTTGGGGAAATTATAGGGCAGGAAACTCAGCAGGCAGACGGCGAGCAGGACGAAGGCGACGGGCATGAGGCCCGTGCTGGCGAGGAGCAGA
Organism: Gluconobacter aidae; assembly: GCF_009547075.1. GTDB lineage: Bacteria > Pseudomonadota > Alphaproteobacteria > Acetobacterales > Acetobacteraceae > Gluconobacter > Gluconobacter aidae. Next base: position 91,963 of record NZ_WIPH01000006.1, read on the forward strand.
GCGGAAATGGCCATGACGCCAGAGGCCAGCCCATTGATGCCATCGATGAAATTGAGGGCGTTCGTGATGAAGACGGCAGCGAGCACGAAGGGGATCAGTTCGGGCAGGGTTGCGCCCGTTCCGACGGCCGCGGCGATTGCCGCCACGAACTGGGCCGCGAGCTTGTAGCGCGCGGGGAAAGGGCGGACGTCATCGAGCCATGAGACCGTGCCGAGGAGGATCATGCCGACCAGCAGCCCCGTGATGGCGGGAACGATGCGCATCGAGGCATGGGCCTCGTAAAGGGCGGGGGGCAGGCACAGGATGAAGGCGCCGATGATGCCGATCCCGCCGCCTTTGGGCGTCGGGCGGGTATGGGAACTGCGGGCGACGGGGTGGTCCAGAACGCCCGCGCGGATCATGAGCAGGATAAGGAGATTGCACAGGATAACGGCGGCGATGCAGGCGAGCGTGACGCCGCTGGTCAGGTTCTGGAAAGAAAAGGGCATGGGACGACTTTATGGGAGGGAGGCTTTTGGCGCTATAAGGGGCGCGTGACATCCGTTCATCCCACAGGGCCCACATCTCCGGCCTCAATGCCCCCCTCAGGCCCGGCCGCGCGTTCTTCGATGCCGGTGCGGCGCATCGCCCTCAATGTGATGCTGGACGGAATCGTGTCCGCCGCGGCGGCTCCCGTGGCGCGCTGGCTGGCTGATCCGGCAGGGGGATGGCTTCATCCGCTGTGGTTCATCGCCGGGGGCGGGATCACGCTGCTGGTGGGCGGACTGCCGTTCCGTATTCCGCAGCAGTACTGGCGGTTTTCGGGTGTGGCGGACCTGTTCAATATCGCCTGTGCGTCGATTCTGAGCGCGCTGTTGTTTGCGGAACTGCTGTATGTGGCGGGCTATCCGCTGCCGACGCCGACTTTTCCCATCATTCATGCGCTGGTCCTGCTCGTGTTCCTGGGCGCCATCCGCATGATGTGGCGGCTGGCGGCGCGGCGCGGAAGCCTGACTCTGGATGGTGAGCGCATCCTGCTGCTCGGGGCGGATCATGAAGCGGATCTGTTCATCCGGGCGATGGAGCGCGACAGTGCAAACAGCCGCCGTGTGGTGGGGCTGCTGACGGGTGGGGCGCAGCAGGCCGGGCGACGTATTCATGACTGCCCGATTCTGGGAACGATCAGCGAAACGCCTCTCATTCTGGAGCGGCTTTCTGCGGCGGGAAGGTTGCCGGACGCGCTCGTCATCACGGCGGGCGAGATCAAGGGCCGGGAGCTGGCCCGGATTCTCGAAGTCGCGCGAGTCTATGATCTCGACGTGCAGCGCACCCCCTCACTGACAGCGTTAAGGCCGGCGGATCGTGTGGAACTTCGGCCCATAGCAATCGAGGACCTGTTGAACCGGCCACAAGTGGCACTCGATTCGCAAGGGATGGCGCGGCTGATTTGCGGGCGCGTCATTGCCGTGACGGGGGCAGGGGGAAGCATCGGCTCCGAACTGGCGCGGCAGATCGCGTCTTTTCAGCCCGCCGCGCTTCTGCTGATCGAGAGCAGCGAATATGCCCTGTGGCAGATCAATCTGGATATTTCGGAGCGGTTTGGTGACGTGAAACGCCATCAGATCATCGCGGATGTGCGCGACAGGCGGCGCATTGCTGAAGTCTTCGGAATGTACCGGCCGCATCTCGTTTTTCATGCGGCGGCGCTCAAGCATGTGCCGATCGTGGAGGACAATCCGGTTGAGGGGGTGCTGACGAATGTGATTGGCACGCGCATCGTCGCGGATGAGGCCGAGCGGGCCGGAGCGCAGGCGATGGTCATGATTTCCACGGACAAGGCGGTCAATCCGTCCAGTCTGATGGGAGCCAGCAAGCGCTGTGCCGAAGTGTACGGGCAGGCGCTTGATATGCGCGCGCGGGCCGGGCAGGGCGGCATGCGCTGTGTGACCGTGCGGTTCGGTAATGTGCTGGGCTCCACGGGGTCGGTCGTGCCGCTGTTCCGCAGGCAGCTTGAGCATGGCGGGCCGCTGACGGTCACGCATCCGGACATGACGCGCTATTTCATGACGGTGCCCGAGGCGGTGGGGCTGGTGTTGCAGGCGGCGGTGCGTGGCACGCATGAGCGCGCGCAGAACGATGCGACGGACCAGCGGCTCAGGCAGGGCGGTATTTTCGTGCTCGATATGGGGGATCCGGTGCGGATCATGGATCTGGCGTTCCAGATGATCCGTCTGGCCGGTCTGCGGCCGGAGACCGATATCGAAATCCGCTTTACCGGGCTGCGGCCAGGCGAAAAGCTGTTCGAAGAGCTGTTTCACGGACGCGAGGCGCCGGTTCCGACCGATGCGCCCGGTCTGCGGATGGCGTCTCCGCGCACGGTCGATTTCAAGGTGGCGCGTGCTGCGATGGATGAGCTGGAGGCGGCCTGTCACGCGAATGATCTGGGCGCCATCATGAGCATCCTGTACAGGCTGGTGCCCGAATTCCTTCATAACCGCGACGGTGGAATGCCGGTTGCGATGTCCCATCCCGATCCGGAGATGATAGCGCCATGACAAGGCAGATTGCTTTTCTCGACCTTCCCGCCCAGCAGGCGCGGCTGAAGGGCAGCATCCAGAAACGTGTGGACGCCGTGATGGCGCATTGCCGTTTCGTGCTTGGTCCTGAAGTGCAGGAACTGGAGCAGCGTCTGGCGGAGTTCGGCGGTGCGAAACATGCGATCGGCGTGTCGTCCGGAACGGATGCGCTGCTGATGGTGCTGATGGGCGAGGAGATCGGGCCGGGAGACGCGGTCTTCCTTCCGGCCTTCACCTATACGGCGACGGCGGAAGTTGTTCTGCTTCTGGGGGGGACACCGGTTTTCGTGGATGTGGACCCGCAGACCTTCCAGATCAGTCTTGAGTCCCTGAAGGAACGGCTTGAGGCCATGCGTCAGGCCGGGGAGCTTGAGCCCCGGGTCGTGATCGGCGTGGATCTGTTTGGTCAGCCCGCGCCCTGGGACGAACTGAAGGTCTGGACAGCACAGGAAGGTCTGACGCTGGTGGCCGATTGTGCGCAGTCCTTTGGTGCGACGTATCATGGGCGTCGTCTGGGGCATGAGGCGAAGGCGACAACGCTGTCCTTCTTTCCGTCCAAGCCGCTGGGCGGTTACGGAGACGGTGGTGCGATCCTGACGGATGATGACGATCTGGCGGCGCTGTATCATTCCCTGCGCACGCATGGAGAAGGGCGCACGCGCTACGAAGTCGAGCGGATCGGCATCAACGGGCGTCTGGATACGCTTCAGGCCGCCGTGCTGCTGGCGAAGCTCGACGTGTTCGGAGACGAGCTGAAGCGTCGGGATGCGATTGCTTCGGCCTATGATGCTGCCATGCCGGAAGGCGTTGTTCCACCTGCGCGCGTTGCCGACAGCGAGAGCGCCTGGGCGATTTATACGGTTCTGTTGCCCGAGGCGCGCAAGCGGGATTCGCTTCAGGCGTTTCTGAAGGATGCGGGTGTTCCGACGGCCATTTATTATCCGAAGCCGCTTCATCGTCAGCCGGCCTATGCGCCGCATCACGATGGTGCCGTGCTGCCGGTGGCCGAAGGGCTCGGTGCGCGGGTTCTGGCCCTTCCCATTCATCCCGAACTGACGGACGATGACGTCAGCTACATCATTGCAACCCTTAATCGCTGGGCAGGAGAACAGGCGTGAGACGCGAACAGAAACTTCTGCTGGTTTTTGCGGCCCTTGTTCTCATCCCGGTGGGCATCATCTGGTTCGTGACCTGGCCGCTGCTGCATGCGTGGAAATTTCCAGAGGTGACGGCCGGACGGCTGAGCGCGCCCGTCAGCCGTGAACTCACTGCGGATGAGGTTCAGAAGGTCAATCTCTGGCTTCAGTCGCATGAGACGGCCTGGGGTCCTTCGGGTGAGCGTCCGCCTGCACCGGGGCAGGTCATTCTGGAAATGACCACGGCGCGGGGACAGCCGGTCATCGTGTCCATCTGGAAGCACAAGAAACAGGACGATATTATCGGCGTTCAGCTCGAAAAGAACGGCCCGTACCGGATGAATGCCTTTCCGGACGCGCAGGTCATGGCGCTTCAGCCTGATGGCGCCCAACCTGCGAAATAAAGAGACGGATACGGGTTCCGATGACATGAAAAAGACCGGCCTCCGCAGGGAGTGCCGGTCTTTTTTTGTCCTGTAGCGGATGGCGTGTCGGAGCGGATTTACTTTTGCTGTTTTTCTTCCTGTTCCGTGACTTCGCCGACGGCGCGGCGGGTCTGGTTTTCGTCCTCCAGCGGGGCCGTGGCCTTGTCGCCCATGGCCAGCAGGGCGGCCGTGATGGGAGAGGCCAGGATCAGGCCGGGCGCGCCGAGGATGGAGCCGAACACCGTCTGCGAAAGGATGGCGAGGGCGGGAGGCATGTGAACGGCGCGGCGCTGGATCAGCGGGGCGAGGACGTTGCCTTCGAAGAACTGGATCACGCAGTACAGGATGCCGACGAACAGGGCTTCGTGGGTGCCGAGGGACAGGCCAAGCAGGACGGCGGGAACTGCGCCGAGAATGGCGCCGATATAGGGAATGAAATTGCACAGCCCCGCCACGACACCCAGCGCGAGCGCGAGCGGGACGCCGATCAGCGACAGGCCGATGCCGGAGAGCAGTCCGACCACGAGCATGTCCAGCGCCTGTCCGGCGGTCCAGGCCCAGAGGGTCGCGCCGGCGGTCAGCATCAGCTCCCGCGCTGCGGGACGGTGCTGCGTGGGAACGAGACGCAGCATGCCATCGATATAGACGGCAGGGCTCAGTGCGAAATACAGCCCCGCGATCAGAACCACCAGAAGGGTTCCGAGGATGCCGAATACGGAGCTGAGCAGTCCTGTGACCGAGCCTGCGAGGCCCGAGCCCAGCGAGCCTAGGCTCGCGGTGCCTGCGGCATTGCCTCCCAGCGACGAGGGCAGGTGATCGAGGACCATCTGGCCAAGCGTTGAGCCGGAGAGATGGGTGCGGACTTCTCCCGACTGGGTGATGAGAGCCTGTTTGAGGCGGATGAACTGGTCGCTGATGGCCGGGCCGCTGTACCAGCCCAGTCCGAACAGGGCCACGAGGATCACGACAGTGACCAGGGCGACTGCCCCCTGATACGGGATGACGGAAACACGACGCCGGAGCATGCGCGCAAGTCCGTGCAGGACGATTGCCACGAGAGCGGAGGCGAAAATCACGGCCAGGACATCGCCGATCAGCCAGATCGCCAGAAGTCCCAGTGTGAGAGCGAGCGTGATGCGCAGCAGACCGGCGATTCTGGACAGTTCCCGCGCGCGAGGTTCCGTCTCGCTGCGTTCTGCCGGATCGGAAAAGGAGATGGGCATGGGGAAGGTCTGTCCTTGGTCAGTCATTGCCGACTGGCTTATGGGCAGAGGGAAAGGGGGTCAATGGATCACCTTCTTTTGTCGACAGGCCCACATGCGCGCGCCCGGCAGTGTCAGGCCCGGACGCAATGTGCGGAGGGCCTTGTCCGTCCAGCGCATGGAGACGCCTTCACGGCCATGTCACCCATCGCCGTCCGTCGTGAGAGGCGTTTTGATCCGGCGCACAGGGGCATACTGCCGACCTGCATGCGAAGGTCGCGGTGTAGCGGGGCGACCCATAATTCCGAGACGCGCCTGTCGGACCGGAAAGAGCCGGAACAGGGATAATCCTCGGGGGAGGCTGGGGCTCCCGTGAGAACTTGTGGATAACAAACTGTTTTTATTAAATATTTTCGATCAGGGAAATATCAGAAGGTCAGCCGGTGGCTTCCTCAAGCTCTGTCTGGGCTTCAAGCCAGCTTTCCTCAACGGTTTCAAGAGTGGCGTTGAGCGCGGCGAGATGGACGTTCAGAGACGTCACTTCCCCGGTATCGCCGGACTGATAAAGGGCCGGATCGGCGAGTCTGGCCTCGATTTTCGTCTTCTCGCCGGTGAGCTGGGCCATCTTGTTCTCCGCATCGCGGATTTTGCGGCGTAAAGGGGCGAGGGCGCGGGTCTGTTCCTTGCGGTCGATCCGCTTCTGGGCGGAGGAGGAGCCGCTGGTTTCTGATGAGGTGGCGGCCTTGTTGCGCTCGGTCATTTCGGCGCGGGCTTTGCGGGCGCGTTCGAGGAGCCAGGCACGGTATTCGGCCATATCGCCCTCGAAGGGGGCGATCGTGCCGTCTTCCACCAGCCAGAAGCGGTCGGCGACCGATTCCACGAGATGGCTGTCATGGCTGATGAGAACGACGGCCCCTTCGAACGCCGACAGCGCGCGGATCAGGGCGTCACGGGCATCGAGATCGAGATGGTTGGTTGGTTCGTCGAGGATCAGCAGGTGCGGGGCTTCGCGGGTGGAGAGAGCGAGAAGCAGGCGGGCCTTTTCGCCGCCCGAGAGTTCTCCGACTTTGGTCTCGGCGCGGTTTTCATCGAGGCCGAACCGGGCGAGCTGTGCGCGGACGGCAGCGGGGAGCGCGTCCGGCATGGCGCGGCTCATATGGTCGATGGGCGTGTCGGTCAGGACGAGTTCGTCGCTCTGGTGCTGGGCGAAATAGCCGATCTTCAGCTTGGGTGAATGGGTATAGGTGCCCGACATCGGCTCCAGCCGACCGGCCAGCAGCTTGGCGAAGGTGGATTTGCCGCGGCCGTTCTGGCCGAGCAGGGCGATCCGGTCTTCCATGTCCAGACGCTGGTTCAGGCCCTTGAGCACGACGCGACCGTCATAGCCGAGGCTGACATTGTTCAGGCTCAGCATCGGCGGGGGCAAAGGCTGCGGTTCGGGGAAGGAGAAGCGGGTGGGGGTGTCTTCCACGACGCTGTCGATCTGTGGAAGGCGTTCGAGGGCCTTCAGCCGGGCCTGAGCCTGTTTGGCTTTCGTGGCCTTGGCGCGGAAGCGGTCCACGAAGGACTGCATATGGGCGCGCTGGGCGGCGATGCGTTCGGCGGCACGGTTCTGCTGGAGGGCCTGTTCCGTGCGGATGCGGACGAAATTGTCGTAGCCACCGGGAGTGACGCTGATTTTCTGGTGATCGAGATGGGCGATGGCATCGACGGTGTTGTCGAGCAGGGAGCGGTCATGGCTGACGATGATCGCGGCACCGGAGAACTTCGCGAGCCAGGATTCCAGCCAGAGCGTGGCTTCGATGTCGAGATGGTTCGTCGGTTCGTCGAGCAGCAGCAGATCGGGGTTCAGGAACAGGGCCGTGGCGAGGGACACGCGCATCCGCCAGCCACCAGAGAAGTCCGAGACGGCACGGTTCTGCGCGTCCTGATCGAAGCCGAGGCCGGAGAGAATGGCACCGGCGCGGGCGGGGGCTGTGTAGGCGTCGATGGCGATGAGGCGTTCATGGACGTCTGCAATGCGGGCCGGATCGGTCGCGGTCTCGGCTTCCGCGAGCAGGCGCGTGCGTTCGAGATCGCCTTCGAGGACCGTATCGAGAATGGAGGTGCTGCCCGAGGGTGTTTCCTGTTTGACGCGACCCATTGTGGCGCGGGCGGCGAGGGTGATGGTGCCGCCATCGGGGACGAAATCACCGGCGATCGCAGCCAGCAGGGTGGACTTTCCCGCGCCGTTCTTGCCGATCAGACCGATCTTTCGTCCCGGGTCCACGCTGAGGGACGCGTTGTCCAGCAGGGTGCGGCCCGCGATGCGGAGGGTCAGGTCGGTAATGGTGAGCAGGCTCACGGGCGCCTCGATCAGTCGGAAGAAAAGAAACAGGGGACGTTAAAATACTGCGACAGACCTATCAGGAACGATGAATTTGCTCTAGTGGAACGGCGGTATTGACCCGCTGGTCCCGGAAGGGGCCGGTCCTAACCAGGAGAAGAAAGATGGCTCTCGAGCGCACGCTTTCCATCATCAAGCCCGACGCCACCAAGCGTAACCTGACCGGCAAGATCAATGCCGTGTTCGAAGGCGCTGGCCTGCGTATCGTTGCCCAGAAGCGCATCCAGCTGACCGAGAAGCAGGCTGGCGCTTTCTATGCCGTGCACAAGGAGCGTCCGTTCTACGGCAGCCTCGTGTCCTCCATGATTGCCGAGCCGGTTGTCGTTCAGGTTCTTCAGGGTGAAGGCGCCGTTGCCAAGAACCGCGAAGTCATGGGTGCGACGAACCCGGCCGACGCTGCTGAAGGCACTGTCCGCAAGCTGTTCGCCGAGAGCATCGAAGCCAACTCCGTGCATGGTTCGGACAGCCTTGAGAACGCGAAGAACGAGATCTCCTTCTTCTTCGCCGAGACCGAAATCCTGCCGTAATCTGCGGATTTTCCGATTTCAGGGAAAAGCCCCCGGGACGTTCGTTCCGGGGGCTTTTTTTATCGGGTCAGGGTGACGGTGGAACCAGGCCGGACCGGGATCGTGACGGTTGTGCCCGGTGGGCCGGCATCGAATCTTCGGGCCGCCTCGCTGAAGCCGCGATCGGCTTCCATGGCGATTTTTCGGTCATGCGGAATACCCAGAACCACCACAACCAGCAGTGCGCCCGTTGCGAGGGCACGGGTCAGGCCGTGTCCGGAGAAGGTGACGGCGACCAGAGCTGCCAGCCAGAACAGGATGGGCATGAAAAAATAGCGCATACCTGCGTCCGGGATGAACATCGCGTGCCATTGTGGCATCGTGGTGGTGACGATGGGGTGTGTCAGGGGCGCAGCAAGAATGAGCATGACGAAGACCAGCGCATAGCGCAGGGCAATCCAGCGTCGTACGGCCTGAAAACAGATCATGCCGGCTGCGAGATCAACCAAACATGGGAAAACGGGATTTTGCCAGATCCGGGTGGAATAGAGGTATTCGAGGTGATTGTGGCTGATCAGGGGAGCCAGAAAAAGCTGTGCCGCGAGAAGGCAGATGAGGGCTCCAAAACTTGCGCCCAGAGGTGTGTTGGGTCTTGAACTGCCACTGCTCTGGATGATGGGAACGGCCTGGATGGCCACGCCGCAGGCCACAATGGCGAGGCGTGTGTAATAGGTCGGCTCGCGGTGGATGATGGTGCGGGCTGCGGCAATCGGCAGCAGCAGAAGGCAGAATGGTCCGCTCAGCGCCGAGATCAGCAGAAAGACATGATCGAACACCTGCCCCGCGCGTGTCTGTGGAGGGTCGGAGACGATGATCAGGAAAGCCAGAACAGCAAGATGCCACTGGCTGTTGGTCAGGTTGACGAAGACTTCATCCGTATTCGGTGCAACGCAGAACAGGATCCCAGAATGAACCGGACGGCGGAACTGGGGCACAGAGCTGCTCCGCGGTCCGAAAAAAGAAACGCAGCGGGGAGAAGCTGGAAAATAAAGGCGAAGCCGGCATAGATCGCCGGGTTCCAGGCGAGCGGAAACGGCACGGCAACAAGTGCCACCATGCGGCTGATCGTCTGGAAATATCCCGTGTGCGAGAGGGCGAGGGAAGACCAGCCCAGATGATACGCTTCCGGATACCAGTTCCACCCGTCTTCGCCCCAGAACCGCGCATGAAGCAGGATGTCGGGGGAGCGGAAAAAAAGAAGCCCTGCAAAGATGATCACGCCAAGCCAGAAACGGTGGTTCAGTCGGGGTGAAAGAATGGCGGGCAAGGAGGATTTCCCTTGTTTTCAGTCAATCTGAAAAAAGATGTCAGGGCGCGCGATACGGATCGCGGTATCGGGAATATGGGGTGTGGCGCGGGCTTATTTCGCGAACACGTCGCAGATCATTTCCAGCACGTCCGGGTAAAGCAGGTGTTCCTGCTCCAGAACGCGGGCGGCGAGGGTTTCGGGCGTGTCGTTTTCAAGGACGGGGACGCTGGCCTGTCCGAGGATGGGGCCTTCGTCCACGCCGGATGTGACGAGATGGACCGTGCAGCCATGCTCTTTCACACCGGCCTTGATGGCGGCTTCGTGGGTGTGCAGGCCGGGGAAGGCGGGCAGGAGGCTCGGGTGGATGTTGAGCATCCTGTCTTCCCAGGCCTTGACCAGCCAGGGCGTCAGCACGCGCATGTAGCCTGCGAGGACGACCAGCATGGCGCCGGAAGCCTGAAGGGCGGCGTCGATTTCGCGCTCGTGGGCCTCGCGGTCCCTGCCAAACGGTTTGTGGTCGATGGCGAGGGTTTTCAGGCCCGCTTCTTCGGCGACTTCAAGGCCTGGAGCATCCGGGCGGTTGCTGAGAACCAGCACGATTTCGGCAGGATAGTCCGGGCGGGCGCAGGCCTCGATCAGCGCGCGCATGTTGCTGCCGCGGCCGCTGATGAGGATCGCGATGGGGACTTTTTCGGTCTTTTTGGCCGGAGCTTTCGCTCTGGTTCTGGAATGCGGCTTCTTCATGCGAAGGAGACCGGCGCGGTCAGAGCGTAGGCGTCATCGGAGCGGACGATCTGGCCCATGAGGAAGCCGGTTTCGCCACGGGCATCCAGTTCGACCATGACCTTCTCGGGCTCGGAGGTGACGAGCACCATGCCGATGCCGCAGTTGAAGACGCGGAGCATCTCGTCAGCGGCGACATTGCCGGTTTCGGCCAGCCAGCGGAATACGGGCGGAACGATCCATGCGGAGCCGTCGATGCGGACGCCGAGACCTTCAGGCAGGACGCGGGGCAGGTTGCCGGGCAGGCCGCCGCCGGTGATGTGGGCGCAGCCGTGGAGCAGGCCCTTGGCGTGCAGATCCAGAACCGTGCGGACATAAAGTTTCGTGGGTGTCAGCAGGGCTTCAGCGAGGGTGTGGCCTTCAGCGAAGGGGGCCGGGTCGTTCCAGCCGAGGCCGGAGCGGCGCACGACTTCGCGGACCAGCGAGAAGCCGTTGGAATGGACGCCGGAAGAGGGCAGTCCGATCAGTGTGTCGCCTTCGGCGATGTTGGCGGGAAGCAGGTTGTTCCGCTCGGCCGCGCCAACGCTGAAACCCGCGAGGTCGTAATGGCCGGGGGCGTACATGCCGGGCATTTCGGCCGTTTCACCGCCGACGAGGGCGCAGCCGGATTCGGCGCAGCCCCTGGCGATGCCCTTCACGACGGTCGCGGCAGCTTCGACGGAGAGTTTTCCGGTGGCGAGGTAGTCCAGGAAGAACAGCGGGGTGGCGCCCTGCACGACGAGGTCGTTGACGCACATGGCGACGAGGTCGATCCCGACGTCGTCATGCTTTCCGGCTTCGATGGCGACCATCAGCTTGGTGCCGACGCCGTCGGTGCAGCTGACGAGCACGGGATCGGTGAAGCCTGCGGCCTTGAGATCGAACAGGGCGCCGAAGCCGCCGAGGCCGCCCATGGTGCCGGGCCGGTTCGTGGCTTTGGCTGCGGGCTTGATCGCATCGACCAGCGCATCGCCCGCGGCGATGTCCACGCCGGCCTGTGCGTAGCTTGCGCCGCCGGTCGTGCTGTGGCTCGTGCCGGGGGAGATGTCAGGCTGATCGGTCATGGTCGAAGGTTCCCGCTGGTTGACGTGACGCCGTTCTAGAGCATCCTGCGCGCTGGCGGAACGCCTGTTTGAAGGCGTAACGGCATGAAAAAGGGACCTGAGATGACGAAACGGGATGCGGGCAGGGCCACGGGCGGGGACGCGGTGCCGGAATCCGGTGCTGTCGGCCGGGAGCATCATCAGGGGCGGCCAGAGGGGCGGCCAGCCGTTCAGATGGCGTTTCCGCTGCGTCGCGTGACGGCCATGACGTCCGAGCGTTTCATCAACGGGCCGTCCAATGCGGCCGCGCGGGCCTGGCTGGCGCGGAACCAGTGGCCGGACGGGCGGCTCTGGCTCTGGGGGCCTTCAGGGACGGGGAAGACGCATCTTCTGACGGCGTGGGCGCATGAGCATGATGCCACGGTGCTGGATGCGCGGCTGTTTTCCACGTCTTCGGCAGGCGGGCGGATCAGGGTTCAGGGGAACCTGGCGATCGACAATGCCGATTCGCCGGGAGACGAGGCGACCATGCTGCATCTGCTGAATGATGCGTTCTCCCAGGGGGACCGGGTTCTGATGGCGGGGCGGCTTCCGCCGTCGCGCAGTCATTTCATGCTGCCTGATCTGGCGAGCCGCCTGCGGGCGACAGCGACCACGGCGACGGGCGAGCCGGAGGACGATCTGCGGGCGACGCTTCTGCTGTCTCTGCTGGCGGACCGGCAGCTCGTGGTGTCGCAGACGGTGACGGAATGGCTGTGGCGGCATCTGCCCCGGACGGGCAATGCGCTGGTCTCGGCGGTGGAGCGGCTGGATGAGGCCGCCCTGGCGCGCAAGCAGCCGATTACGCGGACGCTGGCGATGGAAATGTTGCCGGATCTTCTGACGCCCGAGGGGTAAGCGTCATGGAATGACACAAAAACTCCGTTTGACATGCCTATCCCGCGGCATGACTTTTTATACGATCCGTATTTCTGTGTGTTCCGGAAGACCCCATCGTGACGAGTGAAGATTCCCGGCCTGCTCCGCGCCGCCGTTCCCCCCGCAAACCCCGCAATGCCGTGACCCCGGTGCGGAACCGTAGCCGACGTCGTCAGACTGCTGCCGCCAAGGCTGAAGACTATGCGCATATGCCGACATCGCCAGAGCGGTTTCTGAACCGGGAGCTGTCCTGGCTGGACTTCAACCAGCGCGTCATCGATGAGGCGGAAAACCCCCGCAATCCGCTGCTGGAGCGGGTGCGGTTTCTGTCCATCAGTTCCAGCAATCTTGACGAGTTCTATTCCGTGCGTGTGGCTGGCCTGGTGGGGCAGGTGCGCGAGGGAACGGTCGTCCGCAGTCCTGACGGGCTGACGCCGGCCCAGCAGCTTGCTCAGGTGCGGCAGAAGGCCCGGCATCTTCTGGCCGAGCAGCAGCGTGTCTGGCATGTGCTGGAAGGGGAGCTGAAGGAGGCGGGGATCGTCATCCTGCCGACCGACTCCCTGGACGAGACCGATCTGGCGCAACTGTCCACGCTGTTTGACGAGCGGGTTTTTCCGGTTCTGACGCCGATGGCGGTTGATCCGTCCCATCCGCTGCCGTTCATTCCCAATATGGGGCTGGCGCTGCTGATGCGGCTCAAGGACCCGGCCTCCTCCATGCATGTCATGGATGGTCTGATCCTGCTGCCGGCGCAGGTGCCCCGTTTCCTGCGACTGCCGGCGCGTCTGAAGGAAGGGCAGGAGACGCCGGACCAGATCCGGTTTGTGCTGCTCGAAGATCTGATCACGCTGTTTGCCGGGCGGTTGTTTCCGGGGCTGGCAATCGGGGCAGCGGGTGTGCTGCGCGTGATCCGCGATACGGATGTGGAGTTCGAGGACGAGGCCGAGGATCTGGTGCGATCCTACGAGACCGCACTGAAACAGCGTCGTCGCGGCGTGTGCATCCACCTTGCGCTGGACCGCAAGCTGCCTGAGGCGCTGGGCCGCGAGATGGGGGAAGAGCTGGGCGTGGGCGAAGAGGACGTGGTCGTCCTGCCGTGTTTTGTGGGTGTGACCGATCTCAAGCAGCTCATCGTCGATGACCGCCCGGATCTGGTGTTCCCGCCTTACACGCCGCGCTTTCCCGAGCGTGTTCTGGATTATGACGGTGACTGTTTCGCGGCGATCCGGGCGAAGGACATGCTGGTCCATCATCCGTTCGAGAGCTTCGACGTCGTGGTGCAGTTCCTGCGTCAGGCGGCGCTCGATCCGAACGTGCTGGCGATCAAGCAGACGTTGTATCGGACGTCCCGCGACAGTCCGATCGTGCATGCGCTGATCGAGGCGGCGGAAGCCGGCAAGTCGGTTACGGCGATGGTCGAGCTGCGGGCGCGGTTTGATGAAGAAGCCAATATCCGCCTGTCCCGTGCGCTGGAGGCGGCGGGCGTGCAGGTCGTGTTCGGGTTTGCGCATCTCAAGACGCATGCCAAGCTGAGTCTTGTGGTCCGTCGTGAGAACGGGTCTCTGCGGTCCTATGCGCATTTCGGGACGGGGAATTACCATCCGATCACGGCACGGATTTATACGGATCTGTCGTTCTTTACCTGTGATCCGAAGCTGGCATCGGATTCGGCGCGTCTGTTCAATTACATGACGGGCTATGCGATCCCGGAAAAGATGGATGCGCTGGCGTTTTCGCCCATCACGATCCGCTCGACGCTCGAACAACTGATCCATGATGAAATCGACCATGCGAAGGCGGGGCGGCCGGGGCGGATCTGGCTGAAAATGAACAGCCTTGTGGATGCCGAACTGATCGACAAACTGTACGAAGCCTCGCAGGCCGGGGTGAAGATCATCGGAATCATCCGCGGAATCTGCTGTCTGCGGCCGGGTGTGCCGGGGCTTTCGGATAATATCGAGATCAAGTCGATTGTCGGGCGTTTTCTGGAACATGCGCGGGTTTTTGCCTTCGGAAACGGGCATCGGATGCCGTCTCACAAGGCAAAAGTTTTCATTTCTTCCGCAGACTGGATGGTGCGGAACATGGACTGGAGGGTAGAAGCCATGGTGCCCATCACGAACCCGACGGTCCATGCGCAGATTCTTGGCCAGATCATGACGATGAACATCAAGGACAACCTTCAGAGCTGGACGCTCACGAGGGACGGCTACTGGCATCGGGTTTCGCCGGGCGCACATCCTTTCTCCGCCCACGAATACTTCATGAACAATCCGTCCCTGTCCGGCCGAGGCTCGGCCGCGCGGGAGAAGGTCCTTCCGGAGGCGCATCGCCCCCGTGAGCGGCCCGACAGGATTCTGGAAGACTGATCTGCATGTCCTCATCTTCACAGCGTTCCGCCATTGTCGATCTCGGTTCAAACTCGGTCCGGCTGGTTGTTTTTGAAGGGGTCACGCGCAATCCCCTTCCGATCTTCAACGAGAAGGTCACACTCAGGCTGGGGCGGGGGCTGGATGCGACGGGCCGTCTCAATGACGAGGGTGTGGCGCTGGCGATGGACGTTCTGGGGCGCTTCCACACCGTCGCGCGTGCCATGGGCGCCGAGCCTTTCGAGGTTCTCGCCACGGCGGCTGTCCGCGACGCGTCCAACGGTCCGGACTTCGTGGATGCCATCCGTGCCCGGATGCCTGGCGTGCCGATCCGGGTTCTGGAAGGGACCGAAGAAGCCGATTACGCGGCGCGGGGCGTGTTGTGCGGGCTGCCCGAAGCGAACGGTCTGGTAGCCGATATCGGGGGTGGTTCTCTGGAACTGATCCATGTGGCTGATGGTCAGTATTTCGAGGCGGTGACGACCAAGCTGGGTGTGATCCGGCTGCATGACCGTGCGAAGGGCAGCATCGAGCGGGCGGCTGAAATCGCGAACGAACTTCTGGCGGCCGTGAACTGGCTTCCGGGCATGACGGGGCGGCCGCTTTATCTGGTGGGCGGGGCATTCCGGGCTCTGGCGCGCCTGCAGATCGCGCGGACGCAGTACCCGTTGAACCTCGTGCATCTCTTTACCCTCTCGGAGGGGGAAGCGCGGGAGATGGCGGACTGGGTCATCAGCTCCCCGCGCCGGACCCTTGAGAAAATGCCGGGCGCGCCGCGCAAGCGTCTGGCGGATGCGCCGTTTGCGGCCGTCGTGCTGCGGTGCCTGATGGAGCGTGTCCGTCCGTCCAAGGTCGTGTTCAGCGTCGATGGGCTGCGCGAGGGCTGGTACATGCGCCATGTGGCGTCTTCGGTCGCGGATCTCGATCCGATGACGGATCTGGCGGCGGAGATGGCCAATCGTCTGGCGCGCAGTGCGTCGCTGGCTGAAGCGCTGGTGAGTTGGACGGCGCCGCTGTTTCGCGACGAGACGCGGACCCAGAAGCGGCTGCGCGAGCTGGCGTGCATGCTTTCCGATATCGGCTCTTACGATCACCCGGAATATCGGGTCGAACAGACCTATCGACGGGTGATGTATGGGCATGGCGTAGGTTTCGATCACAGCGCGCGGGCCTTCATCGGGCTGACGCTGGCGGTGCGTTACGAAGTCTCGATGGACTCTCCCCTGATCGAACCTTCCCGGCAGCTTCTGTCACGTTCGGAAATCGAGCGTGCCGTACAGTTGGGTCTGGCGCTCCGGTTGGCGTATACACTCTGTGCGGGGACGAAGGTCCTGCTGGATGAGTGCAGGCTCCTTGTGGAAGACGGAACGCTCGTGCTGGTTCTGGGCGCGCGCAGTGTCCGGGCGGCGGGCAGTGCGGTCCGCCGTCGTTTCGAGAGGCTGGCGGCTGCGATGCAGCTTCAATGTCAGGTAAGGGAAGAATGAGTTTGCGGAATTACGGGACGACGGCCAGGGTTGGTTTTCTGGCGGCGGCGGTTGTGTTCGGGCTGTCAGGATGTGGCAAGTCCCATGACCGGGATGCGCTGTGGAAAGTCGTGCACGGACGGTGTGCGTCGGATAGCGCCCACAAGCCCTGCACGGTCTATGACGAGAAGGATGGCTACGCGCTCCTCAAGGACCATGTCGGTCGCGGACAGTATCTCGTGATCCCGACGCAGAAGGTTCCGGGTGTTGAAGACCCTGTTCTGCTGAAGCCCGAGACGCCGAATTATTTCGCCGAAGCCTGGGCAGAGCGTGGGCATGTGGCGCAGTCCTACGGGTTCGCGATCCCGGACGCCCATCTGTCGATGGCTATCAATTCACGTCCGGGACGGACGCAGGATCAGTTGCACATCCATCTGGACTGTCTGACGGCCTATGCCCGCGCCGAACTCGACAAGAACATGATCACCGAAACCTGGTCTCTGGTCTCGCTCTATGGTCATCCCTATCGGGCGAGGATCGTGGCGTCGCTGGACCCGTCGCCGTTCCGGGTGATTGCGGTCGATGACATGTCCATCCACACGCTTGTCGTCACGCCGGCGAAGCATGGCGGGTTCATCCTGCTCGACGACATGGCCCATGTCCTCGACCACGGCTCGGGCGAGGAACTTCAGGATCATGCCTGCCATCTCGATGATCCGCGCCACAAAGCCATGATCATGGATGGCATGGACATGGGCGAGCATCCCAACGGCATGATGTAAAACAACTTTTGGTTGTTCTGGCATTCTGGATATGGCAGGGTTCGATCATTCTCGAACAATCTGCATTCCCGGAGACCGGTCTTGAAACTGGCAGCGAAATCGCCACCAAACTGGCCCCTGCTGTCGCTCGCCGTTGGCGCCTTTGCCATTGGCACGACAGAATTTACTCCGATGGGCCTTCTGCCCGTCATCGCCCATGGTCTTCAGGTCAGCGTGCCCAAGGCTGGAGGTCTGGTGACGGCCTATGCGATGGGCGTGATGGTCGGTGCGCCCGTCATCACGCTGCTGATGGCGCGTTTCCGGCGCAAGCTGGCCCTGATTCTGTTGATGGGGCTGTATGTGGCGGGAAACCTGCTTTCCGCCGTTTCCGGCAGCTATGACCTGTTATTTGCCGCGCGGGTGCTGACCAGTCTGGCTCATGGGGCTTTCTTCGGTCTGGGGGCTGTGGAGGCCTCGCTGTCTGTCGCGCCCTCGCGTCGGGCGAGCGCGGTGGCGTCCATGTTCATGGGGCTGACAATCGCCAATATTATCGGCGTACCGGCGATGACATGGCTCGGGCTGAATTTCGGCTGGCACAGTGCGTTCGGAGTGACGGCCATGCTGGGGCTCGTGACCATGCTGGCTGTAAGGTTTGCCCTGCCGGCTCGTGAAGCTGCTCCGCCGCCGGAAGTCGGGCGGGAGTTGCGGGTTCTCGTGAAGGGCAACGTGCTTCTGGCGCTGCTGACGACGGCGATCGGGGCAGGGGCGATGTTCGTCCTCTACACCTATATCGCGCCGATCCTTGAACATATCACCCATGCCAGCCCGACGGTCATTACCGTGGCGCTGATGCTCACGGGTGTCGGGTTCTCCATCGGTAATGCCGTGGGTGGACGGAGCGCGGACAAGTCTCTGGACGGGAGCCTGCTGGTCTTTTTCCCGATCCTTGGCGTCATCATGCTGATTTTCCCCTGGATGGCGCAGACCGTGCCGGGCGCATTGTTTGCATCGCTTGTCTGGGGAGCGTCCACGTTTTCGCTGATGCCCGCGCTTCAGATGCGGGTGATGCAGGCCGCGCATGATGCGCCGGCTCTGGCGTCGTCCATGAATATCGGGGCGTTCAATCTCGGCAATGCGATTGGTGCGGCGCTGGGTGGTATCGCGCTGTCGATGGGGTTGGGCTATGGCGGAGTCTCCGTCATAGGGACGGCTCTGGCGCTGGTCGGGGTCGGTCTTGTTCTTCTGTCACGAAAGGTGGCCCCTCCATGATCCGCTCTCTCCTGCTTGCCACCAGCCTGTTTGTCGGCGGCGCCATGACGCCTCTGGCTGCCATGGCCGCACAGCCCGCGAATGTGGGTGATGCCATTCTGGCCGCCAGCGCCTATCACGACAGTGGCGACTATCAGCGTGATTTCGATGCCGTTATCGCGCAGGCGCGCCAGTGGATTGACCAGACGGCGCCGAAGACCCGCCGTCCTGCGATTGTTCTCGATATTGACGAGACGACGCTGTCCAACTGGGACGAGATCCGGGCCGACGGCTTCGGGTATATCGCGGCCGGTCCGTGTGATGCGCTGCCCAAGGGGCCGTGTGGTGCGGATGCCTGGGAGAAGAGTGGCCGCGCGCCTGCTTTTGCGTCCACGCGGGCGTTGATCGAGGACGCGCAGGCCCATCATGTCGCGGTATTTTTCGTGACGGGACGGCATGAGGACGAGCGTGAGGCCACGGAGCGGAACCTGCATCTGGCGGGAATCCGGCGCTGGGACGGGCTGTATCTACGGCCGATGACATCTCATGGTTATGCGGCACTATACAAGACGCCGACGCGCGGGCGGATCGAACGCAAGGGCTATACGATCATTGCAAGCCTCGGGGACCAGCCGTCCGATCTGAGCGGTGGTTATGCGGAAAAGGGTTTTCTTCTGCCCAATCCCTTCTATCGCATTCCGTAACGAAAAATATTATACGCTCCGCCCGGTTCTTACGCTTCTTCTTGTCGGAAACTGGGAGCGTATGCGGTTTCTGAAAGCTGGTTCTGAAAAAGCCCGGTGCCATGACGGCACCGGGCTTTTTTTGTGTCAGAACGATTTGAGGAGCCGTTCCAGATAGTCCAGTTCGCTTTGCGGGCGGGTGCGGTCCGAGGCGCGGCGGCGGAGTCCGCGTTCAATGTCGCGGGCGCGGTCACGGGCGCTCTTGTCCGGGATATGGGCGTCGGAATCCTTGCCCTTGTCCCCTTCGCCCAGTTTGCGGCCCAGCGGGTCCTGATCTTTCTGATCGTCGTCATCACCGTCTTCGTCACCGGCCTGAGGCTGGTCGCCGTCATCGCCCTGCTGGCCTTTCGCGCCATGCTGTGGCTTGCCGGAGCCGCCTGCGCCACCGGACGGAATGAAGCTCAGACTGCCACCTCCCTGTCCGCCCTTGCCGGAGCCGCCGGATTTCTGGTTCTGGCGCATCTGTTTTCCGGCTTCGGAGAGGTCTGCCAGCACTTTCTGCTCGGCGGTCTGGGCCTCGGCGTCCTTGCGGTCCGCGAGGGCTTTGCGGGCGCTTTGCATGTCCGTTCTGGCCTTGTCGAAGGCCGTGGCGGGCTTGCCGGTCAGGTCCTTGACGCGGCGGCTCAGGATGTCGTTCACACGCTGAAGGGCGTGTTGCAGCGCATGGTCCGCACGGCGTCCGTCGGACTGGGAGGCGACTGTGGCGGGATCGACCGGAGCGGGTGGTTTGGCGTCCGTAGGTTGGTCCATGCCGGGTGGAGGCTGCATGCCGAGCTGGCGGAGCAGATCGGCCGTGGACATCTGGCTGATATCCGGATGGCTGCCATCGTCGGCGGGAGCCGCGGCCTTACGGGCGGCGGAAAGGCGGGACTGCGTGTGATCGAGCAGGGTCGTCTCGCGGTGGACGAGATCATGCAGGGCCGCGCGCTGCGCCCGGGCTTCGGCCTGTGCCTTCATCTGCTCGGCGAGTGCTTTGAGATCCTCGGGGCTGGCCTGACGCATGCGCTCTGCCATGTCTTCCATCTGCTGAAGCCGTTTGAGAGCCTCGTCCCCGTGGCCCTGATTGGCTTCGGACTGGAGACGGCGCATTTCGTCCGAGAACGGATCGGCCGAGCTGGTGCCGGACTGCGGCATGACGATGCCGCTCTGGGCCGCGCGCGAGAACAGAAGCTGCATCCGGCGGTTCAGGGCATCCTTGAGAGCCTGTGTGCGGCGCTGGAGTTCTTCCTGTTCGGGAAGGGTATGGCCCTTGTCGCCGAGGTCGCGCATGTGGTCGAGCTGCTGCTGCACGCCCTGCTGGGCCGCGCGGACTTCGGCGGCGGCATCGGCGATTTCAGGTCCGTCGCGGCGCAGATCGTCCAGATAGAGAGCCAGTGCCCAGAGTTCCCCGGGGACACGGGCCGCTGAGCCATCTGGGGCGTCTTTCTGGAGCGAAGCAATCTCAAGGCCGAGGGTTGCGAGAATGGCGCGTTCGTCGGTGGTCTGCGTCAGGAGGTTCAGTTCGGCTGCGGCCTTCGAGGCGCGTTCCTGTCCGAGCATGAGGCGGCGGCGCAGGGCAACGAGAGCGCGGGCCAGCGGATCGGTGAACTTGCGGGCGGCGATCTGGAATTTGACGATATCGCTGCGGCTTTCACGGCCTGAAGCGCTCTTGGCATGCAGGCGGCCTTCGACTTCCATTCCGGCAAACGGGTCGGAGGAAAGGTCTGGCGTGGCGACACCTTTCGCGTCCCTGGGCTGTCCGTCGAGCGGGATGGGAACGCGCAGGATGCGGCCTCGGGTCAGGCCGGGAAGGTTGATCTCGGCTTCAAGCGAGGCGACGCCATAGGTCTGATGGACGTGCCAGGGCAGGCCGGTGCGCCAGTCGTTTTTCTGTGGACCGGGTTTGCCGTCCCAGGTGACGGTGGGCGGCAGGTCGGGTTCGACTTTAACGCGCCATGAGCCGAGGGTCCGGCCACGGACGACGATACTGATGGTGCCGGACTGCTGGAGTGTGCCGTGGCTGTTCCAGCTTTCAGCGTCCAGCCTGTTCTGTTCAGGCGAGGCGATTCCGTGCAGGGCGGGTTTTCCATGCGCGCCGGTGATGGTGGCGTTCAGAATGGCGCCCTGCGGAACGTCAAGCGTATTGTGGCCCGTGGCGGAAAGGAAAATCGGCGCGCCGGGCGCGTAGGACGGACGGTCGATCCAGGCCTGAAGGGTGGGGAGCGGAATGCTGTCATCGTCCACGCCGGGAATCAGCCCTGCGTGCAGGCGCGAGGGGGTATGCGTACCGCCGAGAATGGCCGCAACCACGATGGCCAGCGGGACGGCAATGAGCGCGAGCCGTTCGTGCAGGCTGGTTTCTGGATGGGGAAGGCCAACGCGAAGGGGGCCGAGCGAGGCTGTGACGCGCTCGACATGACGGGACCAGATGGCCGATTGCTCGCCATTTCCCGCGAAAGCCGGCCGGTCGGTCAGGCTGAGGAGCGGCTGGCAGGCGAGTTTGGAATCATGCTCGATCCGGCGGTCGGCCACGGGAATGCTGACGGGAGGCACGCGGCGCAGGCCGGTGATGGTCAGCCACAGGGCCGTGCCGAGAACGCCGATTTCCAGCAGGGCATGCAGCCAGTCCGGCAGGGACTGGGGGATACGCGCAAGGCAGGCCAGAACGTAGAACGTGACCAGCAGCAGGGGCCAGCGCAGGGGCTCCCAGGCGCGTTCCCACCACAGGACACGCTGGGCTTTCCGGCGCAGGGTTTTGAGGTGGAGGGTCGGGTTTGACTCAGCCATGATCGTCCTTGGCTGCCAGCCATTCCGGAACGGTTTCGGCCGCGATCAGTTCCGCAACGCTCTGGCGCTGGCGGATGATCTCCCATTTTCCGTTGTCGATCAGAACCTGCGCCGCAAGCGGGCGGGTATTGTAGGTTGAACTCATGACCGAGCCGTAAGCGCCGGTATCGAGCAGGGCGATCAGGTCGCCGCGCTTCGTGTCCACAGGCAGGGCGCGGTCGCGGGCGAAGATGTCGCTGCTTTCACAGACCGGGCCGACGATATCCCAGAGTTTCGTAGGATTGGTCAGGCCGCTCGGGGCGACGGGCATGATGCCGTGCCACGATTCATAAAGAGATGGGCGGGCCAGATCATTCATGGCGGCGTCGAGTACGACGAAATCCGGATTGCCGGCTTTGGTCTCGATCACGCGGGTCAGCAGGATGCCGGTGGGGGCGGAGAGCCAGCGGCCGGGTTCGATGCTGAGCCGGACATCGAGATCGCCCAGTGTTTCGGCGATGACGCCAGCAAGCATGTCCGGCGAGGGCGCGATTTCGTCCCGGTAGCGGATGCCGAGGCCCCCGCCACAGTCCACGGCCTCGACGGTGTGACCGGCGGCGCGGATCTCGCGGACCATGTCGGCCAGTCGGGCATAGCCCTCGCGGAAGGGACCGGCGGTGAGCATCTGGCTGCCCAGATGGACGGCCAGACCGACGATGCGGACGTTTTTCAGGCTGGCAGCTTCACCATAGAGGGCGACGGCGCGGCGATGCTCGATGCCGAACTTGTCTCCGGCGCGGCCCGTGGAGATCTTGTCATGGGTGTCGGCGTCCACGTCCGGATTGACGCGCAGGGCAGCCCGCGCGACGCGGCCACAGGCGCGGGCGATGTCGTCCAGACGGTAGAGTTCCTCGACGCTTTCGACATTGATTTGTGCGATGTCGTGCTCGACGGCGGCGCGTAGTTCCGCATCGGATTTGCCGACGCCGGAGAACACGATGCCCGAGGGCTGAATCCTGGCATGGAGCGCGCGTTGCATCTCGCCGCCGCTGACGATGTCCACGCCATAGCCGCACTGGCGCAGGATGGTCAGGGTGGCCTGATGGTCCTGCGATTTCATGGCGAAATGCATGTTCACCGGCAGGTTCCGGGCCTCGAACGCGGCGCGCAGGGCTTTTGCGCGACGGCGCAGCGTTTCAGCGCCCGTGATCCAGCACGGTGTTCCGACGGCGGCCGCGATGACGTGCAGGGGCACGCCTTCGAACAGCAGGCCGTCCCGTGCGTCCATCTTCAGCGATGGACGGGTTTCCAGCATGTCGGAGAAAGACGGATCGGTGGCGGGATCGGAGGGAAGCGCTGCACTCATGATGATGCTACCGTATCGCTCTTGGAAGCATGTTCCAAGCTGAACCCGCAGGGGATAATATCGTCGGCATGATACAGGAACTGATCCGAGAGGCCCTTGAGGCCCGTTCGCGTGCTTACGCACCCTATTCGCGCTTTCAGGTGGGGGCCGCATTGCGGTGTGAGGGCGTTGTCCATTCCGGCTGCAATGTCGAGAATGCTGCCTATCCGCTTGGGACGTGTGCCGAGGCCGGGGCGATTGCCGCCATGGTGCGGGGCGGTGGACGTCGTATCGAGGAAATCGTGATCGTGGGTGGGGCTGCGCCGTGCACGCCATGCGGGGGGTGCCGGCAGAAATTGCGGGAATTCGCGCTGCCAGATCTGCCGGTTCACATGATTGATCCTCAGGGGGAACTGCTCCTGATCCGGACGCTGGCCGAACTGCTGCCTGACGCGTTCGGGCCGGATCATCTGGGATGAAACGCTCCGGGGCGTTGCTGATACTCTGTCTGTTCGGTGGTGGGGCGATGGCCGCTCCGAGCGTGGTGTTGCCGGGACTCGGCGCGGACAGTCATCGCAGCGTCGTGGATGTGAATACGGCGCCATGGCGGATTTTGGGGCGCGTCCAGACGTCTCTTGGCGGGCGCTGTACGGGATTTGCCGTGGCGCCGACCGTGATGCTGACGGCGGCGCATTGTCTGTGGCTGTCTGCGACCCGGCATTATATCCAGCCTGCGGATGTTCATGTTCTGATGGGCTATGCGATGGGGCGGTACCGCCTTCATGCGCAGGTGACACGATTTGTTATTGCCCCCGGATACGATCCCGCGAACGAAGGGGGTACCGCATCCGAGGATCGGGCCACGTTGATTCTGGATCGGCCGGTGGTTCTGTCAGGGGATCTTGTTCCGTACGGCGCGGTGCAGATGGGGGCCGCGGCGATGCTGGTTGGATACCCGCAGGACCGGCCTGAGATTCCGTATGGCGATATTACGTGCCGGATCAACGGCTTGGCCATTAACGGGCTGATCCATCACGACTGCGCGGCGACGCATGGGGACAGTGGCGGCCCGTTGTTTGCGCGCCAGCCTGACGGGCAGTGGGGAATTGTCGGGATCGATGTGCTGGCGACGTCGGGGCGTGGCGGGTTTGCCGCGCCGCTGCCGCACTGAGTTTTTCGGGTTCCCATGCATCAGGCGCACGTCAGAAAAAATTCACACATGCAAACATGAGCCCTGTCGTGACGTTGCACAGGGCAGGACGCCCGATTGGGTGTTACAGGTTTTTCAATCCCGGAAGGTGATTGCCATGTATGTCATGTCCATGAAGGAGACATCCTCGCGAGCGGCTCCGAAAGGAGGATTTCGTGGGGACTCCAAAAGGGTCAACAGAAAGCATATTCTCGTTGTCGAGGATCAGGCGCTTTTGCGCTTTCTCGCGGCGGATATGCTGGAAGAGGCGGGCTATGAGGCCTCTCTCGCGGCTGATGCCGACGAGGCGCTTCAGGTGCTGGCCCGAAATCCGGATATTGGCACCATCTTTTCAGACGTGAACATGCCTGGCGACATGGACGGTGTGGCGCTTGCCCGCCTGATCCGTAAGCATCGTCCGGAAATCGGACTGGTTCTGACGTCGGGGACGCGGATTCAGGATCTGGGGCAACTGCCGGGCGGCACGATGTTCCTGTCCAAGCCGTATGAATGGGACGAGGTCTATCGCTGTCTGGAGCAGGTGAGGCACTGAAGCGCCGTTAAATTATAACGGGAGAAGACAATGTGGTGCACCCGAAAGGACTTGAACCTCTAACCCCCAGATTCGTAGTCTGGTGCTCTATCCAGTTGAGCTACGGGTGCGGACACATTGTATAGGTCTTCATCAGGAGAAGACTGGTGCACCCGAAAGGACTTGAACCTCTAACCCCCAGATTCGTAGTCTGGTGCTCTATCCAGTTGAGCTACGGGTGCGCTGTGAGGCGGGGTTTTACAGAGGCTTAGCTGACCTGACAACCCCGCTTTGGAAAAAATTTCAGTTCCGCGTCATGGTGATATGGGCCCGGCAGGAAGGCGAGCCGAAAATGCCGCCAATGGCCTGTCCAACCGGGTAGCCGTTGAATACGACGGCCGTGGGATGGTGGTTCAGATCCGTCATGGCGAGTTCGGCATGATAATGCTGGCTGCCGGGCGTGTAAGTACCGTGCAGGACCTGTGAGCCGTCTGCCGGCGTAAAGAGGATTTCCTTGCCGCGGATCCGGAGGGTCGAGGGATGTTCGGTCGGGCAGGTGCCCTGATCCGTAACGAGAGCGCCGACCCAGGAGCCGACGGGGTCATGGCCGGGGTCGGGGGCTCCCGCGCAGGCGGCGAGCAGGGCCGTGGCGGAGAGGGCGAAAAGTGCTGGCAGGCGCATGTTATTCCTGTTCCGTGTTGCAGAATGGATGACGCAGACGACACAACACCTTATAGGAGAGCCTCAAAAGGCACCATGAAACCGGAACGCGAGGCCATGACATTGACCCAGCAGGACGCCAGCACCGTCGAAAAGCTTGACGAAACTCTTCACGAAGACCGTATCCTCATTCTGGATTTCGGTAGCCAGGTGACGCAGCTCATTGCGCGTCGCGTCCGCGAAAGCGGCGTTTACTGCGAAATCTGGCCGTATACGGCGACCGAGGAAAAGATCCGCGCTTTCAATCCGCGCGGCATCATCCTGTCCGGCAGTCCGGCCAGTGTGCATGACGAGAATGCACCGCCGATTCCGGATGTGGTCTTCGCGCTGAACCGCCCCGTGCTGGGGATCTGCTATGGCCAGCAGGCGATATGCCAGAAGCTGGGTGGCAAGGTCGAGCACCACGAGCACCGTGAATTCGGTCGTGCCTATATTGATATCGCCGAGGACTGTTCGCTGTTCCGGGGCGTCTGGGCGCGCGGCAAGCGTGAGCAGGTCTGGATGAGCCATGGCGACCGCGTCACGCAGCTTCCGCCGGGCTTCCGTGCCGTTGCCCATTCCGAAGGGGCACCGTTCGCGATCATCGCGGATGAGGGGCGTCGTCTGTATGGCGTGCAGTTCCATCCGGAAGTCGTGCATACGCCGCATGGCGCTGCGCTGATCCGTAATTTCACGCATAATGTCTCCGGTTGCAGCGGAACGTGGACGATGGCGGGTTTCCGTGAGCTGGAAATCGCGCGCATCCGCAAGCAGGTCGGTTCGGGGCGTGTGATCTGTGGTCTGTCGGGTGGCGTGGACAGCTCCGTTGCGGCCAAGCTGATCCATGATGCGATCGGCGATCAGCTCACCTGCATTTTCGTGGATCCGGGCATCATGCGGACGGGCGAAGCGGACGAGGTCGTCAAAACGTTCCGTGGCCGCTTCAACATCCGTCTCGTGCATCGTGACGCCTCCGAACTGTTCCTGAAGGAACTGGCTGGCGTGACGGACCCGGAGACCAAGCGCAAGACGATCGGCCGTCTGTTCATCGAGGTGTTCGAGGAAGAAGCCGCGAAGCTGGGTGGCGCGCAGTTCCTGGCTCAGGGCACGCTGTATCCGGACGTGATCGAGAGCGTGAGCTTCTCGGGTGGTCCGTCCGTGACCATCAAGTCCCATCATAACGTCGGTGGTCTGCCGGACCGCATGAATATGGAACTGGTGGAGCCGCTGCGTGAGCTGTTCAAGGACGAGGTCCGCATGCTTGGCCGTGAGCTGGGTATTCCGGAGAGCATCGTCGGGCGGCATCCGTTCCCGGGGCCGGGACTGGCCATTCGTATTCCGGGTGACGTCACCAAGGAAAAGCTGGACCTGCTGCGCAAGGTGGATGCGATCTATCTTGAGGAAATCCGCCGCGCCGGGCTGTACGATGCGATCTGGCAGGCTTTTGCGGTTCTGCTTCCGGTGCGCACTGTCGGCGTCATGGGCGATGGCCGGACCTACGATCAGGCCTGTGCCCTGCGTGCCGTGACCAGCACGGATGGCATGACGGCGGAAGTCTATCCGTTCGACTTCGCGTTCCTGAACCGGGTGGCCGGTCGTATCGTCAACGAGGTCCGAGGTATCAACCGCGTGACTTACGACATCACTTCCAAGCCGCCCGGTACGATCGAGTGGGAATGATCCCGCGTCTGGCATAGAATGGCACCGCCCGGCATGGAAGTGCCTTAAAGCCCGCAGAAATGCGGGCTTTTTTGTTTTTTTGTCCGGCATTGTCTGGCATCGAACGGTATCGCCAAGCAGTTATTTTTTATGGCATAGTGCGTGGCACTGACTGAGTCTGATGCCATGATTTTTGTTGATACCATGTCACGCATTCTATGGGTGTCATGGTATCGATATTTAACAACCATATGAATAATAAGGATTTTATCCGATTATTTTGATGGTTTTTAGTCATGGTATCGTCGTTTGGAGTGCCATGAACAGATGCTGACTGATACCAAACTGCGCAATCTCAAGCCGACGGATAAGCTTTACAAGGTGAATGACCGTGACGGGCTGTACGTCGCGGTGACGCCTGCGGGCAGCATCTCGTTCCGATATAACTATGCGATCCACGGCAGGCAGGAGACTCTGACCTTTGGGCGGTATGGCGTTGGGGGCATCACTCTGGCCGAAGCCCGTGAGCAA
>NZ_WIPH01000060.1 GCF_009547075.1 Gluconobacter aidae
TAATGACGGTCATGAGAGCTTATTGCCCTGTCCGAAAAATGGGGGCCACCTCTCTTCGACATGGTCGCCTCTAGCGTCCTGACCCGGTAGGCATTGGGATGGGAACCGACCGAACCGGAACGGATTGCCGATCTGGCACAGCTTGAAATCACGGACTGACGCCTGCTTCCTCGACCTCTTGCTAGCGCTATTTACCCAGCCCATATTTGTGCCGTCGTCCGACACTGCTTAACAGACACGGAGGATTCCAAAATGCATTTTTCTCGTATGCTTCAGGCACGCGCCTTTGTTGCTACACTGGCTTGCAGCGTGGCTGCCCTACCTGCACAGGCTCAGGATGCGTTGCGCGTCGTTGACGCGCGCGGACACCAGGTCGGTATCCTGGTCCAGGGCATCGCGACGACAGCGGCAATGCCTGATATCGACATGTTCGAGGCCGTTGATCGCATGATGGCACGCAATATGGCTCTCATGGAGGCGGTCGATCGGACATTGGGCTCGCGGCTGGACGGCGTCCTGCGCGCCGTTCCGGCTGTTGGTCATGACCTCCCGAAACAGAGCATGTTTTGGCAGCGTTTCGAGGCGGTCAGCACAGGTGGACCCACCGCCTGTACGCAGACGATCACGATCGCATCAAACGGTCAGGCGGCGCCAATCGTTCATGTGTCACGGACCGGAAGCAAGTCCTGTGCGACGCTCCCCGCGCCGATGGCAGTTGACGATCCCGGAGATCAAAAGACTGGTTCCACGGCTCTGACGCCCGCCGTCGAGACGCGGACGGAAGTCCCGACAAACGGACGCACTGGAAGCGCTCTCTAAGACAGGTGGTGGCCGGAAAACCCGGGCCACCATCATAGAAGGAAAATATATTGATTTTCTGCGATTATCGCCATGACGGTTAGCGAAAATTAACAAAACCCATGTAATTTCTGCCCGCAACCGCGCCACAGAAAATAAACACAAATACAAGTAATAAAATTATTCATGAAAAAGAATCTGCATTTCGTGCCCTCTTGACGAGGCAAGCATCTCTTCCAATCTTGCTTTCGCTGGACGCCATCGGGTCCGGCATAGGCTCTGTGAGCCAGACAACTGAAGTCCATGTTGCTTTAATCGGAGGATGTGGATGTCGACACTGAAAGGACTTTATTCCCGCTATCGCCGCTCCCTGCGCACAGCCGCCCGGAGATGGCGCAACCGACTGGAGGGAGGCGTATCATGGTAACGCGCCCCTTTTTCGGAGACGATCCGCTCGCTCCGCGTGCCCTCTCCGTGCTCCGCCGCCTCGGTCATGACGGACGTGGCGTGACGCTGACGTCTCTGGTGGCCCATACCGGTACACCGGGGATCAGACTTCGCGCCACGCTGGAACGTCTGGTCCAGGCGGGCGCGGTCGCCCCTGCCGGCTGTGATCCCCTGGCTTCTGATCTCGCGTTCCGTCTCTCCCTACGGGCAAGAGCCGCACCGCCAGTTTCGGTCGCCGCGTAAGGCACTGACCGCGCCGGGTAGAGCAGAAACGCCTTCTCCGAGCGGAAATGCCGTCTTCCTTGGAACGGCCGCACGAATGAGAGGGTGGAGCGGGGCCTTCCATCGGAGGTCCCGCGTTTCTGAAGATGACGTCAAAAGCAGCGAGAACAGGGAGATGTCGAGTTTTATCCATTTTCTCAACCTGAAGGCACTTCAGGACTATTGGAATAACCATCCCCCCGTGCCCCGTTCACCGGGGACAATGCGGCCAGTTTGGTCACACTCCGCAGGAGCGACAGAGCAAGCGGAACAGACGGCCAAGCAACCTCGGCGCCTTCGGCAGAGGGAGAGACCACACGTCGCTATCGGTCTCGTCCTCATGCTGCTGGTCGGAATAGCATCGCCGACATCAGCTCATGCGCCGCAGGATATGCTGTCGTGCGAGACAGAAAAGCAGCCGGTGAACATTCCATCCATGCCACTGGACCGCGCCATCGAGATGTTGGGCCGGCAGACCGGGTGCCCGGTCCTTGTCGACCCGCCCCTTATGGACGGCCGGACCTCGGCAGCCATCAAGGGTGCCTATACGCCTCAGGGCGCCCTCCTGCATCTGTTCGGGTCCGTGCATGTCGATGTCACCGCCACTGTTTCTGGCTTGAGCGTCAGCCCTCTGGATGCGACGGCTCTAACATCGGGCAACACGCGGACCAACCTGAGGACTGCACCATGACTCTTCACGCGGACAGGCCGAACAGAATTATGTCGCTTTCGACCGTTCAGATCAGCACAGAACCGGCGGTCCTGCTTGCCTACTATCTCTGCGACGAGGGAAAAGACTGCGGATACGACGGCCTCATGCGTCGGGCGGCTGACCACCGGATTTATGATCGGGTTTCTCGCTGGAGAACCGCGTCAGACCCGGAATCAACGACCGTCGCCGTGGTCCGAAAACTCCTGCCTGTCGCTGACCGCACGCACATGGCCAAGGCCCTGGGCTGGTCGTTGGGAGCCCTCGAAAACCAGCTGACATCGGCCTTGCCAAAGGCCGTGCGAGATCATGCCAGAACATTGTCCTGTCGTCTGCCACGCTGGCACCGGCTCTGACCCGGATGCGCGCCGGAAGGGCCACGAGCCCTTCCGGAGACTGATTCAATCCGCATGGGGGTTCGCATCCACATCCGAAGGATCAAGCGGTTCGACCAGTTCTTCCTTGTCCGGATCGATTGGTGGCTCCTCTTCGTCAGGTGCACGCGCTGGATGCGGGCGCTCCTTCTCGCGAGAAGGAAGCGGAGGCGGTTCGAACGGGCGGTGAGCGTCCATGATCCGTAACGTGTCCTGCATGGGGACATTCTCCATCGCTAAAAGAAAAACCAGACCCAGGACGTGGGAACTATAACGCAATTAATAGATGGGAAAACGGCTATGGAAGACCTCTCCATGAAACATTCCTGGCAGAGCAGGGACTGGTCCCGCCTCATCAAACTGTTCGGGGGCCTGACATTCTACGAGCGTTTTGAACAGGCGATCATTCTGACCCTGATTGCGCTCATCATGCTGGTAACCGTCATCGCGACGATTCATCTGATCGGCGCGGTATGGCATCTGGTCGTCGATGTCGGAATCGATCCGATCAACCAGACGATCTTCCAGGCGATTTTTGGCGCGATCTTTACTGTTATCATCGCTCTTGAGTTCAAACACTCCCTGCTGGTCGTTCTTGCCCAGCATGAGAACGTCATCCGGGTGCGGACCATCGTCCTGATTGCCCTCCTGGCGATTGCCCGCAAATTCATCCTGCTGGATCTGCGTGATGTGACTGCCATGGAACTGTTCGCTCTCTCGGCGGCTGTTCTGGCTCTGGGCATCGTCTACTGGCTGGTTCGTGAGCAGGATGCACGTGTAGCGCGCGATGCCAGGGAACAGGCGCATCTCGAAGATAATCCTGCGGCCCGCTGTGAGCCTGAATGGTCTTCATCCTGAAGAATCGAGGTAAAGGCGGTCTATAACGCCGCCTTTACTCAATCCCCACTACGTCCCGTGCGATGAGGACGTCTTCTTCGCCGTCTCTGGCCCTGACTGTGCCAGATGATCTGTGTCGATGGGCCGGAACGGCGGAATGGGTTGTCCGGGATAATAGACCGGCCCCTTGTAGTTCTGATCCAACTGGCTTGAGTTCAAGCTGTCGACCAGCATATCACCTGTGCCGTCTTCGTAATGAGTGCGAGCCCTGGTTTTGGGGATTGTGGACGTTCCCTCAGTCGCCCTCGCATCGAACGATGTTGCAGCCGCCTGGGCAAGATCAGCAGCATGTACGTCCGACTGGCTCAGTAGAGACAAGCCCAGAGCAGCGCACGACAGAAATATTTTCATCCTCTTCATGCTTATGACCTTTCGAGACTCTCCCACGGCCGGAGGAATGGCCGGGGGAGAGGTTTCGTCACGCCATCAGGCTGCCTCTTTCCGCGCCTCGATCTGGGGCACGGCTTCTTCCGCACGTATTGTAGAGGACGTAATCGCGATACGACGCGGCTTCATCGCTTCGGGTATCTCACGTTTCAGGGTAATGGACAGAAGTCCGTTCTCGAAGTGCGCATCGGTGACTTTCATATGCTCGGCCAGATCGAAGCGGCGTTCGAATTCTCTGCCCGCAATACCTCGATGGAGATATTCGGCGGCACTTTGCGGCTCCGGTGCCTTTCGTCCTGTCACGACAAGAGTATTGCGCTCCTGTGTGATCGTAAGGTCGTTCTCGGCAAGTCCGGCAACCGCCATGTCGATCCGGTAATCATCCTCACCGGTCTTGATGATATCGTAAGGTGGCCAGTTATCGACCGTCGGAATCCGACCGGCGAGATCAAGGGCATTAAGCATTCTGTCAAAACCCACGCTCGAACGGAACAGGGGGGAAAAATCAACGGTGGCTCTCATAGCCATATCCTCCTTTGAGCAACATGGACACAAGATCAAAACTGATAGTTCTGTCTGCCGGCCCCTTCGGCGGCCGGCAAGTTCAATCTGGGAACTCCGCGCATGGTGTCAAGAGGCATCAAAAATGCAAAAAGGCAGGTTTTGGCGCCCTCTATCGCGTCTTCATTACCTGCGCGTCTTCGCGAGTGAGACGGACCGATGCCCATTTCACGAGCATCGTGCTATAAAGCATCATCGCGTGTTCAGACTGGAGCAGGACAATGCCTGATAGCGTCAGATGGAAGTTGCTGGCCGTGGCTTTCGCCGCGACCATGCTGAGTGCGGCTCCGGCGGAGGCCAGGCCGTGGATTTATGCTGGACCACCAGTTGTCGTTCGACCACCAGTCGTGGTCGGGCCGCCACCTCCGCCTGTCGTGATTGCACCACCTCCCGTCACGATCATTCGCCCCCCACCACCGGTGCCACCCTACGAAATGGTGCCCTTGCCACGCCGAGGCTATGTCTGGGAGCCGGGCCGCTGGTTCTGGACTCCGCGCGGCTACATCTGGCGAAGAGGTCGGTGGCGGCGTTGAAATGACGTCCAATTGGCGGATTTGAAAATCGGAGAAATCGAAAAGCCGTTTATTGATATGCCTTGGCCCGTAATTTCTGGTTTTTGACGTATTGATTGACGGTTCTTTGGGGTTGCTTTTGATCGGCGTTTTGAGCAGATCAGGGGCTGTCCCCCGTTGGATAGCTATGCGCTCGCGTTCAATCTTTCGAGGAAGAGGAAGCGGCGCATGTTGTAGACACGATATTGGCGAGCCCGATCCTCATGGTGGCTCGGGTGATGCCGACGGTCCGGATGAACAATCCTGTCTGTGACTTCTGATCGGCAAAGACGTGCTCAACGCGGGATCGGATCACCGACTTTCCTGCGTTGGATCTCTGGATATGCAGGGGCATCGGTTTGAGATGGAGGGATCGAAGAACTGTTTGTTGATATGCCTTGGCGAGTAATTTCTGGTTTTTGGCGATTTGATTGACGGTTCTTGAGGTCGTTTTCGGTCTGCGTTTTGAGCAGATCAGGGGCTGTCTCTGGCTAGCTGGCTACGCGCTCGCGTTCAACCTCTCGAGGAAGAGGAAGCGGCGCATGTTGTAGACAATATTGGCCAGTCCGATCCTCATGGTGGCCCGGGTGATACCGACAGTCCAAATGAAGATCCCCGTCTGCGATTTCTGATCGGCAAAGACATGCTCGACACGCGACCGGATCACCGACTTCCCTGCGTTGGACCGCTGGATGTGGCGGGGCATGGGCTTGAGATGCGGCTTTTTCCTCTGGACCTTTGAGACAAAGCCCTGCTTTTCCATGAAGTCTTCGTTGGCTTTCGAGCGATACGCGGTATCGGCCCAGACGCTTGAGGCCGTATTGGTTTTATCCAGCAAGCCCTCGCGTAGTCTGGCACCGTCACTGGCGGCGGCATCTGTCGCTTTCCATTTATAGCCAAAGAACGGGATGGCGAGATCCGTTGACGGGATCGTCCCGTCATCCTGCCGCTTCGCCTTCGTGAACTTCAGCGTCCAGCGCGCATGACGATCCTTGTGCGACAGCTTTGCCCGCTTGTCCTGCCAGTCTTCGGGAATACGGCCTGCCCGGAGATCGGCTTTCTCGGCGTTCGTGTTGCGCTGCTTTGGAGCAGCCACCAGCGTTGCATCCAGGATCTGACCCGACATCGGCAGATAACCAGCACTGCGCAGGGTTGTATCAAAGCGATTGAACAGACCCTCGATCGCTCCCGCCTGCGTCAGGCGTTCACGGAACAGCCAGAGTGTTTTGGCATCAGGCACCCGATCTGAAAGCCCCAGGCCAAGGAAGCGCATGAACGACAGGCGATCGTTGATCAGATACTCCGTCCGTTCATCGGACAGATTGTTCAGCGTCTGGATCACCAGGATTTTGAACATCAACACTGGATCGAACGGCGGTCGCCCGCCCTTGCTTCCGTCTGAATAGGCCAGAGCCTGCTCCAGGTCAGGACGGAACACTTCAAAATCCACAGTCCGGGAAAATGCTTCGAGCTGATCACCAAGCCCGCTCAATCGAGCAAGTCGCTCTTCAACGTCAAAGAAACCCGGCTGCTTC
>NZ_WIPH01000061.1 GCF_009547075.1 Gluconobacter aidae
GGGTCTGGTGGAACGGACCCGCCAGCGCATGCGGCGCTCCGGGCGCGTTGTGAATGGCCCCAACCGCTACCGATTGATCCTGGTCAGTCTGGAACAGGCTAAAGCCGCCGCAGCGCATGCGACACAGCGTCTCAAAGAGGCTCTTGCTCGCCGGAAACTCCGGCTTTCTTCTAACTGCCAAAATGACAGCGAACTCTATTTTCAAAGAGATATTTTCTTTGAAAAACCACGCTCCAAAAATGACTGGCTCGACCTGATCGCCTCTTGGTCCCCGTCCCCATCGACGAGTTAACGTTCCCACGCCAGAATTTCCCCTCAGACGCACGTTCAAAAGGCTCAAGGCGAAGGAGCTATTTGAAAGGTTATCCCTTCATCTCGGCCCGACTTGGCCCTGAATGGCCCGAGACGGCCTTAGTCAGCCCGAAATCTTGAAAATCCTTTCTTGAGACCGTTCAGGGCCAAGTCGGGCCGTCTCGGACAAAAAAACAACAGGCAAGATGTGTCACCCTAGCTAGGGGTGACAGCCTCACTCGCATTTCATGCTCGACCGGATATAAGCTCAGGCTTGAGACGAAGAGGATCTATGGCCGAGCAAACAGAAAACCTGACCTATCGTCAGTTAGCTGACCGGCTTGGACTGTCCCTTGAAGCTGTACGCGCGCGCGTTCGTCGCGGCGGTTGGCTCAAGATCACGGACAATCATGGCATTGTCCGTGTCTCTGTTCCTGTCTTGGCCCTGAACAAGACCCCTGAACGGACTGAACACGTAGCCCCGGACGTTCAGGGTGAACGTATCCCCGAACACAACGGGACGTTCACCCCGGACAATACAGCTTTGTCCACCCTGCGGGACATGATGGGTCTTCTCCAAACTGAACTGAACGAGAGACGCCAAGAAGTCTCGGATTACCGGGAAGAAAACGCAGTTCTTAAGGAACAGAATGCCCAGCTCAGGGAGAAGATCTCACGGATCGAGGGTGAACGCGTACACCCTACGTATACCCCGGACGTTCACCCTGTACAAAGACCAGTGTTCACCCTGAACGTACCCCCTGAACAGACCCGGACGTACGGGGTGTACGGTCGCCGTCGCTGGTGGTGGCCGTTTGGCTAGGGATTACAGGAAACGGTGTCCGGCATGGGTCTTCAGAAGCGAGGCACGCCGGACATAGCTCCGCAGCACATCGAGGCTCTGATGCCGCGAGGTTTCGGCAATCATCAGGGCATCGGCGCCGGCCTCGGCCCCGGAGGTGATGAATCCCGCCCGTAGCGAATGCCCCGAGAAGCGCTCCGGATCGAGCCCCACGGCTTCGGCCGCGGCCTTGATGATCCGGGCCACCGAGCGATCTGACAGCGACCGGCCGACCCGGCCATGCCGGTCTACGGATCGGAGCAACCGACCGGACGTGACCTCGGCCGCCTCGCACCAAGCCGCGAGCTGATCCAGCGCCCTGATGGTGGAACCGTTCAAAATCCCGATCGTCTGACCGGCCCCGTCCGGATCGGTCTTGCTGCGTCGGAGTGTGAGCAGCGCACCCCCTTCCTGCGGCACGAGGTCTCCGACCTCCAGCGTCACCAGTTCAGACCGCCGCAAGGCTCCGGCAAAGCCCAGAGCCAGAAGTGCCCGGTTGCGCCAACCGATCAGGGTATCCGGTTGGACATCCAGCATCCTACGCAGCAGGTCCACGGTCGCGGGGGCTTTCCGGGTCGGGGCGGTCCCAAGCGTCCGCCGCATGCCCCGCAGCGCGTCCTGGACGATGCGGGAACGACTGAAGCTCTCGAACCCGGCCAGCTCATGTGCACAGGATACGGCGGCCACGCCACGGGTCAGCGTCGCGGCTTTGCGGCCCTGCTCCAGACGCGACGCGATCCAGGCGGAAACGGTTTCGGGTTGGGCCGGAAGCGCCATGACGCCCTGGGCGCGGCACCAGGCGACGAAAGCAGACCAGTCAGTGCGATAGGCGCGCAATGTCGCAGGAGATCGAGCCGCCAGAAGCAGACGGTCAGAAGCCCCCTGAAGAACCGCCGGAAAAGGCTCGGGGAACAGCGATTGTAAGGTCATGCGCCTTTCAGGTCAGACCGAGAAACAGCGCCAAAGCGCGATTGACGGAAAGCATGACGGTATCGCTGGCAATCCCGAAGGTGGGGCCAATCTTGTCGCGGGAGACCGTGCTGGGCTTGTCGATCATCACCTGGGACGTTTTGCGCAGCCCGTTCCGCTCGTCCGGGGGCACCGACAGGCGGAGCAAGGGGGCGTCGATGAGGGTGCTGGTGACAGGGAGTACGGTCACAGAGGCTGTCGTCTCGAAGCGGTCAGCCTGGACGATCAGAGCGGGCCGGGGTTTGCCCAGATCCCCCTGGAGAGCAACGGTGACGAAGTCTCCCCGGTTCATGCCTCCCATCCGTCGAGATCGCTGGCTGCGCTGTCCAGGAAGGACATCAGCGCGGGATCATGCCGATCTGCCTCGGCCACCAGACGCGCCTGGCGCTGGCATTCCGCATCAAAGCCCGGGGTTCGCGTATCGGGCACCCAGATCTGGACGGGGCGCAGCCCGGCCTTGCGCAGGGTGTCGCGACGCTTCTGGACGCGGATGGCAACAGGGGTCATGGCGTTTCTCCTCTCGTTACATGTAACAGAAAGAAGGGCTAATTTCTACCAAAATCAGGGAGGTTTTTGGGGCCATCCATGTCGATCTGGCATTGCATCCTACAAATGGATTTTTGATCGGGTTAAATCTCTCAGGTCTGTTTGGGATACAAACCCGTTTCTGGTCTTCATAAAGACCAGCAGCGTGAGGTTGGAACATTCTGGTCTGTTTGCGGATTGGGAGGGGTCAGGACACAGAGAATGGTCTGACCACGTTTCTCCAGCGTGAAGAGAGCTCCAGATCCGGCGTAGTTTGTGGTTGTGGTGATCCGGTAGCCTGTTTTGAGCAGACTGCTCAGAGACGCTGTGACCGGATGGAGTTCCGTCGGAACGGCAAGCGGGCTGTAGGGGGATTTGACCCCAGACTCTGGCAGCCAGTCCTGAGAGCTTTGTGCAAAAGCGCAGACCGGAAAGAGAAGAGGGCACAAGGCAGAAAATACGGCCAAACGATTGCTCATGAAGCGCTCCAAAATCAGGGTTAATGCCCGGTTGTCGTTGAGAAGAGGTTCATCACCAGAACGCCTACAATGATCAAACCCATGCCGATCATGGCTGGGAGATCAAGTCTCTGACCCTGAAAGATCCAGGCGATCACGGCGACAAGCACAATGCCCACTCCCGACCAGATCGCGTACGCAATGCCGGTTGGAATCTCTTTGAGGGCCATCGAAAGGCAGTAGAAGGCGACGAGATATCCGGCACCGAGAATGACTGTCGGGACGAAGCGTGTGAATCCCTCGGAAGCCTTCAGAAGCGAGGTTGCGACGATTTCTGCAAAGATGGCGATGCCGAGATAGAGGTAACTCATGGCGTCATAATGAGCCGGAGCGCTTCAGGAAGAAAGCCGCCCTTTCTAGTGTCTGAGAATGCCCATTCTCAGACACTAGAACGGCCTGCTTGATACCGTTCGCTGCGCGGGATCGGTCGACGACCCATCGACTACAAAGGACTACAGAAGAGCTACGCAACGACTACAGATCGACTACAGGGAGAAGGGTCGCGCGTATATACAAATGCACCCTTTCAGGTGTGCGTCTCACTAAGCACTAGTGCTAAAAGCTTCAAAACAGATTTTGGAGTGCTCCAATGAGCCGACAGACCATGCACGCAGTCCGTCAGCGCCGCAAAGCGCTCGGCCTGGTCCAGATGAATGTCTGGATCCACGAGGACGACAAAGACGACTTCCAGAAGGCGGTCGCGCCCTTCCGCGACCGGGGCCGTCAGATCGAGCAGGAGGCCCGGGAGGAGCCTTTGGAGTTCGTGCCGTTCACGTACCTGGTGCGGTTTCCGTCTGTCCCTCCGGCGGCTGTGCGGAACAGCATGAAAGCCTCCGGATGGGTTTATGACCGGGACGGGGATGTCTGGAAACGTCCGGTGTCCGAGGAGACCCTTGAGGCCATCCGGCAGGAAGCCGTAACCCTCAAACTCCAGCATCAGGCCATGCTCGATAGCGAGTGGCACTAGTGCTTGGTGAGACGCATAACTGAAAGTTTGCATTTGTGTATGGAGAAGGAAAAAACCTGCAACGATCTTGCCACGATGGGGACACGACCGTGCAACGACCTCTGACACGATGGTGGCGCGATCTTTTGGCGTCAGCATGAGACGATGAGAGTCGTCAGGGAGGATTTTTGTTTGACCAGGTCCGCCATCGAAGAGCGTCAAAAGTGTTGTATTTTGTACGCTAGCAGCGTATAAAAGCGCATGATTGGACCTCACATCGCATTTGAATGGGATGACGCGAAAAGCGATGCCTGTCTCGAGGAGCGCGGATTCAGTTTTGCGGATGTGCTGGTCATTTTTGCGGGGCCGCTGCTTCAGAAGCCGGATGACCGGAAAGATTATGGCGAGCCCCGCATCAGGGCTGCAGGCTTGATTGAAGGCGTCCCGTTCATGGTCGTCTATACGGTCCGGGGGGACTGCTTCCGGATCATCTCAGCCCGGAAAATGCACCGGAAGGAGTGGATCAAATGGCAAGAATGACACTGACAGAGATCAAGGCCCGTCCCTCTACGATTGACTGGACCCGGGTGAACGCGACCACGGACGACGACATTGACCGCCAGGCCAGGGAAGATGGTACGGAGGGGGAGATTCCGGGGCTGGCCGCTCCGTCACCGGCAACCGTGCGGCGTCACTTGAAGCTGACCCAGAAGGATATTGCGGCCCTGGCGGGCGTGCCAGTCGCGACCTGGCGGAACTGGGAGCAGGGACGGGTTCGTCTCGATCCTGCTGTTCAGACGCTGCTTCGGGTGCTCTGGCGTGAGCCAGACGCTGTACGTCGGGCAATGGTCGCGTAAATACCTATATCCACGATATATTCATGGATATAGGCCTATATAATTACTTATTTTTTGGGAGGCTTGCGTTGGGCTAGATCTGATGCAGCAACTTCTTTTTCTTTTTTTGTACTATTGGGATCTCTAAGAATTTTTGCAGCATCGGATGCTGGCTTTTTTCCAGTAGGCATTTTGAACTCCTATAATTGTTAATGTGTACCAAGAAAGTACATATTGTAAATCTCTTGGAAAAATTCATATGGGTTAAATGTTATAAAATACATAGAGATAGAAAGAAAAAAAATGGATTTAGATGAGTACATTAACAGGATTGTCGATCCAACCTTTTTGGATTTCCAAAAAAACCCTAGCTCTGGAAGACATGCATTTTTAGCATGTATAGTAGTTTATCACTCTGTTGATTATGCGTCTTTTCCTAATAAAACTAAAGAAATAACTGAGTATTGGTCAAAAAATTCCATAGAATTTGCAATTGTTGATATGATTGCTAATCATATAAAGCACGTTAAATCAAAAATAGAAAAATTAAATGATATAAATAAAATTTCTAATGGAATTCCGTTGAGCTCAATTATTATTAAAGGTGACATATCAGGGGATAGTTTTGGACTAGATTTGCATAATCTATATTATTATTTAAGAGATGCAATAATTTTCATAAAAAATTACTCTAAAAACACAAAAATATTAAGTGACATAGAATTATAGTTTAAATAAAATCAGTTATTTTCTCATTATCAAATAGATTTGGTCCGGTTCGAAGTTGAGAACAATCTTGCCGGCCGCTATGAAAATGTTCCGTGCGTTTCTTTCTAATTTATTGAACACTTTAGGCGATGGAGTTGGGGCTAGGGCCGCGTAACAGCAATTTATCGCTTCGCTGGACAACAAGCCTTCAAACGATCAATATGCTTTGAAATGAAGAAGGGGTTGGCCCTGGCAGGCCAACCCCTTCGAAATCTCGCTGTTGCGCGGCGAGCAGGTGGAGAAGCGACTAAGCCCGCTTATTCACCCGATAGAAGGAATATAGCGTGAGCCGCTGAAAGGTTCAACGTTCTCCTTCTTGGGAAGTGCTTGCCGTCTGAAAAGGACGGACATGACCTCTTTCGCTTCCCAGATCTGGACCCTGACCCAAGCCCGTCAGATCACCGCTAGGACACATCTCGTCCTTCAGGCCCTCGCCAGCTTCCAAGGCCACCGCGGTCTCTTTCCTTCCCATGAAAGCATTGCCGCCCGCGCCGGATGTAGCACGAGAACCGTCATCCGGGCGCTGGAGGCGGCGTATAGCTT
>NZ_WIPH01000062.1 GCF_009547075.1 Gluconobacter aidae
TGGTGAGTATCGTGTCACTGTGGGAGATTGCGATCAAAATCCGTATCGGGAAACTGGCTGCGAATATGAACGATATTCTGGCAGCAATTCCTGCAGAAGGTTTCTCTCTGCTGGGAATACAGCCCGAGCACCTAAAGATCCTGACGTCTTTGCCTCTACATCATCGTGATCCGTTTGACCATCTCCTGATGGCGCAGGCTCAAGCTGAACATGCCACATTCCTTTCGGAGGACGGGCAAATGAATCACCACCCATCAAGAGAATATGCTGTTCATGAGTGCCAATCTGGATAAAATCTATAATTGGAATGAATTAATTATTATTAAATATAAATAAAATTCACGATGTTTATTTTTCGATTAATTATTATTTTTCTGTAAAAACCAATAAATATTCTATTTATTTAATTCTCATATTAAAATTATTTTAATTTATTAAGACATTCTTTGAAAAACATCTTTTCTTATCTAAGGTGTATGTTTTTGGATCGCTTTGGCTGATCTGGAAGTTATGAATTCGTGAAAATCTCTTTATTGATACATTATATCAGTACTGTAGCGATTATCATAAGTGTTGTTTCTCACGCTCGGGCAGAGACTCTCCACGACGCGATACAAAGGGCATGGAAAAACGATCCTAATCTTTCATCTTTTCATATCGATGCCCTATCTTCAAAGAAAGAAGTAAAAGCAGCCCGATCTTGGTTCCCAGACAGTCCGATGATTACGGGGGAATATCTCGACGATCATTTCATCGGTAGT
This sequence comes from Gluconobacter aidae, assembly GCF_009547075.1. Lineage (GTDB taxonomy): Bacteria > Pseudomonadota > Alphaproteobacteria > Acetobacterales > Acetobacteraceae > Gluconobacter > Gluconobacter aidae. Next base: position 762 of record NZ_WIPH01000062.1, read on the forward strand.
AAAGTTGGTTACACGACGTACCAAGGAGGTATTAATTTCCCTCTGTGGTTGCCAGGTCAAAGTCGTGCTCTTTCAAACGAAGCGCTTGGGAATCAGGCCGTAGCAGAGGCTAGAGCACAAGTTCAGAAATTGGTGACCGCTGTGCGCATCGTCACATTGACGAGTCAGGCTACCCTGCAAAGAGAGACCGTTAGAAACCTTCGCCACGCTGATGTACTTTTGGGGAGTATCGCTCATGTGACGGCAGTCGCTTATCAGAGCGGTGAAGTATCTGGATCTGATAATGACGCGATAATTGCCGAGAAAGAGGAACTTGAAGGTAAAATTTCTGACGCATCTCAATCTCTAGAGAGTATTCAGTCAGACATCCAGGCCTTAACGGGCTCTGATGAGATTCCCGATCTTTTATCGCTTTCGGGGCATATTTTAGAAGGTCGCAATATGGCTCTGGATATTGAAAAAGATCCAAGAGTTAGGTTGGCTGAAGCCATTAGAAAACTTTCCAAAGCTTCTTACGCTGTCGTTCGTCATTCTCAAATCCCCAACCCTCGGATTGGTGTGATGGTAAGTCGGCAAGAGCAGTATGAAAGTCCCTGGGATACCCAAGTAGGGGTTCAGCTCCAGATTCCTCTCCCAAGCTCCGCACGAAACACACCTAGAGAAATGAAGGCAGTGCGCGCTATGGCGGCGGCTGATCGTGATAGCATTCTGGCACGTAGAAAAGTCCAAACCGAATACCGACAAATCCATACTCGCTTTCGTTCTTCACTCACAACTTTGCAGCACAGTAAAGCGACAAATGCCGCACTACAGAAGCGTGCAGACGATTTGGAAAAGGCTTGGAAGGTGGGTGAAGCGCCCATCATAGAATATCTTCGTGCGCGCCGTAGTGCACTGGAATCCCAGCAACGAGCCTCTCAGGCAAATGTCGTCTGGCACACTGCCATGATCAGAATGATGCTCCTGACAGGAGAGACCCCGTGAAAAAATCTATCTTTATATCTGTCCTGTTTGGCATGAGTTCTTTGTGCTTTCCTAGCATAGGCATGGCTGAAAAGACCGTTCAGATTTCGCCGAATGCTTTTAAAGCAGAAAATATTGTGATCTCTACAGCGATAGCGGGAACGCTGTCTGATCATATGGATGTTCCGGCCTATGTCGCACTTGATGAGCGCCATGTCGCCCGTATCCACCCAGTCGGAAGCGGCCGTGTTCAGGAAGTATTTGTAACGCCAGGAGAGAAAGTTCAGAAAGGAACACCTCTTTTCAAGTACGAAAATTTTAGTCTGGCTGATCAAGAACAAAGAGTTAACGAGGCGCAGGCGGCTTATCAACAGGCCTTAGCGCAAGAACGCAATGCGACAGATACCTATAAACGTGGGCGCGCCTTGGAGGGAGGCGTGGTATCTTCCGGCGAAGTAGAGCGACGTTTCTCATCGTTTAAAGCGACGCGTGAATTGCTTCGTCAGAGACAGGCGGAGTTAAATACGGAAAAACAACGTCTCGCACGGTATTCAACACAATTGGAAAAAGGAGAAGGCCTTGTTTCTACTGTTACCTCTCCGATTAACGGTGTTATTCGTACGATTTCAGTGACGCAGGGAGAGGATGTTTCGAATACAGCTTTACCAGCTGTTGAAATTGACGACCTCTCGCAAGTTTGGGTTATCTCGCAGGTTGATCCACAGAAAGCTGGACAATTGGCTTCTGGAGGCCAGCAGTTAACATACATCTCTGCAAATCAGGCTTCTATTCCTTCAAATATTACTCTTATCGAGGCCAGTATCGATCCCAGAACCAGACATGTTCTGGTGCGCAGTCTTGTAACAAATCCTGATATGATTTTGCGCCCTGATATGCTTGTAAAAACTCGTTTGATGACAAAAAATCGTGTCTCCGGTGTTCTTGTTCCAGAAGTCTCCATTCAGATACTGAATGGAGAAAATTGTGTCTTTATTCAAAAGTCCGATCATGAATTTGTCCCCCGGAATGTGACTATCGCGACTACTCTTGAGGGAAAAACTTTGGTGACAGAGGGCCTCAAGGCTGGGCAGAAAGTTGTCTCTCAAGGAAGCTTTGTCCTGAAGTCCCAATATCTTCTGGCGCCGACGCCTGATCATTCCGAGGCGCAGGACTAAGTTATGAATTTCTTTTTGCATGTCGTCAGAGGCCGTAAAGGAATTTTGGGCTGTATTCTTCTTTTGATGGTGGCTGGTCTTTTCGACCTTCGATCTCTTCCTGTAGAGCCTGTTCCAGATATTTCTCCACGTCAGGTCCTAGTCTCCATTCAAGCCCCTGGATTACCGACGGAGGAGGTGGAAAAACTCGTTACATTCCCTATTGAGACAGTGCTATCTGGAGTTGTCGGGCTAAAAAATCTCAGATCGGTCTCCCGCACTGGCGTGTCGGTTCTGTATCTTCAATTCAATGACAACACGAGTATCTATCGCGATCGGGACTTAGTGTCTCAATTTCTGGATCAGGCAAAAAATACCATTTCAGTCCACGGACTCTCCATTAGCATGGGGCCAATGGCCACAGGCATGGGTGAAATCATGCAGCTGGAGATTAAAGGGAAAGGCCAGTCTCTTACAGATCTGAACCGTATTCTGAACTGGTCTGTTGTGCCCAAGCTGCGACTGGTTCCTGGAGTGGTTGATGTCAACGTCAATGGCGGCGCGTCGGAGACCTACGAAGTCGCGCTCGATCCAATGGCTATGCGTCGGTTCAATGTGTCCGTTTCAGATGTTTTTAAAGCTGTCGATACCGGCAATGAAGCTGCTGGTGGTGCGTGGATAGAGCATAACGATGAGCAGCACATTATTGTGGGGCGTTCGCTCATCGATGACCTCAAGGAACTAGGAGAAATTCAGGTCAAAAGTGGTCCAAACGGAGAAGTTGTTCATATCAGGGATATTGGCACTGTCCGCAAGGGGGCTCTGCCAAGACTAGGAGCTGTGACACGGGACGGTAAAGGAGAGGCCGTCAATGCAGTTGTTCTGTTGCAGGAAGGCGCGAGTGCGCGTGACACACTCAACCGGCTCAATACAACTCTTCCCAAAATCCAAAAAACCCTCCCAGAGGGTGTCACCCTAGAGCAGTACTATAGCCGTACGACGTTGACAGATGTGACGATTGACACTGTTAAGGAAAACCTTGCGCTAGGGGCACTTCTTGTTCTGGTAGTATTGCTAGTTGTCCTTGGAGACTGGAGGGCGTCTCTGGTCATCATGTCCATCATCCCCTTTGCTTTATTGGCTGCAATGGTTGGAATGCATCATCTCGGCATTTCGGCCAATCTCCTGAGTCTTGGCGCCATTGATTTTGGGATGATTGTTGATAGCGCACTGGTGATCGTCGAAGGCGTTCTTAGTATTTCCATTGTGGCTGGGCTGACCCTACAAGAGCGCGTAGCCAAAGTAACAACATCCGTCGCGCGACCAGTCATTTTTGCTGTTTGCATCATCATGCTGGTTTATCTGCCGATCCTGACACTGGAAGGTGTAGAAGGCCGGATGTTTCGGCCAATGGCGGAAACAATCATCCTGGCATTGCTGGCGTCTTTAGTGTTCGCATTTCTGGGTGTGCCCGCATTATGTGCGATGATCATGAAGAGCCATTTTGGAAGCGTTCAAACAAAGAATATTCCTGAAGGGCATGGACATGATGGCAGCATCGAGAGTCACGACACGCGCTTTATTGCCTTTTTACGGCGAGGATTTAACCCGGCAGCGCGATACTGCCGCACGCACACAAATCAGATTTTCATAATTGCAGTCGGCATTTTGCTGGTGTCTGTCTTTTTGGCGACGCGCCTTGGAGGGGAATTTATTCCACAACTCCAAGAAGGTGATCTGATTGTCACGTCAACACGCCTTCCGGCGATTTCATTGGGTGCTTCGATCCGCGAAGTTACTGCAATCGAGAAGACGCTGAAAACATTCCCTGACATACGAACAATTGTGAGTAACACGGGCACGTCTGCCATTCCGACAGACCCATCGGGTGTAGAGCAGACTGACAGTTATGTTCTGCTCAAGCCACGATCAGAGTGGAAGACGGCGCATTCTCAGGAAGGGTTGATCAGAGCGTTTGACGCGGCACTGCGCCAAAACAATCCTGGCGCGCTTTTTTCGTGGAGCCAACCCATTCAGATGCGCATGGATGACATGCAGGCAGGCGTGCGCTCGCAGATTGCGATTGGCATTTATGGCCCTGATATCCGCACGCTCCAAGCTCTGGCAAAGCAGACGGCGGACATTGTCAGCAAAATCAACGGTGCTGCGGACGTCGCTCCTCAGGACGTTGGGACCATTCCATACCTTCATATTGATGTAGACCGGACAGCTGCAGGCCGGCTTAACGTGGATACAGCGACTATTCTTGATGTTGTTGAGTCATTGGGTGGGCATGTCGGGCCGCCGGTTTCGACCGGTGACGCTTTAATTCCGACCGAAGTACGAATTGATGCCCCGCAAAGGCGTACTCTTGATGATATCAAACGCCTCCCGGTTGCAACACGTGATGACCAGATGGTTGAACTGTCTCAGGTCGCTAAAATTACGCTGAATGATGGGCCAGCAGCCATCCGCCGCTATCAGGGAGAGCGACGGATGATGGTGCAGGCGAACGTACGCGGGCGTGATATGAGTTCGTTCGTGCAGGAAGCACAGAAGACCGTTGCCCAGAAGCTTAAACTGCCCCACGGATATCGTATTGAATGGGGTGGGCAGTTTCGCAATCTCCAGTCTGCTGTTTCTCGATTGGAGATTGTCGTACCGATTACCTTAGCTCTTATCTTTTTTCTGTTGGTGTTCGCCTTTGGGGATGTTTGGGTGGCTGGTTTGGTCTTTCTAAATCTACCATTCGCGGCCACCGGGGGGATTTTGGCGCTAACCGTGAGAGCCCTGCCGTTTAGTGTCTCGGCTGGGATTGGGTTTATCGCCCTGTTCGGCGTGGCCACCTTAAATGGCGTAGTCCTTGTTTCCTGTATTCTGGAAAAACGAGCAGCGGGGTTGTCGGCGCGTGTTGCCAGCCAGGAAGCTGCCGAGGAACGGTTCCGCCCTGTTATGGCTACGGCGACGGTAGCCTGTCTGGGTTTCTTTCCTATGGCATTTTCAATGAGTGAAGGGTCTGAAGTCGAAAAGCCATTAGCCACCGTTGTTATCGGTGGTTTGCTATCTTGTACGGCTTTAACTTTGCTTGTTCTTCCGTCTCTTTATGTAAAATTATCGAACTTTAGAGAAAAAGATGAAAAATAAACGTTAATAAATGAGAGAAAAGACAGGAATTTTTCCAATATTTCTTGATGCAGGGCGAGAAAAAAGTCAGACATAACAATATGGA
>NZ_WIPH01000063.1 GCF_009547075.1 Gluconobacter aidae
AGGCATCAATGCTGTCGCGACCGTGCTGTCCATCGCTGGCGTTGCGTCCGCCGTTGGTGCTCCGGCCGTTGCCGTGATCGAGACGGCCTCGGTCGCACTGTCCGCCGCACTCACGGCTTTCTCGTCCGCCGCCGGTTCAAGCGTGACTGTCAGCTATGACAACACGTCCATCAAGAGCGCCGTCAACAGCGTGCTGGCGGATCTTCAGACGGTCGCTGCTGATCTGTCTTCGGCCATCACGGGAGCCAGCAGCACCGTCTCCAGTTCCATTCTTTCCGACGCGAACACGGCCCTGTCCGCGCTCAAGACGGTTGTGTCCGTCTTCGAGGGGCTGCTCGGAGTCACCTCCATGTCCGAACCGGCCCTGACGGAAGCGCAGGCTCTCCGTATCCTGCGCGTGTCACTGTGACGGCTTGCGTCCGCCTCTACTTTCCGGCTGATGCCTTCGGGCGTCTGATCTGCTGGCGGCTCGAAAGCGACTACAGCCACGCCACGATCGAGATGGACGGGACGATCTATTCCGCCACCTTTCCGAAGGTGGTCGGGGTCGGCCCGGCTGATCCGGGCTTCGGAATGCCGCCAAGAACCGGGCACGCCTTCACGGTGCGCCTGTCGGACGATGAATCCGCCCGCGCTCTGGCCTACTGCAAGTCCATGCTCGGCACGTCCTATGACGTTCTGGCGATGGCGGGCTGGGCCTTCCGGATCCAGTCCCTTCAGCGCCCCGGTCATGCTTACTGTTTCGAGTACGTCTATGATGCGCTGGCCGCCGCTGGCGTGTTCCCGGCATCGAAACGGCTGCTCACGGGAGACCAGTTGCTCTCCGATCTGTACCATGCCGGACGTATCGAGAACCTCATGCTCGGCATCCGGCCTTCCTTCGATATGCACGCGTCGTTCCAGAAGCCCGCAATTTCCATTCCCACACCGAAGGTGAACGTATGACCCGCTGTCTCGGCAAGCGCCCCGCGCGCCATGATTATCGCACCTACCGTCTCGCCCCCATGCTGGCGGCGGCTCTCCCAACCGTGCCCTATGCCCGCGACTGGTCGCAGAACGTGCCTTACCAGATGTGGGGCAATGACCGTTTCGGCTGCTGTGCTTTCGCCGCACATGCCGCGCTGGTGGCGACATGGACCCATGCTGCTCAGGGCCTCGTCGTGCTCTCAACCGATCAGGTACTCGCGAACTATGCTGCCGTCACTGGCTTTGATCCGGCTACCGGGACGAACGACAATGGAACGGTTCTGCTGGACGAACTGAACGCATGGCGGAAGGCTGGATTCCAGCGACCGGGACAGACGCTCGATTACCTGACTGCGTTCGGATCCATTCAGCCGAGCGATGAGATGAGCATCAAGCGGGGTATCGCGTTCCTCGGTGGCGTGTTGGCCGGCGTGCAGGTGCCACAGGGTTTCCTGTCGCTTGGTCTGGGCCAGACATGGGATCTGGACACCCTATCCGGGGATGCACTCAGACCGGCAGGCGGCCACGCCGTCGCACTCGTGGGCTACAATGTGGACGGGGTGTTCTTCAACACATGGGGAGCCCGCACCTTCATGCCCTGGTCCACGTTCACGGCGATTGCGGATGAAGCCTATGGCCTGTTGTCACGCGAGAACTGGCTGGGTGTTCCCGGCACGGCGCCCACTGGCGAGAACTTCGATGCGCTGCTGGCAGAAGTCCGCGCTGCGTAACCAGGTGCGGGCATGTTCTAAGAAGTAGCGTCCACCTCAAGCTCCTTCCGGATCAGGCTCGGATATAGTACCGCGCACCGGAGTCCGGTCAAAGGGGGGGTAGATAGATCAAGTAAGGGCATAGTCTCCTAAGCAATGGAGACTCGCTATGATCTGGAACCCGTTCCGCAAGCTGCAAAAAGTCGAAGAAAAGCGGTCGATGCCGACCGTCAAGTTCGATCCAAAGCGCGTGACGCCTGACGTTCAGAAGGTGATTGCGGATCGAATATTGAATTCGAAGATCATCCCTGATGAGCACAAACCTCAGGCAACTGTTGTAGCAATCGAGGCCACACAGCGCGGAAGGGATTTACATCACCTGTGCTCATTCCTGATTGGGCTTCACATCGACAAGAGCGATGCCTAGGCACTGAGCTTAAGCGTCATCAACGCGGCAATGGTCAAGATCGACGTTAATCGACAAATTGATCTTGGCCTCACAAAGGCGAAATGGCGGTACTCAGGGGTTCCCTGCGGTCGCAATAAGCCGGGGACAAAACGCCTCGCGTCGTCTCATTTGAACGCCGACGGCAAGGTTTACGATATCCGGAAAGGTCTCAAGATTGGGACCCGCTATGTCTATCCGGGAGAAGACGAAGGGTGCATGTGCCATTCACAGGTAATCATCCCGGGATTTGATGACTAACACCCCTCCATTCATGCTCCGTAACATGCCGGAGTTTGGGGTGGAGGGGGAGTCGGAAAAATCAGGCCCTCCGCAATGCTTCATTGATCCGGGTCTGCCAGCCCGGACCGGTGCTCTTGAACTTCTCCAGAACATCCTGATCGAGACGAAGGGAGACTGAGCGCTTCGTGGCGGCCTTCTGGGGGCCACGGACGCGCCTAGCCTGCGCCAATGCGGGCGCGACCTCTACGGCTGGCCTCATAGCCTGAAAGTCCGCTTCCGTCAGTTCCGGATTGTCGATATCGAGCGCAATGCCCCGATTGATCCGGGCATCTTCCTCGTCAGTCGGCATGATGATGTTAGTCTTGCGAGACATAGAGCGATACCTCCCGTTTGTTGGCCTTTCGAAGACTGATGATACGAACGGTCCGGGTTTCGATGCTGTACACCAGCACATGAAGACGATCGCCAATCGGGCCAAGGGCAACAAGGCGTGGCTCGTTCGAAGATTGGCTAGCCCTGATGAACGCCGCGTCCCATTCGAAGCCTTCAGCGACAACGAAATCGACGCCGTGCTTTTCAATGTTGCTCAGGCGTTTGGTTTCGTCCCAGTCGTATCTCATAGCTTATTGTATATACGGATAGATTGAGGGCATCAATCTAATTGTATGTGCGATTTAATTGGGTGGCGTTTCACTACCCGCTCCCCGGCAGTGCGGAGTTGGGTCAATTCTTCTTTAGTCGAGAGGCAATACGAGCATTCCGAAAGGCAATGAGCAAAGCACTACGATCCTCTTCGTCAATACTCCTCCACGCCTCAATTATTGCCATCTCATCGGAATTCAAGGGATTATTTTCCATAGCGTTGTCAGCATCTGGGAAATCGTCTTCCTTATACCTTGAACCCGGGAAATATATTTGCAGGGAATCATCCTTTACTCTGACGTGAGGATGATAATCGGGGCCATCTACGGCATAATGGTTCTTTCCATCCCCCAAAACCCATTCAAGCCGTCGCACAATCTCAGCATTCATCGAACGACCAGATTCCTGTGCGATGCGCTCAATCTCGTTTTTGATCTCAAGTGGAAGCCGAAGTTTCATCTGGGGGTCATTTCTGCTCATGATCCATGAGTGGACCACTTTTTTTCTTGCGTCCAGAGATTCGGCATGTTTATGTCTTGTGGTTCACATATAAACCACGGAGAAAAGCATGTGAAGCACGCTCACCCTCAGTTTAAACTTCGCATTCCGCTCGGCCTGAAGCGATGGCTAGAGACGGAAGCGACAAGCAACCATCGTTCGATTTCCGGGCAGATCATTTATCTTCTGGAAGAGACAAAAAAGGCGTCGGACCAGCCTGCAAGCAATCCCGACGCCTCAACCAGCACCCTCTGAAAAGGAAATGGCCATGAGCCACGATAGCACAAACACGCCCGAATGGGCAAAGCCAGAACATATCGAAGATTATTTCGCCCGCATTTCTCGCCGCACCGCGGAAGCACTCACGATGGGAGAGGTAAATCAGGCACCCGTCAGCGATACGCTGGATAAGATCTCTGAAATCGTCCGCGACGGGATGGGGTTCACCTTCCGTCCTGATATCCCTGAGGTCGAAGAGGCTTGGCGTAAAAGGGTCAGGGAGATCTTCGCTGCTTATCCCGCTTCTGATGAAGGAGACGCAGCATGAGCCAGGTTACAATCAACGGTCAGGCCGTGACCGTCATTGAATATGCCGGACAGCGCGTTTTGACCTTCGAGATGATCGATACGATCCATCAGCGCCCAGAAGGAACTGCTGGACGCAACTTCCGTGAAAATCGAGAGCACTTCATTGAAGGCGAAGATTTCGTGGAAATGACTGCCGACGAAATTCGTCGTCAGTCGCTGACGGCAGTTTTCAAGCCCCGCACACCGAAAGGCATCATTCTCACCGAGAGTGGCTACGCCATGCTGGCCAAGTCGTTCACTGACGATCTTGCGTGGCAGGTGCAGCGCCAGTTGGTCCGGAGCTACTTCGGCGGCAAATCAGCGGCCGCGAAAAAGCTCCGCGTCCGTAAGCCTGCCGTTTTACCGACATTCAAGACCGGTTACGGCATAGCGAAGCTACTTGGCTATGACGACAATTAGGCTGCAATCTACGGCAACCGCTATTGCCAGAAGAAGTGCAACGAGAGTCCACTGCCGGATATGGGGCTGACGTACCTTGAGGCCCCGACGCAGCAGCAGACGATGACGGCAACCCAGATCGCGGAGGCCCTCAACCTGCCAGGCAAGCAGCCCGGAATGGCAGGGAACAACCTGATGGAAGCAGCGGGCCTCTAGACTTTTCATCGGGACAAGCGCAGCAAGAAGATCTGGACGCCAACGGAAACAGGTATGCCGTTCGCCCGTCTCTGCGATGTTGGCAAGGGGCATTCCGACGGATCGGTTCCGACCTATCAGTGGCTTCCTTCCGTCCTCGATGCTCTCCGCCTCCACCTCGCAACCACCACTGAGATGCCCCCTTTCGCCAAGAAGCCGGAGCCGGTGTCATGAGCGCGCTGGCCACAGCGGATGGGAAAGAGTTCGAACGCAAGATGTGCCTGCTGGTTACAGGACAGGCCCGTTGGTCGCAGAGGCTTGAAAACGACATTCGCAATTTCTGGGGCGACAAACTCTGCGGCACACCAAACCCGGAACGGCACTTATCACCCGCCGCCCAGAAAGCGCTCGTCGCCCTCTACGAAGCTTATGGCCGCCAGGAAGAAAAGCAGCCCGCGCTGGAGCCAGCCTAACTACGGAGCCGCCCTTCGGGGCGGTTTTTCATGCACCATGACATCACGCTCGCCATGATCGGCGCGGCGCGGGATATCAGGCGGGAATGAGAATGGCGGAGCGCGAGCCCCGCCATTCTGCAATGTTATGGTCGGCGATCCTTGAAGGTCTCGCGTTTTCCATTTTTCAGTTCAGATAACCTGCCCTGATTTTGGAAGTAGTCACGAGCGATAAGGTGGAGGTGCTCTCCTGCCTTGATGCGCTGCATGATAATGGCGATCTCCTGGGGAGGAACATCTCCCCGCGGTTGTGTTGAAGCCATAAAACATGGTCTCCGTTATCAATGATGCATTGACACTCGGGCACTTCAAAGCAATGCTCTGTTCTGCAAGGTGTTTCCAAACGAAACGCTCCAATGTGTACCAAACTCGTTCATGCTTGCGAGTCAGTGCTAAACGGTGATCCGGGTTCCAGCCCGGTTCACCACCTATTAATGCATTGGTGCTGAAATGTATTTCGCGTACTCAAAATGTTGAGTCGAGTCTTTTTTTGCACAAAGCGAGAACACTTAGCTAATTGATAGATAACTAGCCCGAGTATCAGTAGGTACTCTGCTTGATTGTATATCTGCAATCAGATGCGGTTTCGCGCTCATGCGAAATCAACTGCCGTATGCATTCGTATCGACTCGCTGGATCACCGCGGATTTTGATGGACCTGTACGAACTATTGAGCATTACTCAATGGTTGAGCTGTCAAGGAATACTTGACCACTGAACTCTCCGGAATTTCCGGAGGGTTGAATCTGTTTTGGTGTTAACGAAATGCCATTTTCATAACACCAAGCC
>NZ_WIPH01000064.1 GCF_009547075.1 Gluconobacter aidae
TTTTTCGGCTGCGGCGCGGGTGCGTAATGCCTCATAAATTGGCGCTTCACCCATGCCGTCGGCCACGAACATCGCGGCAAAACTGCCCGAAAGGAGCGGAAGCAGCAGGCTGGGCGTATTGGTCATTTCCGTCACGAGAATGATCCCGGTCAAAGGTGCCCGCACCGCTCCCGCAAACATCGCCGCCATACCGACCACAACAAAGGGTGTGGTCCGCCCCGCCAGCGTGGGCGCCAGAACATGGGCCAGATCTCCGCAGCCCAGCCCCGCCAGAGCACCCAGAGCCAGCATGGGAGCGAAGAGGCCACCCGGCGTTGCTGCGGCATAGGAAATCGAGCCGAAGACCAGACGCAGGACATACAACCCTGGCAGCGCTGTCCAGATCAGCGTTCCATCGATGGCGTTTTGCGTGATCCAGTCGCCTCCACCAGCAAGGTGAGGTGTAAGCCAGACGATCAGCCCACCGATAGAGCCAATAACAGCAGCTCGGATTTCCACGCCAATAGTCATCCGTTCAGCCAGCCGTAACGTGGCCAGAACTGTCCGGTTGTAAACGACAGAGAGCAGGCCAACCACAAGTCCTGTCAGTAAAAACAGCAACTGCGTTGAAACGCTGATGACCAAGGGACTGTCGACCACCACGAAATCAGGATGACCGCCCAGCAAAGCCCGGGCGACAAGAATGGCGGACACGGAAGCGCCGAGCGCGGAACAGGCGGTGCGCGCTTCGAATTTGCCGACCAGCTCTTCCAGAACAAAGATCGCACCAGCGCCCGGCGCATTGAAGGCCGTCGCCAGTCCAGCTCCGGCGCCAGCCGCCAGCAATGACCGGCAATCCGCCGGTCCCAGCCGTAACAGCCGACCGATCGTATTGGCAGCCGTGGCACCCATCTGCACACTCGGCCCCTCACGCCCCAGCGCCAGTCCCCCGCCGATGGCCAGCAATCCTCCGATGAACTTGACCGGGATCAGGCCGATGGAAGCAGGTGTTGCAAGTCCGGCCAGAACGGCCTCGACATGAGGGATCCCGCTTCCAGAAGCCAGAGGTGCCAGTCGCCTGACCATCCAGGCCGCGATGAAAGCCGTTATACTGCCGATCGCAATCATCATCAGACCGGCGGGAAACGGGTGCGGGGCATCAAGCACCAGCGCCGTTCTCAAGCCCGCTGCATGTTCCAGTAACAGCCGGAATGTTCCACAGACTGCTCCGACAACGACACCTGTCAGGATGGACAGGAGGGAGAGCACAGTGAGGCCGCTAGGCGGCTGGATCATCACCGCTTGCTGTGTTTCCTGACTATGAGTGGTATCTGACATCACCGTCTTGCCGGATTATCATCGTTGCAAACCCGACGATTATAATGGGCTCTCCTTGGAGACTGAGAAAAGTTTAGCATCTTTGCTCCTGTGCCGATAACAACATCAGATCGGTGTCAAAGCATGCGAAATCGCCTGGATAGGCTTCAATCCCTGCCCAAAACGCGCGATTGCCACACGATCTTTCTCCAGCGCCCCATAAGGCAGATATCGGACTTTCAGATCGGCGATCCTACTGAAGGCCGGTCGCTTCAACTGTTCCCGCACATCGGCTTCTCTCTTATCCGGTGCAACAAGAAATAGTCCCTCCAGAGCCTGCGCCTCTGACCCGAGAGCAAGATCCAGCATCCGCACGATGCCGGAATAGATGGTCGTTGAATGCTCGACCTCAAAGGCGGCAACAATCCTGTGGCTGTCCCGGTCCAACCACAGGACATCGATCAGACGCACGGATTCTGCTCCCTGCGTTTCCGTCGTGAAGCCTGGCAAAACCGACAGGCAGCCGTTCCCCAGCTTACCGTCCTGCCATGGGCGACTGCGATCATTGGCCGCAATCCAGACATCGTAACCCAGAGAATGCCCCAGATCGCGAAGCCAGCCCTGAATTTCGGTATGGGTGTGATCCGTTTCCCGCTCCGCGGCGAGGATTCGGACCTCTTTTGCGCTCTGCTCCCTCACCTGGTGAAGATCGGCTTCCCAGAGTTTTCGCGCTGTTTCGTCATCCTCAAGAGGCGGCGCTGTATAGCGTCCGCTTCCGAGATCAAACAGCAGTCCTCCGATAGCGCCCAGATCATTGGAAAGCAGCGAACGATGGGTCGCATTTAGTTTCAGGATACCCTGCCGCATGGCAAGATATTCCTCCCATCGCCCCAGTTTCACCTTTGATCCGGTCAAGGCGTTATAGCCGTTCACGATCGCCGTATTGAAGGGCGGCATGATCGTCGGATGCAGGAAATACAGCAGATTGGCGACGGCTGGTCCCAGTCCCTTTATTTTGCGGGCATCGATTGCATGAATGGCCGAGACCACATGCTCTTCGGTATTGCAGCACAGACAGGTATCAAGAAGCCGCCCGAATGCTTTCTGGTTGGCAGAGTTTTCGTAGATATCGGGAATGCGTAGCTTCGGCTTCCACAAGAAAGCGTGATCCGCTCCCTTGAATATCTGACGCTGCTCAGCAATCGAATGAACAACCGTTTCCAGCGAAGAGCCACGATAGACAACCCCGAATGTGCCACCGGCAATCTCGGCAACGACCTGCTGCAGACCGCGACGAATAGACCGGAAGTTCTTGAGGCGCTCATCCCATAAAAACCAGCTCTGATAGGTGCCTGCCGAATCGGCCCGCCAGCGGAAAATGAGGTCTCGAATAAGGTCGGTCATCAGTCCAGAAACTACAATTATATTCGCTCTTGACACTGGTTGTAACAGCAACTCACGTCAATGCGGATAATCGCAAGGCTTGGCGAGGTTAAGGTCCTCACGTCCGCTTTCCGGAAAGTCGAATAGCTCCGCTTGTGACCGAGATGAGGCGAAAGCAGACCTGCTGCTATCGCCTCATTCAAGACGTAAAAGCGTAGAAAAGCATTTTCCGAAAGCGGACATTTTCCTGATTGAACGATTTTGTCCGAAGAATGAACATCGATAATCACGTCAATAAATTCAACAAAAAGCAGTGGGTAATAATTTTGTAACTTATTCTCTTGAACGCAGTTAAAGCTTGCTGCTTAACGAAGAGAACGTGATGACCCCGCCTCGTACTGCCACAGTCGTTACTGATGAAACTCCTGCTATTCCAGGGATCAATCGGGCCTTGCTCGCCTTAGGCGCTCTCAATTTCTTCATGGCGGACGTCCAGGCGGGGATAGGGCCCTTTCTGGGCGTTTTCCTTCAGCGTCACGGCTGGCAGACGGGACCGATCGGAACCGTCATGACTGTGGGTGGAGTTGCGGGAATGCTCGCCACCATTCCCGCAGGCGCGCTGATTGATCACACGACGAAAAAGCGGTTGCTCGTCATTGTGGCAGCGCTCTGCACGATTTCCGCTTCACTTCTTCTTCTAAGCTCGCAAGCCGTGCCCGTTGTGACGGTCAGTCAACTTGCAACCGCTCTGGCCGGCGCTGGAATTGGCCCTCTGATGGCTGCCATAACCCTTGGTATCGTGCGCCAGAAAGGCTTCAACACACAGATCGGTCGTAACCAGGCCTGGAACCACGCCGGCAATATGGCTGGGGCCGGACTGTCCGGCTGGCTGGGATGGCAGTTTGGCCTCTCAGCGATTTTCTTTCTTGAAGTCGCCTTCGGTCTGTTCGCCATTTCTGCGGTGCTCCTGATTCCGGAAAAATCCATAGATCATAAAGCTGCACGCGGACTGGACGATGAACCCGTTCACGATGAGGGGACGGCGGAGGGATTACGATCCTTTCTGCGACACAAGCCTCTTCTCATTCTGGCGAGTTGCTTGTGTTTCTTCCATCTCGGAAACGCCGCGATGCTCCCGCTGTACGGCATGGCGGTCGTCAGTGCAGGCAAAGGCAATCCAGCCATGTTCACGGCGATGACCGTGATGGTCGCACAGGCTGTGATGATCGTCGTGAGCCTTCTGGCCATACGTTTCGTCAGGGACCGTGGTTACTGGTTCGTCCTGCTGATATCGTTTGCCGCCCTGCCGCTGCGTGGTTTGATCGCGGGAAGCTTCATCCAGCATTGGGGGGTATGGCCGGTGCAGATCCTCGATGGGATCGGTGCGGGGCTTCAGAGTGTCGCCGTGCCGGGTCTGGTAGCCAGACTGCTGAACGGAACCGGACGGATCAATATCGGACAGGGCGTCGTCATGACGGCGCAGGGCATTGGAGCAAGCCTCTCCCCGGCTCTGGGAGGATGGCTTGCCGAAGATCTGGGATACGCCGTGGCGTTCTATACTCTGGGCTGCTTTGCAATCGTGTCACTGGGGCTCTGGATAGGCTCGGCATCGACCCTGCGATCTGCCGATCAGGTGTCGGCATGACCTTTCATCAGGAGGCAATCTGGACGATCGCTGTTCTGGCGACGGCCGGTGTTATTCTTCGACCGTTCCGGACCCCGGAGTGGGTGTGGGCCGTCATCGGAGCCACGGTCCTCATGGTGACGGGGCTGATCCCCCTCACCATGGCGGGGGCGGGTCTCGTGAAAGGCGGCGATGTCTATCTGTTTCTGATCGGCATGATGCTGCTCAGTGAAACGGCGCGTGCAAATGGGCTGTTCGACTGGATCGCGACCTGGGCCGTCAATCATGCCGCAGGCTCAACGGCCAAGCTGTTCACACTGGTCTATCTGGCCGGTGTCGTGGTGACGACCTTTATGTCCAACGATGCGACGGCTGTTGTGCTGACACCGGCAGTGTTCGCAGCAGCAAAAAAAGCAAAAGCGGATCCCCTTCCGCTGTTGTTTGCCTGCGCATTTGTCGCCAATGCGGCAAGCTTTGTCTTGCCTGTCTCCAATCCGGCGAACCTGGTTCTGTATGACGGCGCACTCCCCGCGCTGGGATCATGGATGAGGTCATTCGCGCTACCGTCGCTCCTAGCTGTCATGACGACTTATCTAGTTTTGCGCCTTATGGAGCGGGCACATCTGCGTCAGGCCTGTGCCTCTCAGGTTGAAACAACTCCGTTAACACTGGGCGGCAAAGCGGCTTTTGTCGGCCTCGTGCTAACTGCGTTCCTGCTTGTGACGGTGTCCGCTTTTGATCTGCCTCTCGGCTTACCAACAGCGCTCGCCGGTATTGGGACAGCATTGGGCGTATCGACGCTGGCACGACGATCGCCGCTTGCGCTCATACGGGATATTTCATGGGGTGTTCTCCCGCTGGTCGGCGGCCTGTTCGTTCTGGTAGCCGCCGTCGAAAGTACGGGGGTGGTCGGGGTTCTTGCCAACCTGCTTCAGCACGCCGCCAAAAGCGATCCTGTCACTGCTGCCTGGGGGGCTGGCGCTCTTCTGGCCTTCATTTCCAACATCATGAACAACCTGCCTGCCGGCTTGATTGCTAGTGAGACAGTGGCGCAGGCGCATGTCCCGCGGCTGGTGATTGATAACCTGTTGATCGGTGTGGACCTTGGCCCAAACCTTTCCGTGACGGGATCTCTGGCCACAATTCTCTGGTTGCAGGTGATCCGTCGAGAAGGCGAAGAGGTCGGGTTTCTACAATTTCTCAGGGTTGGCGCCATGGCGATGCCCGTTGCGCTCTTCACGGCACTCGCTGCCCGGCTTTTGATCGGGTGAAGAG
>NZ_WIPH01000065.1 GCF_009547075.1 Gluconobacter aidae
CTAGGCAGTGCTGCCGCTGCTCGCCGACATGCTTGTAAAGCGTCGTATGGACACTCCATAGCGCCGCGGCCACATCGGCCATCTGGATGTCCGGGTCGCGCAGGAGGGACTTGATCTTGCGCACCTACTTCTCCCCGAGCTTGGGCTTGCGACCGCCTGAGCGGCCTCTGGCGCACGCCGCGGCGAGCCCGGCATGGGTGGGCTCGGGGATCAGGCTGCGCTCGAACTCCGCGAGGGCGGTAGAGACATGGAAGACCAGCTTCCCAGCAGCCCTTTCTGTCTTGATTTTCTCGCTAAGGCTTTCGAAGCTGATACCAATGCGTTCGAGAGCGGCCACAATCTGTACCAAATCGGGCAAGCTACAGCCGAGCCGGTCCAGCCGCCACACCACCAGCGTGTCACCGGTGCGCAGGGCTTTGCTGCATTGTTCAAGCTCCAAGCGCTCAGCATTTTTCCCGCTTGCAGCTTCCTCGTAGATGACGTGGCACCCCGACCGCTGAAGCGCGTGACGCTCCAGGTCCAGATGCTGGTCTTCCGTAGAGACCCGTGCATCCCCGATACGCCGATTCTTTGACGAAACCGGGACATTGAAAACTTGACGAGAATGTTAACTCGTCAATTGAGGTCCGAATGTCCCGGATGCCGTTTTTTGGTGCGTTCGGCAGACCACCGTTTTCTGGGCACTTTTTGATAGATTATTGCATCTAACTCAGACCGCAATGCCTACCACCAAGCCTGAGCGCAACCAGCTCCCCATACCTCAATCATTCATGAGTTCTTCTCTCATCCGGACAGCGCAGATCTGATCCGTCCATGTGCACATCAGATCCACACTGAAGAACTGGAGGCGTCTGGACTATGAACGTGCTTCCAGAGGCACTTCCGCTAACATAACCAAACTGAAGACCTTTCCGGGCCGACAGTCGAATATTTCTCAAAGTGAGCCCCTCAATCGGTGCCTCGGGCAAACCCAGCACAACGCCAGCCGTCTCCGCATTTCTCGCCGTCAGATCTGTAATAGTGACATCGTGAATATGCGGGGTCGTTGACGTTACCGGAGCAGCGGGATCTGTCATTAACGCAGTCTGCTGCGTTCCCCCAGGCTGCCCTGCATAATAATCACTGATCGACAGCGGAACCCGGACATGGTCCATCGTCACATGTTCCGCGCTAATCCAGCCAATATCTCCTCCACGATCCCGCCCAGACTTAATTCGCAGTCCAGACAGCGTGTTCTGAAACGAGACGTCAGAAATTCTAATATGATGAGCCCCATTGGCCAGTTCACTACCAATAGACAGACCGTGTCCTTCGCCAAAGCGAGACTGTGTAATGCTAATATCGCTCGCTGCCCGGCCCGGCTGCATCAAACCGGACTTGATGGCGATGTTGTCATCTCCTGTTGCAATATCGAGAGTGCTCATCGTGACATGATCCGAGGAGACAAGATCAATACCATCGGTATTCCGAGACGAGGCCGGGTTGCGGATCGTGAGATGATCGATCCTGATCTGGCTGGACTCCCTTACAACGACCGTCCACATCGGAGAATTGGTCGCCGTAACGCCTGAGATCCGTCCATGCTGGACATGCGAGAACTCAATCAGCCAAGGGCGTGGCAGACCATTAGCAGCAGGCACCCCCGGATAGTCTGGCCCGTAAGGTAAAGGACCTGAGGTTTGCGTCTTGTGCGCCTGCACGGCTTGAGGCCACCAGACAGCAGCGCCATTCCCATCAATATGGCCCTGACCGGTTATAGCCACGTCCTGAACATCAATCGCAGAAACAAGGGCTTCACCGGGCTGCGCAGCTTTCCCCAGAAAGGCCCAGTGGAATAGACGAGTGTCCGAACTCCCCAGAAGGGTACTTCCCTTCTCCAGATTCAGCGTGACATGGTTTTTGAGAGATAAAGGCCCGCTTAACCATCTTCCTGACGTCAACGACACCACGCCACCACCTGCCTCGCTACAAGCTGCAATGGCACGTTGAATAGCCGGACCGTCATTTGTATGTCCGTCATGCCGTGCACCATAAGCAACAGGATCGCAGTGAGACGACGCAGCGTGACCGGTCATGGGCATGCACAACAACGCCGCGACTATCTCACCTAAAACGAGGCGCGTGTCTCTCATAGAGCGACTGCCTAAAACACATCTTTGGTCCGATTGGTTGCGTTTTTGAGCAGCAATGCCTGTCACTTCCGCAGCCCCTTGATACCCAGCTCTTCCCACATCCAGTCGAAACTAAAAGAGGCTCCTGCCCCCTCACGCCCCAGGCCTGCTGTCGTGGCTTCAATCTGCTTCAACCAAGCCGCGACTTTCTTCTTCCCCGCCGCTGTTTTAACAGCCTGCCTCGGCGTGACATGCCCAAGCCCCGGAACAACTTCATCCAGAACACGGCGATAATGCTGCTTCAAAACAGCAGCCAAAACTTCCGCCTCCTCTTCGAGCGGGATCTCGTCTTCAAGCACGTCCCCTCGGCCAGAGGTCCGCTGCTCTTCTCTAGCCTGCTCGGCGGTCATGATCTGTGTCAGAGGAGATCCAATCAGACTTCCCAAGGCGTTACGGAGTAAAGCCGTGCCTTGCTCAGCCCGCGTTTCTGAGTTGACCTGTAATCTCAGCTGACGGCCTTTCAGTTCCAAGCTCCCCAGAACAAGACCACCATCATCCAACGTCGTACTCAAAAACTGAGCTTTGCTGTCTTCTGCCTTAGAATTGGCCTCAGGAATATGGTCACCCGCCTGACGCGTCCAATTCCAGATCATGCGCCCCGCATGCTGCAAACAGGAGATCGTATTCAAAACCTCGGCAATGCTCTTCTGAGTGCTTCCCTTGCTGAGAGGAAAACATACGTCATGAAAGAGCAGGTCTTCGCCATCGCTGTTAAACAGGGCAGCTGGCTCGGAGGCGCTCACCATGTTTTCCATGGTTCTAAAGAGCCAAGTCAGCGTAAAGACCGGAGCCAGATCACGGAGCACCTCTGTTTTGATCTTTGGAAACTCAGCCTGACCTCGCTTACGCTTGAGAACATCGCGCAAATTCTCAGCCAGATCTTCGCAAGCCTGCGGCGAATATGCCAACAGACTCCCTGCCAAAACCATTTTACCGTCTTCGGGAACAAGGCGTGCCGCGATGCGCTCCCAAGGCTTCAGGGACTGTGTGGCTGAGCGTTCATGAACCAGAACAGGATCACCACCCCGCAACAGGTCACGCACCATCATGCTTTGACCCGGCACGATCTGCGAAACCTCATACAGGCTCATGACGGCCTCTTTGAGGCCCCGCATATAAGCGCTTTTACGTGGACCTTCTTTCCAGCCCCGTCGTTTCAGATAGACCTCAACGAAATTTTCATTATCCCAGTCTTGTCCCAAGAAATCTTCGAAGGCACAGCCCCAGAGTGACATTGCCGCACCCTGCCCTAAGATATCTCCCAGGTCTTCGAAGCTGATATCCGCCGCCTCTAAAGCCGGTCCCAGATGCTCACCCAACACCTCTTCAAAGCAGGATTTCCACTGATCCTGCTTCAGATATCCGATAAGCCCTGTCAGATTGTCAGCGTCCATAAATGCGATGACCTCCATTATTGTTCTACGGCGGAACGGCAAACACCCTGTTTACCCAAGACAAAGAGAATACCGTGCATAGCGGTTTTCTCCCGTCCGATTAAGGGCACCGAGAGACACCAGATCGGCCAGATCACGTGTCGCCGTGGCAGATGTGGCGCCTGTGATCGAACGATAGTTCTGAGCACTCAAACCGCCTTGGAAGCCGTCAGGCCCTTCTGCCAGCATCCGAAGCAGAGCCTTTTCCTGACGAGTGTTCAGCTTGTCGCGGAGGCGATCCAGAAAACGCGTTTTCTCAATTAAAAAACGAATATTCTGAAGCGTACGAGACTGGGCTTCCAGAACGACATTTCCAAACCACTCCATCCACGCATCAATGTGGTTGGTTTCGCTGGCACGATGCAATTCGAGATAATAGGCTTTCTTGTGTACGTTTATGGTTGCGGCCAGTGCCGTAAGCGTCGGGGCCTCAAGGCTTTGCGCTAATGCTTTCTCAGCAAGAGCCCGCCCGATACGGCCATTGCCATCTTCGAAGGGATGGATGGTCTCAAACCACAAATGGGCAACCGCCGCCCGTTCGATAGCAGGGAGAGGCTCCGCTCCGGTGGGGGCCGTGCTGTTAAACCACTCAATAAACCGCGCCATCTCAGACGGCACATTTTTCGACGGCGGCGCTTCAAAATGAATATGTGGGGCATGGAGAGGGCCTGAGATAATCTGCATGGCTTCTGCATGCGTCCGATATCCACCGATGACGTCCAGATCACGGCGACCATTCATCAGCATGGCATGCCAGTCGAACAGGATTTGCTCGGCTAAAGGAGCCGCATAATATCGATAGAGATCGACCATCAATTCCGCAGCCCCAGCCTCCGCTGGCGTAGAGCGCCGCTTGTCTGGAGCAAAGCCCAACTGGCGGGCAATCGAAGATTGCACACTCGCCCGATCAAGAACCTCACCCTCAATGGCAGAACTCTCGACCATTTCCTGTGAGATCAGCTGAACAATGAGCTGCTGATTAGCATCTTTGTCCAGATGCTGCATCGCGCCCACGACAACGCCCGAACCTTTCAGGAACTGGATTTCAGCCTCACGCAAACGGCTTTTCTCAAACTGAAACTGCGGCCAGTCCGGACGCTGCCAATTCCAACGCATGATCGATACCTCAACCTTCTATCAATCACTTTAACCACAAAATATGATTTATAGAAGCGCAATCTATCCATCACCCGACCTGACGGATTATCCCGCACACAAACCCGAAGCGACCCGTAGGCCCCCAGAATGATTTCAGAATGAGACGCGCTTCTCTTCACGCCAGTATGACCATCACAACAGAACCCTTGACGGACCTCAGTTTTTCTCCAAACCTGTTCTCCATATTGTTCACTGAGAAGAGCGTCATATCCGCAGTTTTCTGCTGAAATTGAGAGTCTCCCACCACCCAAAAAATGTTGAGGAGCAGGTTCGAGTCCCGCAGCTCGCACCACTAACCTATTGAAAAGACAGAGAAAAACACCCTTCGGCGTTAAAATGGGCCTTTGTCCCACAGTCTTTCCCAGAATGGGAAAGTTAGACGCATGCTGCGAATCGTCGGGTCGCAATATTATTTCAGGCGTTCTGTCCCGCTCGACCTCCGGGCTTGGTTAGGTAGAGGCGAGGTCTCGCATCCTCTGAAAACGTCCAGTAAGCTTATCGCACGGCAAAAGGCAGCCTTGCTCTATGCCCGTGCCGGGGAGTGCTTTGAGGAGATTCGGCGGATGACGACAGAGCCAACACAAAAAGCCCTGACTGCTGTCGATATCATCCGTTTTTACGAACAGTTCGTGAAAGACTGGGAAAACTATCACAACGTTCGCCTGAAAGAAGAAGAGACCAAGCACAGCGTCGAG
>NZ_WIPH01000066.1:0-2500 GCF_009547075.1 Gluconobacter aidae
TGGTTGCGGGGGCAGGATTTGAACCTGCGGCCTTCAGGTTATGAGCCTGACGAGCTACCGGGCTGCTCCACCCCGCGGTGGTATTGGAGTGATGTTGGGGGATTTGGTGGTGTGTGTTGGGTAGGCTGGGGGACCTGGCGGCGACCGACTTTTCCGCACCTTAAGGTGCAGTATCATAGGCGCTGAGGGATTTCACGGCCGAGTTCGGGATGGGATCGGGTGTAGGGCCCTCGCAATGGCCACCAGGTCTTCCAGCCCACCCTGTCTTTTGAGAGAGGGTGGTGGTTGGTGCGGTTTGTGAAGAGAGTGTGGCTGATTTCTGTGCATGTGTTTGATGTGAGAAGTATGAGCGATTAGGACCGGTTAGCTGCATGCATTACTGCACTTTCACACCCGGCCTATCAACGTGATGGTCTTTCACGGCTCTATGAGACCTTGTTTTGAGGTGGGTTTCCCGCTTAGATGCTTTCAGCGGTTATCCCGTCCAGACTTAGCTACCCGGCTGTGCCACTGGCGTGACAACCGGTGCACCAGAGGTCTGTTCATCCCGGTCCTCTCGTACTAGGGACAAATCCTCTCAAGTCTCTTACACCCACGGCAGATAGGGACCGAACTGTCTCACGACGTTCTAAACCCAGCTCACGTACCACTTTAATCGGCGAACAGCCGAACCCTTGGGACCTGCTCCAGCCCCAGGATGTGATGAGCCGACATCGAGGTGCCAAACCTCCCCGTCGATGTGGACTCTTGGGGGAGATCAGCCTGTTATCCCTAGAGTACCTTTTATCCGTTGAGCGATGGCCCGTCCACGTGGGACCACCGGATCACTATGGCCGACTTTCGTCTCTGATCGAGCTGTCACTCTCACAGTCAGGCGGGCTTATGCCATTGCACTCGACAGCCGGTTTCCGACCGGCCTGAGCCCACCATCGCGCGCCTCCGTTACACTTTGGGAGGCGACCGCCCCAGTCAAACTGCCCACCATGCAGGGTCCCGGACCAGGCTTACTGGTCTCGGTTAGACATCAGAAAAATTCAGGGTCGTATTTCAAGGATGGCTCCACCCGGGCTGGCGCCTGGGTTTCAAAGCCTCCGACCTATCCTACACAGAATGTCTCTGATGCCACTGCAAAGCTGCAGTAAAGGTTCATAGGGTCTTTCCGTCTGACCGCGGGTACCCCGCATCTTCACGGGGAATTCAATTTCGCTGAGTCGATGCTGGAGACAGTGGGGAAGTCGTTACGCCATTCGTGCAGGTCGGAACTTACCCGACAAGGAATTTCGCTACCTTAGGACCGTTATAGTTACGGCCGCCGTTTACCGGGGCTTCAATTCAGTGCTTGCACACCTCCTCTTAACCTTCCGGCACCGGGCAGGCGTCAGGCCCTATACGTCATCTCACGATTTCGCAGAGCCCTGTGTTTTTACTAAACAGTCGCTACCCCCTGGTCTGTGCCACCCAATCATGGTTGCCCACGCTTGGGTCTCGTTTATCCCGAAGTTACACGAGCAATTTGCCTAGTTCCTTCAGCATCGTTCTCTCAAGCGCCTTGGTATTCTCTACCAGTCCACCTGTGTCGGTTTCGGGTACGGTCTATACGCCAGAGCTATTTCCTGGAATGATTGAAAAGCCTGTTCAATCCGTTAAGGACAGACAACATCTCTCATTCGTCACTTCTGGCAGGCCCAGTAATATTCAACTGGTTCCCATCGACTACGGCTCTCGCCCTCGCCTTAGGGGCCGGCTCACCCTGCGTGGATTAACCTTGCGCAGGAACCCTTGGACTTTCGGCGACAGTGTTTCTCGCACTGTTTGTCGCTACTCATGTCAGCATTCGCACTTCCGATATCTCCAGAGAGGGTCACCCCGTCTCCTTCGCAGACTTACGGAACGCTCCGCTACCGCGCATTCTAAAGAATGCACCCACAGCTTCGGCACGTGGCTTGAGCCCCGTTACATTTTCGGCGCAGGGTTTCTAATAGACCAGTGAGCTATTACGCTTTCTTTAAAGGATGGCTGCTTCTAAGCCAACCTCCTGGTTGTTTTGGAATCCCCACATCCTTTCCCACTTAGCCACGATTTAGGGGCCTTAGCTGGTGGTCTGGGCTGTTTCCCTCTCGACAATGGACCTTAGCACCCACTGTCTGTCTGCCGGGCTATACTCCTGGGTATTCGGAGTTTGGTTAGGTTTGGTAAGGCTTTGGGCCCCCCTAGCCCATCCAGTGCTCTACCCCCCAGGGTAAACACCCGACGATCTACCTCAATAGATTTCGCGGAGAACCAGCTATCTCCGAGTTTGATTGGCCTTTCACCCCTAGCCACAGCTCATCCCCGACTTTTTCAACAGGCGTGGGTTCGGCCCTCCAGTGCGTGTTACCGCACCTTCAGCCTGGCCATGGCTAGATCACTCGGTTTCGGGTCTTCTGCCAGCAACTCAGTCGCCCTATTCAGACTCGCTTTCGCTACGCCTACACCTAACGGCTTAAGCTCGCTGCAAACA
>NZ_WIPH01000067.1 GCF_009547075.1 Gluconobacter aidae
TTCGACCTTATGTTTGGTCTCTTCTTCTTGCAGCCGAACGTCGTGATAATTTTCCCAGTCTTTCACAAACTGCTCGTAAAAGCGGATGATATCGGCGGCTGTCAGGGCTTTTCGTGCTGGCTCTGTCGTCATGCGCCGAATCTCCTCAAAGCACTGGCCCGTTTTGGCGTAGAGCAGAGCTGCTTTTTGCCGTGCTGCCAACTTACTGGACGTTTTTAGGGGATGCGAGACCTCACCTCTACCTAACCAAGCCCGGAGGTCTCGCGGGACAGAACGCCTGAAATAATATTGCGACCCGACGATTCGCAGCATGCCGTCAGTTTCCCCATTCTGGGAAAGACTGTGGGACAAACGCCCATTTTAACGTCGAGGTACGTTTTTCTCTGTATTTTCAATAGGTTAGTGGTGCGAGCTGCGGGACTCGAACCCGCACGCCCTTGCGGACTCGAGATTTTAAGTCTCGTGCGTCTACCATTCCGCCAAGCTCGCACAGCCCTCATGCTGCGCGCAGAAGAGCGGTACCGTTTTCTCTCAACCAGCGTTCCGCCGCAAGACGTCCTGTACGGCCGTGCGGAATAAAACGATCAACCAGGGACCAGAAATCGGGGCCGTGATTGAAGTGTTTCAGATGCGCCAGTTCGTGGATGACCACATAATCCCGGATCTCCGGGGGAGCCATCAGCAGGCGCCAGCTGAGCATGATGCGTCCTTGGCGCGTGCAGCTTCCCCATCGGGTCCGGACATCGCGCAGGTCGAGGCGGGCAGGGTGCAGGTTCATTTTCGCTGAATGGGTCTGGAGCGTCTGTGTCAGGCGTTCCTTTGCCATGGCCTGAAGAAAATCGTGGACACGTCGTTCCGTATGCGAGGCTTCTCCGCTGACATGAAGTCCTTCCGCATCCAGCCAGCAGCCGCGCCGGGCCGTGGGTTCATGCAGGATGGGGATGTTTCTCCCTTCGATCATGACCTCTGAGCCGTCAGCGAGCGCCTGCTTTTCCGGCAAAGCGGCTAGAGCATTGGTGATCCACTCCGTCTGCTGGTGGACGAATGCCAGCGCCCTGTCCCGGCTGATGCGCTCGGGAACCGTGATGATGACTTCGCCCCGGACGGGTTCGATCCGCAGCGTAATGCGCCTGGCCCGTGTCGAACGTTTCCAGATGAGCGGAACGGTCGGGGGGAGCATGGTCTCAGCCCTTGTGCTTCAGCGCATGACAGAGCGGGGAGCGGTCCGGCCATTCCCCGGGCCAGTCTTCCAGATGGTCTTCCAGTGGTCCGGCGCGGCGCTCGCTGATGCAGCGGTCCTGGACCGAGGCGCCGGAACTGTGCACGCCCTTTTCATTGCCTGTCCGCAGAGGGTGCCAGTCCGGAAGATCAAATCCGTCGCGAAGCAGACGATAGGAACAGCTTGGGGGCAGCCAGTCGATTTCGGCTAGAAGTTCCGGCGTGAGGGTCACGCAGTCCGGGACTTTGCGGTGGCGGTCGGCGTAGTCGGTGCAGCGGCAGGTATGCGTGTTCAGAAGGCGGCAGGCGACGTTCGTGTAAATTACGTCTTCAGTATCTTCGTCACGCAGCTTGTTGAGACAGCAGCGACCGCAGCCATCACACAGCGACTCCCACTGTTCGGAAGACATCTGGTCCAGAGAGACGGTTTGCCAGAAAGGCGCGGTGGGAGAAGTCATGGGTGGTCCAGCAGGGCGCAGGCGACGCAGAAAACGACCGCGAGCAGAATGGAAAGAAAAGCGGATGGCAGAAGGAGCGGAAACCAGATCAGGCGCAGACGTGTCGGCAGGTCGGCGCCCAGTCCGATGGCGGCGCGTGTTGTACCTGGCGGCAGGGTCAGCAGGGTCGCCCCGGTTGGAAAAACGACCGCCGGCGCAATGAGCATGCCTTCCAGCCAGCCCAGACCGGAGTGAATGCTGGCCAGCGCAAGGGCCAGTCCGGGGCCGGGCAGGAGCAGCAGCAATCCAAGACGCCGCACGACGGGAGGGGGCAGGGCACGCATGAGCAGCGCAATTACGGCGCAGGCCCCGAGAAGGCCTGTCAGGATGGCGGGCAGGTTGAGCCGTAATGCGAGCGACATCATGGTGTTGGCGGGGCGAAACGTGCTTCGAACTGCTGTTCGAGTGCTTCGCCATGCTGGGACCAGAACGTGTCGCTGACAGTCAGGAACGTGGGGGTGTTTCCTAGAGGAACCGGTCCGGGCATGTCTTCCAGATGTGGAGCATGCATTCTGAGCTGGGCGAGTGTCCGGCGTGCATTATCCGCGGAAACATTGGCGGGAATGGCCCAGAAGAGCGGCGTCCGCAGCACGTTCTGGGTGCCGGCAACGAAGAGCGAGCTTGCAGCCCCGCCCTGAACCCGGGAACTGACACTGGTCACTTCCGTGCTCGGCGCGCTCAGCATGAGGGCGCTGCTCTGTTCCATGATGCGTGCGGCATCGGCAGCCGTCGTCCACCACACGATATAGGGGCGAAGCAGGTCCAGCTTGCGAAAGGCGCGATCCACACCAGCCTGTGTCGAAAGGGTAGGGTAGATGTCCTGCGGTGCGACACCGTCAGCCAGCAGGGCAATTTCCAGCGTGGTTCTGGCGCCGAAATGCAGGCCCCGCCGCCCCGGATGCCGCGCCACGTCCCAGAAATCCTGCCAGCCCGGGGCTTTTGCCAGCCGTGAGCGGTCCCAGGTCAGGGCAAGATCGCTGACACCCCCGGGAATGCCGCAGGTGGGGCTGTCATCCAGTGTATGGACCCATCCGCCCGCGCAGGCTTGCGCCAGCTGCGTTCCCGTGACGAGAACGGCCATCCATGCGGGTTTCGCGGCATGGGAGCCGGTCTGGAGCGTTGTCGTCTGGCCGTCCCATTCCACCAGACGCAGGGTATTGTCACTGGAGGTGAGGGCGTGCGCTGCGATCGTGCCTTCCGGAACGCCGAAGCCGGGTTCAGGGGCAACGGGCGCAACCGCGTGATGACGGACAGTTCTGCGACGGTGCCGGGTGCGTTCATGCCCATGTGCGGAGGCGGAGCCTGGCATGAAAACGGAGGTGATGCCGTGTCCGACAGACGTGAAAAACGATCCGATGCCGGTGGTATCATGTGACGAACGCGCGGATGCAGCCTGAGCCACAGGCGCTAGGGACGACAGAAGCAGCAGGGCGCAGAGACACAACTGGCGGGGGCCACTCCTGCGGGGGACCCGACCGGATGTCCGGAAGACATGTCGCAAGGGGAAGGCGGACCGGGTCAGAACGGAAAGATCCTTGGAAGACTGGGTTTACTGGAAAGGGAACGGTTTACGGGCGTCCGGACAGGACGGGCGCACTTTAATACATCCCGGCGCCAGGCGGAAAGGCTGTCGCATGGGCGGCGGGCCAGGCAAGCTGGACAGCGGTTCCCGGTGCAGGGATCTTCTGGGCCTGAAGCGGTGGGCGGCGCAGTTCGATCTCTGTTCCTTCGGCGCAGCGGACCCGCATGCGGATATGATCTCCGAGATGGGTGCTATCCGTCAAAACACCGCAGACGGGCGTCTCCCCCTCTTCGTCCATGCCTAGGCCCTGGGCTCCGAAAAAGGGTGAAATCCGGTCGGGGCGGACACAGACAAGACATTCCTGTCCTTCAGCCAGATTTTCGGCGGCCATCGCGTCCACGATGCCGCCACAGGCCAGATGAACGCGGGCCACGTCGTCGCCAATATCCAGAACCTGACCCGGCAGGGTGTTGGTCTCGCCAAAGAGGGTGGCGACCTCAACGCAGTCCGGACGGTCATAAAGACGGGCGGCGTCCGCACATTGCAGGAGCTGGTTGTCATGAAAGACGGCGATCTCGCCACCCGAACGCAGGGCATCCTCGCGGCGCGAGACGCTCTGGATCACGCTCAGATTCAGGGCGCGGGAGAGGGTGCCCAGCAGGATCGGGATGCGGCGTGCAGCATGGGGATCGAGTGTATGAAGCGGATCATCCAGCAGCAGCACGTCGGGAGACGTGACAAGGGCGCGGGCCAGCCTGACACGCAGGGACTGTTCCGGGCTCAAATCCGCGGGGCGCAGGGCCGCGCTGCCGTCCAGTCCTAGAAGGGAGATCACCTGTCCGGCCGCCGCACGGGCTTCGGTTCTGCCTTGCCGGCTTGCGCGCAGACTGAAGGCGATGTTGTCCCGAAGATCCAGATGCGGGAAAAGTGGGTCTCGCGGGCTGACGATGCGCACCCGGCGCTCCGCGGGCGGCCGGGACGTCACATTCTTGCCGCTGACCGTGATGGTACCGCCCAGAGAGGGCAGGAATCCGGCCAGAACGTCCAGCAGGCGCGACAGGGCCGCGGACTGGTTTCCGAACAGGGTCAGGGTCGCGCCGGGTGGAAGCGACAGATCGACGGGAGGCGCATCGATGGCCGCACGCAGACCAGCCACCTCCAGCACGGGCTTCGGGCGGGAGGTGCGGGTGCTCCTCTGCGTGGGAGCCATGCGGGAAACGCCGGACAGGCCAGACATGCAACCTCTGGGAGAATGGATCGTTATAGGCGAAACAAAATCAGGCCAGAGCAGATCTGACCGGATATTCAAGAAGGGGTTTGAACATGAGCCGTAAAAGCGTCAAGGATAACATTGAAGTGGCAACCGAGACCACACAGGCTCAGATCGACAGTCTGCGGAACCAGCTTCAGGAACTGCTGGACACCCGCATCAACCCTGCTCTGCTCGATGCGGCCTCTCGCACGGACCATGCCGTTGCAAATGCCCGCAAAATCACGGATCATGAAATTGAAAATGTTTCGACGCGTGTGCGGGCGCGTCCGATTGCAGCCGTTCTGATTTCGGCCGTGGTCGGTTTCTTCGCCGGCCGTTTCTCCAAGTAACAGCCCGGGTCTTTCCAGGCGGGGGACGGACGGCATCTCGTCCGGTCCCGTCCTGAAGAAGAGGCAAGCAACTTTCCATGAAGCCCATCGAACTCGGACAGGATGTCCTTTCAGCCCAGGGGCAGATCCTTTCCCGCTCTGCAATGCGAATCGGCCGCAGAGTGGCCTATGGCATCGTTGCGGCAGTCTTTCTGTTCTTTACAGCGATATCATTTCACGGGTTCCTGTGGGCATTCTTCATTGATGTCGCAGGGCTGAGTTATGTGAAGTCCGCGCTCTGCGTGATCGGCGTGGATCTTCTGTTCGTCGTGATCTTCGGACTTCTGGCCGCCCGCTCCATCCCGGATCCGGTGGAGATCGAGGCCCGTATCCGCCGTGACCGCAAGTTCATCGAGTTCAAGCAGTCTCTGGCCATGGCGGCGCTGACTGGTCTGGTCTTCGGACCGGCCGGCCGTTTCACCATCGCCCGTCTGTTCGCCATTGTGCGGAATTTGTTCGGTCTCAGAAAATAAGACATTTTGTGGCTGATATTGATCAAAGCCATATAGTCAGTCTCCGCGTAATGGCGTAAGGACTTCGCCAGT
>NZ_WIPH01000068.1 GCF_009547075.1 Gluconobacter aidae
ATGGACCACTCCTCATCACAAGAATAGTTATGCAGTAAGCTTCGCAATAGATATTCGAAACCCATCTCAACAAGGTTTTGTGATACACAGCGTCGCTCTGCGAAATCCGGAAGGTACAGATTTGGCATATCCCGGAACAGGACGGGTGAAGGACCAAGCGCCCCTTGAAATCGATTTCGATTGCCCTCCCGGCCTCAGAACGCTTCAGCTTTACGCTGAGGGTGCCGCCTTGGTGTCGGCAAAGAGTTTATCCATAACAGCTATTTTCTCTAGTAGATCACGGGATATTCGGTGCAAAGACCAAGCAATAAACGTAGCAATCCAGAGATTGAACAAAAGCATTCCTGAGCCGATCAGGACGATTGATTCATAAGACATTGAAGTTTCTCCGTCTCCGATTCTAGTTTTGTTCCGTGCGTCAGTACAAGCGAAATCTAACCATTCCCCTCCGCCACAAACTCCGGCATGTTACGGAGTGTGAATGGAGGGGTAGATGTTCCGTGAATTATTCTTGTGCGCTGGGATGGTTGCCTGGACGGTAGGTGGAGCTGCAGCGCAGTCATACAGTCCGGATTTCGATTGTTCACGGGCCAATCCTGCAGACAGCATTGCAGTTATGCTGTGCCAGAACTCCGACGCAGCCAAGGCAGAACTCGAGTTTGATCAAGCATATTACGCGCTTCGTCAAATAGTCGGGAAAGACGGATGGAAGTCTCTGAAAAAAGAGGCAATTGCCGACGATGAAATTCTAAAGGAATGTATCGCACCTCCGGATCCGTCTTCTCCAGAAGTCGCGCCTGTCGCAGACTCGGCATGCTATATTCGCAACATGAATGTTTTGACGGAAAAGTATCGCGGTCGATTGACCGGGGATGCATCTGAGGAAGCAGTTCGCCCAATCCTAACGCATCGCATTCTTCAACAAAAACTGATTGACCTTGGGTATTTGCCCGCGGGAAGCATTGCCGATGGGGTCTATGGGGAAAGCACTCGCGCCGCAATCGAGACATGGCAGCGCGTGGCGAAACGTCCGTCTGCCGA
This sequence comes from Gluconobacter aidae, assembly GCF_009547075.1. GTDB lineage: Bacteria > Pseudomonadota > Alphaproteobacteria > Acetobacterales > Acetobacteraceae > Gluconobacter > Gluconobacter aidae. The sequence continues at coordinate 1,042 of NZ_WIPH01000068.1, forward strand.
TGGCTTTTTGTCGGACGATGATGCTACTGTGCTGTTGAACCAGACGCCTCAGAACGCGACGGGCGAAGAGCCGGTGCGACCTGCAATAAGTAAGGACATCGCCGCCTCCCAAGCCCCTAAAATCCCCCTCCCAATTAACACAGACCAGGCACCATCAAAGGAGACAATTAATCCCATATCTTTGCCAGATCATTCCAATAATAATCAAAAAAATTCTATGTATTTTGTGATAGCTGTATCAATAGTTGTTGTTTCTCTTTTAATGTATTTGCTTCCAACAATTATCGCCATAAATCGTGGCGTTAATAAAATGGCCGCTGTCGTTCTGGTAAATATATTATTTGGCTGGACATTTATAGGATGGGCCGTCGCTCTGATAATGGCGTGTTCAATGGAAAGAAGTATCGACTACGACTTGCGTACGCGCGTAATGATGCAGTTTATGTCTAAATAAGTTCCATGCTTTCTCACGCCTCATTTCCCCCACCCTTTTGGTCGGACACTGGGGCGCGGTACTATATCCGAGCCTGATCCGGAAGGAGCTTGAGGGAAGTGCCTCAGGCTCAATCCTTGGGCGGGAGTGCGGCGGTTGCAGTGCAATCCGCCCAAGCGCAATGCTGAACTCAATTAATCGACTTCAGCAGGCATCAAGGATGACGTATCGGCATCTTCAAATTTTACGCTCATTTTTAAGCCTAAGGCCCTCGATGCGCGCATGACTGTATCAAGCTGAACTCGTATATTTTCAGGGTCTAAAAGCCGGTCTATCTGTGGCCGACTGGTTGACATCACCTCGGCCATTCTTTTCTTCGAAATACCTTCAGATTTCATCTTATCTTCAAGCTTCCAAACGATAACTCGCTTCAGAGCAATCGCGTCCACTTCATCCAGTGCACCGTCTTCGACAAGGAAGTCCTCAAAGGTGCTTTCGTTCTGGACGGTGGCAACTTCTCGTTCCGTGTTCATGGCTATTTATCTCCAAGCGCAGCTTCGTGCGCTTTCTTTCGTCTAAGGGCGGTTTTTAACTCATCAGCAGGCGTGGATTCTGTTTTCTTGATGAAACCCGAGAGAAGGACCATTTTTGATCTTCTATCGATGTAAAACAGCACCCGCGCGATGCGGTTGGTCAAGTTGGTTCGCACCTCACAAATGCCATCTGCCAATGGACGGCAAGTCGGCATCCCAATAGGCCACCCATACTCAACAGTACGGATGTCCGCGTTGATCTTTATCCGATCCTCTTTCGGCGAAATGCCGAGAAGAAAATCACGAACAGGCTCCCTACCCGAATCCTGCTGATAGAAAACAGCCTCGATTCTCTTAGGAATCCTCATGCGAAAGCCCCGTCCAATGGTGCTCCCGATATCAACATCATGCACCTTGTGAGGTGCAGCGACAAGATGATTTATGTAACAAGAGCGTTTGAAATGTGAGCGTCGGTATTTCAGACATGGCTAGCGCTTTCAATCCCCTTGTACAGCCACCCTCCCCTGTACTAACATCCCGCTATGCCCCGACCCGCTAAATCCCGCGCCGGACTCGGCGACACGATCCGCCAGTTTTCGACGCCGAAGACGGTCCGAAAAACGGCATTCATCCCCGCAAGAGCGGAGGATAATTCGCCTACGCCGGAGCGGATGGCGAAACCTGATTTTGAAACAGTCGGTGGCAAGCGCATCAAGCTCAACACAGTCAACGCTCTCCATATGGCTGGAGATATCGACGGAGACGCAGTCAACGCGGCCCGTTGGTGGATCTGCGACTATGTGTTCGCAAACCACGGATATCTGGACATCCTGGTAGATGTGCTGCCTTCGGACTATGTGAAGGGGGACGTCCATACGTTCGCCATTTCCCGCGGGAACGCGGCCGAACGCATCGGCATGATCCGCGATCGGCTAGGTCTCTGCGCTCATGTAAGACTGGAGATGATGCTGGCTCGGGAACTGTCTTTTTCAGCGATGGGGGCGGCACTTTACCCAGCTCTTGGGAAGGCTCTTCAACGCGGGAAGGTTTCAGCGCAATGCGCATTAATCGTCGCCCAACTTCCTGCGGCCTATGCCGATACTCGACGCGAGATCAGGCAGGCGATTGAGCGAAACGCTCTGCAAAAAAACCTTGTACCTGCCAGCGCCTACTGATACGGTTGGACAACACTGAATAATTGCGCCCATAGCGCCAATTTTATTCCGGACAATCAGCGATGGCCGCAACCACAATCACAGTCGGTGATGTGGTGAAATGGCGCGGGTCGCTTCATGTGATTGCGGAAATACAATCAGGCAACGCGGCACTGTGTCCCGTTCTCCCGACACGGACCGTCAGGCATCGCGCAGATATCCTGATCGAGTTTCCTGACACCCTGCATCTCGGCCTGGTCGATGGCGCTCTGATCCGGTGCGAGCCCTTCGTGTTCCACAATGCCTGCAAGCTGACGAAGGCTGGTTCTCTGTCCCCTGCCCTTCTTTGCCGCATGCGACGCGCGGTTGAACGCGAAATGGATGCGAGGCGCGTCGAGGCTGGCGTGGCCGAGTATCTGGTGAGGTAGTCATGGCGAAAAAGAAGGCGGAAGTTATTTCGGCTCGTCCCAAAAGAGCGCCGCCTACTCCCATCACTCCCGAAATCTGGGATGATGTCCTGGACCTGATCGAGCAGGGCCATACGATCCGCGATATCTCCGCCATGGCTCACATGCCGGACTGGACGACGATCCGGCGATACATCAGGGCCGATGCCGAACGCAGCACACAATACGCCCGCGCGCGCGAGGTCGCTGCCGATGCTTATGAGGCAGAAATCCTGAGCGAGGCACGATCGGCAGATCCTGTGACGGCTGCCGCTGCCCGCGTCAAAATTGATGCGCTCAAGTGGGTGATGAGTAAGCGGGCCCCCAAGGTCTATGGCGACAAGATCACGCAAGAACACACCGGTGCTGACGGCGGCCCATTGGAGTTCACGGAAATCAGGCGCGTGGTTGTGGACGTACCCAAGAAGGATTGAGCATGACGAAGGCGCTGGAGATCCCCACAGCGCGCGTCTTTCTGCCCCTACTGAAGCCGAACCGATATAAGGGCGCGTATGGTGGTCGCGGATCCGGCAAGTCGCACTTCTTTGGCGGCCTGACCGTCGAAGAGCACCTGGCCATTCCCGGGCATCGAACGGTGTGCATCCGTGAAATCCAGAAGTCGATTGCGCGATCATCCAAACAGTTGATCGTGGACAAGATCAATCAGTTCAACCTGCACAAACATTTCGACGTGCAGGACCAGGTCATAAAGACGCCGGGCGATGGTCTGAGTGTGTTTCAGGGTCTTCAGAACCACACGGCTGACAGCATCAAGTCCCTCGAGGGCTTCGACCGTGCGTGGATCGAGGAAGCACAGTCGATTAGTTCCTACTCGTGGCGGATGCTCCGGCCAACGCTGCGTAAGCCGGGATCGGAAATATGGGCGTCATGGAACCCCGCGTCTTCAGACGATCCGATTGATGAGTTCTTTCGAGGCGAAGGTTCTGACCGTGCTGATCTCACAGCGGTACGGGCGAACTGGTCCGATAATCCATGGTTCGATGACGGCACACTGCCAACCGAGCGCATGGAGGACCAGAGGGCACGGCCTGACGAATACGATCATGTCTGGGAGGGTGATTACATCACCATCTCGGATGCGGTGATCTTTCGTAAGCGGGTCACGGTCGATGATTTCGAGACCCCTGAGGATGCGCGGTTCTTCTACGGGCTGGACTGGGGGTTTTCACAGGACCCAACGGCAATCGTCCGCTGCTTCATCGTCGATGACGTGCTGTACGTCGATTACGAGGCGGGTGGAACCGGCATCCATTTGGATGAACTGCCGGCCGTGCTCGATGAGATCCCCGGAACGCGACGCTGGCCCATCAAGGCCGACTGCGCCTCACCTCAGAACATCAGCTTTATGGCGACCCGGTATCGCTACAACATGACGCCCGCCAAGAAGTGGCCGGGGAGCGTAGAAGACGGCATCGATCGGCTGAAGGCGTTCAAGCGCATCGTCGTTCATCGGCGCTGCCCTCGCATTGCAGAAGAGTTTCGCAAGTACGCCTTCAAGGTCGATCCCAAGACCGAGGAAGTGCTGCCGGTCATAGTGGACGCCTGGAACCACTGGATCGACGCACTGCGATACGCCCTCGATGGGATCATTCAGAACCGCCGCTCAATGCCCTCGTTCGCAGGCTACAAATCAAGGACACGTCGATGAAACACTGGTTCAGCCTCAGCCGGGAGCGCAAGCCGTTGCCCGAGCGGCGCGAGCCTGTGCTCACACGCTCTGATCGACGTGGAGGG
>NZ_WIPH01000069.1 GCF_009547075.1 Gluconobacter aidae
CCGATCTGGCGGACATCAATCCAGTTTCCGGACCGAAGGGTATCGAGTGCCCGTTGAAGCGTTGCTCGGGAGCACGCGCATAGTTCAGCAAGCGTTTTTTGCGATACGACCACAGCATTATTGCGCCCCATGTGATGCACCAGCGTCATCATCACAGATGCAGCGCGAGGGTTTTCCATTCCTAACCGTGACCAGCGTTCTAATGCTGCTCGTTCGACCTGCACCCATGAGCCGGATGGAGCTGTTGTCACTCCTAATTCTCGAGTCTTCACCACATCACCCTATGCCTTCGCGCCTATGAGGCAGGGGTGCCTCATAGGTGAGAGAAAAAACACCCGAAAGAAAATATATCTGCTCACGCTATGAGCAGATTTCACTCAAATTCATTAGCTAAATTTTTCCAAAAATAAAATAAATATTGCCATTTAATGAGCAGATTTCACTCAAACCTGCCTCACCAGCTATGAGGCAGGGGTGCCTCATAGCTGGTGAGGCACCCCCCCTTTATAACATGCTGATAAACAACAACTTTTTTCGTTTCTCTTTCTATGATCTTAAGGGCCGTCCACGAAGCCCACGGGACGAGGCCCGCGAACGCCCTCGTGAGCGGTAGCGGGCCTCGGGTCCTGTGGACCCTCGGGGGCGGATCAGAGACCTTTTTAACGGGGAGTTATCCACACCAGACGCCTTCGGCGGCCTACGGCGCTCCCGCGCTGCGCTCGCTCTGGTGCTGCAAGGTCAGCAGAACCGAGCTAGATGGGATTTGCTCAAGGGGAAGGAGTGTGTGGGGACAGTCCATGTTTCCCGTCAGAACGCCAGATAGGCCGGAGAGACGCTAGGAACGAGCCACACGCCGTTGTCGGCCTGATAGAATGGAATCTTATTCCGAAACATCAGACCGGCCTCTACGGCCAAAATAACGGCCTTTCCGTGCCGCTCCCCGACACGCTGCGCCGTCTCCCGGTCGGCGGAAAGATGGACCATCTGGCGGCGGCCCGGTTTCAGACCCTCCCGAAAGATCGAGGGCAGATTGTCGCGGGCGGTGCCGTGCCAGAGCCGATCGGGCGGCTGGACGGCGGGTAGGTCGAGATCAATCGGGAGGGAATGACCCTGCGCGGCCCGGATGCGCTGACCGTCCGGGGAGAGGGTGAAGCGCCGCTTGTCGTTCGTCTCGACCACCCGTTGCAGGGTGGCGAGGTCAAACGGCTTTCCTGCCCGCTTCGCCAGCCGGATCAGGTCGGGCACGTTCGCCCAGCCCTGTCCGTCCAGCGTCAGGCCGATCCGTTCCGGTTCGTGTCGCAGGATAAGGGACAGCAGCCGGGCAACTTCTCCATCCTTCATCGTCAGTCCTCGAAGGGGGTTCAGAGGGGTCTCCCCTTGTCCGCTGTTTTTGGGTAGGGTCCCAAAAACGGATAGCGGGTATCCTTTTTATAAAAAGGATACCAACTTGTATCAAGTTAGTACGAGTTGTGGTGAAAAAATATGAAGGGCAAGTCTGGGTCTGTTCGGATGAAATCGCTCGATGCGTCTGGTCTGGCGGCGATGGGGCGACACGAAAAGCGCCTCGATTACGCTGGCAGCAAACGGGCCATCCGGGATGTTCCGCCGCTGGTTTACAGTCCGTATGGCGAGGGACTGGATCTCGAACAGAGCTATGCCGCTCATGTTGAAGGGACGAAGCGCAACAAGGGTGGACGCGCTCTGGCCCGGCACGGCTTCTTACAGTTCCCCACGGACCTGCCCATCACCCCTGAGAACGAACAACAGATGCTGGATGAGGCTGTGGCCTTCATCAACGCAACGCATGGGGGGCGGGCTGTTTTCCGGGCGCGACTGGACCGGGATGAAGCCGGACGGCATGGGGTCGATGTCTTCTTTGCACCAAAATACGAGAAAAAGACCCGGCGCGGGAAGCTGGTTGAGGACTGGATCAGCCTGTCCAAATTCGGCAAGGAACTGGCCCTAGAACGGTTCGGAGAGCGGCAGAAAAAAGAGAAAAGACCGGAATCCGGTCTTTTTGAGCTGGTCTTCGACACGACCGGTAAGCCCGTCATGGAGCGATGTGACAGCCCCGTTTTTCAGGGGCGGGCGCTTCAGGACTTATGGACCGAGCATCTTCGCGACAGGATGGGGCTGGAATGGGTCGAGCGGGGCAAGGCGAAAGTGGGCCGCGACCCGGATCGGCTGGAGCCGGAAGAATACAAGGTTGCCCAGGAGCGGGGAAAACTGGAATCCGCAAAAGCAGACCTGGTCAGGGAGATGGAAGCGCGAGAAGCCGCTCTTGTGGCTAGAGAGGCAGCCGTATCAGCCGAACATGCAAAGGCGGTGAAAGCTCACAAGGATGCAGCAGAAATTAAGGCCCGCAATAAGGCCCACAGGATGGCCTTACATGTGGGGATAGACGGATTTCTCAACGGGACGATTGAGCAGGTTGCGGAAGATGCGAAGGGGCTCCCGAGAGTCCGCTTGAACGAGAGGGTTCCGCAGCATCGGCGGACCTATGTCTGGGATCGAATTAAGAGCTTCCTCGGGGACGTGGTGAGGGTGCTGTTGCCGATCCAGACCCTCATGGTGGGCCTGAAAATCGAAATCGAGCGACGAAAGCAATTGGCTGATGCTGCGATAGCGGCGGCTCCGAAGGTGACACCGCCGCGTCTAGTGGGAGCATTGGCGATGCTCAACGCCTCCCGCACTGAAATCGAGGAGAACGAGAGGTGGAAGCACCCGGAAAATCCGGTGCCGTCAGAGCCTGACGAAATCGAGGACGATTGGGACGACAGCCATTCTCTCGGGATGTAGGCGTTTAGCCGCTAAATCTTCCTGTTTCATAAGCAAGCAGACAAGCTCGGCACAAAGCAGAACAGACCCGGAGTGAGCGCAGCGCGGGAGCGCCGTAGGCCGCCGAAGGCGTCCGGGTAAGCTTAGAGAGGAAATTGGCGGCGGGCGTGAACCACGTTGACGATCTCGATGCTGTTTGATGTCACGCGGTACAGGACAATGTAATTCGGGTGGGCCACGATCTCACGCAGGCCGGGAATCCGGTCGCTGGTTCGGTAGAGATAGGGATGCTCTGACAGGGGCAGAACGACCGTTTCCAGACGGATTTTCAGGCGGCGGGCGGCGCCGGGGTTTTCGGTGGCTATATCTGTGATGATCTGACGCAGATCGGCGCGGGCGGTATCACGCCAAACAACGGGGAACATCAGGCTGATTGGCGACGCTGTTCTGCGGCTGTGATGATCGCTTCCATCTCACCCATAACCTCATCATGGGGGATGGTCGGCCTTCCATCGGCCAGACTGGCGGCAACCTTAGTTTGAAGCCATGCGGTGTAGGCTGCTTCCTGTTCGACCGTCTCGAACTCGGAGACGATAGGGGAGAGTACTTCGCTCATCATGCTGCTCCGGTCGTTGAAGGGAATAGATTATAGTTTAGCTTTTGATACTACAGGTAGGTGGAGATTTTAGCCGCTAAAATCTCTTAGATTCATACTATTGGATAGTTTTAATAGTCATCATAAGGATCGTGTTGGTTTGTAGGGTTTATCTTCCAGTACCCGCTTTTGCTACCTCTTATTATTATATCTCTTTTCTCAAGATCAGAAATATAATTTCTAAAAGAAGATTTACTTATATTTGAATTTTTTGAGCATTCTTCGTATAGTGAGTTAACTTTTTTCTCATACCTTTCTTCTGAAAGGGTTTTAACAATCTTTGATTGAATTGTAATTTTAACTTTTGAATTTTTTCTTATGTATTTGCTTTCATTCTTTGTAGAAGAAAGCTCTCTTTCTATTAGGTCGTTAAGAAATTTTCTTTCTGAAGAAAGCTTATTTATTTTGTCATCTGTTTCCTTTAGTTCTTTTTTTAGCTTTTCTATAAATATAGAATCTTTTTTTTCCATTTTGTCCTCTTCGTCATTAACTAGGACAAAATATCATAATTTTGTCCTTTTTTGTGTAAGGAAATATAAGGAAATCTGCCATTTTTGGTCAAGAAAATAGCGTTGACTTAATAGGCAAAGAATGATACGTCTCTAAAGACGAGACGTATCATTCTTTGAATAAAATTTGTGTTTTTTCACGTAGTGAATGACAATTTTCGTGGTCTCACATATCTTCTTTCTAACGGAAGGTTTTTAGCGTCCATCGCTTTAACCGCATTGCTTTCTCTACGGGGTGGCGGCAACCGCCCCGTAGAAAACAAAACGGCGACTTCCCCTGAAGAAGCCGCCGCTATGCTAGCTACAAGCTATCAGATATGGTTTTCGATGCTGAAAACCACCATAAGAAGCCTACAAGCTGTCTGGACGATAAACGTCCATTTGCGGAAGGTGTTTTGCTCCACGGTTTAACCTTTCAGCGCCTCCTACGATTTGAATGCAGTCGGCAAACTGCAAGCTTCACAACGTCATGCTTCCGTTTTCAGGGCGTTAAACCGGCGTTGTTTCGGAACACGCCAGAGTAGTATAATGCATGTTTCTGCTGAGTGCAGAAAAATTCATTCTCTTGGTAAGATGAATGAGTGAAGTGATCCCATTCTGAAATAGCTATTTCTGCCAGAACCACCATTTGCGTGGTCGTGGTTCGGCCAGCTTCTGAGCTAATTCGCGCCAGTGATCGCGGTCAGCCTCGATGGTCGCCCGGAGCGTCCTTTCGGCTTCGAGTTCAGCCTTCACGCGCACCAGTTCGAGCGTCTCTTCGGCGATCGGAGCCGGGTGTGCAGGGGTGTGCATGGGGTGTGCATCGCTTTCTTCCTGCACAGTGTGCGCACACTGTGCAGGGTGTGCAGCGAGCCATGCGTTCAGATCGTCAGCTTTGATCCGCCACTGGTTCTTGTTGTCCCGAAAAGCCTGCAAATCTGATGATTTTATAGCCCGCATGATCGTCCAGCGGGAGACGTCAGCTACCTGTGCAGCCTGTGCAGGCGATAGGTGTGCAGGGGTGTGCGCGCTCACTGTGCTGGATCGTCGCGGCTGGTGGCGGGCAAGTCGGGTTCCAGACCATCAAGAGATGGTTGGGAAGGGGGCGGCATACCGGGGCCGGTCGGTAACTGGCGTTCGCCTTTGAACATGGCCGGGATGGATTCAAGGGGAGGGAGGTCGTCTAGGGTTTCGGCGTCTGGCTGTTCTGTGGCTGAGACCACGACCGCAGCATCGAATAGAGCGTAACGCTGTCCAGCTCTCGCCCCGGACCATGCAACCCTGCGGTTCACGATGTAGGCGTTGGCAGTACCGGTCGGG
>NZ_WIPH01000007.1 GCF_009547075.1 Gluconobacter aidae
GGGACGGAGGCTGATTTTTCGTGGTCCCGTAACCATGGTCCCGTAAGGTCCCGCGTTTTGTCCTTCGGGAGTGTGATCGCCCTCGAAGCAGGCTCGTTTTTTATTTAACCATCCCTTAAGACGCTTAGAAAAAGAAACGGATGTTTGCCGATGATCGCTGCCTTGTGAAAGCCGCCACAAAGATACGAACCAGTGCGTTCGTGCTCTATTTCGCACTCTCTGCCTTGCTGCTCGTCAAAGGGTTTTCCCTGCGTCACCACCTGATTGGTGTGGGGGCCGATGTGGAGGCCTTTGCCTGGATGCTTTACTGGTGGCCCTGGGCCATCGGGCATGGCATCAATCCGTTTGTGACGGATCTGGCGTGGAATGGTCTGGGCTATAACCTGACCTGGGCAACCGCGCTGCCGACGTTCGGGCTTCTCCTTGCGCCTCTGACCTGGCTGGGTGGCCCGGTTCTGACAACCAATCTTGTGATTGTGCTGGCCCCCGCCTGTGCGGCTTTCGCGGCTTTCGTGTTGCTTCAGTCCGTGACCGGGCGCTGGGGGGCGGCGTTTCTGGGGGGGCTGGTTTTCGGGTTCTCGCCGTATGAGGTGGGGCAGTCGCTTGGTCATCTCAATCTGACGAGCGTCGCTCTGGTGCCGGTCTGCCTGCTTTTGTGCAAGGCGTATTTCGACCAGACGATCACAAGGACCCGCTTTATTGCGGTGCTGTCGATTACGGCCTTGCTCCAGCTCGGCATCTCCACGGAGGTCCTGTTTACTTCTGCCGTGATGGGGGTTGTGACCTGGTGCGTGTTTGTGGTGACTGCGCCGGGCAAGGTACGACACGCTTATTTTCTGCTGGCACGTGATGTCGTTCTGGCCGGAATCGTAACGATTATTCTTGCATCGCCGTTTTTATTCTATCTGGTCAAGGGCATGAAGGTCGTGCCGGGTCAGTTGAATGATGCGGATTTCTATTCTGCCGACATTCTCAATTTTCTGGTTCCCACGCCGGTGACGCTGCCCGGTGGGGCGCTGTTCAGTTCGATATCCGATCAGTTCACGGGAAATATCAGTGAGCAGGATGCTTATATCGGGTTGCCGTTTTTTCTTCTGACCGTCTGTTTTTCAACCATCGCCTTGCGGAGTTCGCTTCTGGTGAAGCGGTGTGTGCTGGTGTTCTGGATTTCCGCTCTTTTCTCGCTGGGCGGTGTTCTCCACGCCGGGAAGAACGTCGCCCATGTTCCTCTGCCATGGCACCTCGTGGATCGTCTGCCGATTGTGAGTTCGGTTCTTCCAGTCAGATTTGCGATGTTTACCAGCCTGGCTCTGGCTGTCCTGTGTGCGGTGTTTCTCGCGCAACGTCCGACAGTGGGCCGCTATGGCATTGTTCTGTGTGGGCTTCTGTTCCTGTTTCCCGCTCCGGCGGCGCAGGGGTGGGAAGCGACAACGTCCAGTCCGTTTTTCACCGAGGCCAGTATAAAGCGTCATTTCGGGAGCGATCCTGTCCTGGTTGTCCTGCCGTTCGGTTATCTGGGTCATGCCATGTGGTGGCAGCTTCAGTCCGGCTACGCCTTCCGGCAGACGGGTGGATATCTTGGCTATACTCCGACCAGCGAGCATAATGATGCTGTTCTTTCAGCCTTTCTGAATAACGCCATACTGCCGCATTTTGATGAGCAACTGGGTTTTTACTGTCTCGATCATCACGCGGCGGCCATTGTCATCGGGCCCGGGACGAAGGGCGTATTGAGGCAGGCGATCCTTGAAACACACTGGCCGGCTGAACGGGATGGAGACACGATCATCGTGCGGGTTCCACCGCGCGAGACGCTACCGCTCTTTCACATTTCAGGAGACTACTGGCCCAGTGCCGCTGAGGTGAACTGGATGGGGCAGCAGATCGTGGTCGAGACGGGTGTTATGCCAGCCCGGCTCGAAATTGGCCGGCCCTATGCTGTTTCTTCGCCCGGAGTGTCGGTCGCTACGGGCCATAGTGTACGACACATTGGCTTTCAGCCTGGAGAGAAGACGGTGATCGATCTTCCGGCAAACAGCAGGACGACCATTCGGGCGGATAAGGTGTTTGTGCCTGCAAAGGAGAAAATCAATACGGATCAGCGGGCCCTTTCCCTTCTGATTGGTCGTCGCTGATGCCGCATCAATGGGGAAAGTAATGTCCGCGAAACCCTCGCCTGTATCGCCAGCAGAACTGATTGCATCAGGGGAGGGGTTCTGATTCCTGACGGAGCCGTCAGGTGAGACTCAGGCCGTTGTCTTTCGCATGCAGTCTTCATAGACATCACGCAGGGTGTCTTCCCATGCGATCTGTCGTCTCCATCCCAGCCTTGAGGTTATGAGTGTCGCATCGCCTCGGGCAACGGGGATATCCGAGGGGCGTAACCTGTCAGGGTCCGTGACGATTTCGGCGTTGACGCCGCTGATGGTCAGAAGATCGTCCAGAATGGAGCGAATGGAACGCGTCTCACCAGAGCACACATTGAAGATCGTGCCTGGCGCCAGAGACTTATTCGCCATGAGGACATCAAGATAGGCGTCGCACACATCGCGGACATCGAGAAAATCGCGCCGGGCGTCCAGATTGCCGACGCTGATTTCCGGCTTCTGTAGCCCTTTCGCGATGCGCGCGATCTGGGACGCAAAGGCGGGAACCACGAAATCGGGAGACTGGCCGGGGCCGGTATGGTTGAACGGACGCATCCGGATGACCCGCAGGCCCTCTCTGGCCATTGCGCCCAGGGCCAGGTCGGCAGCAGCCTTGGTCGCCGCATAGGTATTGCCCGGGGCGAGGGGGGCATCCTCGCTCAGCGCCGTCCAGCGCTGGAACGTGGTTCCATAGGATTCTGCCGTGGAAGCGAAGAGGAAGGCGCTGTTTGGAACATGGCGCAACATGGCGCGTGCGACATTGAGGGTGCCATGCAGATTGACTTCCCAGGCGTGATCGGGAGACTTTCGGGCCGCGCCAATGGTCGATACCGCGGCGAGATGGACGCAGTGGTCCGGCTTTGCGGACGCGATGGCCTTCTCAACCGTCTGCGTATCCCGAATATCCGGGATGGAAGGTAAAATCTCGCTGTCTGGGAAGCGTTTTTGCGCCTGATGTTGCAGGTGTCGCCCGACAAACCCCCCCGACCCCGTTATGAGCAGGCGCATACGACCAGCCGTTCAGAGGCTGTGACGTTTGCGATGCCGGACGAGGTCCGCTTCCACCATCTCGGTAATCATCCCTTCGAGCGTGGTTTCCGGCTCCCACCCAAGGGCTTTTTTCGCCTTGCTGGCGTCACCCAGAAGGACTTCGACTTCTGCCGGACGCAGGAACGCGGGATTGGTGACAACGTGATCCTCGTAATTCAGGCCAACCGACGAGAAGGCGATGCGGCACAGGTCGCGGATACTGGTCGTGCGGCCAGTTGCAATGACGTAGTCGTCAGGAACTGACTGCTGGAGCATCAGATACATGGCACGGACATAGTCTCGCGCATGTCCCCAGTCACGGGTGGCGTCCAGATTGCCCAGGGCCAGCTCTTTCGCCAGGCCGAGTTTGATGCGGGCGACGCCGTCCGTGACCTTGCGGGTTACGAATTCGATGCCCCGCAGCGGGCTTTCATGGTTGAACAGGATGCCTGAGGACGCATGCATCCCGAAGCTCTCGCGGTAGTTTACGGTCATCCAGTGCGCGTAAAGCTTGGCCGCGGCATACGGAGAGCGCGGATAGAACGGCGTTTTTTCGTTCTGCACAGGCTCCTGGATCAGTCCGTACATTTCGGATGAGGAGGCCTGATAGAAACGGGCATCGCTTTTGACGATGCGGGCCGCTTCAAGCATGTTGACTGTTCCAATGCCGGTGACGTTTCCGGTCAGCAGGGGCTGCTGCCAGGATGCGGCGACAAAGCTCTGGGCGGCAAGATTGTAGATTTCGTCAGGCTTGACGGTTTCCACGATGCGAATGAGCGAGGACAGGTCCGTCATATTGCCATCGAGCAGTTCGACATCATCAAGAATGCCGAGCCAGCGGAGACGCTCGCCAATCACATCTGCGGAAGCGGAACGGCGCAGAAGGCCGACGACGCGGTAGCCTTTTCCAAGCAGAAGCTGACTGAGATAGGCGCCGTCCTGGCCGGTGATTCCTGTAATGAGAGCTGTAGGCATGCTTTTTCACGTCCGGCTTGATGGCGGTCTGTGCCCATCGTAGGGGCTTATATGGTTTCAGGGGTTAACCTTCCGTATCGCAGTGGTCAACGTCTGAGTGGGCGTCCTGTCCGGACATTGTGGAGCAGAAGTCAGGACTGTCCTGTACAAATCACGAAGAGGTGTCTGTGCGGAGGGCAATATGCTCACACTGATGCAGGCAGGGGAGGCACACCGGCCCCCTCGACAGATCAAAAGTATTCCGGTTACAATCTGTAGCAAATATCTGAATGGAAAGACGATGGCATCTTACAGAAAAACAGAGGGGTCTTCGTTTCATATTTCTGTGGAGTCACAGGGCGCCCCGTCTTCTGAAAGGGAGAGCAAGCCGGCGCTGTCGGCGGTTGAGAAGTATCGTCTGCTTCGCGAGACACGTCGTGTCCTCAGGCGCGAGCGCCTCGCCGGAGAGCGGAAAGCCGCCCTGCGTTAAGGGGCAGTCGCCAGGGAAGTCCTGTCCTGACCTGATATGACGGAAGTGTCTGTCAGCCCAGGATGGGCTGACAGATTGGTGAGAGGGGCTGGTCGTCCCATCAGGAAGCCCTGCGCCGTGCTGCAGGAGGTGTGCTTCAGCATGTCGAGCTGGGCAGCGGTTTCGACGCCTTCGGCGATGACTTCCATCGACATGGCGTGTCCCAGTGTCATGATGGCGTTGACGATACTCTGGGCCTGGGGGTCATTCAGCATGTCGCGGATGAATGAGCGGTCAATCTTGATCCGGTCGAAGGGGAATCTGCGCAGGTAATTGAGGCTGGAAAACCCGATACCGAAATCGTCCATGACGATCTTGACGCCAAGGGCGCGGATCTTGGTCATGGTTTCCAGATTGCGCTGGACGGCGTCGAGAAAAATGCTTTCCGTCAGTTCGAGTTCGAGACGCTCCCCAGCCAGTCCTGTCTGGAAGAGGGTCTGGATAACGGCAGCGTACATGTCGTCCTGAAGGAACTGGACGGCGGAAATATTGACGGCGACCCTGACATGCGATTGCAGCCTGCTGATCTGGGCGCAGGCTTCGAACAGGACCCATCGGCCGATCGGGACGATGAGACCGCTCTCTTCGGCTATGGGAATAAACTCATTGGGAGAAATGACCCCTCTTGTCGGGTGTTGCCAGCGCAGGAGTGCTTCAACGCATTCGATCCGGTTCGTCCTGAGGCAGATCAGAGGCTGGAATTCCAGGAAAAACTGGTTTGTTTCGAGCGCCTGTTGCAGATCATGTTCCAGCTCTGAGCGATGATGGACATCGGCATGCATGATAGGGGTGAAGTTGATCCAGTCCGGAGACTGAAGACGACGGGCTTCTTTCATGGCCAGCTCAGCGTAATGGCAGGCTGTTTCGAAGCGATAGGTATCGAACGGAATGAGGCAGCAGCCGATACTGGCCGTCAGATGGATTCTGTGCCCGTCTATCACGAGGGTGGTGTGGAAAATATCCCGGACAATCTGGGCCCAGCGGTTGGCGTGGGTGGGGTGTTCATAAGGAAACGGGCAGAAAATGCCGAAATCGTCGCCGATCGGTCGTGCGACGATGCACTCCTCGGTCAGAAAGGCGCGAAGGCGCTGCCCGATTTCGCCGAGAACCCAGTCGGCAATGCGCAGACCATAACGCTCGTTAATGGTGCGGAAACGATTGATGTTGGCGTGCAGGAGGATCCCTGCCGGCTGTCGTGTCGTTCCATTGCCGAGAAATGCTTTTACACCTTTCTCGAAGTCCGCCTGCTCGCACAGTCCCGTACCACTCTCCGGGGAGGGGCTGTGGGATGCGGAGAGGCAGGGAGGAAAGGTGATGGCCAGAGCCAGACAGTCCAGGTCATTACGTCGAAGAGGGGTCAGCCGGAACTCAACCTGAAAGCTGCGTCCTTCCAACGTCCGCAGCATTCCGGGATGGTAACTGTTGTCCGGAGGGGTTTTCAGGGCTCCGGGCAGGATATCGCGAATGGAAGGAAAGTTCTGAAGCTCGGTTCCGACACAGGAGAGGAGGGGCCTGTTGGCCTCGATGATCCGGTCCTGATAGAGGATGGCCAATCCTTCGCTGGAGGCGTCGGCGAGATGATGGATGGGAAACAGGGCCGTGATGTTTTCTCGTGAGGTGCTGTCAGGTGCCTTTTCCCAGGGCTCAGTCTGCGGAAAAGCGGCGTCCATGCGATGTGGCGCCCCTTTCTGACTGGGCCTTTGGGAAATACGCACGATCATTTCTGTTCCTCTGTCTTCGAAGAGGATGGCTCGGTTTTTGTTAAGAAACTGGAAATATCGGACAGTCAGGAATTGTCCAAACTAAAACAAAATGTTTCTGAGGGAGGATTTGGACATCATGCAGCACCCTGTCCTGACCATTCTGCCACCGCGGGAGCGTTATGAGGCGGGGCATGCGGGGGCGATTTCCCTTCTTGTCAGTCGGCAAGCACGGTTGTCGGATATTGTGGCGGGGATGGGACGGATCGGAACGCCTCTGCCCGGCGGGCAGTACAGGCCCCTGATCCTGCCACCGTTTCCGCTCTCACGGAGATGGCGTCTGCGTCTCGGCTGTCTGGCGATGATGCGGTTCTGTCGCCCGGCTTTGACGGAAGTTCACAATCGCCCCGATCTGGCGCGCTTTCTGGCCCGGTTCGGCCCCGTCAGACTGATTCTTCATAACGATCCCCGCACCATGCAGGGGGCACGCTCCGCCCGGCAGAGGGAAGATCTTGCCCGGCATGCTCTGGTCTGCGGCGTTTCGGACTGGGTGACCGGGTGTTTTCGCGAAGGATGTGGGCCGATCCGGACGGAGGTGCAGCCCAATTGTATTGATTTGTCTGTCTTGCCGGAGACAGGTCCGCGACAGAAGGTTGTGCTGTTCGCCGGGCGGGTTGTGGCCGACAAGGGGGTGGATGCGTTTGTCCGGGCCTGGGGGACGATCCGGGCGCGGTATCCGGGATGGCGGGCTGTCATCATGGGGGCGGACCGCTTTGGACCCGATTCACCGGAAACGCCTTTTCTGGAAAAGCTGCGGCCTCAGGCTGCCGCCGCGGGGGTCATGATGACGGGATACCGGCCTCATAATGATGTGCTGGAGGCGATGGCCGGGGCGGCTGTCGTGGTGGTGCCCAGTCGCTGGGAAGAGCCTTTTGGCATGACGGCGCTGGAGGCCATGGGATGTGGCGCTGCAGTTGTCGCGTCACCTGTGGGGGCGCTCCCTGATCTGGTGGGAGATGCGACTTTGCTCGCAGCGCCAGACGAAGCCGGGGCCCTGGAACAGGCTCTGAGCCATCTGATGGACGACGAGGGGCTTAGAAGCCGGTTGGGAGAACGGGGGCGCGAACGGGCAGCGCTGTTCGATGTGGCGGCTGCCCGTGTCCGGCAGGAAGAGCTGCGGCAGGCGGCGATTGCATTCGCGCGCCGCCCATCGCAGCTTTGAGGTCAGTCCCGTGCTGGGGGCGCCATGAAGGTCGGGTCGATGGGATTTGGGACGTGCCGGGCCAGAATGTCGTCCACGGCTTTATTTTCCTCGTCGGTCAGGGACCAGCCGAAGACGTCCTTTACGCCTGAGACCTGACCCGGCTTGCGGGCGCCCCACAGGGCGATGACCGGGCCCTGGTCGAGTACCCAGCGAACGGCGAAGGCCATCACCGACTTGCCGCGTTTTTCAGCAAGCTTTTCGAACTCGTCCACGGCTGCGAGATATTTCTCGAAATTCGGCTTTTGGAACTTCGGATCGTTCGAGCGCAGGTCATCTTTCGGGAAAGTCGTGTCTCGGTTCATCTTGCCTGTCAGCAGGCCGCGGCAAAGGGCGCCGTAGGCCAGTACGACGGCATTGTGCTTTTCGGCATAGGGCAGGATGTCCTTTTCGATCGTGCGTTCAAAAAGGTTCAGCGGTGGCTGGATGGTCGCGAGCGGGGCGACTTCACGGAAAATGTCCATCTGTTCCGGCGAGAAGTTGCTCACGCCGAGGGCACGGATCTTGCCTTCCTGATGGAGCTTCTGAAGCTCGCGGGCGCTCTCGTCGATCGGGGTCTTGTCGTCGGGCCAGTGGATCTGTTCGAGATCAATCGTCTCCACACGCAGGCGACGCAGGGAGTCCTCGACTTCCTTGCGGATGCGGGCCGGACGGGAATCCCGGAAAACCTTCATGTTCTTTTCGTCTTCGCCCACCCAGTGCAGGCCGAGCTTGGTCGCGACATGCGCCTTGTTGGGCTTCTCGGCGAGAGCGCGGCCGACGATTTCTTCGGAATGGCCAAAGCCATAGACCGGGGCGGTGTCGATCAGGTTGATGCCTTCGTCGAGGGCCGCGTGAATGGTGCGGACACCGTTGTCATCGTCGGGGCCGCCCCACATCCAGCCGCCGATGGCCCAGGTGCCAAGGGCGACGCGGGAGAGGGGCGTGTCGATGCCGGGGATGCGGATGGTGTCGGATGCCATGAGTGTCTCCACTTGAAATGGACGGTAACGAAAAAGCGCTTCGGACTGTAAGTGGTTGCATGGCGGCGGGAAACCTTCCATCCACGCCAGATGCGTTTCTCTCCTTCTGTCCTGACCCGGACCGGCCGCTGGGCTGCTGTGGTCCTGCCTCTGGCCCTGACGCATGTGCGCGTGGCAGCAGAGGCCGATCTCGATATTCTGGCCGTTCTGCTCCTGCTGCATTCCGCGATGATCGGACGGCGGCAGGGGGGATGGGACTGGTTCCGCGAACCCTGGGTTGTCGTCACGTTCTGCTGGTGGGGATGGCAGGTGCTGTGCACGCTGTGGGTCTCGCCGGGACATGGGGCACTTGTCCAGTCGCTGCTGGCGATCCGGTTTCCGCTGGCCGCGGCGGCATTGGGGTGCTGGGTGCTGCGGGACGCAGTCTGGCGGAGGCGTGTGCTCTGGCTGACCTGTGCCTGCGGGCTTTATATCGCCGGGCAGATGCTGGTTCAGGCCGTGTTCGGGCGTAATCTGTTCGGAATCCCGCGTTTTCATGATGGAACGCTGACGGGGCCTTACGAGCATCCCCGCGCCGCGGCGCCGCTGTCACGGCTGGTTCTGCCGCTCCTGATGGCCGGATGTGCCATGGCTGAAGGAGCACGAAGCCGTCTGATGCGGACGCTGGGTCTGTGCGCGGCAACGGTTCTGGCTGTTGGAGTCATGGTGCTGGCGGGACAGAGGATGCCGCTGGCCCTGTCGCTGCTTGGAATCGGAGTGTGCGCGCTGCTGTATCGTCCGATGCGTCCGGCGGCGTTTGCGGCTGCGGCGACGCTGCCCGTGCTCGTTCTGGCGGCACGGATTTTCTCGCCCGGCAGTTTCTTTCATCTCGTGACGCTGGCCCGGCAGCAGCTGACCCATTTCGGGCAGTCCCCATATGGAGAGATCTATACCCATGCGCTCGTCATGGCGCAGCAGCATCCGTGGCTGGGGCAGGGATATGACGGCTATCGTCACTACTGCTCGGACCCGACCACGTTCCACGGGATTTCATGGTTGTCCGATGCCGTTCCGAAAACAGGCTGGCTCGAACTGTGCGTGCAGCACCCGCACAGCCATTATCTTCAGGCGCTGGTCAATTCCGGCGTGCCGGGGCTTATCCTGTTTACGCTGATGATCGCGACATGGCTCAAGGCGATCTGGCCGGGACGAAACGGGCAGGCTGTTCCAATCGGTCTTTTCGCGGCGGTGCTGATCCAGGAATGGCCGATCGCTTCCACCTCCGATTTCCTGAACCTGCCATTGAGCGGCTGGGGATTCCTGCTTCTGGGGCTCGCTCTGGCTCATCGGGCCTCCCCGAGACAGGACGGCTTTCAAGCAGGCGGGGTCCGGCCTATATCGTAAGGCGGATTACGGAGGCCTTATGTCCAGCACCCCTGACACCACTGCGACCCCGGCACGGACCGGAACCGTTCCCGTGACGGTCCTCACGGGCTTTCTCGGCGCCGGCAAGACGACGCTTCTCAATCATATCCTCACGGCGGAGCATGGCCGCAAATACGCGGTCGTCGTGAACGAGTTCGGCGAACTCGGGATCGACAACGACCTCGTGGTGGATGCTGACGAGGAAGTGTTCGAAATGAACAACGGCTGCATCTGCTGCACGGTGCGCGGAGATCTGATCCGCATTCTGGGCAGTCTGCTACGGCGTCGGAACCGGTTTGACGGTATCATCGTCGAGACGACCGGGCTCGCCGATCCGGCCCCGGTCGCGCAGACGTTCTTCGTGGATGAGAACCTGCGCGAGAAAGCGCGTCTGGACGCGGTCGTGACAGTCGTTGATGCGTTCAACGTCATGGAAACGCTGGACGAAAGCCCCGAGGCCGTGAACCAGATCGCATTCGCGGATGTGATCGTGCTCAACAAGGTCGATCTTGCGGATGAAGAACGCCGCAGGGAGATCGTGGCCCGTCTGCGCAAGATCAATGCGGTGGCGCAGATCCATGAGGCGCGGCATGGTGGCGTGAAGCTGACGGATATTCTGGACCGTGGCGGCTTCGATCTGACGCGCGCGCTCAGGACGATGCCGGATTTTCTGGAGAACGAGCATCATTCCCATGAGGAAGGCATCACCAGCATTTCCCTGAGCATCAGGGAACTGATCGACCAGCGTCGTTTTCAGGCCTGGATCGGAGCGATCCTTCAGGAGCAGGGTGCGGACATCCTGCGGGCCAAGGGGATCCTGCATTTCAAGGGCGAGAAGGACCGCTTTGCGTTTCAGGCCGTGCACATGATGGCGGATGGCGACTTCATCGGTCCGTTCCGGGAGGGTGAGAGCCGGGACTCCCGTCTGGTGTTCATCGGCCGCAACCTCAATCGTCCGCAGCTTCGCCGCGGCTTTGAAAGCTGCATCGCGGAATGATGGGTGATCTTCTGGCGGACCGGAGCGGAGAGCGCCGGTTCGGGAGCCCGGTTGTCCATGTCGTCTCTTCGCGCGACGGGCACGGTTTCGCGGCGTTGACGGCGGACGGGGAGCTTGTGCTGATCCCCCGGGACCGTCTGCGTGATCCGGAAAGCTGGACGGTTATCGCGGCGCATGATGGCGGCCTGTGTCTGGCGCAGGATTGCGCTCCGGATGCGTTCCTGTCCGGCGGTGAGGACGGAAAGCTTGTCCGGACCTTTGCTGACGGCCGGAGCGAGACCCTCCATGAGGGTCGGCGCTGGATCGACTGTGTGGCGAGCACGCCGGACCATCTGGCATTCTCGACGGGCAAGCGGATCGAGGTCCGCATGGCGGAAGGGCATCAGACGCTCAAGGTTCTGGAGCACCCTTCGACCGTGACCGGCATCGTATTCGATGCGAAGGGCAAGCGGATCGCGGCGTCACATTATAATGGCGCGTCGATGTGGTTCGTGCAGGCCAAGGTCGATACCGTGCGGCCGTTTGAATGGAAGGGCAGCCATATCGCGATCGCCATCCATCCGGGCGGTGAGGCGCTGGTGACGTCCATGCAGGAAAACGACCTGCATGGCTGGCGCCTGTCGGACGGGCACAACATGCGCATGAGCGGCTATCCGAAGCAGGTGAAATCGCTGGCGTTTACGCGCAATGGCCGCTGGCTGGCGACGGCCGGGGCGGATGCGATCATCCTGTGGCCGTTCTTTGGCGGTGGACCGATGGGCAAGGCCCCGGCCGAACTTGCGCGTCTGCCGGGACTGTTCGTCAGTGCGGTCTGTCCGAACCCGAAGGAAGACATCGTCGCGGCGGGTTATGAAGACGGGACGGTCGTGCTCGCGGAAATCGGAGGAGGCGACCAGCGCGTCCTGCCGCTGTGCTCCGGGCAGGATACGAAGCGGGGCAAGGTGACGTCGCTGGGGTTCACGCCACAGGGCGGGTCTCTGGTGTTCGGAACCGAAGAGGGTGTTCTGGCGGCGATTGACCTGTCCAGTGCGGACTGAAGCCTGAAAGGGGCGGCGGCTTTCCTGGTGAATTGTTGCTGTCCCTGAAACAGCTATGCTCGGTGGCGCGGGTGTTCGTTTCCAGGCCGGGCAGGGTCAGGCAGGTTTTCGAGACGATGCCCTGGCCGGACTGTGCTTCAGCGTTCCGGCTATGGATCCGAGGGCCGGTCCGTGTGGCCGAGGTCGCGTTCGGGGGCAATGATGTCCCTGACGCGCTGTTTCAGTTCTTTCGGACCAGGAAAGCCGCCGTCGCGTTTGCGCTCCCAGATCAGCGTTTCGTTTACATGGATTTCGAATCGGCCGCCCGTATCGGGGATGAGCGCGACTTCCCCCAGGGCCTGACCAAAGGTGGAGAGCAGTTCCTGCGCCATCCAGCCCGAGCGGAGCAGCCAGTTGCACTGCGTGCAGTAGCGGATGGAAACGCGGGGTGAAGCAGGTGTCATGAAGATCCTGTGGAGGCTTTGGAATGTTTGTCCCGAGACAGTCTCATAAGAGTTTCACACGTAAAAGCCTTCGCGCCCGCGGCCGTGAACGTTAAGGATACGGACTGGTTCCTCATTCCGTTTTCCTGACTGGATTTTCCGGCTTATGCGTCCTGCCTTTCGTCTGCCCGCTGCACTGCTCCTGTGTGCGACCGTTCTTTCCGCCTGCGCTCCTGCGGCGCATACGTCCGGAGTTGCCCAGGGCGGCATCCTGCCGGATAGTGCGGCTCCGGACGAGCGCCTCGTTCTGGCTCCGCCGCCCGCGCCAGGAAGTGCCGCGCAGAGTGATGACGACCGGGTGTTTCATGTCACGCGCGCGCTGAAGGACACGCCGCGCTGGAAACTGGCGCAGAACGATGCGGATCTGGATCCGGCGCATCTGGTCCGGGATTTCTCCTGTGCGGCGGGTTTCGGGATCGATCTGGCAAAGGCGCCGCATCTGGCCCGCGTGCTGGAGCGGATTCGCCATGCCGTCGGGCACCGGACTTCGGACGTGAAGAAATACTGGCACCGTACGCGGCCTTTCGTGGGCACGAACCTGCCGATCTGTACGTCCCCCGAAGGGCTGGGACTCCACTCGTCCTATCCGTCCGGGCATACGACGGCGGGGTACGGAATGGCGCTGCTGCTGGCACGTCTGATGCCGGAACATGCCTCGGCCATTCTCCAGCGCGGGCGTGTGTTCGGGGAAAGCCGGATCGTCTGCGGGGTACACTGGAAATCGGATGTCCAGGCGGGATATCTGAATGCGTCCACGCTGGTGGACGTACTGCTGGCGCGGCCGGAGCTTCAGGACGATCTGGCGGCGGCGCGGCAGGAACTGCTGGTCATGCAGGGAACGGCCCCGGCGCCTGAGGCGGGGACATGTGCCGTTGAGCATGACGCCGCGATCCATTCCCTGCTGAGCGAACCGTAAGTTCGCGACCGGTGCCCTGAGAGATCAGGGCACCGGTTTCCCGTCAGCCGGCGGTGGGTGGCTGTGGTGAGCGCCACGGTCATTGGCTTCCATGAAGCGGTCGGCCAGGCTGCTATACAGCGAATGTGGACAGATCATCTTCGAGACGCCGAAGGCGAGGAAGGACGTGGCCAGAAGCGCCAGCGTGACCTGCTGGTTGTCGCACATTTCCATGACGATGATCGTCGCGGTCAGGGGAGCCTGCGACATGCCGCAGAAATATGCCACCGTGCCAAGCAGTATGACTGCGCCGGGTGTGGTATGGGGCAGGAACTGCTCCACCCAACCGCCGATCCCCGCCCCGATGGCAAGCGAGGGCGCGAACATGCCGCCCGGGATTCCCGAGCAGTATGAGACGATCATCGCCAGGTATTTGAGGATGAAGAATGAGGCGGGATAGTGCTCGCTGCCATCGAAGATGGCGCGCGCCTGATCGTAGCCCGTACCGTAGGTTGCCCCTTTCGAGACCAGTCCAATCAGTGCGAGCACGAAGCCGCAGATTGCCGAGAAGGCGATCGGACGCATAGCGGCGAACTGCCCGATTCGTCCCGGAATACCTTGGGATGCCTTGATGAGAATGGCCGAGAAGCACCCGCCCGCCAGCCCCCCCAGAATGCCGCAGGTCAGCACCGCGATCCAGGCCGTGCCGACCGGCACGTCCACGTCTGCATGGCCGAAATAAGTGTAATTTCCGATCAGCGCGATGGCGGTGACGCCGGACAGGACCACGACGGTCAGAGTGCGCCCCGAGGTCTTCTGTTCGAAGGAGTGGGAGAGCTCCTCAATGGCGAACATGATTCCTGCGAGCGGCGTGTTGAAGGCGGCGGCCATACCGGCCGCTCCACCGGCCAGGATCATGCTGCGACGCGCGGTGATGTTCGACTGTCCGAGCAGGCGGGAAAAGGCGTGCATGATGGACGCGCCGACCTGAACGCTGGGACCTTCACGACCGATGGACGCGCCGCAGATCAGTCCGAAGGATGTCAGCAGGATCTTGCCGAGGGAGGTCTTGAGAGACAGGACACGGTCCACGACGACAACGTTCTCGATGTGTAGTGTCGCAATCGTCTGCGGGATGCCGGAACCCTGCGCGCCCTTGACGATGGTGCGTGTGGCCCAGGTGATGAGGGCGAGTCCTGCGGGTGCCACGACCAGCATGGCGGTGGGGTGCCAGTCAACGATCTGATGGCGCACGCTTGCCGCCAGGTTACCCAGCCGGGCGAACAGGACCGCCACGATGCCGACCAGAACCGCACCCACCCAGTAGACTGCCGTGCGGCGCCACTGATGCGTCGTGACCTTCGCCGAGCGTCGCAGATGCAGAATGCGGTCTTTGCGGCGCATGGCATGCTGCGAGGAGCGGGCCTCCTGGAACGTAAGCTCGGGCGGGACGACGGCGACGGGTGAAGGAGGCAGTTTATCAGCCAATATTCGGACGTCCGGGAGGGAGGGCAGGATGTGAAAGAGACGCCCGGTTCAAGCCCGTGCGCTGATGTTCTGCACGTGCCATTAACGCGGGAAAGGGGTCAAGAGTTCTTGCCCGATGGGACACGGGGACCGCAATCCGTCCATGGCTGTGTCATAAACCGCACAGTCTGATGCAGCTTCTCCGCAGTCGTGGTGGTTCAGGTCAGGACGAGCGCGCCGGAATGTTTGGCCTTGTCTTCAGGCTCGACATGGATGTGGATGGAGGCGCGGCCGAGTTCCGATCGGATGGCGGCTTCGATCTGGTCACAGATCTCGTGGGCATCATGCACCGTGAGCGTCCCTGGAACCACGAGATGGAACTCCACGAAGGACAGGGCGCCGACCTTGCGGATGCGCAGGTCATGGGCCTCGAGTGCACCCGTGGCGCTTCTGGAAATTACAGCCTTGACCGCATCCATCTGCTCTGGCAAGGGCGCTTCGTCCATCAGGCCGGACAGGGAGTGCTTCATCATGGAGAAGCCCGCGCGCATGACGTTCAGTGCCACCAGCGCGGACAGAACGGCATCAAGACGGTCCCATTTAAGCACTGGGATCAGCGAGACACCGATCACGAGCGCAATCGTGGCCCAGACATCCGAGACGACATGCTCGCCCGCGGCCTGAAGGGCCTGTGAGGACTGTTTGCGGCCGACCGCGAGCAGGATGCGACCCCAGGCGAGATTGACCAGTCCCGCCAGCGCGTTGAGCGCCACGCCGGAGAAAGGGGCGTTGACCGGTTCGGGGTGGCGCCAGTCATGGATGGCGATGGCCAGGATGCCGATGGCGGTGAGGACGACCAGCACGCCTTCGATAACGGCGGAGAGATATTCCGCCTTGCCGTGTCCGTAAGGGTGGTTGTCATCGGCGGGGCGGGCTGCCACGGACATGGCCCAGAGCGTTCCCACGGCGGCCACCACATTCAGGATCGTCTCGATCGCATCGGACAGCAGGGCTTCCGAACCTGAAACCACATACGCGGCGTATTTGATGCCCAGCGCCACCAGACTCAGCATGATGGAGGCGCGGGCGACCGTGATGCGGGTGGATGTCATGACAGGTCCTCAGCAGCAGGGCTGGTGCGTGTCGCAGACCGAGGGGTGGGTTTCAAGCTGGAAAGTGGGATGGGCGATGTCAAATCGCGTCCGGACCAGTTCCGCGGCATGCGCGATGAGCAGATCCGTGCTGACGGGTTTCGTGGGGTCGCAGACGAGATGGACGGTCAGGGCGGTCTCGGTCGTGCTCATGGCCCAGATGTGCAAATGATGCAGGCCGGAGACGCCATCAAGCGACAGGAGGGCGGCCTGCACGGCATCCGGATCGATCCCCGCCGGGACCGCATCGAGCGCCAGGTTCAGCGAACTCCGCAGCAGCGACCACGTCCCGACCACAATGGAGACCGACACGATCAGGCTCATGATCGGATCGATAACCGTATAGCCCGTGAACGCGATCAGCAGTCCCGCGATGACGACTGAAAACGCCATGACGGCATCGGCCGCCATATGCATGAAGGCACCACGGATGTTGAGGTCGCTCGATGCGCCTTTCATGAAGAGCAGGGCTGTCACGGCATTGACGGCGATCCCGACCAGAGCAACCCAGCTGATGACCTCGCCCTGGACATTCTGGTGCGAGAACAGGCGCAGGACGGATTCCCAGACGATGCCACCGGTGACGAGCAGCAGGATCGTGGCGTTCGCGAGGGCCGAGAGGATTGTCGAGCGTCGCAGGCCGTAAGTGAAGCGCGCGCTGGACGGGCGTGTGGAGAGAACCTGCGCCAGCCAGGCACCGGCGAGACCAAGTACGTCCGACAGGTTGTGTCCCGCATCGGCCAGAAGGGACATGGATTGCGCCCAGATGCCCCACAGGGTCTCACCCGCGACATAGGCCGTGTTCAGGGTGATGCCGACTGCAAACGCCATGCCGAAACTGGCGGGAGCATGGACGTGCTGGTGGCCGAATCCGAAACCGTGACTGTGCCCGCCGCAATGGTCGTGATCATGGTGATGGTCATCATGATCGTGGTCCGCGGGACCATGTGTGTGATGCTCATGCGGAACGGTGATGCCATGATGATCGTGATCGCAGGCGCAGTCGTGATGGGAATCCGGGGTCATGGAGGCCAGTGCTGTGAGAATTGAAAGCCGGACCTTACTGCATGTGAGGCGGCCGTCCCATATTCTATTGCCGAACCGTGCATGGCATGGTGTCGTGACTGGTATGAACGGCAGCGCTCCTGATGCGTCAGGATGTGCACATGAAGAAGGATAAAGAGACGATGGCTGAAAAGCGTATTCTCATGCTCGCAGGTGATTTCGTCGAGGACTATGAAATCATGGTTCCGTTCCAGATGCTGCTTCTGGTCGGGCACAAGGTCGATGTCGTCTCGCCGGGAAAGAAAGCCGGGGAGCAGGTCGTAACGGCCATTCATGATTTCGAGGGGCATCAGACCTATACCGAAAAGCGTGGCCATAACTTCACGCTGAACGCGACCTATGCGGGTGTGACGGCCGACGCCTATGACGCGCTGGTTATTCCGGGCGGACGGGCTCCGGAACAGCTCAGCACCGATGAAAGCGTGCTGCATCTGGTCCGCGCCTTCGTCGAGAGCGGAAAGCCGGTCGCGGCTGTCTGTCATGGCCCGCAGCTTCTGGCGGCAGCGGGTGTCATCAAGGGGAAGAAGATTTCGGCCTATCCGGCCTGCCGGGCGGAAGTGCTGCTCGCCGGAGCCGAATACCAATCCCTCCCGATGGATGGCGCGGTGACGGACGGCCAGTTCGTGACGGGACCGGCATGGCCCGCGCATCCTGCCTGGATCGGGCAGTTCCTGAAGGTTCTGGGCACGCAGATCACGCCGTAAGGGATTTGCGCCGGATCGCTCACAACATTGTGGCGAAACGCGGCCTGAAATCGTAGAGAGGGAGCATGACGACTTCCTCTCCTTCTCCCGATCAGCAGCCCAGACGACGCACCGGCAGTTTCGGCCGTGCCGAAGGTCTGGTGGAACGTGCGTTCTTTGCCACGCGATGGATTGCCGCACCGCTCTATTTCGGGCTGACGGTCGGGTTACTTCTGGTGGCCTTCAAGTTCTTCCAGCAGTTGATCGGACTGGTGCTGAAAGCCTCAGGGCTGGATTTCGACGACGTGTTCGTCGGTGTGCTGGACCTGATCGATCTTGTCCTGCTGGCCAACCTGCTGCTGATCGTCATGTTCTCGGGATACGAGAACTTCGTCTCCCGCCTCGATATCCGCAGTCACGAGGATTATCCGAGCTGGATCGGGCATGTCACGTTCGGGGACATCAAGATCAAGCTCATGGCCTCGATCGTGGCGATGTCCGCGATCCATGTGCTGGCGGACTTCATCCGCGTGGACGAGACCTCGACGCGCGCTCTGGAATGGAGCGTAGGCATCCATCTTGCCTTCGTCGTCTCCGGTGTGCTGATGGCCATCATGGACCGGATCATGGAAGGCTCACCCGATACGCATCACGCTGACCCCGCGCCGGCTGTCTCAAAAACGACAGGGGACGGGCACCACTGATGATCCGCATTACCGAACTGCGCCTGCCGCTGGATCATCCGGAGGAGGCGCTGCGTGAGGCTGTTCTCGCACGTCTGAACATTCCTGCCGAAGACCTGAAGTCCCTGCACGTTGCGCGTCGTGGATACGATGCCCGCAAGCGCGGCCATATCGTGCTGGTCTATAACGTGGACTGCGACGTTGCCGGCGAAGCTGCGGTACTGGCCGCGCATGAGGACGACCAGCATGTGCGGCCGACGCCGGATACGACCTATCATCCGCCGGAAGCCACGCTGCCCGAGGGCATGGCGCGTCCCGTCGTGATCGGGGCCGGACCATGCGGGATCATGGCGGCGCTGACGCTGGCTCAGGCCGGGCTGAAGCCCATCATCATCGAACGTGGCAAGGACGTGAAGGCGCGGACGGTCGATACGTTCGCCCTGTGGCGCAAATCCGTCCTGACGCCTGAAAGCAACGTGCAGTTCGGTGAAGGTGGAGCCGGGACGTTCTCGGACGGCAAGCTCTATTCCGGCGTTTCGGACCCGCGGCATCTGGGGCGGCATGTCTTGGAAGAATTCGTGCGGGCAGGGGCTCCGGAAGAAATCCTGACCATTTCCAAACCCCATATCGGCACGTTCCGTCTGGTCACGATGGTGATGTTCATCCGTGCCGAGATCGAGCGTCTGGGTGGTGAGTACCGGTTCGAGACCCGCGTGGAAAGGTTCGAGATGGAAGGCGAGGGCACGGAGCGTCGGCTGCGCGGCCTGCGTCTGTCCAATGGCGAAACGCTGCCGGCGGAACGTGTCATTCTGGCTGTCGGACATTCGGCGCGTGATACGTTCGAGATGCTGCGTGACGCGCAGGTGGAAATGGATGCCAAGCCGTTCTCTATCGGTGTGCGGATCGAACATCCGCAGTCGGTGATCGACGTGGCTCGGTTCGGGGCCAGTGCCGGGCATGAAATGCTGGGGGCGGCGGATTACAAGCTCGTCCATCATGCGTCGAATGGCCGTGCGGTCTATTCGTTCTGCATGTGCCCCGGCGGACAGGTCGTAGCGGCGACATCCGAGGAGGGGCAGGTTGTCACCAACGGTATGAGCCAGTATTCGCGGGCCGAGCGCAATGCCAATAGCGGCATCGTCGTCGAGGTGAAGCCGGAACTGGATTTTCCGGACGATGTTCTGGGCGGCGTGGCGTTTCAGCGGAAATGGGAAAAAGCAGCGTTTGTCGCAGGCGGCAGCAACTACAACGCGCCAGCCCAGCGCGTCGGGGACTTTCTGGCCGGGCGTCCGTCCACATCGCTTGGGGCAGTCGTGCCATCCTATCAGCCGGGTGTGACGCCGACGGATCTGACGCAGTGCCTGCCGGTTTTCGTAACGGATGCCATCCGCGAGGCCCTGCCGCAGTTCGAGCGCAAGCTGCGCGGATTTTCGATGGAAGATGCGGTCATGACCGGCGTGGAAACGCGGACCTCCTCTCCGATCCGGCTGCGTCGAGACCGTGACGGCCAGAGCCCGACATTGCGCGGTCTGTTTCCGGCCGGGGAGGGCGCAGGATATGCCGGTGGTATCCTGTCCGCCGGTATTGATGGCATCCGCGCAGCGGAATGGCTGGCGGCCTCTCTTTAAGAGGCCGTTTCGTCGCCTTCCATGTGTTCTCCAGGAAGGTCTTTCGGGCGGATGAGGGCGATGGCGCCGGTTACGAGGCTGGTGCCCAGTACGAAGATTTCCGCTGACAGCGGCAGGGTCAGGGCTGTCGGGCCGAACATGGGCACGAATTTCTGCGCCATGCCCTGCCCGATGGAGCCGAGCGCATAGCCCAGCCCCATGCCGAAGCTGCGCGTGTCGGACGGAAAGCGCTGCGCCAGATAATGCGGGACAAGGGCGAAGATGCCTGAAGCGGCTCCGCCCATGACGAAGGCGGCGATCAGCAGCATGTTCCAGCCAGGTGCACTCAGGAACGGCCAGATCGTCAGCATCACGACAACCAGCGCGCTGAGCATGACGCGGACTTCCCCGAACCGCTCTGCCAGCCAGCCGCAGAAGACCTTTCCGCCAAACGATCCAAGGCAGTAAAGCGTTACGGGCCAGAAGATCGCCTGCTGGGTCAGGTGATGGCTGCCGCGCAGAATTGTCGGATAATAGGTGTAGATCGCGGCTTTCTGGAATTCGAGAAAGCTCATGAACGCAATGGCCTGAAAGGCTGCGCCCGTGAGGCGGAATTTCGGACGCAGCCGGGGCGGCGCGTGCTCCTTTCGCCCCTGTGCCAGGCGGGCTTCGCGGTTGCGAAGCCACACCGGGCTTTCGGGCACGCCGATCCGGATGAACAGCGCCAGCGCGGCGGGTGCCAGACCGATGAAGAACAGAACGCGCCAGCCGTAATGCGGCAGGATCAGGGCCTGCACGCCGGCCGCGACGAAATAGCCGACTTCATAGCCGGACATCATGAGGGCGGAGGCCATGGGGCGTGTCCAGGCGGGAACGCTTTCCATCAGGAGGGCGGCCGAGGCGGTCCATTCGCCGCCAAAGCCGATTCCGAACATGAACTGCACCGCCATGAGCACATAAAAGTGATGGGAGAGACCCGTGAGAGCGGAAAAGACCGCAAACCAGACCACGCCGAGCATGAAGGCCGGCTTGCGACCATAGCGGTCGGCCAGCCATCCCCAGCCGGTATTGCCGACGGCCCGACCGATGGACTGCCCCATCAGAACGGCTCCCAGATCGGCGATGGTGCACCCGAAATCATGGGCAATGTCCGGCAGCGTGAACATGAGCGTCGTCTGGTCGAAAGCATCCAGAAACCAGCCCAGAAAAGACGCGAAAGTGACCTGCCAGTAGGGCAGGAGGGCGCTCAGGGAGCCTTGGGAAGAAGATGTTACGGCGGAGCGGGTGGTGGCATCCGTCATGCAGAATGGGTCCTGTTCCGGCATTGGAGAGAAGCCGTGCCGAAGGGGTGTCACAGGCCCGGAAAAGCCTCCGGGCGGGAAACCGTAACAGCTTTGTCCGGATTGATCGAACGAAGAGTTCAGGCCGCCAGGGAATGGATAGGCGGGGTGGGTATGAGAGCGCGGCGTGTGTCAGGATCGCGCCATAAAAACCCATCCCATTAAGGAAAAATTAGGCTCTTGAGCGGCATTGTCCCCGGCATGAAGAACGGAGGTGTCCGCATTGGATGATCTAGGACAGGGAGCGACTTCGGTGCCGGCAGCCCCTCAGGACCTGCATGCCGGCCGGACAGTCATGGCAGAGGGACTGTCCGACCTGCCGAAAGGCAAGACCGGCCACGCCTTACCCATGGCTGCGTCCAGCGCAGGAATGTTTGCAACGACATTAAGGAGTCGGAGAGCACGCCAGAAAAGTGCGCTGCCCCCTCTGCGATGGCTGCCGCGCTTTGTGGTGGGACGCGGTGGAGCAGACAAGGTGATCGGGGCGCAGGTGGATATGAGCCAGCTCTGGCTTTCGGTTCCGCGCCGGACCCTGCGCAAGAGCCGGCGCAAGAGCTTGGGCCAGCAGCAGCGGGAGTTTGACGCGGATCTGCTGGGAAATGCCTGTGCACAGGCCGCGACATGGCCGGAAGGCATGCGGCTGATGGTTTCGCTGGAAGACGATCAGGCGCCGGATGGGGATTTCAACAACCGCCTGAATACCGTTCTTCAGGATAGCGGTTTCCCGGTCAGCCGACTTGATCTCGTGTTTCAGGAAAGCGGTCTGGCGCAGGACGACAAGGAAACCTGTTACACTCTGTCAGCGCTGCGCGATCAGGGATGCCAGATTTTTCTGGGCGGGTTTGGCAGCGCGCCTTCCAGTCTGAGTCTTCTGCGGGAACGCGCGATGGGAGGATTGCTGGACGGGGTCCAGTTCGATGCGTCCATGCTCGCACCCTCCGGCATGACCTGGCGTCAGTCCGGCGATGCTCCGCTGCTGGATGAAACCGCCACGCTCTTTTACCGCGCGGCACTTGAGACCGTGAAGGCACTGGGCCTGAAGGTCCGCAGTATCGGCGTGGATCTTCCGGATCTTCTGACTTTCGTACAGAAAGTCGGATGTATCGAAGCGTCCGGAACGGTACTGGCCGCACCGGAAACCACGGCACAGATCAACGAGCGGTTCGAGGAGACGGCAGGACGTCCGCGCCGCCGCCGCATGGCAAGAACGGCGGAAGGTCTCTGAGGGGACCTTCCGCCGTATTGGCCGCAAAGGAACGGGACAGTCTGTCAGAACGGGAGAGGATCGCTCAGTTGATCCTGCACTGATAACTGAAGAGGCGTTCCGGATTTTCCCGAAGCATGG
Source organism: Gluconobacter aidae (assembly GCF_009547075.1). GTDB lineage: Bacteria > Pseudomonadota > Alphaproteobacteria > Acetobacterales > Acetobacteraceae > Gluconobacter > Gluconobacter aidae. Next base: position 22,739 of record NZ_WIPH01000007.1, read on the forward strand.
TGGCCAGCATCGGCAGCACTTCGGTCAGCGCCGTCTCGACGGCTTCTGGCGACTGACCGGTCTGGTCACAGATATAGTTCAGCCGCTTTTCCCCCATGAGATCATCGACCTGTTCGGGGGACAGGGGCGTTGAAGGAGGAAGCCGGATTTCGCTGATGGTGGTGGCGAACTGGCAGTCTTCCTTCATCATCCTGATTGTGACTTCCGTCAGGCCGGAACGGTCAGTGCTTGCGCCGCTCAGCCAGTCACCGAAACGGGTGAACACGGATGTCGCGGCCTGGGCTTCGGTCTGGCCTTTACCGGATACCGGAGACTTGGTTGTGAATGTGTTCTGAACGGTCATTGTCAGGCTCCTTCATCTCAGGAGAAAACGGGCCTTTGCCGGGCTGGTGGCCCTGCGATCACAACGCCCTTCAGGACTGAAGGCTGCGCGACCGGGACAACACCTTTCTGTGTGATCTGTCACAGAATTTCCGGGTGTTGTCACAATCCGCCGCCTGGCCGGTTCAGCGGAGCGCGGCACTTTCCACGAGAACGATTTCCGCATCTTCCAGCGCGGTGATCGTGAAGCGCTCCACGTCATGAATCGCCGCGCCATCCCTGTGTCCGACAGTCCGGCCGTCGATTTCCACGCTGCCGGTGGCGGGGACGAAATAGGAAAACATGCTGCGATCCGTCTCGTAGGTCAGGGTTTCTCCAGCCTCCAGCGTCGCTCCGAGCACCCGTCCGCGGGTGCGGATCGGCAGTGCGTTGTCTTCCGGAAAGCCGGATGCGAGCGGAACGAACCGCCCGTTGCGCTCATGTCGGGGAAAAGGACGTGTGCCCCAGGACGGCGTACCGCCCGTTTCATCCGGGATCAGCCAGATCTGGAACAGCGTCGTGGCTTCGTCATCCCGGTTGAATTCGGAATGGATGATGCCGCTTCCCGCTGACATGACCTGCACATCGCCTGCTTCGGTGCGTCCGCGATTGCCGAGGCTGTCTTCATGCGTGATGGCACCCGTGCGGACATAGGTGATGATTTCCATGTCGTGGTGCGGATGCGCGCCAAAGCCGTTATGGGGCGCGATGCGGTCGTCGTTCCAGACGCGCAGCCGTCCCCAGTGCATGCGGTTGCGGTTGTGATAGTCCGAGAAGGAAAAATGATAGTGGGCGTCGAGCCAGCCATGGTTGGCATGACCGAGGGTCTTGAAAGGTCTGATGTCCAGCATGGGATCATGCTCCTGAATTGATGTCCTGTCGTAGAGAATGGGGTATGGAGACCATGAAGGAAATGGAAAGGATGGAAATGTGAAGTTTCCGAAAACGGCATGACCGGTCTGCCCGACTTTGAAGGCTGGGCCGTTTTCGCGCGGGTTGCGGAAAGCGGCTCCTTTGCTGCTGCCGCGCGCTCCCTGGGACTGTCCGCCCCCACGGTATCCAAGATCATGGGGCGGCTGGAACATCGTCTGGGAGCGACGCTGTTCCAGCGCAGTGCGCGCCATCTTTCCCTGACGGCCGAGGGCGCGGAATGTCTGGATCGGGCGCGCCGCATCCTGTCGGAAGGAGAGGGGCTGGAAACCGAACTGCGTGAAGGAATGGCGACGCCACGCGGCATGATCCGGCTGGCAGCCCCGATGACGTTCGGCCGCGAGGTGCTCGGCCCGGCCTTGCCGGGATTTCTGGAACAGTATCCGGATATTATGCTGGAGATGGATCTGGATGACGGGGTCGTGGATCTGCTTGGCGGCAGATTTGAAGCGGCGGTCCGGATCACGTCTGGCCTGTTGCGGCCGGCGGTGTCGGGACAGGCGTTCCTGCTGTGCCGGTCCGTGACGCGGCTTGTCTGTTCGGAGCAGTTTCGCGCCCGGCTGGATGAGGTGGAAAATCCCGAGGATCTGGCGGGGCAGCCGGGGCTTCTTTACACCAATGCGGCCGTTCCGGATTTCCTGCGCCTCAGACACACCGATGGTCGTCAGGCGTCTGTCCGGCTGAAGGGGCGGGTGAGTGCCAATAGCGGAGACATGCTCCTGCCAGCCATCCGGGCCGGACTGGGGATCGCGCTTCTGCCCGATTTCATGCTGAGGCCGAATCTGGAAAGCGGCCGGATTGTGGAAGTGCTTCCCGGCTGGACAGGCGCCGAACTGTCCGTCTGGTTCATCGTCACGGGGTGCGGGACCACGCGGACGCAGATGTCGGCAAGGCTGCGGGTTCTGCTGGCTTATCTGGAGAGAGTGCTTGGCGAGATCGTGTCACAGGATTACAGTGCCGGGCAGGAGAAAACGCGATGAACTATGATGCGATGTTTCAGTCCGCCCTTGACGGTCTGCATGCGGATGGCAGCTACCGTTACTTTGCGGATCTGGAGCGCCGGGCCGGAAATTTCCCCAAGGCTTTCCATCATGGCCTGGGCCGTGATGTCACGGTCTGGTGCTCCAACGACTATCTCGGCATGGGGCAGCACCCTGAAGTCCTGACGGCCATGCACAAGGCACTGGACGAAACGGGCGCCGGAGCAGGCGGAACCCGCAATATTTCGGGCACCAACCACTATCATGTGGAACTGGAAAAGGAGCTCGCCTCCCTGCACGGCAAGGAAAGCGCCCTGCTTTTCAATTCCGGTTACCTGTCGAACTGGGTGACGCTCGGAACCATCGCGGGACGTCTGCGCAACTGCGTCGTGCTGTCCGATGAACTCAACCATGCGTCCATGATCGAGGGCATCCGTCATTCCCGCGCCGAGAAACAGATCTTCCGTCACAATGACGTTGAGGATCTGGAGCGTCGTCTGAAGGAACTTCCCGCGGATGTTCCGAAGATCATCGCTTTCGAGTCGGTCTATTCGATGGATGGCGATATCGCCCCGATCGAAGCTTTCTGTGATCTGGCCGACAAATACGGCGCCATGACCTATCTCGACGAGGTTCATGCCGTTGGCATGTATGGCGATCACGGCGCAGGCGTGGCTGAGCAGCTTGGCCTGTCCCATCGTCTGACGGTCGTCGAGGGAACGCTCGGCAAGGGCTATGGCGTTGTGGGCGGCTATATTGCCGCATCCGCCGCGCTTTGCGACTTCGTCCGTTCCTTCGGGTCCGGGTTCATTTTCTCCACGGCTCTTCCGCCCATGATTGCGGCCGGCGCGCTCGCCAGTGTGCGTTACCTGCGCGGCAGCAGTGCGGAGCGTGAAGGCCAGCAGCGTGCGGTTGCCTATCTGCGTCAGGCTCTGGACAAGGCCGGCATCCCGCATGTCATGAACCCGAGCCATATCGTGCCCGTCATGGTGGGCGAGGCCGAACTGTGCCGCAGCCTGTCGGACGAGCTGCTGAACCGCTTTGGCAACTACATCCAGCCGATCAACTTCCCGACCGTCCCGCGTGGCACGGAGCGTCTGCGCATCACGCCGACGCCGCTGCATACGAATGAGATGATCGACGAACTGGTCGGGGCTCTGGCAACGCTGTGGCAGGAGCGTCAGCTCAGGACTTCCAAGTCCGCCGCGGCCTGAAACGGAACGGCGAGCGTTCGCACGCGAACGTCTCTCCGTTCATTTCCGGAAATGTCATGAAAAAAGGCAGACCCTTTTCAGGGCCTGCCTTTTTTATTTCAGGTCATCCGAAGACGTGGATCAGGCTGCGGCTTTTGCCTCGGCCTGGGCGCCATGGGAGAGGATCTGCAGGCTGAGGATGCCACCGGACATTTTTAGCGTCTGACCGAGGTCCAGACGGGCATTGCCGCCGGTCCAGCGCGCATGGCTGACTTCGATGCCCCACCAGCCATCGGCATAGGGGTCCGAAAGATGGGTGGAGATACGGTGCGTGCGTTCGCCGGTCCAGATCGTGATCTCGCCGACGAGTACGCCGAGTGTGCGGCGATCATCGACGAAGGGGCCGATCCGGTCAGCCGGGCGGGCGGCCTGACTGATGATGCGGACGCTCGGGCAACCTTCGGGAAGCATGAAGACGAACTGCTCACCATTGGTGCGGATCGGGTACAGGGCTGTGCCGTCTGTCAGGACGAGATGGATCTCGTTCGTAACATCTGCGGACGGGGCGGCCTGCGGGGCGGTGTAACCCAGCGTCTCGGCGCGCAGGGCAATCGCCGCGAAGAGGGGCTCGACGTGCTCACGATCCGTGACCAGCGGCAGGGCGGCGTCCTTTTCCCAGCTCAGGGGTCGCAGCCGCGCCACCGGGCTGCCCTGCATGAGGGCGTCCGGGCGATGACCGGCATCCAGGAAGCTTTCCGACAGCGCGCCATTCGCGACCAGAACCGAGTGCTGTTCGGTTTCGAGATGGTAGTAATCGTATTCCGTGATGGCGTGGTCATAGACAATGCTCATGCCGTTGACCAACATCCGGACCGGAACGAATCCCTCCTCCAGCATCATGCAGTGCTCGGGCGTGACAAGCAGGTCGCGGCTGGGGATACCGTCGGCCAGGGCTCCGGCGCACACGCGCACGGGAACGGCGTCTATGTCTGCATGACCTGTTGTTCCGGTCTTTGCATGGGCATGGCCAACGCGAAGGATCGTTCGTGTGCTGGTCGTGCCATCGGCATAGACAGTCACCTGATCGCCAGCCTTGAGGGTCTCGATGGCGCGTTCGCCTTTCGGCGTCAGGATCATGGTGCCGGCCAGGTAGCAGATCTGCCCGTTATAGCCGGCTGCCCCGCCAACAACGCTCCAGGTTCCATCGGTATTGTGCACGATCGTCGGCGTACTCGGGCTGGAATTCGGACCGAAGGAGACGTCCGTCAGCGTGATGCCGTTGCCATACTGGTCAAAGGCAACTGTCAGCGTGTAGGTTCCGTTGCCGTTATCCGTGAATTTGGCGCTTACCGGAGCGGTGTTGCCGCTGCCGATGGTGATGATGGAAGCCGCGTCGTAACCCGTGATGGGCGTGGTGACCGTCTGGTTGTAATCGGCAAAGACGAGCTGGCTGGACGTGCCATCCACTGCATCGCGACCAAAGACGATCTTGCCGCCGGCACTTGCATTGTTAATGTAGAGCGTAGAGCCGTTTTGCAGAACCGTTGTCAGGGACGAACCCATCTGGAACTGGGCGCTTGTGCTGCCAAGCGTGGTCCCGTCGAGGATCAGGATGCCCGTGCCGTCGACACTGTGGCTATTGATCGTGATGGTCGGAGCGTCGCTGATCTGCAGGGTGCCGTTTACTGTCGGATTACTGCCCAGGTTTACGGCGTCAGGCGTGGCGATATTCATCGTCCCACCCTCATCGACTGTCAGTTGGTTGGTGCTGAAGATCGTAGTGTCGGAAACAGAAGAAGTTGCCGTGACATTGAGTGTCGCATTGGTGGCGACAGTCAATGTACCGAAATTTGTTGAACTCGCCTGCGCAGCATTGATCGTGACCGTTGCCTTATCGGACGTGCCAGCGACTACGTCGTCCCAGCCATAATTCTGCGGGATCTGGCCTTTACTCCAGTTTGCTGCGGCGAACCATTTTCCGGTTGTGCCACCCTTCCAGTAGTTTGTCATGTTTTATTTTCCTGATGGGGGGCAGGAAGCTGTCCCAGAGAAAAAGAAGGTAAGTTCCCCAGCCTGCCTTTGTGTGACGCGTTATCTCACGTGCAAAGGTTAATTATTAGATAATCCGAGTGCAAGATCGTTTGGGTTTTAAAAACGAAAACGTCGGTGACAAATCGTAATATTATTATTTTTCAGTGATTTGCGTAAAAGATGTCCATCACACTACGAGACGTGATGTAAAATTGGAGATGTTTGTTTTTCAAAGAACGCAGAGCCTGCTCATGTCAGTAAAAAACGGCGAAACGGGTTGCCTGTCAGCAGGCTTCCGATCATCATGTCGTAATGATATCACAGGAAAAATCGGTTCCCTTCCTTAAGAATCGAAAAGTAACGCAGCTTTCGCAAAGAATGGGCATTGCGGGAACTTCCTGTGTTCTGGATGTCATGATCAACGACCGGTCTGCCCTGATCCGGGACAGCGCGGCTTTCATTGTGCTTCTGGAAAGAATCTGGAAAGCGCGCGAGGTCGATGCGGGTCTGGTGTGGTCGGAGATCAACGAGAGGATCCGTCTGGCGGACGAGTTGCGTGCGAGTGGGATCCGTCCCTACAAGGGGGGCCGTTTCCGCTCGACGAAGCTGCCGTGACATGCCGCCTTTGCCAGACCTGTCCCATATCAACCCTGACGATCTGACCCGTCTCGACATCGTTGCCCTGATCATCATGGCGCTTTCGGCGTTATGGGGGCTGACGCGGGGTTTTGCGACCGAACTGGCCGGGCTTCTGGCCTGGGTGGGGGCGATTGTCCTGACTTACCGGTTCCACGGGATGCTTGAGCCTTATCTGGAACCCTATCTGCATCAGGCGGCACTGGCCGGGAGTGCGAGCACGGCGATTCTTTTTGTTGTCGTGCTGCTGGTCTTCACCATGCTGGGCGCGCGGATCGGTTCGGCGGCGCGGGGCGTCCTGTCTGGCGCCGTGGACCGTATTCTGGGTGCCGTGTTCGGTGTGGCGCGGGGTTATGTGGCCCTGATCGTGCTTTATCTGCTGGCGGGGTCTTTTTTCGGGTCCTGGATGACCTATGTGATGCAGGGAAGCCTCATCGGCCCTTACATTGCCGCTGGAGCCACCCATCTGACAGGTTATCTGCCTCATTTCCTGCAACCGCATCTTGCGTCTCCGTTCACAAGCGGCCATGAGGCGTCCTTGTGAAACCAGTCCGGAAAGGCCGCGCCGCATGACCCAGTCCGACAGTCTCAACCGCCCCTACGAAGAGTGTGGGGTTTTTGGCGTCTGGGGTGTGCCTGATGCGTCCGCCCTGACGGCTCTGGGGCTGCACGCCCTGCAGCATCGCGGCCAGGAAGCCGCTGGTATCGTCAGTTTCGATGGAGAACGGTTCCATCAGCACAAGGGCCTGGGACTGGTCGGCGATGTGTTTGGTGACAGCCGCGTCATGGCGACGTTGCCCGGCACGGTGGCCATCGGTCACAACCGCTATGCCACGACGGGCGGGACGCATGTCCGCAATGTGCAGCCGCTTTATGCCGATTATGAGTTCGGCGGTCTGGCGGTGGCGCATAACGGCAACCTGACCAATTCCGCGACCCTCAAGCAGGCGCTGGTCAAGCGTGGATGTATCTTCCATTCCTCGACGGATACGGAAGTCTTCATCCACCTGATCGCGATCTCACTTTATACGACCGTGCTCGACCGCTTCATCGACGCCGTCAAGCAGGTCAAGGGTGCGTATTCCCTGGTGACGCTGGCGCCGGATGACGGGCTGATCGGCATGCGCGACCCGCTGGGGGTGCGTCCGCTCGTTCTGGGCCGGATGCCGGGCCATGAGCAGGGCAATGGTGGCTGGGTTCTGGCCAGCGAGACCTGTGCGCTGGATATCATCGGGGCGGATTATGTCCGGGATATCGAGCCGGGCGAGATTGTTGTCATCAATAATGACGGTCTGCGGTCCCTGCGTCCTTTCGGGGATCAGGGTGGCCGGTTCTGCGTGTTTGAATATATCTATTTCGCGCGGCCTGACTCCGTGCTCGAAGGTCAGCCGGTCTATGAGGCGCGTCGCCAGATCGGTTGCGAACTGGCCCGGGAAAGCGCGGTCGAGGCGGATGTTGTGGTGCCAGTGCCGGATTCCGGTGTGCCGTCCGCGATCGGCTATGCGGCGGAGAGCGGTATTCCGTTCGAACTTGGCATCATCCGTAACCATTATGTGGGCCGGACCTTCATTGAGCCGACGGACCAGATCCGTAATCTCGGTGTGAAGATGAAGCATTCCGCCAACCGTCCGGTTCTGGCGGGCAAGCGCGTCATTCTGGTGGATGATTCGATCGTCCGGGGTACGACGTCACGCAAGATCGTGGATATGGTGCGTGCGGCCGGTGCGACGGAAGTGCACATGCGCATCACGTCTCCGCCGACGAAGCATGCGTGTTTCTACGGGATCGATACGCCTGAAGAGAGCAAGCTGATGGCGGCGACGCATACGCTTGAGGAAATGGCGCAGGCGATCGGCGCGGACAGTCTGGCCTTTGTCAGCTTTGACGGGCTTTATCGGGCGTTGGGTCATGCCAACCGGGCCGAGGGCGCGCGCCGTTACTGTGATGCGTGCTTCACCGGGGATTACCCGATCGAACTGGTGGACAAGGAAGGCAATCTGGTCGCGTAAGGCCGGATTTTCCCCGGAGAACACAAGATCGGAGAACACAAAAAAGGCGCCGGACCACAGGTCGGGCGCCTTTTTTCATGCCTGAATGCGGGGAAGGCTCAGGGATATGGGTAGGGGGTCTGGGACAGGGCGGCCTCAGTGCTGGTATCCGCTTCCGAGGGAAGGATCGAGTCCAGCGGCAGGGTCATGACGGCTTCCAGACCCGGAGTGAGCGCGGTGTAGGTCAGCGTGCCCGAGAGGCTGCTGACGACGGCATTCATCATGCGCGTGCCGAAGCCCGTTCCCTTGAGCTGGGGCGTGCATTCGCCCTGATCCGAGACCGTCAGGATCAGGCGGTCGCTGGTCTGGGCCAGGCCGACATGTAGCGGGCCAGCCTTGCCGTCATAGGCGTATTTGCTGGCATTGATGACCAGTTCGGTCAGGACCAGACCGATATTGATGGCGCGATCGGCCGAAATCATGATCGGGAAGAAGGAGAGGTGCAACTGTTCCTGCCAGTCCCCGCCCAGTGACGAGCACAGCTCTTCCATCAGTTCTTCAAGATAGCGGCCGAGGTCCACGATCCCGAAATGCTCGTCCCGGTACAGGCGGCGATGCACGAGGCCAATGGCGGCGATGCGGTGCTGCGCTTCGGTCAGGGCGGTCGTGGTTTCTTCGTTCGAGGCGCTGCGGGCCTGGAGTTTGAGGAAGGAGGCGACCATCTGAAGGGAGTTCTGCACGCGGTGATTGACTTCCCGGATCAGGAAATCCTTCTGGCGGAGCAGGCTTTCGCGCTCTTCCAGTGTGGCGGCGAGGGTCGCATTGAGCTCGCGGAGCTGCTGGGTCTGGTAGTCCGCGATCAGGACGCGGCGCAGGCGTCGGGCGGCCTGTCTCTGTTCGCTGGTCCAGCGTGTGCTGTGACCGCGGATCGTCTGTTCCCAGGTTCTGAAGGACGCACGGGGGAGCAGGACGTCGCTACCCTCCGCCGTGTCCTTGTGCGGGTTTCCGGCCCATTCGATGGTCTGGATGATTTCAACTCGGCTCCAGATCAGGCAGGTCGGCGTCCGGAACGGGAGCGTGATGGCCAGAAGGCCCGCCGAGCGTTCAGGCCACTCGGCTGCGGGCGGATAATCCTTGCCCAGCTTGGTGCTGACGAAAATGCCGCCGTTCGTGCCCAGTCTCAGCCAGTCATGCAGCCGGTGCAGGTTGTCTTCATCGGGCAGTACGCCGGTCCCGCTAATGGTCTCGCCACTGATGACGGCAAAACCGTTGCATGGGAACAGGGATTGCAGTTCATTCATGAAGCTGCACAGGTTGCTTTCGATGGGATGGCGCACGTCGAAATGGGACGTGACGAATTCCATCGCATTGCGCAGGCGCAGACGCTCCTGATAGGTGACCAGCTCTTCCTTGTTCCGCAACTGCCGCGACATGACGCCGGCGAGTGTGCGGCAGGCGGCGCGGATGTCCTCGGAGAGGGCGCGCGGCGTGGCATTGTGGCAGGCGATCAGTCCCCACAATACGCCATCCACGACCAGTGAGACGGAGGCCGAGGCCCGCGTGCCCATATTGAGCATGTACTGGAGATGGATCGGCGAGACGCTCCGGAGCTGGACATCGCTGAGATCAAGCCCTGCCAGCCCGGCTTCGGCGGGGCGGATGGGGGCGGCCTCATAGGTGATGTCGGGGATGACGCGGATACGGTTGCGCAGATAGAGCGCCCTGGCCTGCGTGGGGATGTCACTGGCCGGGAAATGGTGGTTCATCAGGGATGGGAAAGCGTCGTTGCGACTTTCGCCGACGACGCGGCCGGTTCCGTCTTCCATGAAGCGATAGACCAGAACACGATCGAAACCCGTAAGCCTGCGGAAGATCGCAGCACCCTGGCGGCAGACGGATGTTGTATCCGGGCAGCGCTCGAAACGGTCTGCCGTGCTGTCGATTTCGCCGAAAATGTCCCAGGTCAGCAGGTTGTGCGCTTCGACCGGTTCAAGTTCGATGAGGAGATGCGTGTCCTGAACATGGCGCAGGATGCTGAAGGTCTCGTCTTTCAGCCCGGCAACACGCAGATCGGACAGGGAAGGCCGCTTTTCATCGTGAAGGCGGCTTTCCGGGATTTTCAGCACATCCGCCAGAGGGCGTCCGAGCCAGTCGGGAGCGAGACGCCCTTCGATGTCCCCTGCGCCACCGATGATTTTCAGGCTCGTGCTGTCAACGATGAGCAGGAGCCCATAGGGCTGGATGGCGTTCGGGCGATGGATCGGCTCGCGATCGCACGAGGTCATGACGGCATGCTCCAGCGAACAGCCCGGTTCGGGGGCGAGGGAGCGCTGACTGTCAAATGGAGATCCACCTGAAAGAGGAAGAGACCGCCCGAAGTCTCTGAAAGACAGCGGACATGGAAGGTCCAGAAATCATTCCGTCCATCATCTGTTCCTCCATCAGGACTGTCAATTTATGACACCCTGTTTCATCGATGGCTGTTTTAGGGCTGGCGACCATCGGCCTGGATCCAGGATGCCACATCCGCCGAGAGAGCATGACGGCTGGCCGGGCGGGTATAGAGCATGTGGCCGCCCTGATAGAGATGCAGGGACACGCGGTCCGCGCCCACGGTCAGGTGATCCTTCATCCAGCGTGCGGTGCCGAACGGGCAGGCCACGTCGTAATAGCCATTGGCTACGAAGACGCGCAGGCCCGGATCGAGCGCCAGCAGGCGGTTGAGGACGGGGATCTGGTGGATCGGCGAGGGGCCGCCCGAACTCCACTTCCAGCTTCCGTTTACCTTGAGGGAGAGCAGGTCGTAGGTCAGCGGGGTCTTGAAGCCGAGTTCATTGGCCGCGTAGCCGGAGAAGGCGTTGCCATAGGCGCGGCCGAAGCCGAAGAGCGTTGGATCGGGGCTTTCGTCCAGACCGTCGGCCGAGGGGTCGGCGATCGACTGCGTGAAGTCGTACAGTCCGTAGAGGCGACCATCGCGGGACATGATGTCATGCGAGCCGATGGCGGGAATGCCGTGCTGCCGGGCGATCACGTCCTGCGGCAGGCCGGTCCGCTGGGCGACTTCGGCGTAGAGGGCCTGGCCTTCCTTCCCGGAGGGCAGTTTTCCGGCAATTTTCGGCAGATAGGTGTTCAGGGACCACTGATAGGCTTCGTCCGCCGTCTTTTCCGTCACGTTCGGGCTCTGATGCGCGGCGATCAGGCTCGGCATCATGAGAGCGGCGGAGAGCGGATTTTCGTCCGAATCGAGCAGGGGCATTTCGATGGCCGGGGAGATCATCACGATGCCGTTGAGCAGGATTCCCTGCTCCATCTGGAGCGCATTTGCGACCTGGATGGAGCGGATGCCGCCATAGCTTTCGCCCACGAGATAATGCGGGGAGGTTTCACGACCGTTGGCCGACGTCCAGAGGCCGATGGCCTTGGCGAAGGCGCTGGCGTCCTGCTTGACGCCGTAGAACTGGTCTCCGGCCTTGGCCGTATCGGTGGGGCGGGAATACCCCGTGCCCACGGCGTCGATGAAGACCATGTCGGTGACGGGGAGCCAGCTATCGGGATTGTCACCGATCGCGGCGTGGGTGCCGTCCGTCGGGTCTTTGGCGGGCATGGTCAGGGCCTTGGGGCCTGCGGCGCCGAGGTTCAGATAGGCCGTGGCTGCGCCCGGACCGCCATTGAAGAAATATGAGACCGGGCGTGTGCCAGCCGGAACACCATCCTTCGTGTAGGACACATAGAACATGCGGGCCGTGGGTTTGCCGTCGGGGCCACGCAGGATCAGTGTTCCGGCATGGGCGGTGTAGGCAATGCCGTTCAGATGATGCTGGGTGACGGAATCCGCTGGCAGCAGGGCCGCTTCGCCCGTGAAGGTGTCGGGCGTTTTGCCGGTTTCGGCCTTGCTGGCGTCAGTTTTGGGGGCGTCGGCCGCCGCGGCCGTACAGACGGGAGACAGGAGCGTTAAAGCGAGCAGGGCTGCGCGGCGGGTCATCATCTGACGGGCATCTCCGGGAAAAGAAACAGGAATAATCCGCCGTATCAGTCCTGAGGCGGAACGGCTACCGCTGCCGCATGAAGTTTTCGTCATGCGGCAGCGTAGGAGGCCCGGAACTTGTCAGGCCTTGGGGGGCGTGATGTTGGGACGCAGCATCAGGCGCGGATCGGCGAAGCGGTCATACTCTTCCGAGGTCATGAAACCGAGTTCCAGCGCGGCGTCACGCGGGCTCAGATCCTTTTCCATGGCGTGATGCGCGACCTTCGAGGCGCGGTCATAGCCGATTGCGGGCGAGAGTGCCGTGACGAGGACGAGCGAGCGTTCCAGATCCTGTTTCAGCTTGTCGGTATTGGCCTTTGTGCCCTCGACGAGGAAGCGGCGGAAATTTTCTGACCCATCATGCAGAAGCGTGATGCCCTGCATGATGTTGTGGATCATGAGCGGCTTGTAGACATTCATGTCCAGCATGCCCGCTGCCCCGCCGAGGCCGACCGCGACGTCGTTGCTCATGACCTGAAGGGCCAGCATGGCAAGGGCTTCGGCCTGTGTCGGGTTGATCTTGCCCGGCATGATGGAGGAGCCGGGCTCGTTCTCCGGCAGGTGCAGCTCGCCCAGACCGGCGCGCGGGCCGCAGGCGAGCAGGCGGATGTCGTTGGCGATCTTGAACAGGCTGCCCGCTGTTGTGCGCAGCGCTCCCGACAGATGCACAAGGGCGTCATGGGCACCCTGAAGAGCGAATTTGTTCTCGCCAGCCGCGAAGCCGAGGCCCGTCAGGCGGGCGATTTCCGTACACGCGCGACGGTCGAAGCCTTCATCCGTGCTGACGCCCGTGCCAAGTGCCGTACCACCGAGGGCGAGCGGGAACAGACCATCGCGGGCCTGTTCCAGGCGGGCGATATTGTCCGTCAGCATTCCCGTATAGCCGTGCCATTCCTGACCCAGCGTGATGGGGACGGCATCCTGAAGATGCGTGCGGCCGACCTTGACCAGATCGCGCCATTCTTCTGCCTTGGCGGCCATGGCGTCCCGCAGGCGCGTCAGGGCCGGGATCAGACGGCGATGCGTACCGAGAACGGCCGCGATATGCATGGCGGTCGGGAAGTTGCAGTTGGTGGACTGCGACATGTTGACGTGATCGTTCGGGTGCAGCGGCGTCTTGCTGCCCAGTGGATTTCCGGTGATCTGACAGCCACGATTTGCGATCACTTCATTGACGTTCATGTTGAACTGCGTGCCCGAGCCCGTCATCCAGACATGGAGCGGGAACATCCGGTCATGTTCGCCCCTGATGATCTCGTCGCAGACAATGTGTATCAGATCCGCCCGCTCCTGCGACAGGCGGCCGCTGGCGGCATTGGCCGTGGCGCAGGCGCGCTTCATGATCGCATAGGCTTCGATCATTTCATGCGGCATCAGTTCGCGGCCGATGCTGAAATATTTCAGGGAGCGCTGCGTCTGCGCGCCCCACAGCACATCGTCAGCGACGTCGATCGGGCCCATGCCATCGGTTTCGGTACGGCTCATTGTCTGTTTTCGGCTTTCCTGCGTGTGATCCGGCTCATGTCTTGCGGGAAATTATCGCACAATCGCCGCAGGACAAAGGAACACAGCCATGGAAAATCCAGATGTCGCCACAGCAAGGGAACGGTTTCAGGATTCCACGATCTGGGCCACCGGGTGGCGGCCATAGGTATTGGTCAGGATCACACCGGTCATGACGACCGCGCCGCCGATCAGGGTCCGCAGGGAGGGGATTTCGCCGGTGAGGAAATAGGCCAGAACCATCGTCACGGGCGGCAGAAGATAGAGCAGCGCCGCACCCCGCGAAGCGCCGAGATGGCCGATGACGAACCCCCAGGCGGCATAGCCGAACGCCGCCGGGAAAATGCCAAGCTCCAGCACGGCGGCCTGTCCCTGCCATGAGGCATGGGAGAAGCTCGTGAGGCCCTGAGGCAGCCATGGAGTGAGGAAAATCGCACCGGAAATCAGGACATAGGCGATGGTGGGGAGGGCGCCGTAGCGGCGGATCAGGCCCTTCTGAAGGATCGTGTAAAACGCCGCGCAGACAGCCGCGCCAAAGACCAGGGTCGCGCCGGAGCCAAAGGACAGGCCGCCGCCCTGTCCCTTGGCGATCATGGCGACGCCGCTGAAGCTCAGAATCGATCCGGCCCAGCCCCAGCGGGACATGCGCTCGCCGAGGAACATCATGGCCAGCAGTCCCGCCATCAACGGCGCCGCACTGATGAGAAGGCTGGCGGCTCCGGACGAGACGGTCATTTCTCCGCAGTTGAACAGGATGTTGTAGAGCATGATTCCGATCATGCCGCAGGCCAGAATCTGGGGAATATCGGTGCTCAGGGGGCGAGCGGGGCGTTTCCAGAAAAGCCAGAGAGCCGCCATGAGGGCTGCGACGGCGTAGCGCAGTGCGGCCAGGGGCACGGGCGCAAAATCATGCAGGGCAATCCGGACGACGGGATAGGCACTCGCCCAGGACAGGATAGCCACGGCGACGAAAAAGGGCAGGGAGCGTCCGGAGGAATGTGTCATTCATGCCCATTAGCAGGAATGTTCCGGATCCGGGAAGAGAGCGTCGGAAACGGGATGGCCGGATCAGGCCCCGGTCCGGGCCAGACGGGATATTATTTCAGCCAGCGATCGCCGCTGAAACGGTTGTGGGAGAAGAGAAAACCGGCCACCAGGCCGATGGCGGCGAACATGATCGTCCACAGCGAGATCGGCAGCAGCAGGGTCGAGAGCGCCGCGAGCAGGACCATTCCGGCGAAGGCGCAGACGGCGGATTCGAGGCCGCGCGGACCGTAATGGCGTTCCGCCCCGCAACTGGGACATTTTTCCGAGGTCGGGCGCATGGGCTGGCGGCAGACGGGGCACAGCGCGATGGCGTTGGCTTCGGGTTTTCTCACTGACCGTTATTCTCCTGATGTTCGCCGACCGCGATACGCGCTTCCACGGCCATACGCCAGGGCGCATCGGCCGGTGCCGCCGCCAGGGCGCGGCGATAGAGGTCAAGGCTCTCACCAGAGATATGGCTGCCGTTGCGACTTTCAAGCTCGGCAAGGCGGATGGCGAGTTCGGGCTCGAAATGCGCGTTCAGAGCAGCTTTCCAGTCCCGGATCGCCTCATCCGTCATGCCGGATCTTGCTTCGATCTGCCCCAGAAGGAAATGCCCGGTCGCATAGGTCGGTGATCCGGGGGGGATGGTGGAGACCTGGGCCTGAAGCTTGTGGATCATCTGCAGGCTCTTCGCGTCCGGACCTGTCTGCCGTCCGCTCAGGGGCTGGGGCGGAAGGGAGGGATGACCGTTGACGATATAGAGCGCGAAGGCGAGAACCGGAATGCCGATCCCGACGGCTGCGAGCGGCAGGATACGGCTGCGTTTTGCGGGCTCGGCGTTCAGGTCCTCGACGGCGGCTTCGCCATCCGTGGCCAGCAGGCGGCGCTGAACTTCCAGACGGGCGGCCTGATATTCCTCGTCATTGATGAGGGCGAGAGCATGGTCGCGCTCCAGATCGCCAAGCTGTCCGCGATAGAGGGCGAGAGCGGAGTCACGCGCGTTGACGCGCCGGCGCAGGGTGCGCAGCCCCAGAAATGCGGGACACAGGGCCACCGCCGTGATTATCAGGATTCCCAACCAGAACAAAAAGTCTACTCCCGGCCCGAAAGGGCATCCAGACGCGCGCGCTCGTCATCCGTGAGCGGCGCGGGCGTGACGACGGTGCGGTGTTTGGTCGCACGCCATGCAATGACAAGTCCGGCCACCAGCGCGAGCGCCGGCATCAGCCAGAGCAGAGCGGTGGACCATGAAAACCGTGGGGCCAGACGGATGAATTCGCCGTAGCGTTCGGTCATCCAGTTCATGATCTGCTGATCGGATTTCCCGGCCGAGACCTGCTCGCGGACGACCTTGCGCAGGTCGCGGGCGAGGGGGGCACTGCTGTCCTCAATGCTCTCGTTCTGACAGACAAGGCAGCGCAGATGCGCGCCGATGGCTTCGGCCCGCTTTTCCTGGGCCGGGTTCGGCAGCATTTCGGCGGGATCGTCCACGGCGAGGGCCACGCCGCCACCGATCAGGCCAGCCGCGAGTAGCAGCGCCGGGAAGCGTCTGGAGCCCTTCATAGTCCGGCCAGCCTCGGACGGATTTCCGCCTCGTAGATCTGGGGATCGAGGGCCGCACTTCCATGCCAGATGATACGGCCGCCGGGTGCTACCAGAAAGCTCTCGGGCACGCCGGTCACGCCCCAGTCGATCGCCACGCGGCCATGCCGATCGGAAGCGACGCGGGCGTAAGGCGAGCCGTCGCGCTGGATGAAGGCGCTGGCGTTTTCGGGCTTGTCCTCATAGGCGATGCCCCAGATCGGCATGTTGCGCGAAATGGCGCGCAGGCCCGGCATTTCCGCCACGCAGGGAATGCACCACGACGCGAAGAAGTTGACCAGAACCGGGCGGTGCTGGGCTTTGAGTTCCGCATCCGTAAAGCCGTCGCCAAGGCCGGGGAGGCCCGGCATGGCGAAGCTCGGGATTGGCTTGCCGACATTGGGGTTCTTGACGGCGCGTGGGTCGAAAGCGCCGCTGCGCATGTCGCTCAGCATCCGCCAGAACCCGACGCCGAGGACACCCGCGCCGATGATGGGCACGGCCGTGAGGATGCCGCGTCGTGTTGCGTTCATGTCTCTCTCCCCTCAGGCGCGGGCCATGTTGCGGGCGGCGGCACGCTTGGGCGCGCCGATCCGCATCCGGCGGTCAGACAGCGAGAACGCGCCGCCGATCGCCATCACCAGTCCGCCCAGCCACATCCAGGGCGCGAGCGGATTGCGGTGCAGGCGCAGGACATAGGTCGTGTTCTTGCCCTTACCGTGACGGTCGCCCACCACGCCGTACAGATCGGTGATGAAATTGGTGTGGATCGCAACTTCGGTCGTGGTCTGGCTCTGCGTCGTGAAATCGCGCTTTTCAGGATGCAGGATCGTCACGAGTTTGCCGTTATGGCGGATGGCGATGTCCGCCTGCATGGCCTTGTAGTTCGGCCCGATATAGTCGTGCACGTCCAGCAGGGTCCAGTCATCTCCGGCCAGAGAGCGCGTCTCGCCGATATGGACTTCGACGATGGCGTGCTGCGCCTGGGACATGCCGCACAGGCCGAGCACGGTGATGCCTGCGCCGATATGGGCGAGAGCCGCGCCCCAGCTTGAGCGCGGCAGGTGCTTCATGCGCTCCCACACGCCCTGAGCGGAGGTATGACCCATGCCGATCCGGCGCAGAACGTCGGAGGCGGAGGCCGCGATGACCCAGATGGCGAGCGCGCCGCAGGCGATGGGCAGGACACCGGAGAGCTTCCAGAAGCACAGGACCAGCCCGATCGCGGCGATGCCGGCGGCGGCATAGAGATGCGAGAAGGTCCGGGCGAGTTGTGCGCGTTTCCACGGCAGGGCTGTGCCGACACCCATGGCCAGCAGGAGCGGCAGGGTCAACGGGATCGTGGCGGCGTCGAAGAACGGCTTGCCGACGGAGATCGTCCGTCCGGCCAGAAGCTGCATGAAGGGCGGGTACATCGTGCCCGTCACGACCACGGCGCAGATCGAGCAGAGCAGGATGTTGTTCAGGACCAGCGAGCCTTCACGCGAGATCGGCGAGAACAGGCCGGTCGAGGTGAGGGACGGCGCACGCCACGCAAACAGGGCGAGCGAGCCGCCGATGACGATGGCGAGCAGGGCCAGGATGAACACGCCGCGCGCGGGATCGTTGGCGAAGGCGTGGACCGAGTTCAGGATGCCCGAACGCACGAGGAACGTACCCGACAGCGAGAATGAGAACGTCGCGATGGCCAGCAGGACCGTCCAGATCTTCAGACCTTCGCGTTTTTCCACGACGATGGCGGAATGCACGAGGGCGGTGCCCGTCAACCAGGGAATGAGGGAGGCGTTTTCCACCGGGTCCCAGAACCAGTATCCGCCCCAGCCCAGCACATAATAGGACCACCAGGAGCCCAGCGCGATGCCGCAGGTCAGGAAGCACCAGGCCGCCACGGCCCAGGGACGGACCCAGCGGCCCCATGCCGCATCGACGCGGCCTTCGATCAGGGCGGCGACGGCAAAGGCGAAGGGGACGGCGAAACCGACATAGCCGGTGTAGAGAATGGGCGGGTGGAAGGCGAGGCCGGGGTCCTGAAGAAGCGGGTTCATGCCCTGACCGTCCATCGGTGCCGGGAAGACGCGGTCGAACGGATCGGATGTCAGCAGGCAGAACATCTGGAACCCGGCGGAGACACCACCGAGAATGGCCAGAACGCGCCCGCGCAGGATGTCCGGCAGGTTGCGGCCGAACAGCGACACCGCGCCGCCGCAGATCGCGAGGATCAGCGTCCAGAGCAGGACGGAGCCTTCGTGATTGCCCCAGACGCCGGTGATCTTATAGAGCAGCGGCTTGGAGACGGCGGAGTTTGCCGCGACGTTCTGGACCGAGAAATCGTCGCTGACGGCGCACATGACAAGGCACAGGAACGAATAGCCCAGCGCAATGAGCTGCGAGACCGCGAGATAGGGCGCGAGCCCCACGAGACGGGCATCGCGGCGGTTTGCGCCCCAGAGCGGGACGGCGAACTGCACGAGGGCGAGCACGCAGGCGAGGGCCAGGGCGAAATGGCCCTGTTCAGGTCCGAACATCAGGCGGTCAGCCCCCTGCTTTCTTTGCGGTCATGGTGTCCCAGCTTGAGGCGTCCGGGGCCTTGCCGAAGCGCGGGTCCCATTTGCCGGTGCGCTTGAGTTCGTCCGCGACTTCCTTGGGCATGTAGGTCTCGTCATGCTTGGCAAGGACTTCGCTGGCCGTGAAGCCGCCGTCTTTCTGGACGGTGCCGAGGGCGACGACGCTCTGCCCTTCGCGGAACAGGTCGGGGAGGATGCCGGTGTAATGGACCTCGACCGCGGCCTGCCCGTCCGTGACTTCGAAAGCGTTCACGGGGGTGCCGTTCTCGTTGATGCGGTGCAGGCTGCCGGCCATGACCATGCCGCCGAGGCGGATGGTGCGGTCCGGCGAAGGTGGATTGGCCTTCACCTGCGAGGGCGCCATGAAGAACACGATGTTGGACGAGAATGCCCGCAGGGTCAGGGCGGCGGCGGAGCCGACACAGGCCAGACAGGCAATGACGATCCAGAGGCGACGGGTCTTGCGGGTCATGATGCTGACCTTTCACGGCGGCGGGCATGGCCCTCAACGGCGGCCAGACGGGCCTTGGACTTCCGAAGGCGCAGGGCGGCACTGATGCCGAGGACGAGCGAGCAACCCAGAGTCAGGGCATAGGAGGCCGCGATGTAGGGCCAGTGGTTCGGGAGGTGCATCATGCGACTTGGCTGTCCCTGCGGTCGAGGCGCGAACGGGCCAGAAGCTGGCGCGCGCGGCTTTCATGGATGGCGGCGCTGAGCCGGGTGAAGATGACGGCTGCGACACCGAGCGTGAAGCCGATCGTGCAGATCAGCAGCGGCCAGAGCATCATCATGGACATGGTCGGTGCGCCGGTCAGGGTGATGCTGTCGGGCTGGTGCAGGGTGTTCCACCACTGGACGCTGAACTTGATGATCGGCAGGTCGATCACGCCGGCCAGAGCGAGGATCGCGGCGGCGCGCTGGCCCCGGGCCGGTTCATCGAAGGCGCGGATCAGGGCGATATGGCCCAGATACAGGAAGAACAGCACCAGCATCGAGGTCAGGCGTGCGTCCCATACCCACCACGTGCCCCACATTGGCTCACCCCAGAGCGAGCCGGTAATCAGGCACAGGGCGGCGGCGCAGGCGCCGACGGGTCCGATCTCGATGGCGGCGAGATCCGCCAGCGGATGGCGCCAGACCAGCGAGAGTACGCCGCAGATCGCAAGCCCGAGGTAGCAGGACGATGCCAGCCAGGCCATGGGGACATGCACATACATGATGCGCACAGTGTCGCCCTGCTGCCAGTCGGCTGGAGCGATGAACAGGCCCCAGATGACGCCGACGACCAGAAAAAGGATGGCGCCGCTGCTCAGCCAGGGCAGAAGCGCATGCGCCAGACGCAGGAACTGCCCCGGATTGGCATAGCGATGGAGCAGGTTTGGGGTAGGGCGCACTGGGACAGGGACCTCGGCAGAGTGGCGACGCGGCGATTGGTTCCTCTTGAAATAGTCCGAAGCAATCATATTCGGAAGAGGCGCGTTGTCCCATTGTTCCGATCACTGTTATCACGTTTCACGGAAATGAGCGTCAAATGCCCATGCAGCAGGAGTGAACCGTGGCGTACTGGCTGGTGAAATCGGAGCCCGAGGCGTTTTCATGGGCTCAACAGGCTCATAATGATGTGGAGCCGTGGACGGGTGTCCGGAACTATCAGGCGCGCAACAATCTCGCGGCGATGAAAAACGGCGATCTGGCGCTTTTTTACCACTCCGTCAGCGAAAAACGCATTGTCGGCGTGGTTGAAGTGGTGCGGGAAGCCTATCCGGACCCGACGGCGGAGGATCCGCGCTGGGTCTGTGTGGATGTGAAGGCGATGGGGGCGTTTGTCCATCCCGTAAGCCTGGCTGATATCAAGGCTGATCCGGCTCTGGCGGAGATGGCGCTATTGAAGCAGTCCCGACTGTCCGTGGCGCCGGTGACGGAGGCGGAGTTCCGCCATCTGACGCGGATCGGGGGCTGGACGCGCCCCTGAGGGGGATCAGTGAATGGCGGAGGAGTCGCCATTCACGAGGATGTTCGTCTGGCCGTTGACGGGATGTCCGGCGTAGCTCGTGGGAGAGTCTTCGTCCTCATAGGGGGATTGCACCGGGGCGTTGAACTTCACTGGCATGCCGAACAGCGAGAAATGGGACGGCAGGTTGTTGGTGCCGTTGGTCTTCTGCTGCGCGTTCGTGCCGGGCATGCCGACCGGAAGATGAGTGCGGACGCGATCGCTGTAACTGGCGAGAGCCGCTTCCGAGTCTTCTACTTCGGTATAGCCATGTGGCGGCGGCGGCGCGCCTTCATCAGGGAGGGCAGACTGCTGCGCCGGAGTCAGCGGCTTGGCCGGTGCGCCGACAATCTGGCCAGATGTCGGGCCCATCTGCGGCAGATTGGCCGTGCCATGCGTGGCATGGTGACGGGGATGTCCGGAGGCGGCAAACGCCGGAAAAGCGGCCGGAACGAGGAGGCTGACGGCCAGCGGGGCAGACAGGATCCAGCGCGATAATGCGGTCATTGGTGTAATTCTCCTCACCCCGACGGTAGCCTCTCTGGGTAGTCTTATGGAGCCGATATCCCCATGATGGTGCCATGTTAGGATATGAAACCTGCTATCCGGTAAACGGTTTCGGGTCTTACGAACAGGAGTTTTGATCGTCATGACCGCAGTGAATGACACGCAGCTTCCGACCAGCGAATTCGCATCGATGGCGCTGGACGGAGATTCCCTGGCCCAGCTTCAGTCGGTTCTCGAAAAGGTGGAGCAGGGCCGTGGGGTCCTCGTGCGTCTTGCAGACCTGATGGGCGGCGCCGTCGGACAGGCCACGCGACTCGGTATGCAGGGGCTCGGACTGGCGCCATCGGTGCAGGAAAAGTTCCATAACGCGGCTGAAATCGCTATTGAGCGGGCTTTTCGGATTGCCGTTCTGGGGATCGATAATGACGCCCCGACGCCGTCCCGTGATCCCATGCGCGAAAATCTGGGACAGGCCGCCGTGGCCGTCTCCGGCGCGCTGGGCGGTTTCGGGGGAATCTTTGGTCTGGCGCCGGATGTCGGCTTCACGACGCTGACCATCATGCGCGAGATCGCCCGCATTGCCCGTGAGGAAGGCGAGGATCTGCGCAACGAGGACACGCGCCGGGCCTGTCTGGAAGTCTTTGCCCTGCGCAGTTTTCCGGCGCGTCAGAGTGATGAGGAGAGCGAACTCGGGTTCTTCTCGGCGCGGGCGCTGCTGCGCGGACGGCCGATCGTCATGCTGATGGCGGAAGTGGCGTCACATTACGGAATTGGCCTGTCGCGCAAATTCGCGTTGCAGATGGTGCCGGTAGCAGGTGCGCTGTGTGGCGCGTCGCTCAATGCGGCGTTCCTCGCACATTACCGTGCACTGGCGCGGGCGCATTTCACGATCCGCCGTCTGGAACGCACGCATGGGCTGGCCGTTAAGGAAGCGGCTGCCGACCTGCGCGCAGGGGGAACGGGCACATCTGAAACATTTTCCTGATTTTCAGGATCTTCCGGGGAAAAGCCCATGCCGATCGGTCTTGTCTGGCTTGGATGGACACTGGTGCTGGCGGTCGTCCAGCTTTTCCTCACCGCCGCCGCCTGCCGTCAGCAGGACGGTCTGCAATGGGCGAGCAGCAACCGGGACGGTGAGGCACCCCATTACACCGGGATGGCGGCACGGCTGAAGCGGGCACAGGCCAATCTGGCAGAGACGCTGCCTATCTTCATCGGAGCGGTCCTGCTGGCTTGGGTTTCGGGCCGTTACAGCCCGCTGGCGGGCTGGGGAGCGGGGACCTATTTTCTGGCGCGGACGCTCTATGTGCCAGCCTACGCGTTTGGCTGGGGGCCGGTGCGCAGTCTGATCTGGGGTATCTCGATGGCCGGTCTGGTCCTGGTGCTGATCAGTCTGCTGTGAAGGACGCCTCGGTCATGGACGGGGGTTCGACGCCTTTGCGCATCATCCACAGATCCACGAGTGCGGAGATGACCAGGCAGACGGCGCTGACCTTGGCCAGGGTCATCAGCAGGCCATGTGCTTCGGGCATTGCGAGACGCAGCGCGCCGAGAATGACGAGAATGATGGCATAGATAAAGGCAAGCGGCACTGGCGGTCTCCCTGACGATGGGTCATTCTTATCATGTCCGATGTTGGTACGGCCATGTTTTCCCGTGATGTTCCGGATCATGACACGAGCAAAGACTGTATCTCACATGGATGACATCACGCCGGATCTTCTGCTGCGGGCCTATGCCTCGGGGATCTTTCCCATGGCGCCCGACGCCGGCAGCGCGGACCTCTCATGGTACCTGCCTGAAGAGCGCGGGATCATGCCGCTGAACGGGATGCATGTTCCGAGGAAGCTCATGCGGCTGGTGATGTCCGGCAAAATGACGGTGACGGCGGACCGGGCTTTCGATGCGGTCATGCTGGCCTGTGCGGAGCCTGCTCTAGGGCGGGAGACAACTTGGATCAGCGGACGCATCCGCGCTCTTTACGGTGCGCTGCACCGTCAGGGGAATGCCCATTCCATCGAGGTCTGGGATGGCGAAAATCTGGTTGGCGGCCTGTATGGCGTGTCGCTGCGAGGGGCTTTTTTCGGTGAGAGCATGTTTTCGCGGGAACGGGATGCTTCTAAGGTGGCGCTGGTCCATCTTGTCGCGGGGTTGCGCAAGGGGCGGTTCACGCTGCTGGATACGCAATACACCACGCCTCATCTGACGGGGCTTGGCGGTATCGGGCTTCCGGCGGCGGATTATCTGTCCCTGCTTCATCAGGCGCTGACCGTGCACGCGGTCTGGCCTGACGATTTCAGCCTTCAGGCCCTGCGGGAATCCATTGCGTCCCTGCGTGTGCCTGTCGGGCGCGCGCCTGCCGGAGATCCGCCATGACTGTTTTCACGCGCCCCGTCCTCATGTCTGCCGCGCCATTCGGGCTGCTGGCGGTAGGGCTGTGTCTGGTGACGCCGGCCCGCGCGGAGGATCATCCCCGCCTGACGCCGACGCGCGATGTCACGGTTGTCTATGAACTCACCACGCCATCCGCGCCGCCCAAGGCCGGGCCCAATACCGTCAAGGTGGCGTTCTCGGGGGCGGGCGATCTGCTGCGGATTGATTCGCAGGACGGCAATGGCGTCACGATTCTTGACCGGCTCCGACAGCAGGTGACGCTCGTGATGATGAAGCAGCATGTCTATACGCGCCTGCATCCCAGCCACGGCCTTCATAATCCGTTCATGCTCGATCTGGACATGCAGTACACGCCGGCAGGGCATGAAACCGTGGCGGGTGTGGCCTGTGAGCGCTGGGACATCCAGAGCAGCCACGGCAAGGCCAGCGCCTGCGTGACGGAAGACGGCGTCATCCTGGCTGAGAATGGCGTGGATGCGGATGGCGTGGAAGGGGCGATCAAGGCGCTTTCGGTGTCTTATCACGATATTCCTTCCTCGACCTTTGAGCCGCCGGCTGGATTCCATGTTCTGGAGCCGATGGTCCGGTCAGTCCGCCAGAGTCAGGCGGGAAGTGCGATGCCGTCTCCCGTGCCGGGAACTTCGGGGAACGATATGAAGACGACAATACCCGAGGCGGCTTCCCCCGCGAGGTCCGATTCCGATAGTCCTGTGATCGGGAGCCAGGACAATCCGGCCCCGGCGACGACGACTCCGGGCCCCGAGGCCCCCTTGCCGGGTCAGTCTTCCCAGCCGGATACGACGCAGCCTTCCGTTTCCAATGATTCTTCAGGGGATGGTTCCGTATCTGCTCCGGATCAGCCGCCCGGCGATCCGGCTGATGGAAATTACAGATGAGGCTGACGTTTCTGCGCGGTGCCGGTGGCGCATTCTGTGTTCTGATGGCGGCTGTGTGCGCTTTTCGGGCAGCGGCGGATGTGCCGTCCACTCCTGTTCAGGGGCCCGTACCGGAGCCGGGTTCGGCCCCGCTGGTGACGCCGCTGCATGACGCCGATATCGATTACGTCCTGACTGGCCCGTCCGGGCAGCATCTGCACCAGCGCATGCGCTGGACGTCCGCGCTGTGGCGGCAGCGGGTCGAGCCGGAGGGATCGGCGACTGTGATGCTGACGGATTACCGCACGCATACGCTGATGGTGCTGGATGGTACGAACCGCACGGCGACTGTCATGTCCGCGCCGGGTGAGGGGGTCTCCGCTCCCGGAACGCCGGCATCCGGGTCGTGGCGCAGGCTGGGGCAGGGCAGGATCGCGGGGGAAGCCTGCACGATCTGGGAAAGCGCGGACAGCGACCGTCACCCGACCACATTCTGTTACACGGATGACGGTCTGATGCTCGGGGCGCTGCATGATGGAAAGCCGGTCGTGGAAGCGGTTTCCGTCAGCCACGCGCCGCAGCCCGTCGAGATTTTCGACCCGCCGCCGGGTTACCACCGCGTCGATCCGCCGCGCTGAAGCCGTGGGGTGGGAGCAGGGGTGGACGCTGTTACAATTTGTCCGCCTCCTGCCATGATTGGCGCCTCTTGCTGCCATTTTCAGTGGGCATGATCTTTCTCATGGACGGAAAAACCCCTTTCATCCGGGGGTTCCGGTCCACGTGTTTCGAGGAGAAAGACGCCATGCGTCGCATCACACGTGCAGTTCTTATGGCTGCTCCCCTGCTGATCGGTTCTGCCATCGTCCCGAATGTTCTGGTGCCGCAGGCCCAGGCTCACTGGCATGGCGGCGGTCCTGGTCCCGGTTATGGCGGGCCGCGTGGCGGCTGGCATGGGGGCTATCGCGATCACTCCGGCGCCATCGTGGGCGGGATTCTGGGTGGTCTGGCTCTGGGTGCCGTGGGTGGCGCGCTTCTGGCGCAGCCTTATGCCCCTCCGCCGCCGCCTCCGCCGCAGGTGGTCTATGCGCCGCCTGCCGTGGTCTATGCGCCCCCGCCGCGGGTGGTTTACGGGCCGCCACAGCCGGTTCCGGTCTATCCGGGCATGTATCCGGGTTACTGATATCGGAATACTGAACGGTTTCCGTCCGGTTTGTCTTGATCGTGCCAGAAGGCTCGGGCAATCATGCCGTCCATGACAGCTCTTTCCCACCCATCAGGTCTTCAGCCGGGCGATCGCGCTCCAGATTTCAGGCTTCCAGCTTCGGGTGGCCGTACCGTCAGTAGCGCGGCACTGCTGGGGAAACCCTATCTGCTGTATTTCTATCCGAAGGCCGATACGCCGGGCTGCACCACGCAGGCCTGCGGTCTTCAGGACGTTCTGCCGAAGTTTGACGCCGATGGTCTGACCATCATCGGTGTCAGTCTCGATCCGGTGGCGAAAATTGACAAATTCGCCACCAAATACGGGCTTCAGTTTCCGCTGGCCTCCGACGAGGACCATGTCGTCGCCGAGGCTTACGGAACATGGGTTGAGAAATCCATGTATGGCCGGACCTCTATGGGAATGGAGCGCAGCTCCTTCCTGGTGGACGGGCAGGGCATCATCCGGAACGTATGGCGCAGGGTGAAGCCTGCGACCCATGCGGCTCTGGTGGCTGAAGCGTTCCGGGATCTCTCTGCGGGGGCCTGAGGGTTTCCTCCATAAACTTTTACGAGGGAGACAGGCCGGAAACGCGCCGATGACCGTCTATGGCCGTCCCCGACTTCCCGCGCCTTCCCCGCAGGCATTTGCGTCCTTTCTGTCCGGGGCCGCATTTTCCCCGGCATCTGCATATCGCGCGCTGGGCGGCGCTGGTGTGCGTCACGCCCATCGCGCTCCTCGCTGCCGCGGGAAGCGTCTTTCTGTGGGAGCTGGCGCATGGTCCGGTGGACATCACGCGCGTCTCGCATCTCGTGGAGCCTGTTTCCATCGCGGCGGGCAAGCGTCCCGGACATCCTGCCGGCCGTCTGAGCTGGGATACGCTGCGCATCCAGTGGCAGCCTGCGGCGGGCGGCGTTCCCGCCGGGCTGGTGCTGATGGCGCGCGGACTGAAAGTCACCCGCTTCGATAATCTGATCGCCGAACGTGCCGAAGAGGCCGATGCGGTTCTGTCGCTGAGCGCGCTGTTCGAGGGCGTGATCGCGCCACGGACTCTGCGGCTTGAGAATGCCACGCTGGCCCTGCGTCGTCTGCCCGATGGTGATGTGGACATGGATCTGCCGAACCAGAAGCGGGGCGGGCGGGGCGTGCCGACGCGGCTGGACCGGCTGAGGGCGATTGATGTCCACAATGTTTCCGTCACACTGGCCGGACTGCCGCAGGAGCGGACCGCCGTGATCGGGCCGGTCGAGATGCAGGCGCGCCGCATCCGGGTGGCGCCCCATTCGCCGGATTTTGTCTGGACGGGGACGGCCCGGGCGATGGTTGTGCTCGACGGGTTCCGCACGACCCTGACGGCGCAGGCCAGGCAGGTCGGGAATACCGGCAGGCTGCATCTGGGCAGTACGCCGTTCGAACCTGCGGAGCTTGGTGTTTTCAGCCCGCTGGCGGCGGCCTGGCATGTGCCGGTGTCGGTGGGCGCGGATGCGGTCTTTATGCCGCATGGCATGGATGCGCAGCCGTCGGAGCTGACGCTGAACCTGTTGCTGGGCGACGGACAGGTTTTCCAGAAAACGGCCGATCCGATTCATCTCCATGCCGGACAGGCGAGCGTGCATCTGCGAATGGATCGCCCGGGTCTGGACGGGGGGGGCACGGTTTCGGTGCCGTCTGCCGGGCTGGATGTGGCGGATAATGCGGGTGCGCTGACGCATGTGCATGCCTCGGCCAGTCTGAGGCTGGACAGTCTGCGCCAGCCAAAGGTGATGGACGGGGACGCCGAGGCCGGGCTGGACGGAGTGCGCTTTGCGACGCTGGGCTCCATCTGGCCGGCCAGCATCATCAAGGGCGGCCGGCGCTGGATTTCCCGGAACATCACCGACGGCACGGGGCGCGATCTTGAGGTCAAAGCCCATCTGCACGGCGATCACGGGCCGGACAGCATCCTGCCGGTCTCGGTTCAGGGGCAGCTGACGGGGCGTGGGCTGACGGTGAACTGGTTGCGGCCGGTTCCGCCCGCGACGGGCCTGGATGCGTCCCTGCATTTCGACGGGCCGGAGACGCTCGTGATTGATCTGAGCCGGGGTGTCCAGCCCACGGGCGTGAAGGAGAATGTGCTTCTTCCGGATGGGGAGATCCGGATTGGCGATCTGTATGCCAAGGATCAGACCGGTGATATTTCCACGCATCTGACGGGGCCGCTGGCGGGGTTCATGTCCGTGCTGGCGCATCCGCGGCTGCATCTTCTGGCGCGGCATCCGCTGCCGTTCACGCATCCGGAAGGGATGGTGGACGCGCATGTGCGTCTGACGCTGCCGCTGGTCGCGCATATTCCGGACGGGGCGCTTCATGTCTGGACGCAGGCCGCGTTTTCCGGCGTGCATCTGGGCAATGTGCTGATGGGGCATGCGGTGGACGGGGCGTCTGGAAAGATGTCCGCGACCGAGGATGGGCTGGACCTGACGGGGGACGGGCGGCTTGCGGGGATTCCCACACATGTCGTGCTGCATGAGAATTTCCAGAAAGGTGCGCCGTCGCGGGTGTTGCAGACGATCGATGCGCGCTCGGTTCTGGACCCGCAATCCACGGCGAAGGCGCGGATTGCGCCGGGGGGGCTGTTTGACGGGCATGCGGTTCTGAATGCGCATTTCGTGCAGCAGGCCAATGAGATGTCCGATCTGAAACTGTCGCTGGACATGGCGCAGGCGGTGCTGACGGTGCCGATCTGGGCCAAGCCGATGGGCGAGCCTGCGACGGCGGTGGTGCATATCGGGTTCCAGAAAGGGCGGATGTCGGTTCTGGACGGATTGCAGGCACATGGGACCGGGCTTTCCGTGGCGGGACGGGGCGTGACCCGTGCGGGCAAGCTGACGGGGATCGTGCTTGAGGGCTTCCGGATCGGCAGGACGGAGGGTGATGCGCGTATTGCCCTGCCGCAGAGCGCGGATCAGCCGATTGGCGTGACGGTCGATGCCGATCCGCTGGATCTGGCGCCGATGTTCGCGCCGCATCTGCCGAGAGCACCCGCTGCCGCGTCACAGGGTGACGCGGGCGAGAAGAGCGTGTCCATGGGGGATGACTGGTCTATCAGTCTGAATGCGCCGCATGTCTATTATGGACCCAAGGCGCAGGTGGGAGGTGTCGTCTCGCAGATCGAACTGCGGAATGGGCATCTGACATCCGGGCGGTTTGCGCTCGATGCGCCGACGCGGGTGCGGGCGGTTCTGGCCGATACGGGGCGTGAGCATCCGTTCGTGCTGGATATCGATAATCTGGGGACGCTGCTTGAAGGTCTGGGGCTGTATGACCGTATCCGGGGCGGGCAGACGCATCTGGACGGGGTGTTCACGCCGGACGAGACGACCGTGCGGAAGGTGCCGGAAGGTCGGAATACGAAATCTGCCGGGTTGTGGGGCGGGTTGCCGCCGTTCCGCGGGCATGTGGAAATGGGGCCGTCGCAGTTCCTGCGGCCGCCTCTGACGCTGACGGCGGTGTCGGACCTGTCGCCGCTGCACTGGCTGACCAATCATCTGGACCGGTTCGAGATCAGCCATCTGGCGACGCGTCTGAGCCTGGCGGGGAACCTGCTGGTGCTGCATGACGGCGTGATCGGCAATCAGGCGCTTGGGGCCACGATGGAAGGGCCGATCGACCTGACGACGTCTAAGTTGAACCTGAACGGGACGATCGTCCCGCTCTTCGGGCTCAATGCGCTGCCAGGGCGGCTGCCGGTGCTGGGGCATCTGCTGTCTCCCGAAAAGGGGGGCGGCCTGCTGGCGGCGACGTTCGATCTGCACGGGACGGTCGAGAAGCCGGATCTGTCGGTCAATCCGCTGTCGATGCTGCTGCCGGGCGTGATGCGGCGCATCCTTCATTAAGTCGGCGGCCGGGGTTATGCTCCGGTAACGTGAGGCCGGGGATTTTCCTGACCGGCCGGGCTCCCCATATCCGGGGAAGCAGACCTTCTGACGGGGCTTCGGGGAGCGGGAGACGCCAGTGACCGACATGACAGATCTTTTCGGCGGCGCTCCGGAAGCGAACCGCTCCCCCGGACATGCTTTGGGCCGTGGGCCGTCCCGTGCGCCGGAGAACATGCGGCAGCAGCGCCCGATCGAAGCACCTCAGGTGCAGCGCCAGCCGCCGTCGCGGACGCAGCCTCTGGCGGACCGTCTGCGGCCGAAGCGGCTGGAAGACGTGCGGGGGCAGGATCATCTGCTCGGGCCTGAAGGAACACTCACGCGGATGCTGGCGCGGGGCACGCTGTCCAGCCTGATCCTGTGGGGCGGTCCGGGATGTGGCAAGACGACGATTGCACGGCTTCTCGCAGGGCGGGCCGGGCTGTTCTATTCGCAGATTTCGGCTGTTTTTTCCGGCGTTGCAGATCTGCGGCGGGCGTTTGAGGAAGCGGACAAGAAGCAGGCGGCGACGGGCAAGGGCACGCTGCTGTTCGTGGACGAGATCCATCGCTTCAACCGGGCGCAGCAGGACGGGTTCCTGCCCTATGTGGAGCGCGGGACGGTGGTTCTGGTGGGGGCGACCACGGAGAACCCGTCTTTTGCGCTGAATGCGGCGCTGTTGTCGCGGTGTCAGGTTCTGGTGCTGAACCGGCTGGATGATGCGAGCCTTGAGAGCCTGCTGCTGCATGCGGAAGAGGAAGTCGGGCGTCCTCTTCCTCTGGACGGGGAAGCGCGGGCCAGTCTGCGGGCCATGGCGGACGGGGACGGGCGGTATCTGCTGAACATGGTCGAGCAGCTTGTGGCGCTTGACCCGTCGAAAGTACTCACACCGCGCGATCTGGCGGCGATCCTGTCGCGCCGGGCCATCCTGTATGACCGCGACCGGGAAGAGCACTACAATCTCATTTCCGCGCTGCACAAATCGCTGCGGGGGAGTGATCCGGATGCTGCTTTGTACTGGTTCGCGCGGATGCTGGAGGGTGGGGAAGACCCGCGCTACATCGCCCGGCGTCTGACGCGGTTTGCGGCCGAGGATGTGGGGCAGGCCGATCCGTCCGCGCTGCCGTTGGCCGTGGCGGGATGGCAGACCTATGAGCGGCTGGGCTCACCGGAAGGGGAACTGGCGCTGGCTCAGGTCGTGGTGCATCTGGCGACTGCGCCGAAATCCAATGCGGTTTATACGGCCTATAAGGCGGCCCGGGCTCTGGCGCGCGATACCGGAAGTCTGATGCCGCCGTCACATATCCTGAACGCGCCGACGACCCTGATGAAGGATATCGGGTACGGCAAGGGCTATGAATACGACCATGACAGCGAGGACGCGTTTTCGGGTCAGAACTACTTTCCGGAAGGGATGCCCAGAGCGTCCCTTTATCATCCCACGGACCGCGGACATGAGGGGCGGATCAGAAAACTTCTGGACATGCGGGCCGCCAAAAGGGCATCCCGCGAACCATGACAGTTACCAACCGCATCGTGACCGAGGATGAGGCCGATATTCGCCTCGACCGCTGGTTCAGACGTCACTACCCCAATCTGACGCAGGGCGCGCTCCAGAAGCTGTGCCGCAAGGGACAGATCCGCGTGGAGGGAGGGCGTGTTCAGACCAATACGCGCCTGATCCCCGGACAGAGCGTCCGCATCCCGCCGCTGCCGGACGTGGACAAGCCCGCGCCGCTGCCACCGCCGGACCCGATGCTGGAGCGCGAGATCCGCAAGATGGTGATTTACGAGGACGAGCATCTGCTGGTTCTCGACAAGCCGTCCGGCCTTGCGACGCAGGGTGGTCCGGGCATTACGAAGCATGTGGACATGATGCTGGACGGTCTGCGGCCCGAAGGCGGGGACCGGCCACGTCTGGTGCACCGCATTGACCGTGATACGTCCGGTATTCTCCTGATCGCGCGGACGCCGGGTGTGGCGGCGAAGCTTGCGGCGGCGTTCCGTGGGCGTGATGTGGAGAAGACGTACTGGGCCGTGGTTGTCGGACGGCCTTCGCCGGAATCCGGCATCATCGACCAGCCTCTGGCGAAGATCGGTGCGGGCGGCGCGGCTCTGGTGATTGCGGCATCGCGCGATGAGGAAGACGCGGCTTCGGCCAAGACGGAATATGAGACGCTTGATGCGGCGGGCAAGAAACTGAGCTGGCTGAAGCTGTCTCCGCTGACCGGTCGGACGCATCAGTTGCGCGTGCATACCGAATCCATCGGAACACCGATTGTCGGTGATCCGCGCTATGGCGGGAAAGCGGCGCATCCGGAAGGCTTCATCGACCGGCTGCATCTGCATGCGCGCCAGCTTGATATTCCGCATCCCGCCGGCGGACGTCTGATCGTGACGGCACCTCTGCCGCCACATATGCGCGAGACGTTCCGCACGCTCGGTTTCGTGCCGGGTGAGACGCCGGCGCCCAGGCGTGTCCGGGGTGGGAGCAGCAGCAAGGGCCGGGGGCCTGTAAAATGAAGAAGCTGACCGGCGTTCTGATTGCCGTCATCGTTGCCATTGTGGGTGTGAGTGTGGCCACGCATGTCCTGATCGATCAGGATGCGCTGCGCGAGCGTGTGGCTGTGGCGCTGAAGCACCAGACGGGGCTTACGATGCAGGCCGGTCATTCATCGGTGCAGCTTCTGCCCTGGCCGGCCTTCGAGGCTACCGACGTTGTGTTGACGCGCGATGGACAGGCACCGCTTCTCAAGGCCCATACGATCCATGCCGGGATCGCCGTTTTCGCTCTGTTGCACCGTGAGGTCCGGTTTCAGGATGTCGTGATCGAAAAGGCGACGGTCAGTCTGGTGCGAGGTCTGGACGGGCAGGCGAACTGGTCCCTGACGCCGGATCGTGAGAACGAGGACGCCTCGCTTCCCGTCCGTGGGCGGAGCGGGCAGCGGATTCATGCGCACTGGGATCTGTCTCTGGACGGGTTGCATGTCGCGCAGGCGGCCGTGCTCTGGAACGACCGTTTGACCCGTACGAGCGGGTCGTTCGGTGTCGATACGCTGGATCTGGACGGACTGCGCAGTCCCAGCCCGTGGATTAGCCTTCAGGGGCATCATGCGGGCACGCCGTTCACGCTTAAGGGGCATGTGGGCAACCTGTCGCAGATCCGCGGAACGGACCCCTGGGCGTTCAGCATCGGAACGACGCTGGGCGATGGCGAAAAGCGCGACTGGCTGAATCTGGACGGGCGGATCGGCAATCCGTCGCGGATGGAAAACGTGGTTCTGACAGCGCAGGGCGAGTGGCCCAATCTTCAGGATGCGCATCGTCTGTTCCCGCATGCCAATCTTCCCAATGTCCCGGCCCTTGGCGGGGATGTTGCGGTTCAGGGTAGTCCCGGACCGCTGACAGGACTGACCGGAGACGCGCTGCTACATCAGGTTCTGGGCAGCATGAATCCGACGCGGGTGCATCTGCATGCCGGCTATGTCGGGCTGCGGCAGGGCGCGTTGCAGAACCTGCATGTTGATGCCGCCGGGCCGGATGCGGCGCTGACCGTCACAGCGGATACGCAGTGGCGGGATACGGCCTGGCACGTCGAAGGCGGGGCAGGGACGATGCAACAGGCGCTTGCGGCCTGGCGCGACGGGTTGAAGACCGCTGTTCCGCTGACGGTGCAACTGCGGAGCCAGACGACGCTTCTGTCCGGTGCGCCTTCGCTCAATGCGCAGGACAGTGCCCGTTTTGCCCTTTCGGGAACGATCGGTGCGGAAAACGGACATGTCGTGGCGGAAGGGAGCGGCAGGACGCTCCATCTGCCGGGTGCGGTTCTGCATGATGTCAGTCTGCATGGCACGCTGGACGCGCCGGACCGCGAGAACCTGTCGCTCGACGGGCTGACTTTCGGCAGTCAGGAACTGTCTGTGGACGGAGCACTGAAGCTGGTTCTTGGGCATGGCGTTCCGCCGGTCGTGAGCGGGAACCTCCATGCCGCGAAAATGGATATGGATGTGCTCAAGGGGCTGTGGCTCCAGCCTGCGCAACCGGCTGTTCCGGCTGTGCCCGCGCTGAAGCCTGTAGCAGCGCAGAATGAGAGCGCGGTTTCGGCTGTGAGCGGTCATCTGTCGCCTGAGACGGCCGCTGCGGACCCGACACCGTCCTGGGTGAAGCGGTTGCGGGCGCAGGATATGAACCTGCATCTGACGGCGGATCATGTCGTGTTCGCGGGGCGGGACTATACGGATCTGGCGACGCGCCTGACGCTGTCGGGCGGGCATCTGCGTCTGGACCCGATTTCCGGTCAGGCCCAGGGACTGCCGCTGTCGGGAATGGCGGAACTGGATGCCAGTGCGCTTGCGGTGACGGGTAGCGTGACGTTCCAGCCGCTGATGCTTCCGGCCGGGTTGCTGGAGACGCAGCTTGGAATGCCGCTTCTGCTTCAGGGGCCCGTGCAGATCGTGGGGCAGCTTTCGGCGAAGGGCAACAGTTCGCAGGAACTGCGGCAGTCGCTGGACGGACATCTGGGCATTTCCATGGTGGATGGCCGGGTGCAGAGTGAACTTCTGGGGCGGATGGCAGGGTCTGCGGCCAGTATGGTGCTCGGGAAGGGGGACCGGTCGCTCCGCTGCCTGGGGCTGCATATGAGCATTGCGAACGACGTTGCTCATATCGACACGCTGGGGCTTCAGTCCGGGCGATTCTCGACGTCGGGCAGCGGGACTGTCGGGCTTGGGACGCAGGCGCTGGATCTTCGTCTTCTGCCGGTGGTGGATTTTGAAGGGGCGGGGGCGTCCACGCCGGTCGTGCTGACGGGGACGCTGGGGGCCCCGCATGTCGAGCAGGATCGTGACGCGGGCGGCAATTTTCATGTGACGATCGGCGGGGACAGCAATGCGGTCGACCCCTGCACGGCACCGCTGGCGGCGGCGCGGGAAGGGCAGGCTGGGCCGGCTCCTTCGGCGGTCAAGGCGCATCATTCGAAGGCCGGGGATATCCTGCGGGCTCTGGGAGTTCTGCATTGAGCGGGCATAAGCGTTTCTGGAAAGCGGTTTCGGTCGTATCGGAGGACGGGCTGTTCCAGCCACGTCTGGACGGGCGGCCGATCCGTCTGCCACAGGGCCATGTTCTGGCGGTGCGTTCCTCTGCGCTGGCCGAGGCTATTGCCGGGGAGTGGGGGCAGATCGCGGAAGGCGCGGCCTTCACACCGGACGCGCTACCCCTGACGCGGATGGCCGGGACGATGATCGAGCGTATTGCGCCCGATCCGCAGGCGGCGCGGGAGATGCTCCTCGGATTCGGCGTGGATGACGGGCTCTGCTACTGCGCAGATGGGGCCGGGCCTGTTGCGGCGCAGGTTTTCGCCTGGCTTTCGGGTTACGGCATCCACCCGAATGTAACTGACGGTCTCATGCCGGTGGCCCAGCCCGAGGACTACACGGAGGCCCTGGGAAGGCTTCTGGCGGGGCGGGATGATCTGGAACTGGCGGCTCTGGGCGTTCTGGCTCAGGCGACGGGTAGCCTCCTGCTGGCGCTTGCCGTCGTGAGACGCGCTGTCAGCCTCGTCGACGCCGTTCTGTGGGCCAATAATGATGAAAACGAGCAGCTTGCGACCTGGGGGCAGGATGACGAACTCATCCGTTCCATGGAGAACCGCGAGAAAGACATGCTTGACGCGGATCTGTTCCTCACGTTGGGAAGCAAGGTTTCAGTCTGAGAGGAAAATACCCTGAATGGGGCACGATCTTGCCATATTCGGAGATCATTAGAGGGCGCTGTCATGTGACAGAACGAGAGAATTGGTGACTCGTTCCCATGGGGGAGCAAACGCTATTTCACGGATCTGTCGAACACCGTCAGAGGCGATAAAGATGTCCGTATCCGTCGTTCGTAGACCCATGCTGCACCACATGGGTACCCGAGTCGTGAAAACCTGCTCCATCGGAGCGTGGCTCTTTCTGGCCGCGACGCCGCTGATTGTTGTGGTCTGCGCCATTCACGGCTGAGCCGCCGCACGATCCGGCATAAGAAAGCCCGGCCCTCTGCGAAAAAGGAGGCCGGGCTTTCTTATGCGTCAGGGCCGGAGCGCTCAGTTCTGGGGGCTGATTGCAGGTTCGGGAAGGATCGGGGTTGCCCGGTCCGGAGCAGTCAGCCAGTTCTGCCAGAGTTCGTAGGTCCGCTCTTCCGTGAGCTTCAGGCGGCAGGACAGTTCCATGGACGTCCTGATCGTGCCGTCTGACCAGCGGCCTGCGACGGCTTTGCATTCTGCTTCCCGAAAAGCCCGCCACGCTGTTTCGCCCTTGCGGAAATCCGCCTGTGTCCGGGCCGCGATGCCCGGACCCTGCATCCGCCGAAGAGCCGCTTCCGTATATCGCTTCAGTTGCGCCTCGGCCTGAGCCAGACGGGTGCTGAAGCAGGACTGGATTTCCGACGTTGTCTTACCGGAGCAGCCACTGCCGGCTGGCTCAGCATCAGGGCGGTGACGCAACAGAGGGGCAGGTAGCGGATTCTCGTGGCGGTGCTCCGGATGGGGGCTATGCAATGAAGGTCAGGCTTCTCCGGTATCGGGTACCATAATGCTCACTGCGGCGGTAGCGGCAATCCCTTCTTCACGGCCCGTGAAGCCCAGACGCTCGGAAGTCGTGGCCTTGACCGAGATGCGGCTGACGCTGACCTTCAGGAGATCGGCGAGGCGGTTGCGCATGACTTCGGCGTGCGGACCGATCTTGGGGCGTTCGCAGATCAGCGTGACATCGGCGTTCACCAGAAAGCCGCCGCGTTCGCGGATGCGCTCTCCGGCATGGATCAGGAAGCGTGCCGAATCCATGTCCTTCCATTCGTTGTCGGACGGCGGAAAATGGCGTCCGATATCGCCTTCGGCCAGAGCGCCGTAAATGGCGTCGCACAGCGTGTGGATGCCGACATCGGCGTCGGAATGTCCTGCGAGGCCCTTTGTATGGGGCACCTCGATACCGCACAGGATCAGCTTGCGGCCTTCCTCGAAGGCATGGACGTCATAGCCCAGTCCGACGCGGGGCAGCAGGTTCCGGTCAATCACACCTTCAAGACGCATCAGGTCCTCCGCAACAGTCAGTTTGATATTGTCTTCCGACCCTTCGACGATCGCCACCGGATGGCCAGCCTGTTCGAGCAGGGCGGCATCGTCAGTACGCGCGTCGCGATGGGTGCGGTGAAGTTCGAGCAGAGTGCCGAAGCGGAAACCCTGCGGGGTCTGGGCACGCCACAGCCCGTCCCGCGGGACGGTATCGACGATAATGCCGTCGGCGGCTTTCTTGATCGTGTCGATGACGGCGACGGCCGGAATGACGCCCTCATGGGTCTTCAGGGCGTTGATGACGTTCTGCACCACTTCGGCCGGGACGCAGGGGCGGGCGCCGTCATGGACCAGCACCAGATCGGGCGGTTCGGGCAGTTTCGCCAGAGCTTCGAGACCGTTGCGTACGCTGTCATGGCGTTCCGCGCCGCCACTGACGGGGGGCAGGATGTCCAGTCCTTCGAGGCTGTCGGCCAGCAGGGGATCGTCCCCGACCGGCAGAAGCACATCGACATGCGGCAGGAGGGCTTCGGCGGCTCTGCGGATGACGGGTTTGCCCCGCAGCATCCGGAACTGCTTGGAAGAATTTTCCCCGCTCTGCGAGGAGGCGTCAAAGCGCCGGCCACGACCGGCAGCAAGAAGAAGGGCAGCGATACGCATGGGTGAGGAATGGGCCGGGACGGCGGGCACGTCAAGCTTGTGTGACTGTTCCTCTGCCTGTCCGTGCGGCCCGCCCACGCCCGGTCAGTGCACCAGTGTGCTGTCGTGGGGGCTGTCGAGGCTGAAAACGGGAATGCTGACGTCGAAACGGTGGCCCGAGCGGGGCTCGACCATGTGGTAGATGCCGCGCATGAAGCCGGTCGGCGTCGTGAGCATGGCGCCGGACGTGTAGTCGAACTGTTCGTTAGGCGCGATCACGGGCTGTTCGCCAACGACACCATCGCCGTGGACGTGTTCTTTCCGTCCAAGTCCGTCCACGATTTCCCAACTGCGCGAGAGAAGCTGGAACGTGTCTTTCCGCTCGTTTTCGATGCTGATGTGGTAGGCCCAGGCGAATTGATGGTCTTCGGGATGGGACTGGTCGTCCAGCCAGAAGGTCCGGACCGTGACCGTCACGTCGTCCGTGGTTTCGCTGAAGCAGGGTGCGCTTTCCATGGCTTCGGCGAGTGCCGTCTCGGGATCGGTATGCAGATGGGGGTGGGATGACTTGTCAGGCATGATGCCATTGTAAAGCCATCCCGGGGATTTGTCAGGAAAACTTATGCGAGGGCCGCGACGGCGGCTGCGCCGCGCCTGAGATCGTCGATCAGGTCTGCGGGATCTTCCAGACCGACGGAGAGGCGGATGGCGCCATCCGTGATGCCGAGACGGGCACGCTCCTCCTCGCTGACGCGCATGTGGGTCGTCGTGGCGGGGTGCGTGGCCAGGCTGCGGGCGTCGCCGAGATTGTTGGAAATCGCGATGATCTTGAAAGCGTTCATGAAGGCGAACGCGCCCTCGCGGCCCCTGTCCACGACGAAGGCGACCATGGAGCCACCATTGTTCATCTGGGTTTTGGCCAGATCATGCTGCGGATGGTCGGCACGACCCGGATAGCGGACCTGAACGATTCCCGGCAGTTCGGCCAGTGCATCGGCTACAGCGGCGGCATTGCGGGCCATGGCATCCGTGCGGAGCTGGAGCGTTTCCAGACCCTTGAGCAGGACCCAGGCGTTGAACGGCGACAGGGCGTTGCCGGTGTTGCGGGTGAAAGGCTGGAGCGTCTCGCTGATCCATTTGCTGGAGCCGAGCACCGCACCACCGAGAACGCGACCCTGACCGTCGATATGTTTCGTACAGGAATAGACGATCACGTCCGCGCCGAGCTTGAGCGGGGACTGGCCGAGTGGGGTGGCGAAAACATTGTCCACGATCAGCAGGCCGCCGGCCTTGTGTGTCAGCTCGGCGATGCGGGCGATGTCGAGAACGTCGAGCATCGGGTTGGACGGGCTTTCGATCAGCACGGCGGCTGTCGGTCTGGACAGCGCGCGCTCCCAGGCGTCGTAATCCGTGCCGTCCACCAGTTCGGTTTCGATGCCGTAGCGGGGCAGGAGGTTGGTCACGATCCAGTAGCAGGAGCCGAAAATGGCGCGGGAGGCGACGACGCGGTCCCCGGCCTTTACAGTTGACAGGATGGCCGAGGAGACGGCGCCCATGCCGGTCGCGGTGGCGACGCAGGCTTCCGCACCTTCGAGAAGGGCCAGGCGCTCCTGAAGCGTGTCCACGGTCGGGTTGCCAAAGCGGGAATACTGGAAGTGCTGGACGTCGCCCGTGAAGGTGGCGGCGGCCTGTTCGGCGCTGTCATAGACGAAGCCGGATGTCAGGAAGAGTGCCTCGGACGTTTCGCCGAACTCAGTGCGGTTCGGGGCTTCGTGCAGGAGACGGGTGGCTGTGCGCCAGTTTTCTGAAGACATGATGTGTCCCTCCATAAAACGCCCTGTTGTGCAGGGCGCATGTGGCGGGCCGTGGAAGTCCTGGAAATCGTTCGATAACGACGCAGGGCCTCTTTAGCGCAGTTCTTTAGCCTCGCCGCAAGCCGGCCGCTCAAATCACGAGGGTCAGGCACGCCATGACGTTTCTGACGGGCAGGACTATGAGCCGTATTTCGGTTTTGCGTCAACACCTTGAAGGCGGATTGCGAAGGGATCGCAGAGCGGTTATGCTCGGGGTCGTTAGCGGGCGTAGTTCAATGGTAGAACGGCAGCTTCCCAAGCTGCATACGGGGGTTCGATTCCCCTCGCCCGCTCCAGACTTTCCTGAAAAATCAGTGGTTATTTGGGCATCGGCGGCGCGCTGAGCGTGTCCTGATATTCCTTGCCGTTCCAGATCCAGCGGTCGTTCGGGCTGACCAGAAGGTCATGCATGCCTTTATGGCGCGTGGGCAGAACGGAAATGTCGCCGTTCACCGAGTCCAGAACCGTGTTCCAGGTGTTGTTGTGCTTCAGGTAGACGGACGTCGTGCAGCCTGCGGAACCGCAGAGGCGCGCGGACTGGAGCTGTACGAACAGGGCTTCGTCATTCTTGCCTGAAGACAGCGGAGCGGAACCGACCAGTACGACCGGCTGGTCATGGTGCTTGGCGGCGTCCTGAAGATCGTCTTCGTTCAGTTTGCGGGCGTCTTCATCCAGCTTCGTGCCCGGATGGGCCGTGAGGATGACGGGGGCCGCCCCGGCATTGGCGGACTGGGCCGCATGCCGGCTGTGATGGCGGGTCTTGCCTGTCGCGGCATCCGCACAGGACAGGCCTCCGGGGAGCATGAAGGACAGGGCCAGAAGCGCCGCGGGGCGGGAAAGAATCTGCTGGATCGACATGAGACCTGTCATAACACGAAATTGAAGAAGAACATCTGTGACGCTTCAGGCGTCATTCGTGGCGGAGCGTCACCACCAGCACGTCCCGATAGGCCGGCTGTGACGGATCGACGGGCTGGACGGCCGTGACGCCATGATAGACGCGGTGGTCGTCCACGATGGCGGCATCCAGCGGGTTGGTCAGCGTGAAAGAACCGAGCGGTTCCTTGCGCATGCCGTGGATCGTGGTGACGCCCTGTTCGACGTTATGGCGGGCGACCATCAGTACGAGAACCCAGTCCACGCCATCGCGATGCAGGCCCTCGGGTGTGGGATGGCCTTCATTGCCCGGACGGGCCTCAATGCGGAACTGATGCACCTCGACATGCCAGACGGGCGGTTTTTCCGTTGGTGGCGTCAGGGCATTGGCAATCCGGCTGATGGTGCGGATGGCGGCGGTCATGGCGGGATGGGTGGCGATGGCGTCCGTTACCGCCGGAAACCAGCGCTCGATGCCGCCATTGAGCAGGTTGTAATCCCGGCTCTGGTAATGGGGCTGGTGTTTCTTGCGGGTGATGGTGTCGCCCGAGACGGCGAAGGTTGCATAACGGCGGCGGCGGTAACGGCCGCCATCCGCCATGTAGCGGTCAAGACCCAGATGGTTCCAGCTCTCGGCGAAACCCTGCCAGTCCGTCAGGCCTTCATGCTCAAGCAGAGGGCGCGTGACATC
This sequence comes from Gluconobacter aidae, assembly GCF_009547075.1. Classification (GTDB taxonomy): domain Bacteria; phylum Pseudomonadota; class Alphaproteobacteria; order Acetobacterales; family Acetobacteraceae; genus Gluconobacter; species Gluconobacter aidae. Next base: position 63,525 of record NZ_WIPH01000007.1, read on the forward strand.
GGCCTGCAGGAAGGAAAACCCTTTTTCCAGCAGCGTGTCTTCGATGCCGGTCAGAACCCTGTCAAAGGGCGGAGAGAGATCGGTAGGGTTCATGAGTTCTCGGACCAGGGGACGCAGGGTTGGATGAGGCTGCGTCCCACATTCCCTCTTTGACGGGCATCTGAAAAGGGTTTTCAGCCACCCAGATCAGGTTTGACCGGAGAAAGATGCTCACGGAGCGTGCTACAGGCTGTCGGCGTGACACCCAGAATGCCTGCGAGATGCTGGCGGTACAGTCCTTCATGGATCAGGCGTGCCGCCAGACCGGAGAGCAGGCCGCCGCCGAAGCTGCGCTTGGCGTCCAGCATGCCCCAGCCGTTATAGTCTCCGAGGGCTACCACGGCGCCGCGATCGTTATAGGCGAACGGGGCAGGGGCCCTGCCGGCGATGATGTCCGGCAGGGCACGGCCGATATACTGGCCCTGCTGCCGTGCGGCCTGTGCCGTGGGTGCAATCGGCGCTGCGTCGATGCGGGAGCAGTCGCCGATGGCGAAAACGGTCGGGTCCTGCGTGGTCTGAAGCGTAGCGGTGACGCCGAGCTGACCCGAGCGTCCACGTTCCAGACCTTCCAGAAGGTTTGTAGCATCGGAGGCGCGCACGCCGGCGGCCCAGATGCGGAGGCTGGCGGGGATGTGCTCGCCGGATTTGAGGTTGAAGCCGGTTTCGTCCGCGCCAACGACCATGGCCTCGGTCCGCACGGAGATCCCGAGCTTTTCGAGCTGCTGCGTAGCGGCGGAGGAGACGGCTTCGGGGAAGGCCGGGAGGATACGCGGTCCGGTTTCGATCAGCACGGCGTTCAGCAGGGATTTGCGAACGGCAGGGCCGAGACCGCGGGCATCGTCAATGGACTTGCACAGTTCGGCAATAAGCTGAACGCCGGTCGCGCCACCGCCCACGATCCCGACCGAGAGCTTTTCGCCAGCGGCACGGGCTTTCTGCACGGCTTCGCGGAAGGTGGCGAAGAGTGCGTCGGCGTCGTTCAGGCTGTCGATGAACATGCAGTGATCGACGATGCCGGGAATGCCGAAATCATTCGCACGCGAGCCAAGGGCGACCACCAGATAATCGTAGGGCAGTGTCGCGCCGGTATCGAGCGAGACGGTCTTGTTCTCGCGGTTGACGGCAACGGGGCTGCCCTGGACGAAGGTGAAGCCGAATTTGGCTGCCGTTTCGGTGAAGGGGATGCAGTTCCCCTGGTGCTGCATGGTGCCCGCGGCGAATTCGTGCAGAGCGGGCTTCCAGTAATGGACGGGGCTGCGATCAACGAGTGTCAGGGAAATATTCTGGTGACGACCCAGCGCAGCAGCAGCTTCAAGCCCCCCAACGCCACCGCCAAGAACAAGCACGCGAGCTGCAGCAGACATGGATTTTTTCCTCATATCAAGTGCGAAACGGCACCCGGATTTTGCTAACGGCAGAGGCGGGGACGCACAAGCCCCGCTCTCGCGGACGTGTTGGGACGGTCAGCTGCGGTAGGAGCCGTTGATGTCGATGTAGCCATGTGTCAGGTCGCAGGTCCAGACGCGGGCCTGTCCGTCACCCAGGCCGAGATCGACGGCAATTTCGATCTCCTGACCTTTCATGTGGGCGACGACCGGAGCTTCATTGTAATTCTCGACGACACCGCCGTCTTTCGCGATCCACGTACCGCCGATGGCGACGGAAAGACGGTCGCGGTCTGCGGGTTCACCGCTTTTTCCCACAGCCATGACCACGCGGCCCCAGTTGGCGTCCTCGCCTGCAATGGCGGTTTTGACGAGGGGGGAGTTGGCGATGCACAGCGCGATGCGGTGGGCGGAAAGGTTGGTCTGCGCTCCGGTGACGGCGATACGGACAAGTTTTGTCGCACCTTCGCCATCACGGACGACCATCAGTGCGAGCTCAAGCAGGAGATCGTTCAGCGCAAGGGTAAACTCGGCGAGAGCGGGGTCATTGACGTCGTCGACCTCGGGATTGTCGGCCAGTCCGGTCGCGAAAATCATCAGCATGTCCGAAGTGGACGTGTCCGAATCGACGGTAATGGAATTGAAGCTCTGGGCGCAGCCGGAAGCCAGCAGGGATTGCAGGACATTCTGCGGCAGTTTGGCGTCGGTTGCGACATAGGCCAACATCGTGGCCATGTCCGGGGCCACCATGCCCGACCCCTTGGCGATGCCCTGAATGCGGACGGATGTGCCGCCAATTTTCACGTCGCGACGCGCGGCCTTGGGGAACGTGTCCGTCGTCATGATGGCGCGGGCCGCGTCGGCCCAGCTATCTTCGTTCAGCCCGGCCTTTGCGGCAGGAAGAGCGGCAATGATGCGATCCTGCGGCAGTTTTTCGCCAATTACGCCTGTCGAAGCGAGAAAGACGTCCTGGGGCGGGCAGTCGAGAAGCTGTGCGGTAGCGTCGGCGCAGTCGGCACAGGCCTGAATTCCGGCGCGGCCGGTAAAGACGTTGGCGTTGCCTGCATTGACGAGCAGGGCGCGGGCATAGGGCGTGCTCAACGCTGAGCGACACCACAGGACCGGGGCGCCGGGGCAGGCGTTCTTCGTATAGACGCCCGCGGCGACCGTGCCGGGGATGAATTCCGCGAGCATCAGGTCCGTTCGGTCCTGATAGCGGATTCCCGCGGCGACGGCGGAAAGCCGCACTCCCGCAATCGTGGCAAGCTCAGGAAGCGGGCGAGCGAGCGGAGAGACAGGAAGCGGCTTTGCCATGGACTTACTTCTTCGCGGGTGCAGCGGCGGCGGGAGCCGCGTTCGGGATTTCCTTGCCCTTGGCGTCGTAGTGAACGATTTTCACCTGAGCTTCAGCAGCCTTGACGATGTCACGTACCTTTTCGCGAATCAGTTCCTGACGGACCTGGTCGTGGACCTGATCGAAGGTCGGGATCGGGGCTGTACGGGTCGCGAGAACCTGGATTACGTGCCAGCCATACTGGGTGTGAACCGGAGTCTGGGAGATCGTGTTCGGCTTCATGGCGAAGGCGGCCGCGGAGAAGGCCGGCAGCATGTCAGCCTTCTTGAACCAGCCCAGATCGCCGCCATTCGCGCCAGCCGAGCCCTTGTCCTTGGAAAGCTGTGCGGCGAGCTTGCCAAAATCAGCACCCTTGTTGAGCTGGGCGATGATGTCCTTGGCCTGCGCCTCACTGTCCACGAGGATGTGGCGGGCGTGGATTTCTTCTTCCGGCTTCTTGTTTGCGTAATGCGACTGGTAATAGTCGTGCATCGCGGAATCAGTGACCAGCGGGCCGACCTTTTCTTCGAGATAGGCGTTCTGCAGCGCATTCGCGGCAGCGGCGTCCATGGCGGCCTTCACGTCCGGCTTGCGGTTCAGGCCTTCCTTGTCGGCGGCGATCTGCACGGCCTTCTGGTCGACGAGCTGGTTGACGATCAGCGGAACCAGAACGGAGGGCTGGATCTGGCGGGCCTGCGGCGGGAGATTGCCCGCCGCGCGCTGCACGTCACCAAGCGTGATCTTCGCACCGTTGACGGTGGCGATCAGCATGTCGGGGTTGGGGGCAGCGGCCGGAGCACCGGTCGGAGCGGCTGCGGGTGTTGCGGCGGGAGCGGCGAAGGCCGTTGATGCTGCGACCGACGTGCCGGCCAGAAGGGCGGCGAGAGCGAAAGTGGAGCGGGAAAGCCGCATGTGGGACTACCTCGGATATAACCTGGAAAAAAGGATGGCCTGCACCATGACAAAGGCTGGTCCGCCCTGCAAGGGTGCGGTCCGTTACCATTCCTTCACGCGGGATACGGATGGGGTATGGTCTGCGGGGTGGATGTGACACTGCGATGACAATGAGGACATTTCATCAGGGTTCTCGGCGGCCTCTCCATTGACCCTACGCGGCCCCGGTCCTATTTCCAGCAGACGTGAAAATCCTGACGGCACGGTGTGGCGGGTCTTTCCGGTAGTGGAAAGAGCTGGCGCTTCGGGCCTTCGGCATCTCAAGGTTCAGCATGTTCGCACGCCTCGCCCGCGCCCTTTTCGGTTCCGCCAACGATCGCACGCTCAAGGCGTATCAGCGCCGTGTGCCCGAGATCAATGCACTGGAGCCTGCGGTCCAGGCGCTCTCTGATGAACAGCTCCGGCACAAGACGGTCGAGTTCAGGGAGCGGCTTGAGAAGGGCGAAACCCTTGATGGTCTGCTTGCGGAAGCCTTTGCGGTCTGCCGTGAGGCATCGCGCCGGGTTCTGGGCAAGCGTCATTTCGATGTACAGCTCATTGGCGGTATGGTCCTGCATGGCGGACGGATTGCCGAGATGCGGACCGGCGAGGGCAAGACCCTGGTGGCGACGCTTGCGGTCTACCTGAACGCGCTGAGCGGCAAGGGTGTGCATGTCGTCACGGTGAATGACTATCTTGCGCGGCGTGATGCAGAGGAAATGTCTGTTCTTTACAGCTTCCTTGGGCTGACGACGGGTGTGATCGTGCCGAACCTGTCGGACGGGGAGCGCCGCGAGGCCTATGCCGCCGACATCACCTACGGCACGAACAATGAGTTCGGTTTCGACTATCTGCGCGACAATATGAAATATTCGCTCGCCGACATGGTGCAGCGTCCCTTCAACCACGCGATCGTGGATGAGGTGGATAGCATCCTGATCGACGAGGCACGGACCCCGCTCATCATTTCCGGTCCGGCGGATGACAGCTCCGACCTCTACCGCTCTGTCGATGATGTGGTCGTGAAGCTCGTTCAGGAGCCGGATGTCTACGACAAGGACGAGAAGCTGCGTTCGGTCACACTGACCGAAGAAGGTTCGCATCGTGTCGAGGAACTTCTGGCGCAGGCCGGGGTGCTTCAGGAAGGCGGGCTGTACGACATTCACAACGTGGCGGTGGTTCATCACGTCCAGCAGTCCCTGCGGGCGCATACGCTGTTTACGCGGGATGTGGATTACATTGTCCGTGAGGGTAAAGTCGTCATCATCGACGAGTTCACGGGCCGCATGATGGACGGACGCCGTTATTCGGACGGTCTGCATCAGGCACTGGAAGCCAAGGAGCATGTGGAGATCCAGCAGGAGAACCAGACGCTCGCTTCCATCACGTTCCAGAACTATTTCCGTCTCTATCCGAAGCTGTCCGGCATGACCGGTACGGCCATGACCGAGGCCGACGAGTTCGCGGAAATCTATCATCTCGATGTGGTGGAAATTCCGACGAATCTGCCGGTGCAGCGGATCGACACGGATGATGAGGTCTATCTGACGGCGGCCGAGAAGTTCAATGCCGTGGCGGACCTGATCCGCGATATCCACAAGACGGGTCAGCCCATTCTCGTGGGGACGACCTCCATCGAGAAGAGTGAATATCTCTCCCATATCCTGACGCAACGCGGCATTCCGCATAACGTGCTCAATGCCCGTCAGCATGAAAAGGAAGCCATCATCGTCGCGCAGGCGGGTGCGCCGGGCGCGATCACGATTGCGACCAACATGGCCGGTCGCGGAACCGACATCAAACTGGGCGGCAATATCGAGATGCTGGTGAAAGCCAGTATCGAGAACGTCGAGGATGAAGCGCAGCGCGAGGCCGTCGAGCGGGACATCCGCGCGAGCGTCGGGGAGCATCACGAGGAAGTTCACAAAGCCGGCGGTCTGTATGTGATCGGCACGGAGCGGCATGAAAGCCGCCGCGTGGACAACCAGTTGCGCGGACGTTCGGGCCGTCAGGGCGACCCGGGCAATTCGCGCTTCTTCCTGTCACTCGAAGACGATCTGATCCGCATTTTCGCCAGCGACCGTATGGGCGCGATGATGCAGAAGATGGGGCTCAAGGAAGGCGAGGCGATCGTTCATCCCTGGCTGAACAAGGCTCTGGAAAAGGCGCAGAAGCGGGTCGAGGCGCGCAACTTCGACATGCGCAAGAACACGCTCAAATATGACGACGTCATGAATGACCAGCGCAAGGAGGTTTATGCCCAGCGCCGGGAATACATGGCGACGGACGATCTGTCTGGTGTGATCGCGGAACTGCGCGAACACACGATCGAGGATCTGGTGCATGCGCATATTCCCGAGAAGTCCTTTGCCGAGGCGTGGGATACGGACGGGCTGACGAAGGAAGTCTCCCGTATTCTGAATCTGGATCTGCCGATTGCGGACTGGGCGAAGGAAGACGGCATGGATTCCGAGGGCGTGATCGAGCGGATCGAGGCGGAAGCCGCGAAGGCGCAGGCGGCACGGACGGCCAATATGGGACCCGAGCTGATGCGTCTGATCGAAAAGCAGGTTGTGCTGACGACATTCGATGCGGTGTGGAAAGAGCATCTGCACGGGCTGGACCAGCTTCGTCAGGGCATTGGTCTGCGGGCTTACGGTCAGCGTGATCCGCTGAACGAGTACAAGCAGGAAGCCTTCCAGATGTTCACGGCAATGCTGGATGACATGCGCATCCGTGTGACCGAGACGATGTGCCGTATTCAGGCTGTGTCCGAGCCGCCGCCGTTCCCGGTTATCAATACCGAGACGTCCGGTCCGTCTGAAGAACCTGCGGGGCTGTTCGCGCAGGGAATGACGGGGGGCGATATTCCGGCGCCGCAGCCAATGGCGGGTTTCCCGTCCGCTGCTCCGATGCCGCCACGTCCGCAGCCTGTCCCGATGGGTGCGGAGCCTGATGCGGCCACGCTTCAGCGCTGGTATGCTGAGACGCCGCGCAATGCTCTTTGCCCGTGCGGATCGGGTCTGAAGTTCAAACACTGTCATGGCAGGCTCGCCTGAGCCTCTGACACGACGATAGAGGAAGGAGCGACCGATGGCCGGTCATTCACAGTTCAAGAACATCATGCACCGCAAGGGTGCGCAGGATGCCAAGCGCGCCAAGCAGTTCGCCAAGGTCCTGCGTGAGATCACGGTTGCGACACGTTCGGGTCTGCCTGATCCGGCGTCCAATCCGCGTCTGCGTGCCGCGATTTCCATGGCGCGTGAAGTCAACATGCCCAAGGACAATGTCGAGCGCGCCATCAAGAAGGCGTCCGGTGCCGCGGGTGGCGACGACTATGTGGAAGTGCGTTACGAGGGCTATGGCCCGGCCGGTGTTGCGCTGATCGTTGAAGGTCTGACGGATAACCGCAACCGGACGGCGGGGGAAGTCCGCGCGGCGTTCTCGAAGCATGGCGGTTCGCTGGGCGAGACGAACTCGGTGTCGTTCATGTTCCAGCGCCTTGGCGTCATCAGCTATCCGCTGGATGTGGCTTCCGAGGACGAAATGCTGGAAGCCGCGATCGAAGCCGGTGCGGACAATGCAGAGACGACGGAAGAAGGCCACGAAGTGACCTGTGCGATGGAGAACTTCTTCGCCGTGCGTGATGCGCTTGAGAGCCGTTTCGGTGAGCCGCAGTCGGCCAAGCTCGACTGGCGCCCGGAAAACAGTGTGACGCTGGACGAGGACAAGGCGCGGTCGGTCATGAAGCTGATCGACGTGCTGGAAGACAGCGACGATATCCAGGCTGTCTATGCGAATTTCGACATTCCCGACGATGTGGCTGAGGCGCTGGCTGCTTGATCCGCCTGATGGGCATTGACCCCGGCCTGCGTTTCATGGGCTGGGGCATCATCGACGTGGACGGCAATCATCTCAAGCATGTGGCTTCGGGTGTGATTGGGACCGATGGGTCCGAATCCGTGCCGCTGCGTCTGTGTGAACTGCATGGCGCGCTCAAGAAGCTGATCCGCGAATATGCTCCGGCCGAGGCGGCTGTCGAAGAGACGTATGTGAATCGTAACGGCTCCTCGACGCTCAAGCTCGGCTATGCGCGTGGAGTGGCTCTGCTGACGCCTGCCTATGAGGGGCTGCCGGTTGCGGAGTACGGGGCGATGACGGTCAAGAAATCCGTGGTCGGGACCGGGTCTGCGAGCAAGGAACAGGTGACGATGATGGTGAAGCGGCTTCTGCCTGGGGCGGAAATCCGCAAGGCCGATGCGTCCGATGCGCTCGCGGTTGCGATCTGTCATGCGCATCACCGTGCAAGTGCGGCCCATGTCGTGGCCGGAAAGCGCATGGCATGATCGGGCAGCTCACCGGACTTGTCGGGCAGATCGAGGGCGAACGCTGCATCGTGGACGTCAATGGCGTGGGGTATGTGGTGTCGGCCTCGACCCGCACGCTGGCGGCGCTGCCGCAGCCGCCATCTGTGGCGCGTGTGCTGATCGAGACGATCGTGCGTGAGGATGCGATCCAGCTTTTCGGTTTTGCGACGACGGATGAACGCGACTGGTTCCGGCTGCTGACGACCGTTCAGGGCGTGGGCGCGAAAGTCGCGCTGGCGATCCTGTCGGCGAACAGCTCGGGTGAGCTTCTGCTGGCGATCAATGCCGGAGACAAAGGCTCGCTGACCCGTGCAGCCGGAGTTGGGCCGCGTCTGGCGGACCGGATCCTGAGCGAACTGCGCAACAAGGTTGCGAAAATGCCGGGTGGGGGCGGGACCGTGTCCGCGCCGGGGATCGTCTCGGGGCCGAGTGTCGAGAACGATGCGCTGCTGGCGCTGGCGGGGCTTGGGTTCCGCCGGGCTGAAGCCTGGCCGGTTCTGAGTAAGGTATTGGCCGAGCACGAGAATGCGACGCTTGATCTGGCGATCCGGCTGAGCCTGAAGGATCTCGCGCGATGAGCGACGACTACCGCGAAACCGATCCGGCCCGTCAGCCCGAGGATATGGGCGAGGGTAGTCTGCGGCCTGAAACGCTTGCGGATTTTACGGGCCAGAAGGCCAGCCGCGAAAATCTGGCGATTTTCATCGAGGCGGCGCGCGCGCGTGGCGAGGCGCTGGATCATGTTCTGCTGCATGGGCCGCCGGGTCTGGGCAAGACGACGCTGGCGCAGATTGTGGCGCGGGAACTGGGTGTGGGGTTTCGGGCGACGTCCGGACCGGTCATTCAGCGCGCGGGTGATCTGGCGGCGATCCTGACGAATCTTCAGCCGCGCGATGTGCTGTTCATTGACGAAATCCACCGTCTCCAGCCGGCGATCGAGGAAGTGCTCTATCCGGCGATGGAAGACTTCCAGCTTGACCTGATTATCGGCGAAGGGCCTGCCGCGCGCTCCGTGCGGATTGATCTCGCGCCGTTCACGCTTGTGGCGGCCACCACGCGGGCGGGATTGCTGGCGACACCTCTGCGGGACCGGTTCGGTATTCCCCTGCGGCTGGTGTTCTATACGCCGGAAGAACTGCGGGCGATCGTCTCGCGCGGGGCTTTGAAGCTCGGGATGCGTCTGACGGATGATGGCGCGGAAGAAATCGCCCGGCGCTCTCGCGGGACGCCGCGTATTGCGGGGCGTCTGCTGCGTCGGGTGCGGGATTTCGCGCTGGTCTCGAAGCACGCGGTTGTGGATCGTGCGCTGGCCGATGCGGCTCTGGGGCGGCTTGAGGTCGATGAGCGCGGGCTGGATGCGATGGACCGGCGCTACCTCAAACGGATTGCCGAGCATCATCATGGCGGTCCCGTTGGTGTGGAAACGCTGGCGGCGGGGCTTGCCGAAGCGCGCGATACGCTGGAAGACGTGATCGAGCCTTACCTGATTCAGGAAGGGCTGGTTCTGAGGACGGCCCGCGGGCGGATGCTGGGTGAGGCGGGATGGCGTCATCTTGGCCTGACGCCGCCGGCGAGCCAGCTGGATCTGCTCTCCTCGCTGGAGCAGGACGATTCCGCGCCCTGAAAGGCCCTGAACACGGTTCGGGGTATGGGCGCACCATGACTGGAGAAACAGTATGGCCACGCACAAGATCAGGTTCCGGGTTTATTACGAAGACACCGATGCGGGCGGCATTGTCTATCACGCGCGCTATCTGGGCTTTGCCGAGCGTGCGCGGAGCGAGGCGATGCGGGATGCGGATGCGTCCGTTACCGAGCTTCTGAATGATTTCGGACTGGTCTTCGTGGTGCGTCAGGCGGCACTCCGCTATCGCTCGCCGCTCCGACTCGATGACGAGATGGAAATCGAGACGGCGCTGGAGGCCATGACGCCGACGCGGCTGAAACTTTGTCAGACCGTCCGGAATTATTCCGGGGGTGGCGAAACGGCTACGGTTATCGACGTTGAGCTGGCCTGTCTGAACGCCGCGGACATGAAACCTGCCAAAATTCCGCCTCGCTGGCGTGATGCAGTCAGAAAACTGGAGGCAGGAGAGGTCTGACCCACTTTCCTGTTTCGTCATGAAGTGCAATGGAGAGTCCAGACCCGCAAGGGACAGGATCTGTACAGGAGAGAACAGTGGATCATGAGGTAAGTTCGAGTGCGCTTGGGGCGGTCGGTGCGGCCGGTCTTTCGCCTCTGGACCTGTTCCTGCACGCCTCCATCGTTGTAAAGCTGGTGATGCTGGGTCTGCTGCTGTGCAGCGCCGGCGTATGGGCGATCATTGCGGAAAAAATCATTCTCATCCGTCGCGTCAACCGTGAGGCGACCGAGTTCGAGGACCGTTTCTGGTCGGGCGGATCGCTCGACGATCTCTACGAATCCGACGGTGCGCGTCCAACCCATCCGATGGCGGCCGTGTTTGGTGCGGCCATGGGTGAGTGGCGTCGCTCCGCCCGGATCGGCGGTATCGACCTGTCGCGTGGTGGGGTGCGCGAGCGCGTGGACCGCGCCATCGACATCACCATCATGCGTGAGAACGACCGTCTGACGCGCCGTCTGATCTTCCTTGCGACGATCGGCCCGGTGGCACCGTTCGTCGGTCTGTTCGGAACGGTCTGGGGCATCATGCATTCGTTTGCGTCCATCGCGCAGATGCACAACACGAATCTTTCGGTCGTGGCGCCTGGTATTTCCGAAGCCCTGTTCGCCACGGCGATCGGCCTCGTGACGGCCATTCCGGCCTATATCGCCTATAACGGCCTGAGCAACTCGTTCGAGAAGTTCACGGACCGCATGGAAGCCTTCGGCACCGAGTTCGCGGCCATTCTGTCGCGGCAGTCCGAGGAACGTGCGGACGATACGACCGGCGGGAAGGCCTGAACCATGGGGATGTCTGCGGGAGGACGGGCTGGAGGAGGCGGACGCCGCAAGCGTCGGCCCGAGTCTGAAATCAACGTCACGCCACTGGTGGACGTCATGCTGGTGCTGCTCATCATCTTCATGGTGACGGCGCCGATGCTGACCAGCGGCGTCAATGTCGATCTGCCGAAGACGGATGCGAGCCCGGTCAATTCGGATTCCAAGCCGATCACCGTCTCCCTGAAGACGGATGGATCGCTCTATCTGGGGGATCAGCAGGTGACGTCGGACCAGCTGATCGACCAGCTCAAGGCACAGTCGCAGAATGATCCGACCCACCGCATTTTCGTCCGGGCCGATGCGCATATCGACTACGGACAGGTGATGCAGGTCATGGGACAGATCACGTCGGGCGGCTTCACGCATGTTGCGCTTCTCGCGCAGCAGCCCCAGAGCGGCCAGTAAGAGGCCGCTGCCGTGGTGCGTCCACGCCGCTCTGACAACAGGCGCTTTCGTCATGCGCTGTACGGATCAGCCGCCGTTCACCTGGGGCTGATCGCGTATCTGCTTGTGCAGATCCCCCCCGAAAAACCGCCCGAGCCGCCTGAGCCCCCCACGGTTCAGATGGAGTTCGAGAAGGCGGGTCCCCCGACCCATCCGGTCAAGGGCGATCATCCGGCGCCTGCGCCCGCTCCGGCCCCCGCACCCGTGAAAAACGAGGCGCCTCCTGCCCCGACGCCGCCCCTGAAGGCGCCGACGGAAGAGCCGCCTCCGCCACCACCGCCGCCTCAGCCCGTGCCGCCTCCGCCGGAGACGCCGCCGCAGAAGCTGCCGGACATCAAGCTGCCGCCGAAGATGACGGATGAGTCGCCAGAGCCTGTGCCGGCATCGCCGCCCAAACCGTCCCCGCCATCCAAATCGACGATGGTCGCACCGCCGAGCCCGCAGACGCAGAAGGCCGACAAGCTGCCGGATATGCCGAAATTCTCGCATATGACGCAGCCGAATGCGGCCAAGAAAACCGAAGCCGACAGTCATTCGCTTCTGGCGACGCTGGATAATTTCCGGGCGGACCAGAAGCAGACCCATGCGCCGACCGCGAAGGCCAATCCGCCGCAGGGTGGTGCGCCGAACGGGGGCGGAGTGCCGAATGGTGACATCACCAAGTCCCTGTCCATGGCGGATCAGAAGGCCATCGGTGGGTCCGTGCGCCGTTGCTACACCGAAGATACCGAGGCGCGGAACTATGCGAGCTTTGTCGCGCATATGGTCGTGACCGTTGATGCGACCGGCGAGGCGCGGATCGTCAAATTTGCGCCTGAAACGGCTGCGAAGATGGCCGCAGATCCGTCTTATCGCGTTCTGGCGGAGCGGGCGCGGGATGCGGTGCTGAGCCCCACCTGTGCCCATCTGCCCATTCCCTCCAAGATGCTTGGTCAGACGCATGAACTGCGTTTTGTCTTCAGGCCGTAATCCACGAGGAAGTCTCATGTCCTTCATTTCCGATACCGACGCCGAGGCCCTGAGCGCGCTGTTTTCGCGCCGCTCCGTTCTGGGAGCCACCGCCGCTGGTGGTCTTCTGGCAACGCCTCTGGCGGCCTTTGCCCAGTCAGGCGCGGCTTCCGGCCCTGGTGAAGCCGAAATTACCGTCGATCAGGCCCGTCAGGAGCCGATCCCCATCGTCGTTCCGAACTTCGGAGCGGGCCTGGGTGAGCAGATTTCCGGCGTGATTACCTCCGACCTGAACGGAACCGGTCTGTTCAAGGTCATGAGTGGCGATGTCCCACCGGGTTCCACACCGGATTTCAGCGCGCTCAAGGCACAGGGTGCCCGCGCCGCTGTGGCCGGTCAGGCCGTTGGCTCGGGCAGCGTGCGCGTCGAGATGCGTCTGTGGGACGTGCTTTCCGGGCAGCAGCTCCAGGGTACGGCCTATACGGCGTCCAACAACAACTGGCGCCGGATCGCGCATATCATTGCTGACGTGATCTATGAGCGGATGCTGGGCGAGAAGGGTTATTTCGATACCCGTATCGCCTATATCGCCCGGACTGGGCCGCGCCATCACCAGATCACGCGGCTGGCCCTGATGGATCAGGATGGCGCCAACGAGCGCATGCTGACGGGGGGCGAGTGGCTGACGCTGACGCCGCGCTTCAATCCGGTGCGTGACCAGATCGCGTTCATGTCCTACTCGAACAATCGTCCGCGCGTGTATCTGTTCGATCTGGCCTCTGGCCGTCAACAGATCCTCGGTGAATTCTCGGGCATTTCCTTTGCGCCGCGCTTTTCTCCGACGGGCAGCTCGGTCGTTCTGTCCGCCACGCGCGGTGGTGGATCAGATATCTTCGTTGTGGATCTGGCCTCGCGCGCGAAACATCAGATCACCAATTCCAATGGTGCGATCAATACCAGCCCCTGCTTCAGTCCGGATGGCAGCCAGATCGTGTTCAATTCCGATCGTGGAGGCAGCCCGCAGCTCTACATCATGAGTGCGTCTGGGGGGGCGGCCAAGCGGATCTCCTATGGCAATGGCCAGTATGGCTCTCCGGTCTGGTCTCCACGTGGCGACCTGATCGCCTTCACCCGGATTGGCAGCGGTGGGTTCTCACTCGGTGTCATGAACCCGGATGGTACCGGGGAGCGTATTCTGACGCAGGGCTTCACGGTGGATGGGGCCACGTTCTGTCCCAATGGCCGTGTGCTGGCCTTCTGTCGCCAGAGCGCGTCCGGTGCGGGCGGTGCAGGTTTTGCATCCGGCATCGGCACGATCGATATTACGGGTTTCAACGAGCGTCCGATCCGGATCTCGACGGGTGCGTCCGACCCGGCCTGGTCTCCGCGGAACGGCTGAGGTCAGGCTCCGCGCTTTCGGTTGGAAAGCGCGGATTTTCAGGGGTGGAAAACCCCTTTTCCCAGAGTCCAGTCGCGGCGTTGATTCGGTCTGTGGTCGTCAGGACCATGCAGACCGGCTCCGGGTGCTACGCCTGTAACGCTTGGCTGCCACGCGGGCAGCGCATGTATTCAAACTGTAAAACTTCAATGATGAGACGAATGTGGCGGAATTCTGCCACATTCGTCAGAGTTGGTGTGACATTTCTGCCGAGTTTTGTGGTTCCGAAACTGAATCGAACTTTCCAGCCCCAACCCGCGTTAAGACGACACTTGACCCATGATTTGAGTCATGAGTATGGGCCCTTATGGCCACTGGTTTTCAGGCGCGGCAGACAGGAATCAGAACCGACTCCTGTATCTTCTGGTCTGGGGAGAAGTGGTCCGGGATAACGCGGCATTTTCCGCATTCGGTTCCCGATGTGGGGCCGTTCTCAGGATTGAGACACATGAAGTTCAAGGTATTTGGCGCGCTTGGTCTGGCGCTTGTTCTCGCAGCCTGTTCCAACGGCAACACCAACAAGGGTGACAGCACCGGCGCGGGCGCCGTCGCTCAGGAAGCCGGCCCGACGCCCGGCAGCGAAGCCGATCTGGTCGCCAATGTCGGCGATCGCGTCTTCTACGAGCTGAACCAGTCCCAGCTTTCTGAAGAAGCCCGCGCAACGCTGGACAAGCAGGTTGCCTGGCTCGCCAAGTATCCGCAGGTCAGCATCCAGGTTGCTGGCAACTGCGATGATCGCGGCACGGAAGAATACAACATTGCTCTTGGCCAGCGTCGTGCAAACGCAGCCCGCGACTATCTGGTCGCCAAGGGCGTGAGCGCTTCGCGCATCACCACGATCTCCTACGGCAAGGACCGCCCGACCGCCGATGGCGATGACGAGCAGTCCTGGGCCCAGAACCGTAACGCCATCACGTCTGTTCGCTGAACCGACGTTTCAGGCCTGACGGACTGGGATGATGAGCGGCCGGGGGATTATCCCCCGGCCGTTTCTGTTTTATGACTGGGCCATGTCGCACGCGAGACCTCCCTGCGTGCCCGTGACCGTGAGTTTGTCTCAGGAGATCCGTTATGGTGCTGTCCCGTTCCCTGCGTGCCGTCTTTCTGGGCACGGCTCTTTCCGTCCTGTCGCCCGTCGTTCCGGCGCTGGCTCAGGATGCCCCTGACAGCGGGGAAATTTCCTCACGCGAAGCCATTGTCCTTCAGGATCAGATCGCATCCCTGCGGCAGCAGCTTTCTCAGATTCAGAACGGTGGGGGCCTCGCTGCGCCAAGCACGACAGCCGCTCCGCAGGCTTCGGCCGCAGACGGCAATCTGACGGCGCAGCTTCTGGAGCGTGTTTCGGCTCTGGAAGAGCAGAACCGCCAGATGCGAGGCGAGCTGGATCAGCTCAGCAACTCCGTCCGGGACAATCAGGCCAGCGTGTCCAAGCAGATTTCGGACATGCAGTTCGCGTCCCAGAATGGCGGGGGATCATCCGCCCCGGCTCCTGCCAAGGCTGCCACCGGGGAAAAGGTATCCACCCCTGCCGCAGAGGTCGCCGAACAGCCGAAAACGGCTCTCGATGCCCTGAAGGCCGGAAACGCCTCCCTGCATTCGGGCAATTATACGGACGCGGAAAGCAATGCCCGCTTCGCCATCAAGACGGCGCATAGCGTGTCGGGCAAGATGGATGCGCAGTTCCTGCTGGCCCAGTCCCTGGCAGGGCAGAAGCAGTACCGTCAGTCCGCCGTTGCCTATTACGACGCCTATACCAAGGCACCCAAATCCCTGAAGGCCCAGGACTCCCTGCTTGGCGTTGCGGCTTCGATGCTGGCGCTCGGGGACAAGGGATCGGCCTGTCAGGCGCTGGACAAGCTCAAGGCGGAGTTCCCTGCACCCGCGCCGCGCGTGAAGACGGCGGAGACAATGTTCCGGGGCCGCGCCGCCTGTCACTGAGCGCTGTCTTTCTGAGTTCGGGCATGGATTATCCGGTCGGGGAGCAGGAGTTTGCCGATCGGATGGCCGGGTTTGGTCCGTGGCCACCCGATATCGATGACGCACCAGTCGGGCTGGCAGTCTCGGGGGGCGCCGATTCCATGGCGCTCGCGTTTCTGACCCGTCGCTGGCGACGGAATGTCGTGGCGTTCGTCGTGGATCATGCCTTGCGTCCTGAGTCCGCTGCCGAAGCCCATCTGACGGTTCGTCGTCTTGCCGGGATGAACGTGAAGGCCCGGCTTCTGACGCTTGCGCCGTTTCCGAAAGGCCGGACGCAGGAGCGCGCCCGCCAGGCCCGGTTCGATGCTCTTGAGGCGGCCTGTGTTTCGGAAGGTTGCCTGGATCTTCTGGTTGCGCATCATGCCGGCGATCAGGACGAGACGGTGTGGATGCGGCATCTGCGGGCGAGCGGCCCTCTGGGGCTGAGTGGCATCCAGCCTGTTTCCGTTCGTGGGCGCATTCGGCTGGTCCGGCCGCTTCTGACGTTTCCCACAGCGCGTCTGCGCCTGACTCTACAAGAGGCGAACCTGCCCTGGATCGAGGATCCGTCGAACGCCAACCGGCGTTTCGAGCGCGTTCGTCTGCGGCAGGACCTGACGCCGGAGCAGAGACAGGAAGCCAGTGCTCTGCAACGGGTGGCCCTACAGGAGCGTCAGCGCCTTGAGACGCAACGGGCGAGGCGGCTTGGTCGCCATGCCATCTGGTACCCCCAGGGCTGGGTTTTTCTCGGGCAGGGGGGCGTGGATGAAGAGAGCCTGTCCGTTCTGATCCGTCTGCTTTCGGGGAGTGTCTATCGTCCGGCGCGTGCGGCTGTGCAGACTTTGCTGGCACGGGGTTTCGGAACGCTGTCAGGGGTGCAGGTCCGGTCGGCGGGGCGCTTTGGAGACGGGATCATTCTGGTGCGCGAGGAAAGGGCGCTCGGGCCGTCAGTTCCCGCGAAGATCGGAGCGGTCTGGGATGATCGATGGCGCCTTATGGTTCCCGATCTTCCGGGGGAGAGCCTGATCGGGCCGCTGGGGGACGCGGTTCATGCGCTGGATCTGCGCAGGCTGGGTGTGCCTTACGAGGCTGCCCGCTGTCTTCCGGGCGTATGGCATGAGGGCCGGGTGGTTTTTTGGCCGCGTCTGGAAGGGATTACGTGGGGTGAATCCGCTGGTGAGGCGGATTTTGTCTGGTTGTCCGACGTCCCTGCGACGGGAGAAAATCATTTCACGACTTAAAAAGCGCTTCAAAAACGCAAGAAATGCGTTTTCCTGCCCCTGATGGGGTAGGATCGTGGGCGCGGAGGCTTATGTTATGGAGTCAACGCAGAATGTGACCGGTCGGCCAGTTGTGACGGGGGGGCCCGAAACGCATCTGACGGAACAGTCTGAAGGACAACAGAGAGCGAGATGAACAATTTAGGCCGTAACGTCGCGATCTGGGTGGTCATCATCGTGGTCGGAATGGCAGTGCTGACAGCCTTCCAGCCCGGTGGCGGCCAGCATGCAGCCCAGCAGATCGCCTATTCCGATTTCATCCATGATGTGGACCAGCATCAGGTCCGTTCGGTTGTGATCCAGGAGCAGAATGTCTCCGGAACGCTGACGAACGGGACGTCTTTCGAGACCTACGCTCCGCTTGATCCGAGCCTTCCGGCCCGTCTGACAGCCGCGAACGTCGAAGTGACGGCCAAGCCGATGGAAAGCGGCGAAAGCCCGATTCTGCGTTATGCGAGCGCCTATCTGCCGGTTCTGCTGCTGCTCGGGCTGTGCTTCATGGTTTTCCGCCAGATGCAGGGTGGTGGCGGTCGGGCCATGGGCTTTGGCAAGTCCCGTGCCAAGCTGCTGACGGAGAAGACCGGCCGCGTGACGTTTGAAGACGTCGCCGGTATTGATGAGGCGAAGTCCGAGCTTCAGGAAATCGTCGAGTTCCTGCGCGACCCGCAGAAATTCACCCGTCTGGGCGGCAAGATTCCCAAGGGCGCGCTGCTGGTCGGACCTCCGGGCACCGGTAAGACGCTGCTGGCCCGCGCCATTGCGGGCGAGGCCAATGTGCCGTTCTTCACGATTTCCGGTTCGGACTTTGTGGAAATGTTCGTCGGTGTCGGTGCGTCCCGTGTGCGTGACATGTTCGAACAGGGCAAGAAATCCGCGCCCTGCATCATCTTCATCGACGAAATCGATGCGGTGGGTCGCCATCGTGGCGCCGGTCTTGGCGGCGGGAACGATGAGCGTGAGCAGACCCTCAACCAGATGCTGGTCGAGATGGACGGTTTCGAGAGCAATGAGGGTGTCATCCTGATTGCCGCGACCAACCGTCCGGATGTTCTGGATCCGGCCCTGCTGCGTCCTGGTCGTTTCGATCGTCAGGTTGTCGTGCCGAATCCGGATGTTGCAGGGCGGGAGAAGATCCTGCGCGTTCACATGCGCAAGGTTCCGCTGTCGTCAGATGTCGATCCGAAGGTCATTGCACGGGGTACGCCGGGCTTTTCGGGTGCGGATCTGTCCAATCTCGTGAACGAGGCTGCGCTGATGGCGGCCCGTCAGGGACGGCGGACTGTCGGCATGGCGCAGTTCGAAGAGGCCAAGGACAAGGTCATGATGGGAGCGGAGCGTCGTTCCATGGTCATGACCGAGGACGAAAAACGCTCGACGGCCTATCACGAATCCGGACATGCCATCTGCGCGATCTTCACGCCGGGTAGCGATCCGATCCACAAGGCGACCATCGTGCCGCGCGGCCGGGCGCTGGGTCTGGTCATGACCCTGCCGGAGAAGGACAACATTTCCTACAGCCGCAAATGGTGTCTGGCCCGTCTGGTCATTGCCATGGGTGGCCGCGTGGCCGAGGAAATCATCTTCGGACGCGAGGAAGTCAGCGCAGGTGCCTCGGGTGACATCAAGAGCGCGACCGATCTTGCGCGCCGCATGGTCACCGAATGGGGCATGAGCGATACGCTCGGCATGATCGCCTATGGCGATAACGGGCAGGAAGTGTTCCTTGGCCATTCCGTGACCCAGAGCAAAAATATTTCGGAAGAGACGGCCCGCGAAATCGACAAGGAGGTCAAGGCCCTGATCGACACGGCTTACAGGCAGGCCCACGATCTGCTGACGACCCGTATCGATGACCTGCACCGCCTGACCGCGGCGCTTCTGGAATATGAAACGCTGACGGGTGAGGATGTTGGTCGCATCATGCGGGGTGAGGCCATCGAGCGTACATCGGACGATGAACAGGTTCCCGATAACCGTCGTGCATCTGTTCCGACCACGCGCCCCGGCGCGTTTGATCCGGCGCCTCAGGCGGGGTAATCAGGCAGCCAATCGCACCAACGGGCGCGTCATCGGGATCTTCCCCGGTGCCGCGCCTTTTTCATTTCTGGCAGACAGGCAGGATTCTTCATTATGGCCATCAAAAGGTCTCTGTTCGGTACTGATGGCATTCGGGGAACGGCTAATACCGCGCCCATGACGGTCGAGATCGCACAGAGGCTGGGGCAGGCCGCCGGCCTGTATTTCATGCGCAGTCAGAACCGCCGGCACAGCGTCGTGCTCGGCAAGGATACGCGCCTTTCGGGCTATATGCTGGAATGCGCCCTGGTCGCAGGCTTTCTGTCGGCCGGGATGGACGTCATTCTGGTCGGACCGCTGCCCACGCCCGCCATTGCCATGCTGACGCGCTCCCTCCGGGCGGATCTGGGTGTGATGGTCTCGGCATCGCATAATCCCTTTACCGATAACGGCATCAAACTGTTCGGACCGGACGGTTTCAAGCTTTCTGACGAAGTGGAAGGCGAGATCGAGGATCTGATGTCACAGGACCTGTCCGCGCGACTGGCATCCCCGGCGCAGATTGGCCGGGCGTCCCGTCTGACGGATGCGGCCGGACGGTATATCGAGAATGCGAAAGCCTCTTTTCCGCGTGGCCTGCGTCTGGATGGCCTGAAGATTGTCATCGACTGTGCCAAT
Source organism: Gluconobacter aidae (assembly GCF_009547075.1). Classification (GTDB taxonomy): domain Bacteria; phylum Pseudomonadota; class Alphaproteobacteria; order Acetobacterales; family Acetobacteraceae; genus Gluconobacter; species Gluconobacter aidae. The sequence goes on from NZ_WIPH01000007.1 coordinate 83,304, forward strand.
GGATCGGCCTATCGCGTGGCGCCCACGGCCTTGTGGGAGCTTGGTGCGGATGTCATCAAGATCGGCTGTTCACCTGATGGATTGAATATCAACGATGGCGTGGGATCAACGCATCCTGAAACGCTGTGCGCAGCCGTCAGGGAGCATGGTGCGGATTTCGGTATTGCGCTGGATGGTGATGCGGACCGTGTCCTGATTGCGGATGAGAATGGCAATCTTGTGGATGGAGACCAGATCATTGGTCTGATTGCTGCCTTCTGGAAACAGCATGACCGGTTGCGGGGCAATACCGTGGTGACGACCGTCATGTCCAATATGGGACTGGAAAAGGCCCTGGCGGAGAATGGTCTCGAACTTCAGCGCACGGCGGTCGGTGATCGCTATGTTGTCGAGCGGATGCGGGAAATCGGGGCCAATCTGGGCGGCGAGCAGTCTGGTCACATGGTCCTGTCAGACTATGCCACCACGGGCGATGGCCTGATTGCTGCATTGCAGGTCCTTGCTGTCTCCGTTGAGACCAAGCGGCCTGCCAGCGAAATCTGCCGTTTCTTCACGCCCTATCCGCAGATTCTGAAAAATGTCCGCTATTCAGGAACCAGCCCGATGGGCAGTCCGGATCTCGCCGCGGCCAAGGCGTGGGCAGACGAGCGGCTGGCCGGAAGTGGCCGTCTTGTCCTGCGGGCAAGCGGGACTGAACCGCTGATCCGTGTCATGGCCGAGGCGCAGGATGAGGCGTTGGTGCATGAGGTTGTGGACCATGTCTGTGATGTCATCCGCGCGATCGCACACGCCTGACTCTGGTAAATGACTATGCAAAGCGCGAACCTGTCGTGAATGAGCGGGGAGTCTGACCCCGAGAGGCTGTCTGACGTCAGACGGCTGCGCCGACGGCGGGAAGAGTGTTTTTGGAAGGAACGTCTGTTGCGGCGGGGATCTCCGCGGTGTCATCTTCGCGCAGGATGTAACCGCGTCCCCAGACCGTAGCGATCAGGTTCCCCGCACCGACATTCTGGAGTTTTCGGCGCAGCTTGCAGATGAAGACGTCGATGATCTTCATTTCCGGCTCGTCAATGCCACCATACAGGTGGTTGAGAAATGCATCCTTGGTCAGGACGGATCCTTTGCGGATCACCAGCAGTTCGAGAATGGCGTATTCCTTGCCCGTCAGGTGCAGGGGAGCGCCGTCGACCGTGACGTTCTTGCCATTCAGGTCCAGTTCCAGGCTACCGATGCGAAGCTTCGGTTCGGCAAAGCCCCGCGAGCGCCGCATGACGGCCTGAAGGCGGGCGACCAGTTCACCTGCGTCGTAAGGCTTGGTCATGTAATCATCCGCGCCCACGGAGAAAGCCCGGATTTTTGCCTGAGGCCGCAGCAGGGCGGACAGGACGAGGATGGGCGTCGTGATACGCGCGGCCCGGGCGCGGCGAATGACTTCGTAGCCTTCAAGGTCGTTCAGCATCAGTTCGAGCACAACCACATCGTAGTCGTAATGGCGAAGCATCTCGATGGCTTCTTCGCCAGACGGCGTATGGTCTACGGTGAAAGAGGCTGTCCGCAGGACCTGGGACAGTGTGGCGGCGGCTGACTGATCGCTTTCGACAAGAAGAATACGCATTTTTTCAACTCCCGGCTTGGTGAAATAATGGTTACTACCCAAGGTTGTATCTGTCGATAGATATGGATCAAAAATCGTAAAATTGTCATTATTCTTCTCGTTGAAGAAGAACGTTAGGGTTCTCTTAAGGGTGTGGTTGTAGGGTCGGGGGACTTGAAACAATCCGCGGAAAACGGTCAGAAATTGCCATTATGGATGACTACGACAGACTGCTTGAAAGGCTTTCGAATCTCACCTGCAACTGGGTTATAGGGAGTGTTAAAGACGTTATCGGTCTGTGCCTGACCGTTATCGGACTCGAAGGTTTTATTACGATTGGAGATCGAGTCGCGGTAATGGCGCGGGATGGTCGTATCGTGCAATCGGAGGTTGTTGGGTTTCAGGGTAACGTCGCGCGACTTATGTCTTTTGGTCCACTGGATGGGATTGGGCCGGGATGTGAGGCCAGGATTCCGCTGAACCGTCATGATGGTGGTCTTGGCGTCAACGAAAACTGGCTGGGCCGCGTGGTGGACCCGCTGGGAGAGCCGATCGACGGGAAGGGGCCTCTGTTTCCATCGTTTGAGCGGCAGCCGGTTCAGTGTCCTCCGCCCAATGCCGCAAGCCGGGCGCGGCTTGGCGATCGTATCGACCTCGGGGTCCGGGCGCTTGATACTTTCACGACCTGCCGGCGGGGGCAGAGGCTCGGGCTTTTCGCAGGATCGGGCGTCGGGAAATCCACATTGCTCTCCATGTTGGCGCGCGGTGCGGATTGTGATGTCGCCGTGATTTCGCTTGTGGGCGAGCGTGGGCGTGAGGTGCGGGAGTTCATCGAGGATGATCTCGGGCCGGAAGGGCTGGCGCGTAGCGTGCTGGTGATAGCGACTTCGGACTCACCGCCACTGATGCGTCGCGAAGCCGCCCTGTCCGCCATGGCCATCGCGGAATATTTCCGGAACCAGGGCAAATCGGTCCTGCTGCTGATGGACAGCGTGACGCGGTTTTGCATGGCGCTGCGTGAAATCGGTCTGTCAGCAGGAGAGCCCCCCGCGACACGGGGGTATCCGCCTTCGGTCTTTGCCGAGTTGCCGCGTCTTCTCGAGCGGGCGGGCCCGGGCTATGCCGATCAGGGCATGATCACGGCGCTTTTCACGGTTCTTGTGGAAGGGGATGACCAGAATGAGCCGGTTGCGGATGCCGTGCGTGGCATTCTGGACGGCCATATCATTCTTGATCGCAAGATCGGCGAGCAGGGGCGTTATCCTGCCATTGATGTTCTGCGTTCCCTGTCGCGTGCGGTCCCGGGATGTAATTCGCCTGAGGAAAACGCTCTGACGCGACGCGCACGGGCCGCGATGGCGACCTATCAGCGGATGGCGGACATGATCCGGCTGGGGGCGTACAAGCCCGGAACGGATCGTGAGGTGGATGAAGCCATTGCCCTGATGCCGAAGCTGAACGAATTCCTGTCTCAGGGGCGGAACGAACGCACCACGCGCGCCGAAGCCTTTGAGCAGCTGGCGCAGATCATGCAGGTGCCGCTGAAAAACCTGCCTCCTGAATGAATTGTAAAGGACCTCACATAATGGAACGCTCTCCTCTCGAGACATTGATTATCCTGCGGGAGCAGGAACTTGATCTTGTGGAACGCAGCTTTTCAGAGGCCGTGGCGCGAGAAACGGTAGCGGAAGAAAAACTGGCTGCCGCCCAGACAGAAATCCTGAACGAACAGCGAGCCGCGTCCAGCTCGACTGCGGATGATGGGGCCGTGGAAGCGTTCAGTCGCTGGCTTCCCGCCGGGCGACAGGCCGTTTTGGATGCTCGAGAGTGCTGTCGGGAAGCGGCGATGGATCGCGAGGCAGTGCGCGCAGCCCTAATCGCTGCCCGGGCAGCCATGGAGGCCGTCAGGACCTTGCGGGAAGAGCACAAGGAAGAGGAGCGGCAGGCTGACCTCAGAAAGGAACAGAACGCTCTGGATGAACTCGCTGTCCGTCAGTTCGGCAGGTCGTGAGAGGGTTCATGCCCGCGTAAAGCCGTTCCGATCTGGGCTGTGGTTCCGATCAGCGCGCAGGCGACCGGGTGGGTGCTGTCGCGGACGAAAGCCAGGACGAGGTCGGGATCGCTTGGGAAAAGATCGCTTTGCAGCGTGATGACCGGTGTCATTTCGCCGTTGCGTGATGCTCCTTCGGCTGCATGGGAGAGAAGACGGGCAACAGCTTTTTCCAGTGCTGGAAGAATGACCGTGTGGGGGGCGTCATGATGCGCGGCATGGGCCGCAATCAGTTCCTCCCAGCCGCTACGGGTTACGAAAGCGGGGATGCCGTCCGGTGGAGTTTCGCGCTCGGCGCGCAAAAGGGCGCCGGACTGGGCCATGCCAAGGATATCCAGGGCAGGGAGAATCGCGGGATCGAGTTTGATGGACATTCTGGTCTTTGGTTCGCGGGTGGAAGAGGCCGGGTCATTCCGGGGAAGGAACGGCCTCTGAGCCGTTTTCAGTGCGGTGGGTTGCCCATCGCCTGCATCAGGGCCGTAACCTGTTCGGGCTGGGCCTTGAAGAGGGCGACATTGGACGGGTTGGGGCTGGGCATTCCTGTCGGGAGCTGTCCGTTACTGGCGGCCAGGGTCATGCCGAATGTGGTCATGCCCATGACAAAGCTCTCGGGTGTGAAACCGTGGCTTTGCAGGACGGGTGCCAGTCCCGGCACCTGACTGATCTGCCGGATCGTTTCTGAGAGGCTCGTGCCATGGGAGTTGGGGGGCTGGATATTCCGGGCCTGGAGTTCGGCGATCGTTGCGGCGGCCCGGGTCATGAAGTCGGGTGGCAGCGGGTAGCGCATGGCGCGCTCCGTATCGGCGCGGACCTGCGGCGAGACCTGCTGGGTCTGCTGCGGCGCGCCCTGAAGGGGGGCGCTTCCGTCGATCTGGGTCTGGCTCTGGGTGCTGCCCTGATAGGCGGAGGGTGGATAGGACTGGGCCTGTGCTGCGAGCGGCAGCATTGCAGCGGAAACGAGGAGGGCGGAGAGCCCTGTCATGCGGGGAAATGTCATGCCTGCACCCATTCGCCAGCGCGCATCAGCGGCACGCGATTGCCATTCTTGAGACCGTCGAGGTCGATCTTGTCCGAACCGATCATCCAGTCAATGTGGATGAGGGAGTCGTTGACGCCTCGCTCCAGCAGTTCTTCCGGCGTCAGGCCTTCGATATCGACCATGCATTTCGTATAGGCCTGACCGAGGGCAATGTGGCTGGACGCATTTTCGTCGAACAGCGTGTTGCGATACAGGATCTTGCTGGCCGAGATGGGCGAGGAGTGCGGTACGAGGGCCACTTCACCAATCCGGGCCGCGCCTTCATCGGTGCTGAGGATGCGCTTGAGCACGTCTTCGCCCTGGCTGGCGGACGCTTCGACAATCTTTCCGTTTTCAAAGCGGACCGAGATGTCGTCGATCAGCGTGCCCTGATGGAAAAGCGGCTTGGTGCTGCTGACCCGGCCATCGACCTTGCTGCGATGGGGCGTCGTGAAGATTTCTTCCGTCGGGATATTCGGGTTGCAGACAATGCCGTTGCCCGATTTTTCCGAGCCGCCTGCCCAGAGATGGCCATCCGCGAGACCGACCGTCAGATCGGTGCCGGGGCCGCTGAAATGCAGGGCGTCAAAGCGGCTGTCATTCATGTATTTTGCCCGGGCATGCAGACGGGCATTATGGGCTTTCCACTCGGCGACGGGATCGGCCACGTCGACGCGGGAGGCTTTGAAGATTCCGTCCCACAGGGCGGCGAGTGCTTCGTCGGCCGGAAGCTCCGGGAAGACCTGTGCGGCCCAGGCCGGGGTGGCGCAGGCGATGATGTTCCAGTTCACGGCGAACTGCGTGATGATTTCCATCGCCGGGCGGTTGGCCTTGGAATTGGCACGGTTGGCCCGGGAAATACGCTCGGGGTCCTGGCCTTTCAGAAGGGTCGGGTTGGCGCCCGTGATGGCCATGCGGGCTGCGCCTTCACGGAAAGCGCGGGCCATGCCGTCAGCGAGCCATGTGGGGGCGACGTCGAAAGCCTCGTCCGGGGCATGGATGAAGCGGGCCAGCGTGGTTTCATCGTCCGCGTACAGCGTTGTCACGAGAGAAGCGCCAGCCTTGTAGGCGTGTTCCGTCACCCGACGGACCAGCGGGACGGCGGCCAGCGGTGCTGTGATGAGAAGCTGCTGCCCCGGCGCGATGTTCAGGCCAACGCGGACGGCAACCTCGCCCAGGCGGTCAAGCAGCTGTTCGTGCGAAAAGGTGGAAGGAGCGGACACGTTGGACTCTTTCGCAGTGATCATTCTGTCCGTCATGGTGTGCCCTGTGGCGCCGAAGTGCAAGAGAGCAGGGCGGGGTGTGAGGTGACAGTCCTGTAGGGGCGCAGTATCGTTTTCGCCATGAAACCCGGACTTCACATTTTCGCCGATCCAGGTGAGCCCGACCAGAGTCCATTCGATGTCGCGGTCGTCATGCCGAGCCTGTTGCGGCCGAGTATCGTCCGGGCGCTTCAGTCCATCTTCGAGCAGAAGGGTGGCTTGCGGGTCCAGATCATGATCGGGCTGGATCGGGCTCCGGGAGAAGGTGCGGACGAACTGCTGCGACGTGCGGTCGAAGGACGGCCGCCTGGCTGGGCTGTCGAAGTGCTGTGGCCCGGCTATTCCACGTCCCAGAGGCATGGCGGATTTGGCCGTGCAAAGGATGGGGGCGTGTTGCGCAGTGTGCTCAGCCAGCTCTCGAATGCGCCGCGGATTGCCTATCTCGATGACGACAACTGGTGGGCGCCGGATCACCTGTCCTCTCTGCTGACGGTGATTGAAGGGCAGGACTGGGCCTGGGCCGGGCGCTGGTTCGTGCATCCGCGGACGCTGCGCCCTATCTGCGAGGACCAGTGGGAGTCGGTCGGGATCGGGGGCGGGATTTTTCGGGAAAGCTATGGCGGATTTGTCGATCCGAACTGCCTGATGATCGACCGGACGCGGGTGCCGGAAGCTCTGGAGATGTGGAACCAGCCTCTGGCCGGAGACGGGACGCAGATGACGGCGGACCGGAATGTTTTCAGGCTGCTGAAGGACAGGCCAGGCAGGCCGACCGGCGAATATACGGCGTATTATGTCCTGACCGAGACCGACGGATTGCACCTGACGCGGCTGCGTCTGATGGGGTCGGCCGTTTGGGACAGAGCAGCGGCTTGCAGAACGGCTGGTCAGGACGCCTGATGTGAAAAACCCGGCGCGGAGACACTCTCCGTACCGGGTTTTTCACGGTATTCCTCACATGGAGCGGATCGTGTTGCGACGTGGCGGCCGGCGCTGACGGTCGGCCTGCGCGTCCGGATTGGCGGCCTTGGCAGCCTTTTCACGCGCGATGGTGCGCAGTTCGACTTCCAGTTCGCGAATGCGGCGCTGGATGCTCTCCTTCAGTGTCGGAGAGGTGTGGGATTTCATGGAGGCGATCGTCTCCTTGAGGTCCCGGAGCTGTTTTTCCTTTTCGGCCTGATTACGGCGAATAGGCTGGTTGTCGGACATCTGTCCCTGAAATGCACGCATGTGTTCGTCTTTCCGCATGAAGCATTCACGGGCCTCCCGCTCATCCGGGGATGGCGGGATGGAACACGCAAAAGCGTGCCCGGCTGGCCCTGTGTGGCTCATGATTATGGGGGACGGGGTATTACCGTCCGGTTAATTCAGGATCGGGGAGAAAGGATGTCCCGCAAAGCGTCTGTCAGGCGTATGCAGGCTTCGTCCGTTCCGATCGAGATGCGCAGCCAGTCCTGGATGCGCGGGGTTGAGAGATGCCGGACAAGGATCGCCCGCTCGCGCAGGGCTGCGGCGATGGCTCCGGCCTTGTGCTCCGGATGGTGCACGAGAACGAAGTTGGCACAGGATGGCAGGACTTGGAAGCCAAGATTTCGCAGATCCGGGACCAGCCTGTCACGGCTCGCGACGACGCGCGCCGTGATGTCCGCAAGCCAGTCGGTATCCTGGATCGCGGCGATGGCCCCGGCCTGTGCCGGGCGGGAGAGAGGATAGGAATTGAAGCTGTCCTTGACCCGGATGAGACCTTCGAGCAGCTCGGGGGAGCCGATCGCAAAACCCACACGCAGCCCTGCCAGGGCATAGGACTTGGACAGCGTCTGGACCACCAGAAGATTGTCATACCGGTGTGTCAGTTCAATGGCGGACTGCGCCCCGAAATCGACATAGGCCTCGTCGATGATGACGGTGCGGTCCGGATGGCGCTTCAGGAGCGTCTCGATCTGCTCCAGTGGGAGGGCGATACCCGTGTTCGCATTGGGATTGGCGACGATGATGCCGCCGCAGTCACCGGTATAGGCGTCGATGTCGATCGCAAAATCGTCATTGAGCGGGATATGGCGGAACGGCTGTTCGAACAGGCCGCAATAGACCGGATAGAAGCCGTAGGTCACATCCGAGAACAGGACCGGTGCGTCATCGTGGAACAGGGCGCGGAAGGCATGGGCCAGCACTTCGTCCGAGCCGTTGCCGACGAAAACACGGTCCGGCGTCGTACCAAAGCGCGTGGCAATGGTGTCGCGCAGAACTGTCGCCGTCGGGTCCGGATACAGGCGCAGGTCGTCGGAGGCGGCTTCCCGGATGGCGTCGAGAACCTTCGGGCTTGGACCGTAGGGAGACTCGTTCGTGTTGAGCTTCAGCAGGTCTGCGACTTTCGGCTGCTCGCCCGGAACATATGGATGCAGGTCACGGACACGGCGGTTCCAGAAACGGCTCATGCGGGCGTTCCGGTGAACAGGCTGGTCATGAGCTGGCGCTCGGCGAGGTCACGGGCGGAAACGCCATCCGCGTCTTTCAGATCCGGGTTGGCCCCGGCGGCCAACAGCTTCCGTGCCATGTCTTCGCGGTTGAACATGATGGAGAACATCAGCGGTGTGCGACCCGCATGATTGGCGTGATCCACCTGGGCGCCGTGATCGAGCAGAAGTGTTGCGATGTCGGTCAGGCCCTTGAAAGCCACACCGGACAGTGCCGTGGCGCCCTTGAGATCGGTGGCTTCCGTATCGGCGCCCCGGTCCAGCAGCAGGCGCGTGGCATCTGCGTGGCCGTTATAGGTGGCGACGATCAGCGCGGTGTAGCCGCGGCTGTCGGGCGTATCGATGGCCATGCCGGCGTCCAGAAACTGGGTCAGGAGGTCGGTATCGCCTTCACGGGCCGCGTCGATGAACAGGGCGGTGATCTGGTCTGACGTGAAAGTGACGTTCTGGGCGTTCATGACGGTTTCCACATGGCGGTGTCCCCTCGCGGGGTGTTGTCGGGCAGGAGATTAGCTTTTTGTGTCAGCGGGCGGAAGGGTAAGGCTCTCACCGTTCTCCAGTGCCGCGAAGGGGCGGCTTCCGGGGCGGCTGGCGAATTCCAGACGGGTGGGGGGCTCCAGAATGGCCTCATCGGTGAGCTGGAAGGTCCCGAAATGGATGGGCAGCCCCTGTTTTGCCCTGAGCGTATCGAAGGCCATGAGGGCTTCTTCGGGCGACATATGGACGCGCCGCATCAGCTCCCTCGGATCGTAGGCGCCGATGGGCAGGATGGCGAGATCGATCTCCGGCCAGCGGCGGTGAATCGCGTCGAAATGCTTGCCCCAGGCCGTATCCCCCGCGAAAAACACCGTGTGACCATCCGCTTCGATCGTAAATCCGCCCCACAGCGCATGGTTGGAATCGAACGGCGTGCGGGCGCTGCCATGCAGGGCCGGGGTTGCCGTGACGCAGGCACCATCGTCGGTCGTGCTTTCCCACCAGTCCAGCTCGGCGATACGGGGCAGATCGGCCTTTTCCAGATGGCGGCGGTTGCCGGGCAGCGAGATGCACAGCGGGTCGTCCCGTTCGGCCAGGGCGCGCAGGCTCGGCAGGTCCATGTGATCGTAATGGCAGTGCGAGACGAGGATGATGTCGATGCGGGGGAGGGCATCCAGTGCAATGCCGGGCGGACGGACGCGACGGGGACCGAAACTGCGGAAGGGGGAGCAGCGTTCGGAGAATACCGGATCAGTGATGATCCGCAGAGGGGCGCGTCCCGCGCGGCCGAACTGGAGCAGAACGGTCGCATGGCCGATGAACGTGACGCAGCATTCTCCCGGAGCCGGCGTAGCCTGCGGCCAGGCTTTCTGGGGTGGAAGGGCGTCCGGCCAGCGAGGGCGCAGCCCCATCTGCCAGCGGAAGATATTCCCGATCCGCTGGGACGTCGTGCGGGCCGTGCGTGTCTCGTCGGGACGCCATGCCTCTGGATTTCGGTAATGACGCCCGTCGAAATGTGGCAGGTTGTCATTAAGCACAAGAGCGTGTTTCACAATATGGTTTACCAATCAGCCATTGCGTCCGGCGCGACTTCGCGTCATGCCGTGGCAGCAGAAGGTGCGGGAGACATCGTTGCGTGTCTTCCCGTCAGTCACAAGCCGGAGACCCCATTCCGATGAGTACGCTTCCCCAACTCGCCATCAATACGATCCGTACCCTTTCGATGGAAGGTGTCGAACGCGCCAATTCCGGCCATCCCGGCACGGCCATGGCCCTTGCCCCCGCGATGTATGCCGTCTGGCAGCATGATCTGAAATATGATCCGGCCGATCCGTGCTGGCCGGCGCGCGACCGTTTCGTCCTCTCGGTCGGCCATGCTTCGATGCTGCTGTACTCCACCCTGTTCCTGACGGGTGTGAAGGATATCCGGGACGGCAAGGTTGTCGATGCACCGTCGCTCACTGTCGAGGACCTGTCGCAGTTCCGCCAGCTGAACTCCAAGACGCCGGGCCATCCGGAATACCGCTTTACCGCTGGTGTCGAGACCACGACCGGCCCGCTCGGTCAGGGCTGCGGCAATTCCGTCGGTATGGCGATCGCGCAGAAATGGATGTCCGCGCGTTATGACCGCCCGGGCTTCAAGCTGTTCGACTACCATGTGACGGTGTTCTGTGGTGACGGTGACATGATGGAAGGCGTGGCGTCCGAAGCCGCCTCCACCGCCGGTCATCTGGCGCTGGGGAACCTGACCTGGATCTATGATTCGAACCAGATTTCCATTGAAGGTTCGACGGATCTTGCGTTCACGGAAAACGTGGGCAAACGCTTCGAGGCCTATGGCTGGCATGTCCAGACGCTGACGGACGGCAATGATGTGGACGCCATTCTGGCTGCTCTGAAAGCTGCGCGAGCGGTGACGGATCGTCCGAGCATGATCGTTCTCAAAACGGTCATCGGCTATGGCGCACCCAAGAAGGCCGGTACGGCTTCGGCACATGGTGAGCCGCTGGGCGCGGAAGAAATCAAGGGTGCGAAAGCCGCTTATGGCTGGCCGGAAGATGTGCCGGATTTCTACGTCCCCGATGGCGTGAAGGAGCATTTCGCCGAGGGGCTTGGCAAGCGTGGCGCGGAAGCCAATGCGGAATGGCGCGAGCTTTTCTCGGCCTATCGCGAAGCACATCCGGACCTCGCGGCTGAAATCGACTGCATCATCGAGCACCGCCTGCCGGAAGGTTGGGACAAGGACATTCCGACTTTCGAAGCCGACGCCAAGGGCGTTGCCTCGCGTGCAAGTTCCGGTCAGGTGCTGAACGCGGTTGCGAAGAACCTTCCCTGGATGATCGGTGGTTCTGCCGACCTGACGCCGTCCACCAAGACGGACATCAAGGGCGGTGGCTCCTTCCAGCCGGAAAAATGGAACGGCAGCTATGGCGGCCGGAACATCCATTTCGGTGTGCGCGAACATGCGATGGGCTCCATCTGCAACGGCATCGCGCTGTCGGGCATCCGCGCTTACGGTTCGGGCTTCCTGATCTTCTCCGATTACATGAAGGCGCCGATCCGTCTGTCGGCCATCATGGAACTGCCGGTTCTGTACATCTTCACGCATGACTCCATCGGCGTGGGTGAAGACGGACCGACGCATCAGCCGATCGAGCAGCTCGCACAGCTTCGCGCCACGCCGGGTATCATGACGATCCGCCCGTCCGACGCCAACGAAGTGGCCGAAGCCTGGCGGACGCTGATCCCGATGACGCACAAGCCGGCGGTCCTGGCGCTGAGCCGTCAGAACCTGCCGACGATCGACCGTACGAAATATGCCTCCGCCTCCGGTCTGGCGAAGGGTGGCTATGTGCTGGCGAGCTGTGAGGGCAAGCCCGACGTGATCCTGATTGCTTCGGGTTCGGAAGTCAGCCTCGTGGTTGCGGCTTACGAGAAGCTGACGGAAGAGGGCATCAAGGCCCGCGTCGTGTCCATGCCGAGCTTCGACCTGTTCGAAGAGCAGAGCCAGGAATACCGCGATTCCGTGCTGCCGCCTGACGTGATCGGTCGCGTTGCGGTCGAGCAGGCTGCGGCTTTCGGCTGGGATCGTTACGTCGGTCTGGGTGGCGCGATCATCGCCATGAACACGTTCGGTGCGTCGGCTCCGGCCTCGGCACTGCTCACGAAATTCGGTTTCACGCCTGAGGCGGTCTACGACGCGGCGAAGCGTCAGGCCCTTCGCGGCAAGTAAGGGAGAGATCCTGTGGCAGACACAATCTCCAATACCGGTCTGAACGAAGTCGGCAGTGTGCTGCGCGACCTTGAGAAATACGGTCAGTCTCCCTGGCTGGACTTCATCCAGCGCAGCTTCACGGAGGATGGCAGCCTCAGCAAACTGGTGGACGAGGATGGCCTGCGGGGCGTGACGTCCAACCCGGCCATTTTCGAGAAGGCCATCGGACACGGCACGGAATACGATCCGCAGATCCGCAAGCTGCTCGAAGGTGAGGGCCTGTCGCCCGGCGAACTCTATGAGCATCTCGCCATCGACGATATCCGCTCGGCCTGTGCTGTGCTGGACCCGGTGTTCGAAAAGACCAAGGGGCTGGATGGCTATGTCAGCCTTGAGGTCTCGCCCTACCTCGCCTTTGATGCGCATGGGACCATCACGGAAGCGCGCCGTCTGTGGAAGGCGGTCGGGCGTCCGAACCTGATGATCAAGATTCCGGGTACGGTTGAAGGCACGGGTGCGATCCGCGAAGCCATTGCGGACGGCATCAATGTCAACGTGACGCTGCTGTTCTCGCTGGACGCATACAAGGCCGTTCTGGAAGCCTATATTTCCGGTCTTGAGGCTCGTGTGGCCCGTGGCGAGGAAATCTCGCGCATTTCCAGCGTGGCGTCGTTCTTCGTCAGCCGGATCGATGGCAAAATCGACGCGGAAATCGATCGCCGCGTTGCTGCTGGCGATCCGGAAGCCGAAGCGCTGAAGGCCATTCGCGGCAAGGTCGCAATTGCCAATGCCAAGATGGCGTACCAGTACTATCTGGAAGTCCGGAACAGCCCGCGCTGGAAGGCGCTGGCCGAGAAGGGCGCGAACCCGCAGCGTCTGCTGTGGGCCAGCACCGGCACCAAGGACAAGGCCTATTCCGACGTCCTGTATGTCGAGGAACTGATCGGTCCAGAGACGGTCAACACCATCCCGCCGGCAACATTCGATGCGTTCCGCGACCATGGCAAATCCCGTGCGAGCCTGACGGAGAATGTCGATCAGGCACGGCACGTCATGGCAGAAGCCGAGCGTCTGGGACTGGGGCTGGATGCGATTACGGCCAAGCTGGTCAAGGATGGCTGCGCGGCCTTCAGCGTCTCGTTCGATACGCTACTGACGGCTGTTGCCACCAAGCGCGAGGCCGTGCTGGGCGATCGTCTCCTGCGGGTCAGCGCCGACCTTGCGCCCGATCTGCGCGATGACGTCGCGGCGGCCGAAAAGGACTGGAGCCATAGTGGCGGTCTGCGCCGCATCTGGAAGAAAGACCCGTCTGTCTGGACGAACGGTCCGGAAGCCGGCTGGCTGAACTGGCTGACGGTCGTGCAGGATCGTCTGTGGCATATCGAGGAGCTGGAAGTCCTGGCCCGTGATGTCCGCAGTCGTGGCTTCAAGGATATCCTGCTTCTCGGCATGGGTGGTTCGAGCCTCGGCCCCGAGGTTCTGGCCGAGACGTTCGGGCAGCGCGAAGGCTGGCCGAAGCTGCATGTTCTCGACAGCACAGACCCGCAGCAGGTTACGGCCTTCGAGAAGGCGATCGATCCGAAGAACACGCTCTTCATCGTGGCCAGCAAGTCCGGCGGGACGCTGGAGCCGAACATCCTGTTCGCGCATTTCTGGCAGGTCGCGGGGCAGGCTCTGGGCAAGAAGCCGGGTGACAGCTTCATCGCAATCACTGATCCGGACTCCCACATGCAGAAAGTGGCCGAGGAAAACGGCTTCTGGCGTGTGTTTTACGGCGATCCGAAAATCGGCGGCCGCTATTCGGTACTGTCCAATTTCGGACTGGTTCCTGCGGCGGCAAGCGGTATCGATGTCCGCAAGCTGCTGACGGTCACGCGCCTGATGGTGGAATCCTGTGACGGAAGCGCGCCGCCTTCCGCCAATCCGGGCGCGGTTCTGGGCCTGATCCTGGGGCATGCCGCGCACTGCTTTAATCGTGACAAGGTCACGATCCTGGCGTCCGAAGGCATTGCGTCGCTTGGGGCCTGGCTGGAACAGTTGATTGCCGAGAGCACGGGCAAGAAGGGTCTCGGCCTTATCCCCATCGATGAGGAAGAGCTTGGAACGCCGGATGTCTACGGAACGGACCGCGTTTTCGTGGACCTGCTGCTCGGCGACGATGTTCCCGACAGCCGCCTTGGCGCCCTGCGTGCTGCTGGCGCGCCGGTGGTCACCATCCGTCTGGCGGACAAGGCCCAGATCGGGCAGGCGTTCTTCCTGTTCGAGTTCGCCACGGCCGTGGCGGGTGCGGTTCTGGGGATCGATCCGTTCGATCAGCCGGATGTGGAGTTCAGCAAGCTCGAGACGCGCAAGCTGACCTCGGCCTATGCCGAAACGGGATCGCTGCCGCCGGAAACGCCCTTCGCCAAGGATGGTCCGCTCTCCTTCTATGCGGATGCGAAGAACACGGAAGCCTCTGGAAACAAAGGCGATGCGGTCTCCATTCTCAAGGCGCTCTTTGATCGCGTAAAGCCGGGTGACTATGTCGGGCTGCTCGCCTATATCAGGCGCGACCAGCAGACGCGGGACTGGGCACAGTCCGTCCGCATGGAGCTTCGCGATGCGCTGAAGGTGGCGACAGCCGCTGAATTCGGACCCCGGTTTCTGCACTCGACGGGGCAGGCCTACAAGGGTGGGCCCGACAGTGGCGTGTTTCTGCAGGTCACGGCAACGGATGCGGCGGATGTGCCGGTTCCGGGGCATGGCTTCAGCTTCAGTATCGTCAAGGCGGCACAGGCGCGGGGCGATTTCGAAGTGCTTGCGGCCCGTGGTCGGCGTGCCCTTCGTGTTCATATCGACGGATCTCTGGAAGACGGGCTGAAGGCTCTGGAAACGGCGATCCACAAAGCATTGGCAGGAGCATAAGTAATGCGCATCGGAATCATCGGACTGGGACGGATGGGCGGTAATATTGCCGTCCGTCTGACGCGCCACGGACATGATGTCGTCGTGCACGATCGCACGCCGGAAGTGACGGCTTCGGTCGTCAGTCGTTGTGAAGCCGGGCGCGCGACGGCCGCCGACACGGTGGCGGACATGGCGACACTGCTCGAAGGTGACGAGCACCGGGTGGTGTGGGTCATGCTGCCGGCGGGACCTGTCACCGAGGACTGCGTTCAGCAGCTCGGTGGTCTTCTGGGGCGCGGCGATATCATCATTGATGGTGGCAACACCTACTACAAGGATGATGTCCGCCGTTCGGCCGAACTGGCCGAAAAGGGCATTTCCTATGTCGATGTCGGGACTTCAGGCGGTGTCTGGGGGCTGGAGCGCGGCTACTGCATGATGTTCGGTGGAACGAAAGAGACCGCTGAATATATCGACCCCATCCTCAGCGCGCTGGCGCCGGGTATCGGAGACGTGCCGCGCACGCCGGGTCGTGAAGAAAAGGGTCATGATCCCCGGGCCGAGCAGGGTTATCTGCACTGTGGCCCCGCCGGTTCGGGGCACTTTGTGAAGATGGTCCATAACGGCATCGAGTATGGCATGATGCAGGCCTTTGCCGAAGGCTTTGATATCATGAAGAGCAAGAACTCCCCGATCCTTGCGGAAAAGGACCGGTTCGAGCTCAATATGGGTGACATCGCGGAAGTCTGGCGTCGCGGTAGTGTCGTGTCGTCCTGGCTGCTCGACCTGACAGCCGAGGCCCTGACCCGTTCCGAGACGCTCAATGAGTTCTCGGGTGAGGTCGCGGATTCCGGAGAAGGCCGCTGGACGATCGAGGCTGCCATCGAAGAAGACGTGCCGGCTCCGGTCATGACGGCTGCGCTGTTCACGCGCTTCCGCTCGCGGTCCGGTAATAATTTTGCCGAGAAGGTGCTCTCGGCACAGCGTTTCGGTTTCGGCGGACACGTCGAGAAGAAATAAGACGACGCCCCGCATGGGCAAGGACTGGCTGGCAAGGTATGGTTTTGCCATCGATGACCAGCCAGCCCCCGCAAAGACTCTGACGGGGGTTTTTACAGGGGCTCTTATGTCCGTTGACCTCGACGCCATCCACGCGGAGCTGCCTCCGCTGCCACAGACCATCCGGATGGTCGTGTCCGACATGGATGGAACCCTCCTGACCCCTGACAAGACCCTGGCTCCTTCGACGCTGGCCATGGCGAAGATGCTTCAGGAACGCGGAATTCCGCTCTGTCTGGCCAGTGCGAGGCCCCCTGCCGCGATGATCCCCTATATCGAGCAACTCGGTCTGACCGGGCAGAATGCCGGGTTTAATGGCGGCATCATTTTCAGCCCTGACGGCACTACGTCCGTCAGTCGCATCCTGTCCCCCGGTGTGCTGGCGATCGTCCATGACATGCTGCATCTGCACGGGATCGAGACCTGGTTCCTGCGGCAGTCCTACTGGATGGTAAAGGACGCCTATACGCCCTTCGTGCAGCACGAACAGGGCATCACCGGTCTGACGCCGCATCAGGTTCCCGATCTTCGCAAGGAGTTCGAGGGCATCGGCAAGGTCATGGGCGTGAGCAGCGATACCCGCCTGCTCCAGGATGTCGAAACCGAGCTTGGCGCCATGCTTCAGGGTGATGCGAGCGTGCGTCGTTCTTCCGATATTCTTCTCGATGTGACACCGGCCCTGGCCAACAAGGGCGAGGCTGTTCGCGAACTGGCGCTTGCCCATGGCATTGCGCCGCATGAGGTCGCCTGTCTTGGCGATGCCCATAATGATCTGCCGATGTTTTCGGTTGCGGGTCTGGGCATTGCGATGGGGCAGGCCGAAGACGATGTGAAAGCCGCCGCGCAGCTTCTCACGGACACCAACGAGCGCGATGGCTGGGCCAAGGCCGTCGAGCGCTACATCCTGCCGAGAGTTCCCAATCCATGACCACCGACATCCGTGCCGCCACGCTGGAAACCCTTCCTGACTCTGAAGCCGTTGCCCTGCGGATGGCGGATCTTCTCGTCGAAGGCATTCTGGCCAAAACGGAAGGCCTGTTCCGGGTCGCCCTGTCCGGCGGCTCCACGCCCAAGCGCCTGTTCGAGATCCTCGCCACGCCCTCCCGGGCGAAGCTGATCCCGTGGGAGCGTGTCGAGATTTTCTACGGCGACGAGCGACACGTGCCGGAAGGTCATGCTGACAGCAATCACACGGTCGGCGAGTCTGTCCTGCTGTCCCACGTCCCGGTGCTGAGGCGGAACGTCCATGCCATCCCGACTGCGGCTACAGTGGAAGAGGATGCGAAGGCTTACGAAAAGACTCTTCAGGCTGCTTACGGCGCAACGGAGCTTGATCCGAAGCGTCCGCTGTTCGATCTGGTCATGCTGGGTCTGGGGACGGATGGTCATACCGCTTCGCTGTTTCCGGGGCAGCCGGTCCTGAAAGAGCGGACGGCCTGGGTTGGAACGGCCGCGCCGTCCACAGCGCCTTATGAGCGTATCACGCTGACCTATCCTGCCATCCAGTCCAGCGCGCTGGTCGTGTTTCTCGTGACGGGAGCTTCCAAAGTCGAGATGCTGGAGCGTCTGGTCGAGGGCGACAGTTCCATTCCCTCCGCCCGCGTGACGAGCGAAGGGCGGATCATCATTCTTGCGGACCGTGCCGCGGTGGGAGAAGGCGCGTGAACGGGCCGGATATGAACATTCACAAGCGCACTGCCGCGCGTGAAGCCGCCGACATGGTCAAGAGCAGCATGGTGGTGGGGCTCGGGACCGGTAGCACCGCCGCTTACATGATCGAACGTCTGGGCGAGCGCGTCGCCGAAGGGCTGGAGATCTTCGGGATTCCGACCTCCGATGACAGTGAGGACAAGGCGCTCAGGGTCGGGATTCCGTTGACCGATTTCAGCGCGCATCGCCGGATCGATATTGCCATTGATGGCGCGGACGAGGTCCAGCGCGGTCCGCTCAATCTCATCAAGGGTCTGGGCGGTGCGCTGCTGCGTGAGAAAATCGTGGCGCAGGCAGCCAAGCGGTTCGTAGTGATCGTGGACGGTACCAAGCCCGTGGATCGGCTGGGCGAACGGGCGCCTGTGCCAGTGGAAGTGATTTCCTTCGGCTGGGAATGTACGGCGGAACGTCTGGCGGCCTGTGGCGCGCATGGTGTGAAGCCGAGGACGGACCGGGCCGGATCGCTGTTTGTGACCGATACCGGCAACATGATTCTGGACTGCCATTTCGGGCCGATCGAGAGGCCTGAGGAACTGGCGGAAAAGATCGACCGGATTGTTGGTGTCGTGGAGCACGGCATGTTTCTCAACATGGCATCCGAAGTCCTCGTGGCGAAGCAGGATGGCGTGGAACGGTGGGAGCCATGAAAATGACCGAATATGAAACGCAGATGGGTCTGAAGCCGCATTTTCTTGTGGTCATGGGCGTGTCCGGAACAGGCAAGACAACGGTTGCAGCCGGGTTGGCCACGCGTCTGGGCTGGCATTTTCAGGAGGGTGACGCGCTGCACCCACCGGCCAATGTCGAGAAGATGAGCACCGGCCAGCCGCTGACCGATGCGGACCGCGCACCCTGGCTTGCGCTCTGTCATGACTGGCTGCGCAAACAGGTGCAGGCTGGACATGGTGCCGTTCTGACCTGTTCCGCGCTCAAGCGCTCCTATCGTGAGCAGCTTCGCGGTGAAGAAGGTCTGCCGATCGAGTTCGTGCATATCGATACGTCGGCCGCGGAGCTTGCCGACCGGTTGCAGCGTCGGGAAGGGCATTTCATGCCGGTGAGTCTGCTGCCGAGCCAGCTTGCGACGCTGGAAGTGCCGGGCGACGACGAGCCGGTGATCCGGGTCTCGGGCGAGAAGCATCCCGATGTGGTGCTGGAGGAACTGATCCGTCATTTCCAGGCGGAGGACTGATTCGTGGCCGAGACCACCCGGCTTCTGGTGGATGCCGATGCGTGCCCGGTCAAGGATGAGATCTACCGGGTCGGGGCACGTTACGGCCTGAAGACAGTCATCGTTGCCAATAGCTGGATGAACATTCCACAGTCTCCGCTTATCGAACGTGTCGTGGTGCCGGAAGGGCCGGACGTGGCGGATGACTGGATTGCGGAACAGGTCACGCGGTCTGATATCGTCATCACCAGTGACATTCCGCTCGCGGTGCGCTGTCTGGCGAAACAGGCTTCCGTTCTGCGCCCCAATGGTGAAGAAATCGACGAGCGTTCTGTCGGCATGGTCTCGGCCATGCGGGACCTGATGCAGGGGCTGCGCGAGACGGGGACGGTCACGACCTACAATCCGTCCTTTGGAAAAGCCGACCGGAGCCGGTTTTTATCCGCACTGGATACACTTATCGTGCGACTCCGCAGGAAAGCTGCCCTCGCGCGATCGGTCCCCAGTTCTTCAGAAACAATCCACAGGTCCTTCCCCGAAGATGTTCCCTGATTCTGGGGATATCTTCTTCCGGGGATAATCCCGCCCTGATGAGGATATTTTCCCATGAATCCGCTCCGTCTTGCCCAGATTGAGATGTTCTGCGCGGTTGTGGAGGAGGGAACGGTCGTTGCCGCATCCCGGCGCCTGAACTGCGTGGCGTCCAATGTGACGGCTCGGTTGAAGGAACTGGAGCTTCTGGTCGGGCAGAGGCTGTTCCTGCGGGAGAAAGGCCGCCTGACCCTCACCCCCGAAGGCCGCCTGTTCTATCAGCAGGCTATGCCGGTTGTGTCTGGCGCGCGAGGTCTGACAGACCTGTTTTCCGAAGGCACGCCGCAGGGCATTCTGAATATCGGCGCGCTGGATGTCGCGCTTGAGGGATATCTGCCGCGGATCGTGCCTGAGTTCCTCAAAGCCTGCCCGGGTGTGGAACTGAAGATGTTCCTGCGCCCGACCTATACGCTGGAGAGGATGCTGGCGGATGGGGAAATCGATCTGGCGCTGACGGACGGTCCGATCGTTCATCCCCTGATGGAAAGCCGTTTTGCCTTTCGCGAGAAACTGGCGCTGGCCATGCCGGAGGGGCAGAAAGGCGCGCGGGACGGGCAGCATGTATTCCTGTTCAACACCGACTGCTTCTATCGCCGGTATTTCGAGACCTGGCTTGAGCGCCACGAGGTGTCGAACGCGATCATCCACACGGTCGAATCCTACGACGTCATCCTTGCCTGCGTTCAGGCGGGGCTGGGCATTTCCTGTGTTCCGCACAGCATCATTTCGCAGATCAAGAAGCGGCGGCGTGAAGGGATCACCTTTACATATCCGGAAGATCTGAAAGGGAGCGAAGTTTATTTCATCTGGCGTGAGCCGGGACTGAATGATCTCGGGCGAAGATTGATGGATTATGCGCCGCCACATCCGGATACTCATGAAAAGTGAGCCTCGGGTTCACGAATCATCACTTTTTATTATCGGGGAATGCCTGCACCTTACAGTCATCGAATGAACTGCTGGTTGGCTGATGCGTCTGTTTCATCAGGAAGCGCATGGTCGCCACCCAGAAAATGCAGGAAATTTCATGACTGGAAAAAGCAATCTTTTCATCAATGGTAACTGGGTCGCACCAAAAAGCGGCGAATGGATCACAGTTGAAAACCCGGCCACGAAAGCGGTTGTGGGTGAGGTGGCCAAGGGCGGTCACGCCGATGTGGATGCAGCCGTCGCGGCTGCGAAATCGGCTTTTGTCGGCTGGAGCCGTCGCACGGCGACCGAGCGGGCGGACTATATTCATGCTCTTAAGGATCTGGTGAAGCGGGACAAGGAAAAGCTGGCCGCCATCATCACGTCAGAAATGGGCAAGCCACTGAAGGAAGCCCGGATCGAGGTGGATTTCGCTATCGGTCTGCTGCGCTTTGCCGCCGAGAATGTGCTGCGCCTTCAGGGCGAAATCATCCCGGGCAGTTCTCCGGAAGAGAAGATCCTGATCGACCGTGTGCCGCTCGGCGTTGTCGGTGCGATCACGGCCTGGAACTTCCCGCTGGCCCTGTGTGCCCGCAAGATCGGTCCGGCTGTGGTCGCGGGTAATACCATTGTCGTCAAGCCGCATGAACTGACGCCGCTGGCCTGTCTGCATCTGGCGAAGCTGGTTGAGGAAGCGAAGATTCCGCATGGTGTCATCAATGTCGTCACGGGTGATGGCAAGGATGTCGGTGTACCGCTGGTGGCGCATAAGGACATCAAGCTCATTACGATGACGGGCTCGACTCCTGCCGGCAAGAAGATCATGGCCGCCGCGTCCGAGACGCTGAAGGAAGTCCGGCTTGAACTGGGTGGCAAGGCGCCGTTCATGGTCATGGAAGACGCTGATCTGGACAAGGCCGCCGATGCAGCGGTGGCTGCGCGTTTTGGTAATGGCGGGCAGGTCTGCACGTCCAACGAGCGGACCTATATCCACGAGGCTGTTTACGACAGGTTCGTTCAGAAGGTCCGTGAGAAGATCGAGGCTCTGAAGGTCGGCCTGCCGACGGACCCTTCCACGGATATGGGGCCCAAGGTGAGCGAGGATGAGCTTAACAAGGTTCATGAGATGGTTGAGCATGCGGTCCGGCAGGGCGCGCGTCTGGCCATCGGCGGCAAGCGTCTGACGGGCGGGATCTATGACAAGGGCTATTTCTATGCCCCGACGCTCCTGACGGATGTGACGCAGGATATGGACATCGTTCATAACGAGGTGTTCGGTCCGGTCATGTCGCTGATCCGCGTGAAGGATTTCGATCAGGCCATCGCCTGGGCCAATGACTGCCGCTACGGCCTGTCGGCCTATCTCTTTACGAATGATCTGGGGCGGATCCTGCGTATGACCCGCGATCTGGAGTTCGGTGAGGTCTATGTGAACCGTCCGGGTGGTGAGGCGCCGCAGGGTTTCCACCACGGCTATAAGGAAAGTGGTCTCGGCGGCGAAGACGGACAGCATGGCATGGAAGCCTATGTCCAGACGAAGACCATTTACCTCAACGGGTAATGGACGAACGGGCGGCGGTAAGGCGGTCGCCCGTCTTTTGCGGAAAGGAGCAGCAGCATGGTAAAAGTCGCCGCACTGGCCACTGATGGCCTCGAAGAAGTCGAACTGACTGGCCCGCAGGACGCATTGGAAAAAGCAGGGGCGACCGTCACGGTCATTTCCCTCAAGGCGGGGGAGTTTCAGGCTGTGAACAAGGATATCTATCCGTCCCGCAAGATCCGGGCCGATCTGGCGATTGCCGATGCGAAAGCCGAGGATTACGACGCGCTGCTGCTTCCGGGAGGTCTGGCCTCTCCTGACGCACTGCGGATGAACCGGGACGTGGTGACCTTCGCCAAGGCGTTCGTGAAGGCGAACAAGCCGATCGCCGCCATCTGCCATGGCGCGCAGACGCTGATTGAAGTGAATGAACTGAAAGGTCGGACCGTCACCTCCTGGCCGGCTATTCGGACGGATCTGGAAAATGCCGGTGCGACCTGGGTGGATAATGAGGTCGTGGTTGACGGACCTTATGTCTTCTCACGCTGCCCGGATGATATTCCGGCTTTCAACAAGGCCATCATCAAGCACTTCAAGCTCGCCTGAGATTTTCGTCTGATCATAAAAAAAAGAGGCTCTCCTGTGCGGGGAGACCTCCTTTTTTGTGAGGAAATGGTGAATCAGATGGTGTCGTCTACGGCCCTGCGTCCCAGTGCGGGATCGTCCGTGAAGAAGCCGTCGATCCCCATGTCCAGATAGCGATGCAGTTCCGCGATCATGCCTTTGGGATTGCGGGCGGCGTCGCCTGCGTTGCTGCGAAGCTGCGCCGGGAGGAAATGGTTTTCCGGTCGGGCCGTGTAAGAATGGACAAGAAGCCCGGCCCGATGGGCATCGGTCACGAGGGTGGAAGGTTCCAGCCACGCCCCCTTGCTGTCACGCGGGATCAGGTCCGTGTTGGACGGACCAATCACGTCGGCATAGCGGCGAACTTCCTTGAGACCATCGGGCGTCATGAGATCGCCGAAGGTCGTGGTCTTGCCCGCTGCCAGCAGATCTGGCGGTACATCTTTGCGCTCACCCATCAACAGCATCAGCCGGGCCTGGGGATTGATGGACAGGACGTCCGCCCGGATGCGGCCCAGATTTCCGGTCTCGAAGGACTGGACCTCCAGCGGGGCCTGCCGGGTGTACTCGTGGGCGGCAATGGTCTGGAGAAACGCGGCTTCGGGGTTCAGGCCAAGGCTGTTGAAATGTGTGGAATGCTTGATTTCCGGCACGAGGCCAAAAACCTTGCCTGTCGCCGCGGACTGGGCCGCGACCTGTTCGATGACCTCGTCGAAAGTCGGGATTTCGAAATGGTCGTCATAACGGGTGTTGTGGACCCGGATCGTGGAAAGGCGTTCACGGGCACGGAGGGTCTTGAGTTCAGCCAATGTGAAATCGGTGGTGAACCAGCCGGTCTCCACGCGCCCGTCGATCTTGAGAGAACGGTGACGGGAGGCGAATTCCGGATGGTCCGCGACATCCGTCGTGCCCGCGATGTTGCTCTCATGGCGGACGACCAGATGGCCGTCCTTTGTCATGACGAGGTCGGGCTCGATGAAGTCCGCGCCATCCATCATGGCGCGGGCATAGGAGGCCAGTGTGTGCTCCGGACGCAGGGCCGAGGCCCCGCGATGGGCGAAGACGAGAGGCTTCGGCGCCAGTGAGGGCGCGGCTTTCGCCCGCAGGTGCAGGGCGGGAAGCCCGGCTGCGAGCAGGCCGAGGCTCTGGCGACGTGTCAGCATGGGGCAGTATTCCTTACAGGGCCGCGCTGAGGCTCAGGAAGAACATGCGCGGCGCGATGGGGTAGGCCGAGAACTGACCCGAAGTCTGGGTCGCGTTGATCGTGGACCATCCCTTCGTGTTTGTCAGGTTGGTGATGTTGCCCTGAACCTTCAGCGACGCCAGATGCGGGATGTTGTGGAACGTGTAGCCCGCATTCAGGTTGAACTGGGCGTAAGGCGCGGCCCACATGTCGTTGGTGTAGGTTGCATAGCGCTTGCCGATGACATCACCGATGAACTGGCCGTAGGCGCTGCCCCAGTTGGTGGTGAAGACGAACTTCTCCGACCAGTCCGGCATCCCGACCACGTTCTTGCCAGCCGTATGGATGATGCTCGAGCCCGTGCTGTAGTTATCGTTGTAAACGGACTTGTTGTAGGACAGCGCGTTATACAGCGAGAAATGCGGGCCGAAATGGGTGGTGAAGGAGAAGTCCATACCATCCGTCGTGACCGAGCCCACGTTTGCAAGCGTGGTGGCCGAGCCGATGATGGACGACAGCGTCTGGGTCGTCGCGACGGCCAGCAGGCGGTTCGAGAAGTGAACGTGATAGTACTCGACCTGACCTTCAATGGCCGTCAGCGGGCCGAGATGGATCTGGCGATGTTCACGCAGACCGGTTTCGTAGGTCCATGAGGTTTCCGGCTTGCCGTTCTTCTTGAACTCTTCGAAAGCGGCCTGGCTGGTCGCGCCCCACGGGGTGGCGTTACCATAGCCCGCATCCTGGAAGGAGCGCATGTTCTCCTGGATGTTGGCGAACCACTGCTCATGCTTCGTGATGTCCCAGACCGCGCCGAACGCGGGCAGGAACGGCTTGGCGGCGTCGATTTCGCCACCCGGTGCCGTCACGGCATAGGAGGGGGAGAGGGAACCCGCCTTGGCGGCGACCGGCAGGGTGCCGTTGGTATAGACCAGCTCGGACTTGAAGCCCGCCATCAGGGAGAAATTCTTCGAAATCTGCCAGTTGTCCTGCAGATGCGTTACGAAGGTGTTGGTGTAGAAATTGTTCGTGTACTGATCGATCAGCGCGTTTTGCTGACGCTCGTAGGGGGTCGTGGGGTTGGTGGCGCTGAGCGGATACCAGCGACGCGCCTGCGTGTTGTTGTTGCGTTCGTACCAGCCGCCCAGTTCGATCGAATGATGGCCGAGATGGTAGCGCAGCGTGGACATCAGGCCGCCGCGGTTGTCCCAGTATTCCGTCGTGCGCGTCGCGTAGCCCGAACCGCCGAAGACGGTGTTCAGGTCCTGCCCCGGATAATACGCGGCGAACAGCGTCGGCAGACCGGCCGCCGAGATCGGGCCGGCCACAACACCTTCACCCAGATCATGGTGATAATAGATGCTGTTGTCCCAGTGAAGGTTTTCGCTGAAATCATGCGTCCACTTTGCGTAGGCAAGAAAATCTTCACGCTGTGCCGCGGAATAATAGTTTCGGTAGTTCAGACCGGCATTCGTATAGGCTGCGGAGTTGATGTACGACTTGGCATACGCAAAATTCGGATAGGTGAACGGACGCACATAGGTCCCGTAACCGTTCGGAAGCGTGATGCTGTCTTCGTTTGGCTCCACCTTCTGGGACCAGTCGAAAAAGACGGATACATGGTC
Source organism: Gluconobacter aidae (assembly GCF_009547075.1). GTDB lineage: Bacteria > Pseudomonadota > Alphaproteobacteria > Acetobacterales > Acetobacteraceae > Gluconobacter > Gluconobacter aidae. The sequence goes on from NZ_WIPH01000007.1 coordinate 108,685, forward strand.
GCGCGCACTGTGATGCACGAACTTCGCGTTGACCTGATAGCCACCCTGATGACCGGCGAAGTCCCAGGCGCGGGCGTCCTGACGGACGAAGGAGACATAGGCCGAGTTTCCGTTGCCGAATTCGCCCGTATCGAGGCGGGCGAAGGTGCGGAACGTGGACCAGCTTCCGAAAACCTGTTCGATCTGCGCGCCACGCTTCTTCAGCGGGTCCTGCGTCGTGAACTGAAGCGTGCCACCGAGGTTGGAAGTCGACGCTGTACCAAGTGCACCGGCACCCGAGGAGACCGACGCCGAACCGATGTTCTCACTGATGGCCGCGCGCTGTGGGGATAGGCCGTTATAATTGCCGTAGGCCTGATCGCCCAGCGGAATGCCGTCGAGCGTATAGCCGAGCTGGTTCTGGTTGAAGCCGTGGACGTAGAGCGAAGAGTTCTGTTCGTTATTGCCCCACGGATCAGCGTTGTTGAACACGACGCCCGGCAGCATTTCCAGCGCCTTGATCGGGTTCACGCCCGGTAGGATACGCTGGATCTGGACGTGGCTCAGCCCCTGTTCGGAGCGGGTACGGCGCGCGGTGATGACGAGCTGTTCCGTACCACCGGCCACGGCGTCAACCCTGGCCCTGTGTTTGGTGTCATGCTTGGCGGTTGTGATTTTTTTCGTTCCTGCCGTTGCCGCATCGGCAGGGTGGAAGAGGGCGGCAGCAAGCGCGAATGGCGAGCAGAAAACGGTCAGAAGCAGGCGGGAACGCAGCAGGTTGCGCGGCATTGAAAGTCTTTCCGGCAGGAGAAGAGATCGAATGCGGCGAAACCTAATCGTTCCTTAAAGGGCTGCGTGTGAAGCTCCTGTGAACGTGGTATGACAGAATGATGACAATCGGGCGCCACCGTGTCAGGCTGTCTGCCATCCCCGCCCGACGATGGCGACACGGCGGCCCAGCGGCGTGTCCTGGAGGACGATGACTTCCCGTTCTTCCAGATAGTTCAGCTGGCGTCGTGCACGGCCAAGCGAGTGTGTTCCATAAGCGCGGGCCAGGGCTTCGTCACCCGGGCAGGCTTCGCCGTCGAGCGCCGTCCGGGCGAGAAGCAGGAAGACTCCCTGCACGTCTTCGGGCAGGGTCGCGGCAATGGCCTGGGCCTGTTTCCAGTCCTCACTTTCGGAACGCTCGCGGTCCAGTCCGGCGCGGATGGTGGCCAGCATCCGGTGGAACGGCCCCAGTTCCAGCACATTGCGCGACAGGCCCTGAATCCGCGCCCGGAGCTGAAAGTCCTGATACAGGGTGGCGAGCGGCTTGTAGTCCGAGCCTTCGCCGGCCACCACGTCGGCGACCAGCGACCAGAGCTGATCGGGATCGGCCTCTACCGCGGCTGCCACGGGAGCAGGCTCTTCAGCCTCGCGTTCAGCGCCATAAGCGTCGAGCTGCGCCAGAAGGTCCGGCGGAGGGGGGCGGGTCTCCCGGCGGGGACGGGGCGTGAACTCCTGGACCGGTTCAAGAATGATGTCCCGCAGGTCTTCGGCAGAGACCGGTTCAAGTGGTACGAGAACCGGGCCGGTGGCATGACTGGCTGTCGTGACGGGACCGATGGTCACGAGTTTCGGGCGACGGCTCAGGGCCGGACCAAGCGCCATGAACTGCCCGCGCGCCAGATCCCGGAAGGATTCCGCAGCCCGGCGCTCCATCCCCAGAAGATCGGCGGCACGCGCCATGTCGATATCGAGGAAGGTCCGCCCCATCAGGAAGTTGGATGCCTCGGCCGCGACGTTCTTGGCCAGCTTGGCCAGACGCTGGGTTGCGATGACACCGGCCAGACCGCGCTTTCGGCCACGGCACATGAGGTTCGTCATGGCCCCCAGCGACAAACGCCGGGCTTCATCGGACGTGTCACCGCCCGCGACAGGCGCGAAGAGCTGGGCTTCATCGACCACCACGAGAACGGGATACCAGTGCGCACGGGGGGCATCGAACATGCCGTTGAGGAACGCGCCGGCTGCCCGAAGCTGCATTTCGGCTTCGACCTGCTCAAGGTTCAGCACCACGGAGGCGCGATGGGCACGCACGCGCTCGCCAGCGGCGCGCAGGCTGGCTTCGGACTGGTCTTCAACGTCGATCACCAGATGGCCGTAGTGGTCGGCCAGGGTGACGAAATCACCTTCCGGATCGATCATGACCTGCTGGACGAGGGTGGCCGTCTGCTCCAGCAGACGCCGCAGGAGATGCGATTTCCCCGAGCCGGAATTGCCTTGGACCAGCAGGCGCGTGGCCAGGAGTTCCGGCAGATCAATGCAGGTATCGGAGCCGTCGCGGCCCTGTCCGAGAACGATGGATGTCATGGCGTCAGGCGATAGCCGAACTGGACGATTCTAGCCACCCAAGGACACCATTTGCCGCCGCATAAGCGGTGGAAAAACACCCCTGAAGCAGATAGCCGCCCGTGGGCGCCTCCCAGTCCAGCATTTCTCCCGCCACGAAAATACCGGGGCGGGATTTCATCATGAACCGCTCGTCCACGGTATCCTGCCGTATGCCGCCGGCTGTCGAGATGGCGCGATCAAGGGCGTCCATGCCGATCAGCGGCAGGGGAAGGGCTTTGAGGGTCTGGGCAAGCTGAAGCGGCGTGGCGTCTTTCGGGGTGGCGTGCTTCAGAAGCTCGCGGGAGGGGGAATCCAGCGACAGGGCCTTGCGCAGCCGGTTGCTCTGGCTTTCGCGTTCCCGCTGGCTCAGCAGGCGTTTGAGGATATCCTCGGCTGAAAGCGTGGGACGCAGGTCGAGTGTAAGGACTGCCCGTCCTTCGGTCGTGATCCTGTTTCGCAGATCCGCCGAAAGCGCATAAAGCGCCGAACCTTCTAGCCCGCGCGAGGTTATGGTCAGGTCGCCACGGGTCTGACGTGTCCCGAAGGTCAGACCCACGGAATGAAGTACGCTGCCTTCGTGCCGGGTCGCAAAATCGGCGGGCCAGTCGGGCAGGAAACCACAATTCGCGGGAGCGAAAGGCGCTGTCTCACCCGTCATGAAATCCGCCCAGCGGCCGTCCGATCCCAGACGGGACCAGCTTGCGCCCCCCATTGTCAGAATGGTCGCATCGGCCCTGACCGAGGTCTGGCCGGCCGCCGTCTCGAACAGCAAAGTTGTGTCGTTCCAGCCCGTAAAGCGATGCCGGGTATGGATCTGGACGCCCTGTTCCGTCAGCCGCTGGAGCCAGGCACGCAGCAGGGGAGAGGCTTTCATGGCTGTGGGGAAGACGCGCCCGGATGAACCGGAAAAGCAGATCTGTCCCAGTCCTTCAGCCCATTCCGTTAACGCCGATGGCGGAAACGCGCGGATGGCGGGTTCGAGCCATTTCCGTGCTTTTCCGTAGCGTGTCAGAAAACGGTCCAGCGGCTCCGAATGGGTCAGGTTCAGGCCGCTGCGACCGGCCATGAGCAGCTTGCGCCCCACGCTCGGCATCCGGTCGAAAACCTGCACCTTACATCCCCGCGCGGACAGGATTTCTGCCGCGAACAGTCCGGCGGGACCGGCTCCGATAATGGCGACGGAGGGGGAAAGGGGCGCAGTATTCATAAGCGCCTGATTGCCATGTGAAGCAGGGTTTGTCAGGCTCCGCGCCCGCAGTTCTGGCGGGAAAGGAACATGACATGCAGGTTTTTGAGACAATCGGGGCGTTTCGCGCGGCACGGACGGCTTATCCGACCTTGGGCTTCGTTCCGACCATGGGGTTTCTGCATGAAGGTCATCTTGGACTGGTCCGGCGGGCGAAGGCGGAGAATGGCGCGGTGGCCGTCAGTATTTTCGTTAATCCGACTCAGTTCGGGCCAAACGAGGATTATGCCTCCTATCCGCGCGATCCGGAGCGCGATCTGGCGCTTCTGAAAGAGGCCGGGGCCGATCTGGTGTTTCTGCCAACGCCCGATGTGCTTTATCCGCCCGGTGCCGTCACCCGGATTGAAGTTGGCGGCGTTGCGGAAGAACTCGAAGGCCAGTCCCGCCCCGGACATTTCTCCGGTGTGGCGACGGTGGTGAGCAAGCTGTTCAACATCGTCCAGCCGCAGCGGGCCTATTTCGGGCAGAAGGATGCCCAGCAATGCGCGGTTGTGCGGCGCTTTGTAGCGGATCTGGATATTCCGGTTGAAATCGTGGTCTGCGATATCGCGCGTGAAGCGGATGGGCTTGCGCGTTCCAGCCGCAATGTGCGTCTGACGACCGAAAACCGTCAGAAAGCGCCGGCCCTGTTTCAGGCGCTACAGCAAGCCGCGCGGCTGTTCCGCAATGGCGAGCGTGATGTGGACGTTTTGGAAAATGCCATGCGCGCGGTCCTGACCGAAGCCGGACTTCCGGATATTGACTATGCGACGGTTGTGAACGCAGGCACGTTCCGCCGCGAAAAGCCCTGTTCTGATGACGCTCTGGCCCTTCTGGCCGTGCGGGCTGGAGAGGTCCGGCTGATCGACAACATGCCGCTTTGAGTTGCTCACCCTTCGTGCGGTATAAGCATGCACTGCTGACGTACGGAGGATTTCAGGCATGCAGAAAACCATCATGCGTCGCGTGGCTCAGGGTCAGGGCCACGAACCCGCCGATCTGGTCATCCGGAATGTCCGGCTGTTCGATCTGGTCACGGGCGATCTCATCCCGACCGATATCGCCATCTGCGGCGACCGGATCGTCGGGACCTATGGCTCATACGAAGGCGTGCAGACGATCGCCGGCGCGGGCCGGATCGCCGTACCGGGCTTCATCGACACCCATCTGCACGTTGAATCCTCGCTCGTCACACCGTTCGAGTTCGATCGCTGCGTTCTGCCGCATGGTGTGACGACGGCCATCTGCGATCCTCATGAAATGGCCAATGTGCTGGGGCGTGCGGCGTTCGATTACTTTCTGGCCGCTGCCGAGCGGACCATCATGGATCTGCGCCTCAACCTGTCGAGCTGTGTTCCAGCCACGTCCATGGAGACATCGGGCGCGGTTCTGAACGTGGATGATCTGCTGGCCTATCGGGGCCATCCGAAAGTGATCGGTCTGGCCGAGTTCATGAACATCCCGGGTGTTCTGAATGGCGATCCGGGATGCATGGACAAGCTGGCGGCCTTTGCGGACGGGCATATCGACGGTCACGCACCGCTCATGCGGGGCAAGGCCCTGAACGGCTATCTGGCTGCCGGGATTTCAACCGATCATGAAGCCACGGCTGCTGACGAAGCACTGGAAAAAGTGCGCAAGGGTATGACGGTCCTGATCCGGGAAGGGTCGGTCTGCAAGGATCTTGAAGCACTGGCGCCGTTGCTGAACGTCGCCACATCGCCGTTCTTCGCGTTCTGCACCGATGACCGCAATCCGCTTGAAATTGCGCATGAGGGTCATCTGGATTTCCTGATCCGTCGGGCTATCGAACTCGGGGTGGAGCCTCTGGCTGCCTATCGTGCGGCTTCCCTGTCCGCCGCGACGGCGTTTGGCCTGAAAGATCGCGGACAGATCGCGCCGGGCAAGCGCGCGGATATCGTCCTGCTCGATGATCTGGAACGCTGTCAGGTGTCGGACGTCATTTCCGCCGGTCGTCTGGTGAATGATGCGCTGTTTGCCCGACGCGAGATCGTGGCGCCCGTCGGACTGGAGAGCGTGCGACTGCCGCGCCCTGTCACCGCGCAGGACATGGCTGTTGAAGGCAGCGGCGCAGACCGTCCGGTCATGGGCATCATTCCGGGACAGATCATCACGGAGTTCCTGCGTTTTGATCTGCCGGAAAAAGAGGGGCAGGTCTTACCCGACTCCATGCGGGATATCGCGAAGGTCTGTGTCGTCGCGCGGCATGGACATAATGACAATATCGGCCGGGGCTTTGTGCGCGGTTTCGGCCTGAAGGACGGCGCACTGGCCTCGTCCGTTGGGCATGACAGTCACAATATCTGCGTCGTGGGCACCAGTGACGCCGACATGGCCTGCGCGGTGAACCATCTGGAAAAAACCGGCGGTGGTTTCGTGGCAATCCGCAATGGACAGGTTCTCGCGGACCTGCGCCTTCCGGTCGCGGGGCTGATGAGTGATGCACCTTACGAACAGGTGCGCGATGATCTGGTCGTGCTCCGGCAGGCCGCGAAAGAGATGGGGGTTGTTCTGGAGGAGCCATTCCTGCAACTGGCCTTCCTGCCCCTCCCGGTCATCCCCCATCTCAAAATCACGGATTTCGGAATGATTGATGTCCGGACCATGAGCGTAGTGTGAAGCATAGGGTGCCGTTCCTGATAAATTTCGCAATCCTCGGTCACAAACCTGTTGCACCACGGCCCGTTCGGAATCGTGGCAACAGCAATACAGATGAAGAACGACAGTACCGGGATCATTAAGAACGGCTACTATGGATTTTCTTGGACGACGTTCTTTTTTGGAGCTTTGCCTGCTTCCCAGGTCCGAGGTGCTCGATGGCTCCTTGATATACATATGTGCAGGGCCTGGAAGG
>NZ_WIPH01000070.1 GCF_009547075.1 Gluconobacter aidae
GTGCGTGATGACATCCACAGCCGGCCTCCATCCCGGCTGTCATCTTGAATCAGATCACAGCCACTTTGGGAATCCACAACGATTCATTCAGGGCAGAAAACGCTCTAATGTCGCCGCCAGTGATGGTGCGCGATTGAGAGAAGGGCTGCTGGATAAAACCAATACGGCCTCAAGCGTTTGGGCCGACACGGCGTACCGCTCCAAAGCCAACGAAGACTTCATGGAAAAGCAGGGTTTTGTCTCAAAGGTTCACAGGAAAAAGCCGCATCTCAAACCTATGCCCCGGCATATCCAGAAATCGAATGCTGGAAAGTCGGTGATCCGATCGCGTGTCGAGCATGTCTTTGCCGATCAGAAATCGCAAATGGGTCTGTTCGTCCGAACTGTCGGTATCACCCGGGCCACCATGAGGATCGGCCTGGCCAATACCGTCTATAATATGCGCCGCTTCCTCTTCCTCGAAAGATTGAACGCGAGCGCGTAGTCATCCAGCCGGACGGCAGTCCCCGATCTGCTCAAAACGCAGATCAAAAGCGACCCAAAGCACCGTCAATCAAATCGCCAAAAGCCTTAAATCGCGAGCCAAGCACATCAATCAACGGTTCTTCGATCTCTCCACCTGTTTTTTAGAATTAGTCGGCCCGTTTAAAACGGATAATGCTCCGGGACATTTTTCCGTTATCCCAATTAGGCATAATCCGCCAAGGCGTCAGAACATCAGCTTCATTCCCTTTTACGACGATATTACGACGCTGCTCTGTTCCAACCCATTCTGGCGCCCATGCTGTCTGTACACTTGTAACCCACTGGTTACCTTCCACACGATAACGGCCAATATAGGCAACGAGTGTCTTCATGAGATGCGCTCGGTCTGCATCATTTTTTGCAGGCTGACGATCACTCCCTTCAAGATTAAACGCAACCCAACCGTCAGGGGTGAAGATGACGCGACCACGCGGATGGGCGCCCATAGCGTCAATCAACTTCCCGGTTTCTTTATCCTGAACCTTATAAGAAACCAGCTCCCAAACCCCGACTATGTTCTTTTTCAAGTCTGGATCAACCTGCTTTGGAAGTTCCGGAATGGATACCTCCTGAGCATGGGCAGATGATAATGAAGACATAGACACAGCTCCCGCAAAAGACATAATCAGCATAACTTTTGTGTACGTACGAATTTTTTCAAACATACTCATATCCTTTCTACTTTAAACAACATTTCTCGTTTTATGGCGTCTTATGACGAACACTACGGCACACAGTACCAGGACCAGTATTGCTCCCGCCGCCATGCCAACTCGGGACAACAGCAATAATGGAGAGGCAGGCCCACCCCTTCTGATAAGCGCGACATCCTGTGGTGTGACCTGAACGTCTGGTCGACCATATGTTTTGAAAACAAAATTGCTCAACCTCGCGATCTGATCATCATCAAGCTGTACAGCATCTCCCGATTTCCCACCGAAACCTGGCATGAAGGCTTGCCGCCCCTCCACTGATCGAGAAACACCATATAGAATGGTCGATATAAGGTTGTCGCCACGCGACGCGCCTGTGACTGAATTATGCCAAAGGGATGGATAATAACTGTCTTTACTACCCTGAGCACTGGCCCCATGACACGAGGCGCAGTTCCCCATAAAGAGAGCTGCTCCACTGGCGGTGTTGTCATTGTGATCCATAATCGGGGTTGTCCCCCGTAATTCAACTGCCGGACTTACGTCATGACCCTGCTGAAATCTGGATGACGTATGATCATTCGGATCACTGACCGGCTTTAAACTGCGTAAATAAACGCTAATGGCATTGAGATCGCCGGAAGACATGCGGGAGAAGCTGTGTTCAACAGCCTCACCCATCCCGCCTCCGGCCTGAGCTTTGCCATGCAGGCGTCCCGTGCGGAGATATTCCGTAAGATCGTGATCACTCCAACTCCCAATACCACTGACTGTGTCAGGAGTAATGTTTGGTGCGTACCATGTTCCAAGACTGGCTCCCGACAGCGGATGCGCCAGATCTTCCTGCATCAGGAACCCGCGATGTGTATGGCAGGTTCCACAATGCGTCGCCCCCTGTACCAGGTAAGCTCCCCTGTTCCACTCTGCCGACTTTGTCGCATCAGCCTGATAGGGTTTTCCATTCAGGAACAACATGTTCCAAAAAGACATGGAGAACCGGATATTCATCGGGAATGGCAGCGCTGTAACCGGTCCTTTTTTATCTACCGGAGCAACCTCCTTCTGGAAGTACGCATATAAATCAGCAATGTCCTGATCCGTCAGATAGGAATAAGCTGTGTACGGCATTGCGGGGTACAGGTTGGCACCATCTTTTCTGACGCCACGCCGAACAGCTTTGTCAAAATCTTCTAAAGAATAATGACCAATTCCTGCTGACAAAGACGGAGTGATGTTTGTCGAATACATAACGCCCAAAGGAGTATGCATGGCCAACCCACCCGCGAAAGGCTGTCCATGAGGCGCTGTATGACAAGCTACGCAGTCTGAAGCAATCGCCAGATACTGACCACGCTGCGGATTTCCAAGTGGATCAGCCTTTGCTGGATGTGTCGCAGAAAGAGCAATGGCAGCAAGAGAGCAGACTGTAACTGTGTAGAAAAAGGATCGCTGTATCATGAGATCAAGCCGTCTTGAATTGTGCTGCGATTGCATCGGCGGCCTTCAAAGCAAGTGCTGCCATTGTAATCGTGCTATTTCCACTTCCGCCGGTTGTCATTGCTGCTCCGCCTGGAAGAAAGAGATTCTCATGATCGTGAGAACGGCAATCAACATCGACAACTGAGTCTGATGGGTCTTTTCCCATAATACAGCCTCCCATGATGTGATCGCTATGCAAGAACTCAGGATTCAGGTCGAACTTTGTTGCCCCTAAAGCCGTTGCCATCTTTTTAAGTGTCGGAATAGTATATTGTTCCGCACTACGCCGCACATAATCACCAACATCATAATAAATTCGCGGGCGATTGAGCCCCAACCAGTCTTTTTTATCCGACAGCGTCAGACGATTAATAGACGACGGAAGAGGCTCATGCTCCACAACCAGCAGCCCGGTACAAGCAGACAGGCGACGAATTTCCTGATCGAGGGCACGTCCGTACAGACCTTTTTTTAACGCTTCTGCTGCACCAATCGAGCCTCGGGCCATATTTTCCATACGGAACATGGCTCCAGCGTATTCACTACGAAAGTCGCCCTGACTGGTGTTCAGAATGCTACTGCCCTGTACGGGTCCCACCCCAGTCCAAAGCGGCTCGCTCATTTCAACAGTCGCTTTCAACTTCGGCTGATCCATCATGTTACGCCCTACCTGATCGGAACTGTTGGCAATTCCATTTGGATGGCGATCATCTTTGGACAAGAGCAGAAGTTTGGGGGTCTCAATGCCATTACAGGCAATGACGAAAGCACGCCCTGTTACGCGATGTGATGTTCGATGAGGGTCATAATAATGGACAGCCTGTATTTTATGACGGTCATCCGCTTCAATGCGATAGGCAACAGCATTGGTTAAAAGCTTTCCGCCTTTGGCCTCAATGCGTGGCAGTGCCGTGGCTGCGTCATATTTTGCAGCAATAGGGCAGACCGGAAAACAGTTATTATTGCCACAGCACGCAGGACGTCCATCATAACTAACACCACTATTGCGCGCCTGCGGTGCAGGCAAATTTTGCAGGCCGAGTGGTGCCATAACATCGGTGAAGCGCTGCTCTCCTGGCCCCAAAGGTAACGGACCCATGGGATAAGGCCGGGAACGAGGCGTTTTGGGAGGCCATTGCAATGCGGCATCCGTTGGACCGCAAACGCCCAGAGCATATTCTGCACGAGCATAATACGGCTCTAAAGTCTCATAATCAAAAGCCCAATCGCGCCCAACCCCATAGAGGCTTTTTAATTTCAAATCTTCAGGGGTCATTCGCCAACAAATGCCAGCCCAGTGCCACGTCGCTCCGCCAGCATACCGAACATAACCTTGCTGGTAAGCCGTGGCATTAGGCCCTGTCAGATCCAGATAAGTATTTTCTTCGCCAGGCGTGCGTGTTTCGAGAACTGGTGCCCATGGTGGGGGAGGAAATGGCGCATCCCAATGATGTCGCAACGACGGAGGAAGGTTGCGAAAATTTTCTACGATGGTCTGTCGATCAACCCTGGGCCCAGCCTCCAACATGAGCACTGACAAACCAGCATCCAGAGCTTGTTCAGCGATCAAACACCCAACAACGCCGGTTCCGACGACAACGACGTCATATTTTGTCTCATTTACCATTTCAGCGCGCTCCTATATCAGCTTCAAAAAATCGGAAGTTGAGAAAGAGGCGGAGCGTCCGCCGTCCAGCCATTAGGCCCAGAAATAGCATAAGAGGGTATCGTCATTACATCAGACGTGACTTTGAACATCAAAGCCTCTTCATAAGAAATGACGGAAATAGTGGATGCCCCCTGAACTGCACCAGTATACCAAGATTCAATGATGCTTTGAGCGGCATTTTTCAAAGAAACATCTGGTAGAGCTTCCATAAGCTCTTCAACATCGGCGGGCTTTTTAGCCTCAATGAACGATGCTAGCTGCTCTAAATGTTCAGGAAAATCAGGAACAGTCGCGATCATTGCATCCGCCGTTCTAATTCCAATCGTTTCATTGAGCTTGTGCGGCACCAAAAGAGATGAGACCGACATGAACTTTTGATGCACCATTCCACCACGCGATGGCGCAGCGCGAGATGTTTGAACACAAAAGAGGGCACTGAGAGACGACATACCCAAAAGCAACCCACGCCTTCCGATCCGAGGGCTGGTAGAACGTGATATGCGCATAAGAAACACTCGCTTCACAAAAATAGAATTACTAACTATGGATACTATATACGCTCATTCGTTTATTTCCTTCATAAATTTTTATTTTAAAATGATCTGTTATTTATTTTTATAGACGTGGAGGG
>NZ_WIPH01000071.1 GCF_009547075.1 Gluconobacter aidae
GCGCTGTTACCCTCTGGCTCATGGAAAACAGTAAGCGTCCTATGAAGGCCGTCTCTGTCTGGACGCTCCTGTTCGATCATCTCATGCCGCACACAGGGCAAGTCATGCTGACACGCGAAGAGATCGCGGAACAAGTTGGCATCAGAGGCAGTGATGTTAGCCAAATCATGAACGAACTGGTGACGTTCGGCGCCATCTTCTCCGAACGTGAAAAAGTGGCGGGCATGCGTGGCCCGGGTCTAGTCCGCTACTACATGAACAAACACGTCGCCGAAGTAGGTAGTCGAGCTACACAAGAAGAACTATCACTAATTCCAAGGCCAGGAACAAAACTTGAAGTTTTATTGGGAGGGAAAAATTAGTTTTTAACTAAAGGATTGAAAAAATGAAAACAAACAAAATAACTATATATTTTTTTGCTTTAATTTTTATATTTATTAATAAATCATATTCAAATGAACTAACTCCTGAACAATCGGCTGCAAAAACAGGCGCATCAATTCCTCATAACATGTTTTCAGAAAATGAACCTGATGTAGAGAAGATTGGTGCTGTCCCTTATATCATAAAAAAATGCTCTGATATTTTTAGTAAAAACAAAAACTTAAGACCTTACTGCATAAAGGCCGGATTGGCAGAAAATGATAGAATACTAGGTAGCTTAGTAAGCGATATGACTGGCGAAAATCAGTCGATAAAGGAAACAAAAAAAATAAAAAGAAATCAAAAAAGTATTTACGATATTTGCAACGGATACCCGCAACAATCACCGACAATGAACTCCTTCCCAGACCCATACGAAGTTAAAGGTAAATGCTACTTTACTGAAGTAAACTCTCCATTCCAAGATATTCAATGGATAAACAATAATACTCTATTAATATCTACGATATCTCAATTAAATGGTAATCGTACTCCCGTTATATTTTTCGATCCAAATGAACATGTGAAATATGGTCATAATGCCATCGTTATAGGAACTACCCCATATAGATACACATCGACCATGGGTGCACTTGTAGTTGCCCCTACATTTCGAATTTTAAAATATGAAGATAGCAACATTGATATAGACGGCTCAGGTTCTCTAGGAGAACCAAGACACGCCGTTAAAGCCAATTTAGTGTATCCTCAAAATGAAATAGAATCCAACACGCAAGGATCAGTAAAATTATCTTGCAAAATGCACGAAGATAATTACGGTTTGTGGTCAACAAATGAATGCTTACCTATTGATAAAAATACAAACCAAGATTTTATTAATTCTTCTATAGAAGCTGCATATCATTCAACATGGGACAAAAATGAAATTGCAGACATAGATCGCAATGGCTACAAAATTATCACATATAATTTTTCAATAGATACCGGAAATTAAAGACTAGGACCTCGATCTCGTGATGGTCCTGATATCATTTTCTTCAGCTCCTTGGGCCGCCGATGATACTCCAGTTCAAGAGCTTTTTGAACTTCTTCGGCCGCTCGAATTTCCTGCTGCCTCTGCATTTCCCGCCTGATCTCGGCCTGACGTTCCAGTTCCTTCCTCTGGCGTTCGACCTCCCTCTCCCGCTCCATCCGCTGCCCGATCTTCCGAGCCAGACCGACCGCCTGCCGCGCTTTCTTCTCAAGTCCGGAGAACAGCTCCTGCGCCTTCTCCACGGCCTTACGGGCCGTTTCCAGCACCCCGTTCCGTTCGCGGATCTCCGCATTCTGCTTCCCGAGATCCGTCACAGGCTCCCGGCCGGGGATCTCGCGGGCTGCCTGACGCTCTAGGGCGGTCGCTGACACGCCCATGTGCCGGGTCGGCTCCTGCTCCTTCCCCTGACGCTCGAAGCTCCGGTGATCCACCCGCTGTTCGACCTGGTGCCATTCCAGCGCCGCGTTCACCTGGCGTGCCCACACAGCCCGCATATGCTCGATCTCGGCCGAGGCGGTACTGGCCACATCCAGAACCCGCGTCTTTGCCCCCATCCCGTCCGCCCCGACCGTCCGGGTCGTTGTCAGGATATGCGCGTGATGGTTCCGGTTGTCCCCTTCCCGGCCAGGTTCATGGATCGCCACATCGGCCACCACCCCGTACCGCGCCACCAGTTCACGAGCGAAATCCCGGGCCAGTTCCTTCCGTGCGCCCGCGTCCAGTTCGGCCGGTAACGCCAACTCGTATTCCCGGCCGGTCTTAGCGTCCTTCCGCTTCTCGGCCCCCTCGGCGGCATTCCATAGGGCATTTCGGTCCTGCGCCCAGTCCGCGCCATCCGGAGCCACGATGAACGCATCCTCCACCCCCTGCTTGCGGGTGTAGTCGTGCGTCAGGCCCTGCCGCTCGTCCGTCAGTTCCTGACCGGCACGATAGGCAGCAGCAGCCACGACGCTGCGACCGGCCGAACGCGAGATGGATTTGACGGACAGATGATAGATCGCCACGCCTCTCTCCGTTCAGAAAGGGTTCAGGGAAGGAACGTCCCTGACGCACGCATTGGAACAATGCTAAAGTGCGCCCTTCACTCCTTCGTCGCAAGGGTTGTTTGTCCTCTACGAGGAATCAAGGAAACTTCCGAAAAATCGGTTATTCTCAACAGGGGCACGCGGGAATGGAAATCACAACAGACCATTGCACCCACTTGGTGCGGGAGGAAAAATGACACCCATCGAGAAGGCAAAACAGCAGGTCGAGCAGGCCAAGGCCCGGTATCAGGCTTTACTCGCCAGACAGAACGCCGAGGAACGCAAGCTGGACACCCGCCGCAAGGTCATTCTCGGGGGGCTGCTGATCGACGCGGCCGGGAAGGATGAACGCTTCGGCCGGGTCATTGACGAACTGATGAAACGCATCACCCGCGACCATGACCAGAAGGCGTTCGAGGGCTGGCAGAAGCCAGTTTCTATTGAACGAGACTCTTAGCGTGTGTATGATGTGTAAATGAAAAGCGCCGTTCTGATCCGTGAGCTGGAAAAAGCAGGCTGGAAACTGGATCGCGTGCGCGGTTCACACAACGTTTTCAAACATCCGTCGCGACCGGGGATCGTGGTTGTCCCTCATCCCAAAAAGGACCTGGGAACCGGACTGGTCGCCGCCATCCGCAAACAGGCGGGCATCTAGGAGGATCATCATGCGCTATCCGGTCGTGATCGAACGGGGCAGCGAAACAACGGCATTTGGCGTTGTCTTTCCTGACCTCCCCGGCTGCTTTTCGGCAGGCGACACACTCGACGAAGCCATTTCCAGCGCGGAAGAAGCCGCAGCGGCATGGATCGACGCAACACTGGACGCGGGAGACGCTGTTCCTTCTCCCAGCACACTCGATGCAATCCAGAACAATCCAGACTATCAGGGCTGGACCGTCGGTTTCGTCACCATCGACCCCGCTATTCTCGATGACCGGGTGGAACGGGCGAACATCTCCCTTCCCCGCCGCGTCCTGGAACGACTGGACGCTCTTGCCAGAGCTTCCAGTGAAAGCCGCTCGGGCATGATCGCGGCCATGACCTTGCAAGCGAAACTCACGCCTGACGCCATTCGTGAGCGCTGATAGCGAACTGGATGACGGGCTGGCCGCGTTCGACCAGCTCGGCCGGAAAATGGCGGAGACGAACCGGCTCCTTCGCAGCGTTCAGATCAGCCAGTCCGAGCGCAACCGGCAGGAAAACACCCTGTCGACCGAATTACAGGACGCGATCAAGCAGGTCACAGGAGCCTCACAGGACGCGCTACAGGCCAGTCAGACGAAAATACGTTCATCTCTACTCTGGACGGGCCTGACAGCTCTCCTGATCGTTCTGATGGCGTTTGGCGGAGGGTATTTCTTCGGTCAGCAGGCTGGAACCAAAAAAGGGCAGGCGGAAGGGTATCAGACAGCCCGTGACGAAAAGGCCGCCGCGTCCTGGGCTAATACTCCGTCCGGACAACGGGCCTATAATCTCGATCAGCTCGGTAGCCTCAATATGCTGGCTAGTTGTAAAGGCGAGGGCTGGAAGATCGAACAACAACATGGTCAGAGCGTCTGCATCCCTTATTCCATCCCGAGTGGAACGGCTGGCTGGTATATTCCCTGACCATCACAGGGTCGGGAAAGCCTACTAGCCCCTTCATTGCTTCCTGAGCCATTTTCTCTTGCCCGTTTTTTCAGCCTTGCAGGTTTTGGACGAGAGTGAAACGGGAGCGTGGTAGCCCGCTCAAAAGGTGCCAAAACAAGCCTAAAAAGTTAGTTTTCCACTGTTTTAAGGGGGGGCCATAGGGGGGAATAAATATCTTTATTCTATCTAGGGATTAGCGGATGATCGATTTTCTTTGGAAATCCGCAAAATATGGCTTGCCAATAGGACGCACAGTGTGCGTCTATAAAAACGCACAGTGTGCGTCCTATTCGACCCCTATACAGAGGTTCCCCACATGCGGAATGTCACCCGCCTTAAGACCCGCAAAGATAGGCTTCAGGAAGATCAGGCCGATCTTCTAAAACAGGCCCTACTTCCCTTTGCTGAAGATGGCGGGGCTATGGGGGATGCAGTTGGGCGGCTGTATGTCCAGATTAAGAACCTTACTACGCCAGACCCCGGAACTACGGAGCCGTTCGTCATGATCCGTCCCGCTCAAAATC
>NZ_WIPH01000072.1 GCF_009547075.1 Gluconobacter aidae
TCGCCCTGTCTGAAAAATGGGGACCACCTCTTAACGACCTGTAGGATCGGTAGCCCCCACCTCCCTCGCGAAAGCTAGCAACATCGTACCCAGTCGAGCCGGTTGCTCCTGTTGAATCCAATGACCTGCACCATCGATAAGCTCAACGCCACTCATTCCTGTCGTTGCCTTTGTCCTCATGGCATCAAGCGCGCCCGGCGCCGCATAGGTACCCCAATCGCTCTTCCCGCCGATGAAGAGCGACGGGACATCGATAGTCTTGCCCGAAAACAGCCGCAACTCAGCATTTAGTTCAGGATCGGAAAGGACGCGGTAAGCCTGCAGAGCGCCTTGAAATCCGGTGCGATAATACTCCTGAGTATACACACCAAGCTCTGGCTCGGTTAGCCATTTGCAAGCTTGGATCTCGGCAACAGAAGGCTCGAACGCGGCCACGGTTTCGGGCATCGTCTTGCCGAGATCCATGACGTAATAAGTTGGCATTTTCGAGAATTCAGTGGCAGTGCGTGCCTGCAACGGATGCGGCTTGTTCCCAGGCCAGTCTGCACTCTTGACGTAGAAAAATGCACGAAGAAAAGCGTGTAAGCCTTGAGGGGGGTGCCACATGTCCTCATTCGCCCCTGATGTACTCAGGTAATGTTGATAGTACATTCTCGGAGGATCGAGTGCCGCTAGCGCTGCGGCAAGCTTTTGGCTGTCGGTGTTCGGCTGATCCGGCGATGCCTCACTATACGCAATGTTAAACGGAAACGCCGGTGGACCGGGGAATGGCGCACTCATCAGAACCACCGAAGGAAAGACGTCAGGCCTAGCGAGCGCACAATAAGCCGCCACCGGCGAGCCGAGGTCATGTCCGACGAGCATCGCCGTACGCCGATACCCCAATGCCGAAACCAATCCGAGTGCATCGCGTGTCAGATTCAAGAGGCTGAAGGGGGCTAGAGGGGCATCATAACCGTCCCCCCAGCCGGTAGTGCGGCCAAAACCTCGCTGGTCGGGCGCCACGACATGATAGCCGGCGTCAGCTAGGATCGGAATCAGGTGCCGCCAGCCATAAGCCAAGTCCGGAAAGCCGTGCAGCAGTAGCGCCAGTGGCCGGCCAGGGCTGTCGTAACCAGCCTCGAGAATATGGACGTCAAGGCCATTGACCCCCTGGATCATGCGCGAGCGAACGCCCTTGGGCAGCGTTCCTGCGCCATATGACGAAGCGGTCAAATCAATTCCTCCTATGAGATTTGCGCGGGCTGGTCGAGGTGGCGCCGCAACCAGGCTGGCGACACCCGTCGCCAAGACGGCCCGTCGAGACGCAGATCGTGGGTATAGCGGCATCATGGTTCTCCACTATGGCGATCACCATAGTAGGGTGATCGCCATAGATCGGTCAAGCGGAGCGTGGTATGTTCGCAGCATGACACGCAAGACTGACGCCCGCGCTCGAGCGATCGCTACGGCCGAACGGCTATTTCGGATCCAAGGCTATACCGCGACTGGGTTGACCCAGATCCTCGAGGAAAGCAGTGCGCCTAAGGGATCGTTCTACTTTCATTTTCCGCGCGGCAAAGCGCAGTTGGCGGAAGAAGCGATCGATCAATATATCGCAAATAGAATTTCTGTATTGCGGAGTATCTCGGCGAATACGGCAGATAATGCCCTGAATTTCGTGCATCAACTTTTCGACACATTTGCAGCCGAAATGATTGCCTCCGATTTTCAATATGGCTGTCTGATGCAGAATCTGGCGAATGAGTTGCCGGCAATCGACGTCGAGCTGACCAAACGGGTCGCGCGCGGATTTGCCGATTCGACAGAGATTATTGCGGAGCATTTCAGGGGGTGCGGCTTCGCTCCGACGCGCGCATCCTCTTCCGCGACCGCATTGGTAGCCGCCCTCGAAGGCGCGCGAACGATTGCCCGTCTGGAGCACTCGCCGGCCATATTCCTGGCGTTGGCGGATGTCAGCATCCAGGGTTGGGCAATCTCCGGGCGGTGATCCGGGCGGCCGTTCTGGATGTTGGCTGCGCGTATGTTTATGAAGCCCTTGCCCAGCAAGACATCGAGCAAAAGCGACTACAACCGATCCTCCTGAACTGGATACCCAGAGCAGAACCCTTCTGTCTGTATTATCCCAGCCGCAGACAGATGCCCGTGCCCTTACGTGTTTTTATCGATTTCCTGAAAGGCTGAAAAGCGGTAGCGCCGTTGTAGAGTTAGCTCTTCGGTGTATCGATGGCCGTATCTCTGCATCTTCCTACCGAAAAGAGACATTCCGCTTCCCCCCCAAGTCAGCCGCAACGCAGAGAGACGGCTCCAAGCCTGCGTGAGTTAAAATGTTTCTCGCAAAGAGGGCTAGAGACGATCAGGCTGTCTTTCTGGCAGCAGACGTTCTCCTTGCATGACGTCTGTCGAACATGCCTCGAAAAGACCTTTGCGGGTCTCTTTTGGTGTCTCTACCCTATGTCCGATAATGTAGAAAAATGGACATAGATTTTATGTCGGAAAACTGCGGATTCGTGGTATTCCTTGAGGTTTCTGAACGGCTGTTTGTCTAAGTGCCCATCACGCCCTTCATTTCTCTGAACTATACGTCATTGACTCATTCGCCAATGACGTATAGTTCTTTGTAAATGTCAAAGCTGCAGACCGTTGTCGAACTGCCTGAATTCATAAGGCGGGCAAAAGCCCTGATGTCAGACGACGACCGTATGGCTCTGATTAACATGCTCGCTGCGATGCCAGATGCTGGCATTTCTTTAGGCGGCGGTCTGCGAAAGCTCCGCTTTTCCCGCGAGGGTGGGGGGAAGAGGGGAGGGTACAGAACTCTCTACGTTTTTGGCGGAAGACAGATGCCTCTGTTCCTCCTGACTGTTTTTGCCAAAAACGAGAAGGACAATCTGACGCGATCTGAACAGGCCGCCCTGGTAGAGTTGAGCAAGACGCTTGTTGCGAAATACGGAGAACCATCATGAGCGCTTATAATAGCATTCTGCAGGGGCTGAATGAGGCTCTCGCCTATTCGGAAGCTCCGGCCGAGGACAGCGTGACCCACCAGGTCCGTGTTCCGTCGGTTGACGTGGCGGCCATCAGAACCCGGACCGGGCTCTCCCAGGCACAGTTTGCCAGAAGCATCGGGGTCGCCAAGGGGACCCTTCTGAACTGGGAACATGGCCGTCGTCAGCCAACCGGACCAGCCCAGGTTTTGCTGGCGATGTTGGATAAGCGGCCGTCGCTCGTGAGTGAGCTACTTACTGCGGCTCGCTGAGAAAACACAGGTCCCGATACGCTCGTTCAGATGACCGCTACGGGGGGGGGGGGCAAGCGGACTGTCCGATATCTAGATAAAAAAAACAGGTTAACGATCGTGACCTGCTCGCCTTTTTTGATTGCGGCGTATTAGGTGTGACAAGAGTGCACAATGCCTTCAAAGGAATTTTCATTTGTTCTCGCTGAAAAGCCCTCAAGCCGATTCAACTCGTGCACAATATTCCACACGCATAGCATTTCTGATTGCAGGATTCGCGGGGGCCGCGTGGGCACCGATCATTCCTTATGTAAAATTTCGATGTGGTTTGAGTGATGCCCATCTAGGACTTTTACTGCTGTGCCTTGGTGCAGGCTCGATCGTATCCATGCCGGCAGCAGGAAGTCTGGCGGGGCGCTACGGTTGTCGTTGGATCATTGCCATTGCAACCCTCGCTATCTGTGCTGCTCTTCCAGTTCTGGCCTCTTCTGCTTCGATACCTCTTTTGCCAACTGCACTGGTCGTGTTTGGAGCGGGCGTTGGAACCATTGATTGCGTCGTTAATGTTCAGGCCGTCATAGTTGAGCGTGCATGCAAACGAATAATGATGTCCGGTTTTCATGGCCTTTTCAGTGTGGGGGGCTTCTTGGAGCGGTAGCTGTCAGTAGCCTGCTCAGTCTTAGTTTCTCTCCAGCAATCACGTCTGTATCTGTGGCAGCCTTGTTAGTTCTGAGCGCCACTCTTGCCCTGCCAGGTCTGCTTACAGGACGGACCAATGCAGAAGAAAGTGCTTCGTTTGTATTACCCCATGGCGTCGTTTTCGCGATCGGCATGATGTGTTTCATTGTTTTTCTGACTGAAGGCGCAGCCATAGATTGGAGTGCTGTTTTTCTTGCGACTGTCCGCCATATTGATATGCGATACACAGGATTAGGATATGTTGCATTTTCATGCACCATGACTTTGGGCCGACTGTTTGGAGATTATCTTGTAAATCGTGTTTCGGGGCGTTTC
>NZ_WIPH01000073.1 GCF_009547075.1 Gluconobacter aidae
CGCCAAAAAACTAAAATCATCAGACAAGCGCATCAACAAACAGTTCTTCGATCCCTCCAGATCGAGGATTATCAGCCGAAAACAGCGCCCGCCCGAGCGAACAAGGCTCAGTTCCTTCGGCAGTTCCCTTATGTCGCACTCAAGCGGAGCGAGTTTGGGGAGCGGTTCAACAAAGCCGCCGATGCTTTCGAGCGCCGGAATGAGCGCGTAGGAGCGAAGCTCTGCGCCTGACTATGGAGCCGCCCTTCGGGGCGGTTTTTCATAAACGGTTTTTCAATATCTTTTCATAGGACTGAGCTGACAAAGCGTGTGAGTATTCTCCCAGACAGGTGTTGCCATTATGGCTTTATTGGAGGGTCTCAATATGAAAAAAGCTTTTCTAGCATCTCTCATTTGCGTCACCGCTCTGTCAGCGTGTGAATCTCCTCAGCAGATAGTCTCCCAGAAGGAAGATCACCTCGCCGCGGCGGGGTTTCAGCTCAAACCCGCTTCAACCCCTCAGCGGATTGCCATGCTGAAGAAGCTGCCAGCTCATCACTTCGTTCGCCGTATCCACGGTGACACGGTGAGCTACGTTTACGCTGATCCAACGGTATGTGGTTGTCTGTACATCGGCGATCAGGCGGCATATGGACGATACCAAGCATATCAGCAGCAGCAGAATATCGCTGACGAACAGCAAATGGCTGCGCAGGATTATCAGGACGCTCAGTGGAACTGGGGGGAGTGGGGCCCTTGGGGCGGCGGCTTTGGCCCGGGCTATGGATTTGGTCCAGGCTGGGGCTGGTAAGCCCTCGTCACTTTATCGCCGTGAGGCTGCATATTTCCTTGAAGCCGCTGCATAGCGTCTGACGGCAACGGTGCGGCCATCATGGTTCTGTAGTTCATGTATGCCACTGCCCAGTCCCGGGGCCTGGCCAGTGTCGCGGCGTGTTCGCCGATGCAGGAGGGCCAGGTGTTGGGATCGGTCATGCCCGGTTCTCCGTCTCGCCTGATGTTGCCCGCAGTTCGCGGATCACGGCATCGGCAAGCGCACCGGCACGGGCCAATTCCTTCGCATCGGGCCGCTGCCTCGGCTGTTCCTCCGGCGCTTCAGCTATGGCGAGGATGCCCCGGAGGTTCGTGACTTCGGCGCGGGATTTCAGGGCTGCTGACATGGAGGAATGTTAGTATAGGAATGGGGAGCTGTACAAGGAGAGCCTCCCCTCTGCGGGAAGAAGTATTATGCTAGAGAGCAGGTAGGATGCTAAGTTTGTAACGAAATCTGCCCGCTTTAACATATTATTGACTTTTATCAAGGCGGTTCGAAGTTCGCATGCTACAGAGCCAGGTGCGGCCGCTTTTCGTCGCATAATTGGAAAGCAAGTTGATCATGGAAGAACTGATAGCGCTTTTTTGTGCCATCGCAGATGAGCAGGCGCGTCGAGGCAACGAAGCAGCATGTCTAAAGGCAATCGAAGCAATATATGACGCGTGGGATTTAGGTGTTCAGATTTCTTTAGATGAAGCGTTATCAAGTGATCTGCCAAACATAACTTAATATTAAAAAATAAATCTAAATATAATTTCTATTTCTAATGGTACCGGGATATAAATTGGTCAATTTATTATGTGATATCCTTTGACTAATTTGGATTCGCGATAGCGAATACCACATTTGTATTGCAGTCTAGTGGTATAGCTGCACAGTCGGCATGCAGGGGTTTTACAAACAAATTTCCTACCATCCCTAATCAGAAGATTTATTCACTGAATGAACGGGAGCTGCCATCAATTCGTCACAAGCGGCATATACCTGTTCTATGAGTGAAATGGCTTTGTCTGTTTCACCTGCTGCGAAGCAGGCATCCATCTCTACCTTCAGTTCCTCCAAGCTAGGTATCATTTTCTCGTAAACCTTCTTGAACATGTTGCGTTAGCACGAATCACTAAAATCATTTCTGGGATAGAGTGCGTTAAAATGACATTAAAGGAAACAGTATGACTCGTCGGAATGACATTTTGACGCAATATGATAACAAAGATGTGGCAGGTTTGACCCATCCATCCCGAACGAGGCTCAACACAATGTCGCCCCTTGCTGCAATCATAGGCCGAAACGTAAGAAGGCGCAGGATCGAATGCGATTTCTCTCTCTCAGTTTTGGTGGAGCGGACTGAAATTGCCTTGGACGATTTACAGGCCATTGAGAATGAGCATGTGCGTCCAGAGCCTGAACAACTGCTTGCCTTGGCCAGAGCGTTGGATGTTTCTCCAAGTGCCCTGTTGACTGAAGAGTAAACAGTTACGGCTTTTTGTTTCGGCTAAAAATTTAGGACGCCCCCTCTGCCGGACAAGATTTTACAGCCCTATTAAAACTTCATTATCTTTTTCAGTGGAAAGTAGCGGCTCTCTGCTGGAGTTAGGGCTATGAAGAGCTACGTCGACTGGGATGTTGCCGGGAAATTGGGAGTTGTTCTCCCTCTTTCCGATTATGAGCATATCGACATTTCGTCAGGTTCGCTCAACGTTTCAGGTGCCCTTCATGGGACAGAACTGCCAGCCTCTCCTTTTGTGCAAATGCTAGGACGACCGCTGATGGATGAAACAAACAACGTTCAGGATGCTGCTAAGGAACTTCTTCAGACTTATGGGGAAAAAGCTGTTCTGGTTGCGAGCGACAAGGCTACCTTGGCCTCGTATGCTCGGAACGAGACACGCCGGGATTTTTGGATAGCCGTATTCACGGAAATTCGCCACACTCATACGAAACAGGCTCATGTCATTGACAAGGAAAATGCCTGAGAGGAAACCGCGGGAGGATCGTAATCACCACGCCGGCCCCAGCTCGTCTTCCCCCTGATCCCGGAACCAGGTGGTGGGCCCATCGAACCACAGGTTCACTATCCCGCTTTTGCCGCCCCGGTTCTTGAGGATCAGGACTTCGCCCTTTCCGTGGGATCTTTCGTAGGCAGCATCAAATTCCGCAGCCCGCTTCTGGTACGCCGCATCGCTCTCGTTCGTGTTCCGGACTACGCTGCCGTCCAATCCCATCCGGGATTCCAGGGCGTGTTCCTCGCGATACACACCGAGGATGCAGCGAGCGTCCTGCTCGATTGCGCCGCTGTCCCGGATGTCGGACATCGTTGGGCGGCGGTCTTCCCGGTTCTCAGATTGCCGGTTGAGCTGGGACAGCGCGATGATCGGAATTCTCAACTCACGGGCCAGTCGGGCAATCTCACCGCTGATCTCCGTGACCTCGTTTACCCGGCTCCCAGAGCGGCGCACAGCATCGCTGCCGCGGAGCAAACCGATGTAGTCGATGACGATGAACTTCAGGCCTTCAGGTTCTCGCGCCATACGCCGCGCACGGATGGCAATCTGCTGAACACTCAGTCCTTCTCGGTCATCGATCACCAGCGGAATACGCTTCTTGGCTTCCATACCGGCCTGAACAATCCGCTGCATGGTCGTGCCTGACACCGGCTCCGGACCATTGGGTCCGTCGAACATGCCGGTCAGCACCGTGTCGAGGGTTAGGCCGCAACGCGCGGAAACCACACGACCCATCAGTTCCTCGGCCGGCATCTCGCCAGACCAATACATCCCCCGACCCTCGGCAATCGCCATTCGAACCGCGATCCCGATCCCAAGGGCCGACTTACCCATGCCGGGACGGCCCGCGATGACGTACATCGCGCCAGCCCTGAAACCACGAATGCGTTCGTTCAGCGTCTGGTATCCGCAGTCCAGGCCAGACAGGTAGCTTCCTGCCTTCCAGGACGCTTCTGTCTCGGCCAGCAGCGCATCGGTGGCCGTGCTGGCAGTTCGTGCCTGTCGGGTGCCGTCCGTGCCAGCAGCCAGCCCCTGAAGCTGCTCCTGCATGCGGCTGATAATCGAGGACGCCGTGTCTCCCTCAAACT
>NZ_WIPH01000074.1 GCF_009547075.1 Gluconobacter aidae
ACAAAAAGCCCGTGGCGTAGGCCGCGGGCTTTTTTGCTGTCAGGGGGGGGCCTCAGGTGCGGATGATGCTCAGTCCAGCCGCACGGAAGGCCGGACGAAGGTTTCGACCCAGTCGGAATAAAAGGACATCAGCCCCCGGTAATAGCCAAACAGTTCGATCTGGTGCTGGCGATAGAGCATGAGATGGGCCATTCGCGCCGAGAAGCCGTGCGAGATGCCCCCCCCCCAGACCGTACCGCCCGGAAGAGCCGCCCAGCCATTGTATTTCCCCAGAGCCACGATCGCGCCTTTGTTGTGGAAAATACAGCCCGGGACTTTCTGGCCATGCTCGATCCAGGCCGGCAGATGGCGCGCCAGATGCCTGGCCTGCTGGCGGGCGACCTGAGCTGTAGCGGGCAGGGGATCGTCCTGGATGAAGGAGCAGTCTCCCATGGCGAAAATCCGCTCGTCATCAATGGAGGACAGGTTCGGATTGACGAGGATCTGACCGGTCCTGTTGATCGTCAGCCCACCATACGCAGTCGTGACCTCAGGGGCTCGGACGCCA
Source organism: Gluconobacter aidae (assembly GCF_009547075.1). Lineage (GTDB taxonomy): Bacteria > Pseudomonadota > Alphaproteobacteria > Acetobacterales > Acetobacteraceae > Gluconobacter > Gluconobacter aidae. The sequence goes on from NZ_WIPH01000074.1 coordinate 548, forward strand.
GCCGCCCAGACGCGCAGCTTGGCCGAAACATAGGACCCGTCCTTAAGCGTGAAACCATGCTCATCGGCCGCCGCGACGCGCGCATTGGTGCGGACGGTAACGCCGATATGTTCGAGTTCCTGCTGCGCCGCAGCCGAGACGGATTCCGGAAAAGCGGGAAGGATGCGCGCGCCGGACTGCAACAGCGTAACATGCAGTTTGGGCGGGGCCTTGCCGAAAGCATGCAGGTTATACGGCCCCACGATTTCCAGCGCCTTGTGAAGCTCGGCGGCAAGCTGCACACCGGTCGCACCGCCGCCGACGATCGCAATGTCCAGTTCGGAATTGTTAGCGAAGGCGCGGAGCAGCTCCATCCGGAACTTCTCGTTGAACGCATTGGCGTCCACGAGATTGTCGATGGACATGCAGTGTTCCTTGACGCCGGGCGTGCCGAAATCATTGGCGGTACTGCCGATCGCGATGACGATCGTGTCGTATTTCATGCGTCGGCTTTCCAGAATGACGGTGCCGTCGGCTTCCAGAAGCGGGCTGAGAATGACCTCGCGGTTCTCGCGGTCAATGGAGGCGACCTCGCCGGGCCAGAACTCGAAATGGTGCCCGCTGGCCTGGGAGATGAAGTTCACCTTGTCGTTTTCATTGCTGAGCGTGCCGGAGGCAAAGCAGTGCAGCATCGGTTTCCAGACATGGGAAAAGCTCTTGTCGATCAGCGTGATGCGCGCCTTTCCGGATTTTCCCATCGACTTGCCGAGGCGGGTTGCAAGGGAAAGACCGGCAACACCGCCACCGATAATCAGAATTTCAGATCGAGACGCCATCGGTTTTCAGGCCTCCGTTCAGGGGGTGGGCAACAGAAAAAGACACGAGGGAAGAGACGTTTACCGCGCATAGCGGCAGTAAACGGGGAATTCGCCATTAATTATTATGAAAATATGAGAATGCTAAAAATCATATTCAAGTTACCGCGGTGCACTCTCTGGATATTTTTTTAAAGAACTCAAATATCCGTGATGGTTCTGTAGAAGAGAATGCTGCGAGATCTTTCCTTGTGCGCATTGTTTATATTTTTAAAATCGCACAATTCACAATAGTAAAAAACTATCGATTTAAGTGAAAAAAAAAGAAACCTTTAGATTGAATGAGTTACAGATAGTTAAATGAAACAAAATATTAACATGAGAAATAATCGGAAATCAGCAAGTGTCCCGCGCAGCGGGAAAAGGTCTCCGTTTATTCCAATTCAGGACTTCACCAATGCATTTTTCAGGTCGGTCTTTCGCGTTTGTGTTTTCAGCGACCGTCTCATCTCTTGCGCCAGTTATTGCTTTTGCGCAGGATTTTCAGAGCGTCTTTGCCCTACCCTCACAGTCTCTGACATCTGCCCTGACGACTTTCAGCCGACAGACTGGGGTTCCCGTCGCATTTGATTCCAGCCTGACAGACAAACTGCGGTCCAGGCCTCTTTATGGCAGAATGGATAATCTGCAAGCACTGCAGAGACTTCTTGGTAAAAATACTTTCAGAGTGGATGCGTCAAATCCAAAGCATATTATGCTGCATCCGGTCCCATCCAGAAAATCCACCGGACTGGAAGCCGATACGGTGGATAACCTGACAGTCCGGGGTAGCCGGCATGAACTGCGCACGAAGCGTAATTTTGTCGGCGTCGTTGACTCGATCACCTATGACGACACGTCCAACCTTGGTGGCGCGACGTCAGTGGCTCAGCTGTTGACGCAGCTTCCGGGCGTCACAGGGATCCGCAATGGTGACGAGCCACGTTATATCAGTGTGCGAGGCGTTTCGTCTGACCTTAATCAGACAACGCTGGATGGCCTGACGCTTGCAAGTATCAGTGACGGTGGCAGCATCCGCAGGCGCGTCAATATGCAGAACATACCCGCAGAAATGACCGGTGAGGACGATATTTACAAGACGTTTACAGCTGAACAGGATGGAGGAGCCATTGGCGCGGTCATAAACATGAATCCCCGTAGCGCCTTTGACCATGACGGGCTTTACAAATACATCAATGCTTACGGTATTTACGGAACCGCAAAAGGGTCTGCGGGCGCCAACAGAATCCCCGGCATGTCGCCGCATCTGGGGCAGGGCGCCAAGGCCGTTTTCTCGGACCGGTTTGGAAAAAACAGGGAATTCGGGATCATGACCTCGTTCCGCTATCAGAGGCGGACCCGGAACACGACCAAGAAGTGGCAGGAAGACAGCTACAATTATTATAACAGCAAGGGGAAAATCCTGAGCCCCAATGATTCCAGCACTTCGGGTTGGAACGGCATGACCGCCCCGCGTTATGTCGATGGTGGCAGCTATTCCAACGATCTGAACTCTCTGGGTGGGGCTGCGCGTCTTGAATGGCATCCAACAAATAGCGGATTCAGTGCGTCCGTTATGGGATATTCTTACGAGAGGTGGGAAAATTCCTTCATGGAACATAACGAATACCTGCTGGACGATACGGGCATCTGGAACCAGACCCCAACGTCCGGCCGTGAATACATCTATCGCGCCAGGACAATTGGTCGGAAAGATAACTGGCAGATGAATACCAATGGTGTTCTGGGCAATCTGAGCTGGCACGACAATATTTCGGCGTTAAAGCTGCGCGCCGGATATACGTGGGAAGATTATTATAACCACGAACCCTATGTGACGGCCCGGGTGTATCCGAAAGAGACGTCGAAAGGTGCGGTTTATGCTGATTATACAATCAACAAGGAAAACGTGGCTAATCTTGTCGATATTATCGACATGAACAAACTCCTCAACAGTGGTTACGCATTTCAGACGGTTCAGCAGGAATATGACCGTGACCATGAGGGCGTTACGAACGTCCGTCTGGATTATACTCGCAACCTCGATCCGGGTTTTCGCGGATTTGGATTTGCGAGCGGTTTTGAATGGCGGAGTCTGAACGGTACCAATTCGTCAGATCAACTTTGGTACAAGCCGGGCGGCAGTGCGGCTTCCAGCATGTTCATCCCCGACATGAAGAACCCGAATGGCCCATTTTTTGATCTGAGCGATTTTGACTGGAGCAAACAGATACTCGATCCGGTCAAATCTAAAAATTATACGGAACTGGCGTATTTTCGCTATCAGGAACAGCTTTTTGATGGATATGTCTCGCTGCATTACAAGTGGCGGAACTCACAG
>NZ_WIPH01000075.1 GCF_009547075.1 Gluconobacter aidae
TGTCCCCCTATTTTATGAACAGAAAAATCTGCCTCGGAGTCCTTCAAGCCTGAGATTCTGGTAGGGAAGCAAGCCGCCCCAAGCCTGGACCTACATTCCTTTCATTCATTAGTTTAGGGAAAGCATATCGAAAGTCGCAACAACGCCTAGCCAATTTGGTTGTTGGGTTTGTTGTGTTCCTGATTACTGCCCTCAGACTTTCGTTCAGTGACATCACAAGGGCTAGCTCGAACGATAGAAAGATGGAATCAGCAGTGTCAGAAGGTACTTCAACCAGAACAGAGTAGCATGGGTCCCGATTCCGGGCAGTAAGCTTTCGAAGCCTGTGTTCTCCCGAATAGCAATAGAATCTTTTCAGACGCATCTGGTATTTTCTCGGTTGAAAAGTGGTATAGCCTTTATTTTGATTTATGGATGGTGTTCTCGGTATCGTTTTCTTCAAGAAGGGAAGGAATCGGGGGGATACAGTTCCGGTGATAGTAGGCTCTATTGGAAGGACCGAACAGAAGAAACAGATTCATTTAAGAGAAAATCATCTCTGTTCTCAGTCTAAGTAAGCCCGTCCTAGCAATAGTGGCTGAAGCTGGTCTCGATCAATAGAGGAGAGCGAGATAGCTGTGTTCGACCAGACCTTGATCTTCACCCTCGGAAGAGGGAAGCAAGCGCACGGAAGGGTCATCAGTCCAGCAGGTAGGGCCGCTCTGGTTGATAGCTCAGGTTCTGGTCTTGTTAAATCCTTGATTTGCTCTGTAGTTTCCGAATATTGTTTCAGGAGTCATTGAGTAACTTACTGAAGTAATTCACTGGATTTGCAGGGAAATCTACTCTAACAGATTCTTTAGTGGCAGCTGCTGGTATTATTGCACAGGAAGTTGCCGGAGATGTTAGGATGACAGATACTCGGGCAGATGAAGCAGAACGTGGTATCACTATTAAATCCACTGGGATTTCCCTTTATTATGAGATGACTGATGAATCTTTGAAGAACTTCAAGGGTGAAAGGCATGGAAATGAATACCTTATAAACCTTATTGATTCACCTGGGCATGTTGACTTTTCTTCTGAGGTCACTGCTGCTCTACGGATTACTGATGGTGCACTTGTTGTTGTTGACTGTGTGGAGGGTGTGTGTGTCCAGACTGAAACAGTTCTTCGGCAAGCCTTAGGAGAAAGAATCAGGCCTGTTTTGACTGTTAATAAGATGGACCGTTGCTTCCTGGAACTTCAAGTTGAGGGAGAAGAAGCATACCAGACTTTTCAGCGTGTCATTGAAAATGCAAATGTTATTATGGCCACGTATGAGGATGCACTTCTTGGAGATGTACAAGTTTACCCTGAAAAAGGAACTGTTGCTTTCTCTGCAGGATTGCACGGTTGGGCTTTCACCTTGACTAACTTTGCGAAGATGTATGCAGCTAAATTTGGTGTTGATGAGGCAAAGATGATGGAGAGGCTGTGGGGTGAAAATTACTTCGATCCAGCCACAAAAAAGTGGACTACCAAGAGTACTGGCTCCCCTTCATGCAAGCGTGGCTTTGTTCAGTTCTGTTACGAGCCAGTTAAGCAGATTATTGCAACCTGCATGAATGATCAGAAGGATAAATTGTGGCCAATGCTGCAAAAGCTTGGTGTTACTATGAAGGCTGAAGAGAAAGAATTGATTGGGAAAGCTTTGATGAAGCGGGTTATGCAGACTTGGTTACCTGCGAGCAATGCGCTTCTTGAAATGATGATTTTCCACCTTCCGTCACCTTCAAAGGCACAGAAGTATCGTGTGGAGAACTTGTATGAAGGTCCTCTTGATGATATTTATGCTAATGCCATCAGAAACTGTGATCCAGAGGGCCCTCTTATGCTTTATGTCTCTAAGATGATTCCTGCTTCTGACAAGGGTAGGTTCTTTGCATTTGGACGAGTCTTCTCTGGAAAGGTTTCTACTGGTATGAAGGTCCGGATAATGGGACCGAACTATGTTCCTGGCCAGAAGAAAGATTTGTATGTTAAGAGTGTTCAGAGAACTGTTATCTGGATGGGCAAGAAACAAGAATCTGTGGAGGATGTGCCCTGCGGAAATACAGTGGCTATGGTTGGATTGGACCAGTTCATTACCAAGAATGCAACGTTGACCAATGAGAAGGAAGTGGACGCCCATCCTATTCGAGCCATGAAATTTTCAGTGTCTCCTGTTGTTCGCGTTGCTGTGCAATGTAAGGTTGCTTCTGATCTTCCAAAACTCGTAGAAGGCTTGAAACGTTTAGCCAAATCGGATCCTATGGTTGTTTGCACTATAGAGGAGTCTGGCGAGCACATTGTTGCTGGCGCAGGAGAGCTTCACCTTGAGATCTGCTTGAAAGATCTGCAGGAAGACTTCATGGGTGGTGCGGAGATTCATGTATCTGATCCTGTGGTTTCATTCCGAGAAACTGTGCTTGAGAAATCGTGTCGTACTGTTATGAGCAAGTCTCCAAATAAGCACAACAGACTTTACATGGAAGCACGACCTATGGAAGAGGGGCTTGCTGAGGCCATTGATGATGGGCGGATTGGTCCAAGGGACGATCCCAAAGTACGCTCTAAAATTCTCTCTGAAGAATTTGGTTGGGACAAGGATTTGGCCAAGAAGATCTGGTGTTTCGGGCCTGAGACTACTGGTCCCAATATGGTGGTTGATATGTGTAAGGGAGTTCAGTATCTCAATGAAATTAAGGACTCTGTTGTTGCCGGATTCCAGTGGGCTTCAAAGGAAGGAGCTTTGGCTGAAGAGAATATGCGTGCTATTCACTTCTTTAGCAATTCTGTTTTTTAACCTTGCTGTGTTCTTTTGAAGGTTGACAATATCATCTTGGTTGTGTGAAGGAATCACCCCCTAAAGGGTCTCCCCCCTTTCGGTGTGAAGAAAGCTATAGCACCCTCCAACCGAGAGCCCTCAACTTTGAGGTTGAGCTCTTTGTGCCAAGTTCTCCCCTTCTTGAAGTTGTTACCACTTCCCCCTTGTTTTAACCGTTTGGGTTAAAGGACAAGAAAGTGAGTAATAATCTAAGCAAAGGGAAAAGCATCATCTCATTATCTATCTCTAAGTTAGATAGTCTTAAAAGTTGTTTAGCAAGGGAACTTGAGGGCTAATCCCTCCCCTTGGATCATAAGCTTTGTAACCGGCCTTTTAAATATTCTTTTAAACTCACCCACGTTTGTGTGGGCTTGTGACGATTGTTTGTAACCGACACCTTCCATCAGAGTAGGACCGGTGAAGAACGGGACGTTGGCCCTTTCCAACTCAAGGGC
>NZ_WIPH01000076.1 GCF_009547075.1 Gluconobacter aidae
TAGAACCCTGCACCAGGAACTTCTCGAGAACGCCAGCGTCCGGGTGACGCATGGCGTTCTTCCTGTTCGTTGCAAAGCCCAGCATCGCGTCAATCTCACCCCGGTTCGGGCCGGGAGTGAGCACGACCTTCTCGATCAGCGCCCGCAGCGCATCGGCGGCTTCCAGCCGCTCCTCGGGCCGGTTGAGGGCGTCGGTCAGGCGGCCGACCTTGCGGGCGTAAACCGCTGAGGCACTCGGCAGCAGGTCTGGCACATCGTAGGGAACGTCGGACAGTAGCGTTGCCAACTCGGTCTTGCGGGTTTCGAGCGTATCCATCTCTGCTTTCATGGAGGGATGGAACATGCCTTCTTTGATGGCTTCGATGATGCCCCGGATCTGTTTCTCGATTTTCACCTGTTCCATCTGCCAGACATCGGCGTTGGAGCGACGCTCGCGATTCAGACGGTTGGTCTCCTCGGCATAAGCATGCATCGCTTCGGCCGCGATCTCCGGCGCCATCATCCGGTCCTTGAGGCCGGCAAGCACGCGGCGCTCCAGATCGGGACGGGGGATCGTCCGACTGTTGGTGCAGGAGCCATTCGTCACATGGCCTGAACAGGCGAAGCGGTCTGAACCTCGCAAGGTGTAGGGACTACCGCACAACCCACAGAACAGCAGGCCCGACAGCAGGGATTTCGGCCGACGGGTGCCGTTGAGCCGGTTCCGTTTGTGATGCGCCCGCACCGCCTCGGTAACGTTGACGTATTTCTCAGCGATGACGCTCTGACGGGCCTTGGTCGCCTGCCAGAGCGCCTCATCGATGATCCGCAGATCGGGAACCTCTGTGATGACCCACTCCGATTCCGGGTTGAGGCGCGAGACGCGCTTGCCGGTGGACGGGTCTTTGACGTAGCGCTGACGGTTCCAGACCAGGCGCCCGATATACAATTCATTGTTGATGATGCCGGTGCCGCGCTTCACATGACCCCGGATGGTGGTGTCGCTCCACAATTTGCCCTTGGGGCCGGCGATGCCCTGGTCGTTCAGGGCTTTGGCGATAGCGCGTGGACCGATACCGGCGGCGAAGTCACGGAAAATGCGGCGGATGATCTCCGCCTGATGCGCGTCGATCTCGCGGTCGCCCCGGATCTGTTCGCCTTTGGCGTCGAACTGTCGGACCACGCGATAGCCATAGCACAACCCGCCGCCGGACTTGCCGTCCTCGACCCGGCCACGCAGGCCGCGATGGGTCTTGGCGGCCAGGTCTTTGAGGAACAGGGCGTTCATCGTGCCCTTGAGGCCGACATGCAGTTCGCTGATCTCGCCCTCGGCCAGGGTGACGATCGGTACGCCAGCGAATTTCAGGTGCTTGAACAGGGTGGCTACGTCGGCCTGATCGCGCGAGATGCGATCCAGCGCCTCGGCCAGCACGATGTCGAACCGTCCGGCCTGGGCATCCTGCAACAGGGTCTGGATGCCGGGACGCAGAATCATGCTGGCTCCGGAGATACCCGCGTCCTTGTAGGCACCAATGACCTTCCATTTCTCGCGTTTTGCGTATTCGCGGCAGATGCGGAACTGATCCTCGATCGAGGCGTCGCGCTGGTTGTCGGACGAATAGCGAGCATACAGGGCGACGCGGGTCATGGGGATGTTCCTTATCAGGCGACCTTGTCCATCCGGCTCGGCCGGATCAGCACCTCGGCCGAGATGCCGAGGCCGTCATGCAATTGGCGGATCATGTCGATCGACAGGCTGCGCTTGCGGTTCAGCACGTCCGCCACCCGATTGCGCGGCCCGATCATCGGCTCCAGATCCTTGCGGGTGAGGCCCTGCTGCTCCATGCGGAAGCGGATCGCCTCGACTGGATCGGGCGAGTCGATCGGATGGTGCTTTGCCTCATAGGCGTCGATCAGGGTTGCCAACACGTCCAGACGGTCGCCGTCCGGCGTGCCGCTCTTCGCACCCCACAGCCGTCCGACCTCGTCAAGGGCCGCGTCATAATCCGCCTCGTTGCGGATGGGTTTCAGATCAGCCGTCATGTTCCACCTCCGTTACGTCGATCCTGTCATACGCTTTGTGCGTGCCGATCCATTTGATCCAGACGATGCCTTTCTCGAAATCGACCGCCACGACCAGGCGATAGGCGTTGCCCTTGATGTTGAAGACGATCCGCTCGGCGCTGACGATGCTCGCCGTGGCGTAGAGCCGCTTCACATCGGCGGTGCTCGTCCACGCAGCTCTGCCGACTTCGGCGAACCAGGCGTCCAGCGCCGCCTTCACGGCCGGCTGCTCCTTCTGGCCCGCCAGACTGTCGACGAACTCTCTCAGCGTGCGACGGGCAATGATCCTCATTGACTGACCTTATATCACGAGACCATAATGGTCACAAGAACAATACACGACTGCCCGGCGAATGGTCTTTCGCCGGGGAAACGTAGCCGGGAAGGGGAGGCTACCGCATAGGACGGGATCGGTTCTGACGGGCCTGTTTTCGATCCAGCGCGCGGGCACGCTCGAACTGCTCGCGGGCCATTTGCCGGCCGATCAGGCGGGCGAGCAAGCGGATGGCGTTATCGGACGGGCGAAACGCGTCTTCGGCCGTTTCCGCCGCCTCGGTGGGGGCGAGCACCTCGATCCTGATCGTGTCGGGTTTGCGTGCCATCCTGTCCACCTTCCCGGTCATGGGGCGACAGGAATGATGAAGGACAGGATAAGGGGATTTGAGAAGATCATGCGTCGGTCGATGCGGTAATCGGCGGTGATCGCGCAGAAAAGGGAGGCTTATCGGTCGTGGAAAAGGTGATCATTCTTCTGGCGATTGGATATGCCATCGGATTCTATATCCGGGGGCGTCGTGCGACAGCAGATCTGGCGCAGGCAGGGCAGCAGATTGCCGAAAGGAATGCCCGACTTCAGAGTCTGGATCGTCAGATCGCTGGACGTGATACAGAACTTTCGTCGTTGCGTCGTCGGATTTCGACGCTGGAAACACAGGCCGCCGACCAGAAGAAGGATGCAGAACGTCGGCGGCAATATTTTCAGGATAATGATTTGTCCAACACGCAAAACCAGTTACACTTCATCAGTCAGTGCAGTCTGCGGGCCGTTCGTCCCGTTAATAAAGAGGCTGTG
>NZ_WIPH01000077.1 GCF_009547075.1 Gluconobacter aidae
GATATCTCCCAGGTCTTCGAAGCTGATATCCGCCGCCTCTAAAGCCGGTCCCAGATGCTCACCCAACACTTCTTCAAAACAGGATTGCCACTGATCCTGTTTCAGATATCCGATAAGCCCTGTCAGATTGTCAGCGTTCATAAATACGACGACCTCCCCTATTTTCCTGCGGCGGAACGGCAAATACCATGTTTACCCGAGACAAAGAGAATATCGTGCATAGCGGTTTTCTCCCGTCCGATTAAGGGCACCGAGAAACACCAGATCGGCCAGATGGAGGGTTCGAAAAACCCTCTAGTTTTGAGGTCTGCTCTGTGATTCCATTTCTCGTGCGTTGATTGGGATACGGAAGATGAAACAGGCGGGATTTTTTGGTGTTGAAGAGCGGCTTGCCCGGCTGAGCGGGCTTGGCGATCAGCTCGAAGCGTTTTCCCGGACTGTGGATTTTGAGGTGTTTCGCCGGGAACTGAAGAAGGCTATTGATGCTTGTTCAGACACTCGATCACGCCCATCACGGGATCAGATCGTAAAATGACGCCGTCGCATTTTCCTGCGGCTTGCCGATGCCTCCAGAATTCTCAACTCTCACGGTCAGGACGGAAACAATGCCGACGAGCCCGTCAGTCCCCATGAAAATACGCGATCCTGTATGCGGCATGATGGTTGATCCGGCTACCAGCCGGTTCAAGAGCGAGCATAACGGGCACAGCTATTCATTCTGCAGCGCACACTGCGAGAAGAAATTTGAGGCCAATCCCGCAGCCTTCATCAAGGCTGATAGCGCACCTCCCATGGTGTGGACGTGTCCCATGCACCCCGAGATCAGGGAGGCGCATCCCGGCACATGCCCCAAATGCGGCATGACGCTGGAACCTGTGAAGGAAACGCGGGAAACGGCCGCGTCCTCCATGCGCGGCATGAGTTGCCATCATGCGCCGCAACAGCCTTCCGCCGCCGGAGAGGGCAAGCCAGGGACGATCTGGACTTGCCCGATGCACCCGCAGATCCGGCAGGATCATCCGGGCAACTGTCCGCTCTGCGGCATGGCACTGGAGCCGGAGGAACCGACGGGAGCAGAGACAGAAAACCCCGAACTGCATGATTTCAGACGTCGTCTGATCGTCTCAGTGTTGTTCGCCTTTCCTCTGATGCTCATCGCCATGGGTGGTGATGTTGGTCTCCACCTTGTTCCGGGCTCATGGTCTCCCTGGGTTCAGCTTGCGCTGGCCACTCCGATTGTCTGCTGGGCAGGACTGCCTTTCTTCCAGCGTGGACTCGCCTCACTGCGGACCGGTCACTTCAACATGTTCACGCTGATCATGTTCGGCGTCGGCGCTGCGTTTGGCTACAGTCTGGCGGCAACGCTCGCACCGGGGGCGTTCCCGGCCAGTTTCAGGATGCCCGACGGAGCCCTGCCGGTCTATTACGAGGCGGCCGGCGTGGTCGTCGCGCTGGTTCTGCTGGGACAGGTTCTGGAACTCCGTGCACGTGCCGCCACCGGTGATGCCATCCGCGCCCTGCTGGATCTCACACCAAAACAGGCTCACCGGATCGGAGAGAACGGGCAGCCGACAGACATAGCCGTGGACGCTATCGTAGTCGGAGACCGACTGCGGGTGCTACCGGGAGAGTCGATCCCTGTCGACGGCAGGGTTTTCGATGGTACATCCAGTGTTGACGAAGCCATGATTACCGGGGAGCCAGCACCCGTTGCCAAAAAGAGCGGCAGCACGGTGACCGGCGGTACGATCAACGGCAATGGCAGCCTCGAAATCGAAGCGCAGGCCGTCGGCAGCGATACCATGCTGGCGCGGATCGTGAAGATGGTTGCCTCAGCCCAGCGCAGCCGCGCGCCCATTCAGGCCGTAGCCGACCGGGTGGCCGGATGGTTCGTCCCGCTGGTGCTGGCCATTTCCGTGCTGACTTTCATCGTATGGTACGTCGTCGGACCGGCTCCGCGTTTCGGGCATGCTCTTCTGAATGCCATCTCGGTGCTGATCATCGCCTGTCCCTGCGCGCTTGGACTGGCCACGCCCATGTCAATCATGGTCGGCACGGGGCGGGGTGCACGTGAGGGCGTTCTGGTCCGCAATGCCGAAGCGCTTCAGGCGCTCGACAGGGTGGATACGCTGGTTGTGGACAAGACCGGCACGCTGACGGAAGGACACCCGAAGCTCATCGCCGTGGAGGCAGCCAATGGCTGGCCGGAAAACGATGTGCTGCGTTATGCCGCCTCTGTGGAGACACGCTCCCAGCATCCTCTGGCGCAGGCCATCGTGCAGGGCCTGAAAGACCGCCATGGGGAGCCTGGCGTTCTTACCCATTTCGCGTCCCAACCGGGACTGGGCGTGAGCGGCAGCGTTGAGGGCCATGCCGTCGTTGTGGGCAATGCCGAGTGTCTGAAGCAGGCCGGCGCGGATGTCTCCCCTGTTGAAGCTAGCGCGACGGCGCATCGTGAAGCCGGAGCCGGGGTGATGTTCGTGGCGGTAGACGGCAGGCTCGCCGGGCTGATCGCCGTGGCGGACCCTCTCCGCGAGGATACGCGGGCCTCTCTTGCGGCGCTGCACGCCGATGGTCTGCGGATCATCATGCTCACGGGTGACAGCGAAGCGACGGCGAAGGCTGTGGCGCCGCAGGTGGGAAATATCGCGGAAGTCCATGCCGGTCTGAAGCCACAGGACAAGGCCGATATCGTCAAACACCTGACGACGCAGGGCGCACATGTCGCGATGACGGGCGATGGCGTGAACGATGCTCCGGCCCTTGCGGCCGCATCCGTCGGGATCGCGATGGGAAACGGCACCGACGTAGCGATCGAAAGCGCCGGGATCACTCTGGCGCATGGCAGTCTGGAAGCACTGGTCCGGGCGAGACGGCTCGCCCATGCGACCATGCGCAACATCCGGCAGAACCTGGCTTTCTCTTTCCTGTTCAACGGGATCGGCATTCCGATCGCCGCCGGTGTGCTCTACCCGATCTGCGGGCTTCTTCTCTCCCCGGTTATCGGCGGCGCGGCCATGGCTCTGTCGTCCGTGACGGTTGTGACCAACGCGCTTCGGCTTGGTCGGGGGAAAGACTGAG
>NZ_WIPH01000078.1 GCF_009547075.1 Gluconobacter aidae
GTAAGCTCCCGGCGACTGACGCCTTGCTGAATATTTCTGGTCTGGTTCAGCTATGAAGCATGAGCGATTTAAGAGATAGGGACGCGGTACTACCTGCGAGTGTCGCAGGTAGTACCGCACAGAGGCTCCAAAGGAGCGGTAGAGAGACCGACGAGCGAGACAGGCTGGCGGACGCCTCGCGGATCGAGATCGTTTCGGATCGCCGCCGCTGGCACGCCCCTGAATTTCGCGCGCGAGTGGTCATCGCGTCCTACGAGAGCCGACGCCCCGTAAGGGAGGTGGCTGCACAGTATGGGATCCATCCAAGTCTGGTGTTTCGCTGGCGGCGAGAGGCTCGGGCCAGAGCGCAAGCCAAAGGCGGGACATCGTTCATACCTGTCATGGTGGCCCCGGTCCCCGAGCCGCCGCCATTGGAGCGTCGGAGAGAACAGGGAACGCTGTCCGGCCAGGCCGTCAGCCTGGTCTTTCCGGACGGTGTGCGGCTGGAGTTCGACACGGGGCTGTCCGCTGATCGTCTGCGTGAGATTGTGGGCGCGCTGCGATCATGATCCCGCTTCCTTCCACGCTGAGGATATGGCTGGCGGCCGGTGTAACCGATATGCGCCTGGGGATGCCCGGGCTGGCGTTGAAGGTCCAGGAAGCACTGGGTCGTGACCCTTTCGCGGGCGACGTCTACGCCTTCAGGGGCCGACGCGGCGACCTGGTGAAACTGATCTGGCACGATGGGATCGGCCTTTCCTTATATGCGAAGCGGATCGAGCGCGGGCATTTCCTGTGGCCGTCGGCAAAGGACGGGGCGATCCATCTCTCCCCGTCACAATTGACCTGTCTGCTGGAGGGTGTGGATTGGCGCAATCCGCAGAAAACATGGAGACCTGAACTGGCGGGATAATAAAAACCGCGCCAGGTCAGCATATACTGGTACCCTTTTGAGCGCCCATGTGATCAACTGCCTTCATGACGGGAGACATGGACGACATCATCGCCTTGCGCGCGGCACTTGCCGCGGCATCGGCGCGTGCCGAGGTCGCCGAACTCCGGGCGTCTACAGCCGAAACCCGGGCTACTGATGCAGAAGCGCGCGCGGCCAGCGCCGAAGCGCAGATCGCCCATCTCAAACATCTTATCGCGCGGATGCGCCAGGACCGTTTCGGCGCCTCGTCGGAGCGGGGGCGCCGCCTGCTGGCCCAGCTTGAACTCGAACTGGAAGAACTGGAGACGACATTCGCCGAGGACGCGCCCGAAAATGCGGCGGATACCACCGTCCGTGCGACAGCACCCAGGAGCAACCGGGGGCGCCAGCCCCTGCGTGCCGATCTGCCGCGCGAGCGGGTCGTCATCCCCGCACCGACACAGTGTCCGTGCTGTGGCAGCGATCGTCTGAGCAAACTGGGGGAGAGCGTCACCGAGACGCTGGAGGTGATCCCGCGCCAGTTCAAGGTCATACAGACGGTGCGGGAGAAGTTCACCTGCCGGGACTGCGAGAGCATCACCCAGCCACCCGCCCCCTTCCATCCGATCGCGCGCGGACGCGCCGGCCCATGGCTGCTGTCGACCATCCTGTGCGACAAGTTCCTGCAGCATCTGCCGCTGAACCGCCAGAGCGATGCCTTCGCCCGCGAAGGGATCGATCTCGACACGTCGACACTGGCCGACTGGGTGGGGGCCTGCACCGCGACGCTGGCCCCCCTGACGGCGCTGATCCGGGCGCATGTGCTGGCGGCACAACGCCTGCACGCGGATGACACCACCGTGCCGGTTCTGGCCAAAGGCCGGACAGTCACCGGACGATTGTGGAATTATGTGCGCGACGATCACCCCTTTGGAGGCACAGCGCCCGCAGCCGTCTGGTTCCGTTATTCCCGGGACCGCAAGGGCGAACATCCCACGGATCATCTCACGGGCTGGACCGGCATCGTGCAGTCAGACGCCTATGCGGGTTACAACACTCTGGCGAAGCCGGGACGCCAGCCCGCGCCCGTGATCCCGGCCGGGTGCTGGGCGCATGGACGCAGAGGGCTGTTCAAAATCGCCGAGAGGGACAGGGCCCCGCTGGCGATCGAGGCGGTGCGCCGGATCGACGCCATATTCGAAGCCGAGCGCGCCATCAACGGTACGCCCCCGGAACATCGGCTGGCAGTCCGTCAAACAGACATAGCCCCTCTCGTCGACCATCTGTTCGACTGGATGCGCGACAGTTGCAGACGCATGTCGAGCAAAAATCCCGCTGCCCAGGCCATGAACTATTTTCTACGGCGTGCCAATACATTCACACGATTCCTCACAGATGGCCGTATCTGTCTCACGAACAATGCGGCGGAACGCGCCCTACGCGGCATCGCCCTGGGCAGGAAAGCCTGGCTGTTCGCCGGTTCAGACCGTGGTGGAGAGCGCGCCGCCGCCATCTATTCCCTGATCGTCACCGCGCGCCTGAACGATGTCGATCCCCAGGCCTGGCTCGCCGATGTCCTGGCACGGATCAACGACATCCCCAATCCACGCCTCCATGAACTCCTGCCCTGGCACTGGAAGGTCGGATCTGCCACTCTGGCGGCATGACAGCGCTCCACAGCTTCAACGAAATCGCATCCATGCGTATCGAACTGACAGATACCGCACCCCTGATCTGGCGTGAGGTTGACGTTCCGACCTCGCTGACGCTCAGGACGCTGCATGAGGTCATTCAGGTGACAATGGGATGGCTCGATTACCATCTGTGGGAATTCACGGTCGGTGATCAACGCTACGGCTTGCCTGATAACGAAGACTGGGGTGGGCTGCCACGTCGTGACGCCGCCAAAACCCGACTGCGCGATCTTCTGACGGCATCCCGTCTCGAAATGGTCTACGAATATGACTTCGGTGACGGATGGCGCCATCGCCTCCTCATCAACAATGTCCGCCAGGGAAAGGCCGGGGAAGGGTACCCCAGATACATCGCCGGCCAATATGCCTGTCCACCAGAAGACTGTGGCGGCATTCCGGGCTTCTATCACATGCTTGAAGCCCAGGCCGATCCCGACCATCCAGACCATGA
>NZ_WIPH01000079.1 GCF_009547075.1 Gluconobacter aidae
TGGACACCGGAGATTGAACTCCGCCCCAAAAGTCCGCGCAAGGGATTGATTGTAGATATGGGTATAGTTTATGTACCCATCATCAAACAATTCTGGTGGGTGCGCTCGTCGCGCCCGTTTAAAGAGTACTTGCCATGCGCTGGGGTATCGAAAAGCGGTTAGAGTTCATTGAATTCCGCCTCTTTTGGGAGGGCGGGATCAACCGTGCCGACATCGTAGACCAGTTCGGCGTGTCCGTGCCCCAGGCCTCGAAGGATCTGACACTCTACGAGGAGAAGGCACCGGGAAATCTGATCTACGACAAGAGCGCCAAACGCTACAAAGCGGCGGACGATTTCAAGCCTGTTTTCATGCAGCCCAATGCATCCACGTACCTCGCCCACCTGCGCGAGGCTAACGGAGGAACGTCTGGTGTAACCGAAGCTTGGCTTGCATCGGCGCCCGAGCATGATGCCCTGCCTATTCCACACCGACGCGTGGAAGCCGACGTCCTCCGCGATGTCCTTAAGGCCGTTAGGGAAGGCCATTCCATAGAGGTCTTTTACCAGTCGATGAGCGCCAAGAAGCCCACCCCCGAGTGGAGGCGGATTTCTCCCCACGCTCTCGGCAATGACGGACTGCGCTGGCATATCCGTGCCTTCTGTCACATCGACCACAAGTTCAAAGACTTCATTCTCTCGCGATGCATGAAGACCCGAGAGCATGGACTGTCCGGCGCGTCCGCGAATGACGACAAGCTTTGGCATGATCGCTTCGCGGTCGCGCTCGCACCGAATCCAGCCCTGAGTGCGAACCAGCGATCGATCATCGCCCAAGATTATGAAATGACGAACGGGCGCACTGAAGTCATGGTGAGAAAGGCGCTGCTCTACTACTTCCTGAAGCGTCTCCGTCTGGATGTCGCAGACAAGCTGGACAACCCCCACGAAGTCCCGGTCGTGGTCGCCAACCGACCTGCCTTTGACGCAGCGCTCGCGGAGGCGATGGCATGAGGTCTGTCAATTTCGAAATCCTTCGTGATGGCTGGCCTGAACTCGCAGGTCTTGGCGCCTTTGCAGAAGCCTATGCTCACGCTGATCCTGCTAGCGCACTCGTCAAGCTTCGGCTCTTCGCAGAAAATCTGACGAAGGATATCTACCGCGAGCTCCGGCTGCCAAAGCCTGACTTGCCCACATTCGTTGATCTCTTGAAGAACGACGCCTTCATCGCAATCACGCCGAAGGTTGTGCTCGACAAACTCCACGCGTTGCGGATTCACGGCAACAAAGCCGCGCATGGCGAACCTGTAAGGAGCCAACAGGCGCTATGGCTGCTCAAGGAGGCACACGATCTCGCTCGCTGGATGTGTGTCCGGTACGGGAATGCGAAAGCAGACCAGCTTAACACCTTCCAGCAGCCGGCTATTCCAGGTCAGATTGAGGAGCGGGAACGGCGCCAGGTACTCGAAAAATTGGCGGTTCAGGAAGCCCAGATGGACGCGCTGCTTTCAGAGCTCGAAGAAGCGCGCACGAAAGCAACCGCCGCCCAGAAGGAAGCGGCTGAGCTCAAGCAGCTTGCAAGCTCGGCACAGGCAGCGGCCGATGAACTTCAGTTCAGCGAAGCAGAAACCCGAACGCACCTCATCGATAGCATGTTGGCGAGCGTCGGATGGGATATCGCCGAAGGCCTCAAGAACACGACACAAGTGGGCAAGGAAGTCGAGGTCGACGGACAACCTACGGCTACAGGCATCGGTTACGCCGATTACGTGCTGTGGGATGACAACGGGAACCCGCTGGCCGTTATCGAGGCGAAAAAGACCTCGACCGATGCCGAGCTTGGTCGACATCAAGCCAAACTCTATGCCGATAGCCTTGAAAAGCGGTATGGGCACCGCCCGGTCATCTTCTACACGAACGGCTTCGACATCTGGATTTGGGACGACGCACAAGACTTTCCTCCGCGGAAGCTCTATGGCTTCTACTCCAAGGACAGCCTTCAGCATCTGGCGAACTACCAACGGCACAACAAGCAGCCCCTCGACACGGTCGCGATCAGCGATCAGATCGTAGATCGGCTGTACCAGCTGGAAGCTATCAAAAGGGTTTCTGAGCGGTTTTCGCAGAAGCACCGTCGGGCGCTGGTGGTTCAGGCCACTGGTACAGGCAAGACACGCGTTGCGATCGCGCTGACGGACCTTCTGATCAGAGCCGGTTGGGTCAAGCGGGTCCTCTTCCTCTGTGATCGCAAGGAACTCCGGAAGCAGGCCAAAAACGCCTTCAACGATTTCCTATCGGAGCCCACGCGGATCATCACATCGCGCGTTAGGACGAACGCCAGTGAGCGCGTCTTCCTTGCGACCTATCCCGCGATGCAAAAGGTCTTCCAGTCTTTCGACCCTGGCTTCTTCGACCTCATCATCGCGGATGAATCTCATCGAAGCATCTACAACGTCTACGGAGACATCTTTCACTATTTCGACTGTCATCAGGTGGGACTTACCGCGACGCCAGTTGACTTCGTTACGAGGAGCACCTTCCGCCTCTTTGGGTGCGAAGGGCAACTTCCCACGTCAAATTATGATCTCGAGCAGGCGGTTCAGGCAGGCTACCTGACCCCATTCGAGGTCTATGAGCACACGACCCAGTTTCTGCGCGACGGCATCATCCTCGATGCCCTATCGCCCCAGCAAATCCAGGAGCTCGAAGACCAGGGGGAGGACCCGGCGCAGTATGATTTCTCCTCGGAGCAGATCGACAAGGTCATCTATAACAAGGACACCAACCGCGCGATCCTCCGAAACCTGATGGAAAACGGGATCAAGGATGCGACCGGACAAATCTTAGGAAAGAGCATCATTTTTGCACGGAACCATCAGCATGCGATGCTGATGCGTCAGCTCTTCGATGAAATGTATCCGCAATACGCCGGCAAGTTCTGCCAGGTGATCGACAACTACGATCCGCGTGCCGAGCAGTTGATC
>NZ_WIPH01000008.1 GCF_009547075.1 Gluconobacter aidae
TGTTAAGAGGGATCAAGCCCGTTAGGCGTGAAAGGATTTTATTCTGTTCATGGAATCTGTTCATGCCTCCTCTGCGCCTTCTGGCTGCCCTGACGGCTTTCAGCGGTCTGGTTTCTCCCGCACTTGCGCAGTCCCAGCCCATGCCGCTGCCCATGCCAGCCTCCATTCCCGAGCCGCAGGACCGGCCATTTCCCGGTAATCTGACGGTTTCGGTCGATGCGACGGATACCGTCCATCACGTGATGTCCATTCACGAGACGGTGCCGGTGCCGAAAGAGGCGCAGCAGAAGGGTGAGATGATCCTTCTGTACCCCATGTGGATCCCGGGCGATCATTCCCCGACCGGCGTACTCGAACAGCTCGCCAGCCTGCGTGTGCAGAGCGGCGGCCGGACGCTGGAATGGAAGCGTGACACCGTCAATGTGGCGGCATTCCACATTCCCGTTTCCACCAGCACCCCGACGCTGGATCTGCATTTCCAGCTTCTGACTCCGATTACGCCGGGTCAGGGGCGGATGGTCATGACGCCATCCATCGTCAACGTGCAGTGGGATCAGGTCTCCCTCTACCCGGCTGGCTATTTCACGCGCGGCATCACGGTCCAGCCGTCCGTGCGCGTGCCGCATGGCTGGCAGATCGGCTCCGCGCTGCGGGCCGGAGCCTATGGTGACGAGACGCATTTCAACGCCACGACCTACAACACGCTCGTCGACTCCCCGATCTATGCGGGGCGCTATTTCCGCAAGTTCGACCTGACCGGGCCCGATCACGTTCCGGTCTCGCTGGACGTGGTGGCGGATGATCCGGATTCGCTGGACGCCACTCCGCAGCAGATCGCGGCCCATCAGAACCTGGTCCGTCAGGCCACGGCGCTGTTCGCTTCGCATCACTACGATCATTACGACTTCCTGCTGGCCCTGACGGAAGAACTTGGCGGCATCGGTCTTGAACATCACCAGTCCAGCGAAAACAGCGCGGCTCCGGGCTATTTCACGGAATGGGACAAGACCTTCCCCACACGTGACCTGCTGGCGCATGAATACACCCATTCGTGGAACGGCAAGTACCGCCGCCCGGCCGACCTGTGGGCGCCGAACTTCAACACGGCGCAGCGCGGGTCCATGTTGTGGGTCTATGAGGGGCAGACACAGTACTGGGGCAATGTGCTGGCGGCGCGCTCAGGGCTCGTGACAAAGGATCAGGGTTTTGAAGCACTCGCCTATATGGCGGCCTCTTATGACAACCAGACGGGCCGTCAGTGGCGTCCGCTGGAAGACACGACGAACGATCCGGTGATTGCACAGCGCGCGCCGCTGTCATGGCGCGACTGGCAGCGTTCAGAGGACTATTACGTCGAAGGACAGCTCGTCTGGCTGGATGCGGATGCTCTGATCCGCAAACTCTCCAACGACCACAAGTCTCTGGATGATTTCGCCAAAGCCTTCTTCGGGACGAACAACGGCAGCTTCGTCGTCAGCCCCTATCAGTTCGACGATGTGGTCGCGACGCTCAACAGCGTGCAGCCTTATGACTGGGCCAAGTTCCTGCATGACCGTCTGGACACGATCCAGCCGCATGCCCCGCTCGATGGCCTGACCAATGGCGGATACAAGCTGGTCTACACGTCCAAGCCCACCTCCTTCATCAAGGCCAGCGAAGCCGCCCGCCATGCTACGGACCTGTCCTTCTCCCTCGGTCTGACCGTGAATGGCGCCGGACATGTGGGACGTGAGCACTGGATGAGCCCGGCCTTCAAGGCAGGCGTGGTTCCGGGGATGACGATCCTGGCCGTCAACGACATGAGCTTCACGCCGCAGCGTCTGCTCCATGCCGTCACGGACGCACAGAAGAACCCGAAGCAGGATATCCGTCTGATCGTGAAGTCCGGCGACCATGTCAGCACGGTCTCCATTCCCTATCACGACGGTCTGCGTTATCCGCATCTGGAGCGCATCGAAGGCACGCCGGATCGCCTGAGCGCGATTTACGCACCGCGTCCGTAAGAAGCGTATCGGGCTGATCTGATCCTGCGAAGGGTCAGGTCAGCCTGTCAGGGGCTCTGCCCCAGACCCCGCAAAGGGACACAGTCCCTTTGATCCCGATTCCTAATAAGCCGGTTTCCAAAGGCCCCCGGCCTTTGGCGGGTTTCAGGGCAGAGCCCTGAGTCTCACCAAGGCACCAGCGACTTCCCGAGCGCCTTCTGCGCCGCCGGTGTCATGCCCATGTCATTGCGGTTCCACCAGCCGCCACCCAGAGCCTGAAACAGCCCCACGCTGTCGGAGAAACGCGCGCCCTCGGCCTGCACATAGGCCAGACGGGCCTGCGCATTGGTCTGCTGGGCCTGAAGCAGGACCAGTTCGCTGACATCGCCAAGCCGAAGCTGCCCGTGGGCAATCTTCAGGCTCTGCGACGTTGCCTTCAGCGTATTCTCATTGGCCGTCAGGGCATCGGCATCGAAGGTCACGGCATGCAGACTGTCCGCCACGTCCTGAATCGCGGACAGGACCGTGGCCTTGTAGGTCTCGTTGGCCTGAAGCAGGTTGTCGCGCGCCTGACGCTCGGCATGCAGGAGCGAACCGCCCTGAAAGATGGGCTGCATGACGGTCGCGGCGATCGTCCAGTTACCGTAGCCGGGTTTAAAGAAGTCACTCATGACTCCGACAGCCTGTGCGGGTGTGGCGCTGAGCTGCACATTGGGCAGACGGTTGGCGATGGCCACGCCGATCTGCGCGCTGGCGGACTGGATCTGTGCCTGCGCGGCGCGGATGTCAGGCCGCTGGTTCAGCAGGTCCGAGGGCAGCGAGACGGGAAGCGTCTTCGGCAGGGTGAACTGCTCCAGCCGGAACTCCGGCAGCGGCGCATTGGGCGTCACGCCGACCAGCACGGCCATCTGGTCCCGCGTCTGGGCCAGTTGCAGATTCAGACCCGGCAGCGTCGCCTCAAGCAGGGCCACGGATGCCAGTTGCTGGGCCATGTCCTGGCGCGACGCATTGCCGAGACCCTGCTCGGCCGTCACGGTCTTCAGCACGGCGCGCTGGCTGCGGATGAGCTCGTTCGTTGCGTCGATCTCGGCGCGGATCGTGGCTTCCTCGATCGTCGCGTTCACGAGATCGGAAATCATGGTCAGCGCGGTGGCCTCAAGCTGGAACTTCTGTAGATCCGCCTGCGCCCCGGCTGCCTCGATCGCCCTGCGCGTGCCGCCCCACAGATCCGGCACATAACCGATATTCAACTGTGCTGTATGGACGTTATAGAGCCATGTGTTCGAGTTTGGGACCGGCGAATAAACGCGCGAGGTCTTGTTGCGCGTCGGGTTGAACGATGCGGAAAGCGTCGGATACAGCCCCGCCCCCTCGATCCGGCGCTGTTCCCAGGCGGATTTCAGCCCCTGCTGCATGGCACGCAGGGACTGGTTGTTCGCCAGCGCCTGATCGACGAGCGCATTCAGGGACGGATTGCCGAACACCGTCCACCACCGGCCCGGAATATCCAGACCCGCCCGGAACTGCTGCTGCACGGTCGCACCAACCACACCATGACCGGCCGTGGCTGTCAGGGGCGCGCCCTGATAGGCCATGTTCTTCGGCAGGTCCGGACGATGGAAATCCGGGCCGACCGCGCAGGCTGAAAGCGCGGTCAGGCCCAGCAGGACCGCAGCCCGGCGGAAAGAAACAGAGCGCAGCATCATGATCCGGCTCCGTCTGCGGCAGGTTTCGGACGCTTCTTCGCATCCCGGCGTTCAACCCACATTTCAAGCTCGCTGAAATAGACCGGCAGCGCGAACAGCGTCAGCAGCGTGGCAATGCCCAGACCGCCCACCACGACCGTCGCCAGACCGCGCTGCACGTCCGTGCCCACACCCGTGGCAAGGGCCGCGGGGAACATGCCTGCTGTTGCGACCGTGGCGGTCATCAGGACCGGGCGGAAGCGTTCGGCCGCACCGGAGATGGTCGCATCGCGCACGCCCAGACCTTCCACGCGATGACGGTTGATGCTGGCGATCATGATGATACCGTTCTGCACAGCCACCCCGAACAAGGCGATGAAGCCCACGGCGGTGGCGATGTTCAGCGTCTCGCCCCGGACATGCAGCGCGATCAGGCCACCCAGCGTCGCCAGCGGCACGACGCTGAGGATCAACAGGGCCTGACGGATCTTGCGGAACTCCGCGAACAGCAGCACCAGCATGACGGCGAACATCACGCCCAGCGCAATCATCAGGCGCTTTTGGGCCCGCTCTTCCTGCTGGAAAGAGCCGGCCCATTCGAGCGTGTATTTTTCCTTGTCGTAGTGCAGCTGCTGATCGATGCGACCCTGCGCATCTGCCAGATACTGCGAGAGCGGTCGTTTGCCGTTATCCACACGGATGGTGATCTGGCGATGGCTCATTTCATGGGCAATGTTGCTTTCACCCATATGCAGCCCGACATGCGCGACCTGTGACAGCGGGATATAGGCCCCTTCCGCATCCAGAAGCGGAATCTGCGACAGGGCCTGCATGTCCTGCAAATCCTTGCGGCGGATATGCAGCGTCGCATTGTAGAAGCGATCATCTACATAGACGGTCGTGATGGGAGCATCGCCGATGGCATTCGATACCACGTCGGAAATATCCGAGATGTTGATACCATACCGGGCCGCAGCCAAACGGTCGGCCACTACGTCGATCTGTGGGATGCGCGGCTCCTGAAAGATCGACGCTTCGGCCGTCCCCGGAACCTGATGGAGAATGTCCACGATCTGTTGGCCGATACGGCGCAGTTCCTGGAAATCATTGCCATAGACGCGCAGGACGAGCGGACTGTGCGCACCGCCGACCAGATCGCTCATATTGTCCTGGATCGGCTGGCTGATGCCGAAATCGATTCCCGGAATTTTGGACAGACGGGCGCGCAGACGCTCGACGAACTGCGATTTTGTCTCGCCGGACGGCCACTGGTCATACGGCTTGAGCCCGACCGGCATTTCGATATGAGACGGCGTCCAGGGATCAGTACCGTCATCAGAGCGGCCAAGCTGAGTAATAGCGTAGGACGTCTCGGGGAACTCGCGGATCGCATGCCGTAGTTCGTTGGCAATGGATTCGCCCTTTTCCAGCGAAATACCCGTCGGCATCTGGACCTGAAGCCAGAGCGACCCCTCGTCCAGATCGGGCAGGAATTCACGTCCGATCGTCGCGCCCAGGATCACGACCGCGACCATGGCGGCAGCACCGGCACCATAGGCGATCAGTGGACGGTCGATGAAATGGCCGAGCCAGTGCGTATAACGCGCATGCAGCCATTCCAGCGGTCGATTGTGCCAGATGTGTCTGGGCTTGTGCAGAGCCAAATAGGTCAGGGACGGAATGAGCGTCAGGGCGCAGAGCAACGCACCCAGCAGCGCGAAGCTGACGGTATAGGCCATCGGACGAAACAGCTTGCCCTCACTGCCCTCGAAGGCAAAGAGCGGACTGTAGGCCACGATGATGACGAGCGTGGACGAGAAGATCGCCCGCCCCGCGCGCTGCGCGACCGGCAGGACCTCGGCCGGAACAAGTGCCTCGGTCGGGCGCTCCTCGCGGATGCGGAGGATCGTCTCGGTGATGACGATGGCGCCGTCCACGATCACGCCGAAATCGATAGCACCGAGCGAAAACAGGTTCGCCGACATCCCGAAGCTGTGCATCAGCACGAACACGACCGACAGCGCCAGCGGGATGGTCACGGCCGTGACGATAGCGCTGCGGGGGCTGCCGAGGAACAGGGTCAGGATCACGCCGACGAGGGCGATGCCCTCGATCATCGTTTCCGTGACCTTGTGGGTCGTGGACAGGACAAGATGGTCACGGTCCATATACGGCACGATACGGACATGACTTGGCGCGAGCTGCTGCTGGAGCTTCGCCACCGTGCTGTGAAGGCCGTCGAGCACGAGCGAGGGGTTTTCCCCGCTCAGCATTGTCACAACGCCTTCAATGGCGTCGGGGTTCTTGTCCTTGCCAAGGATGCCCTGCCGCACCTGATGCCCGAACTGGACCTGTCCCAGATCCCTGACAAAGACCGGTACGCCCCCATGGCTGGCGACGACGACGTTGCCCATATCGTCCAGCGTATGGATCATGCCGATCCCGCGGATGATGTAGGACTGTTCACCCCGGCTGACGCGACCGCCGCCGGCATTGACGTTACTGTTGCGGATGGCCGTCAGAACGTCTTCGAGGCCGACGTGGTAGCGCATCAGGGAGGCGGAATCGAGAACGAGCTGGTATTCGCGTGTCAGGCCACCAAAATTGTTCACACTGACAACGCCGGGCACATGCTGGATCGCCGGGATGACGGTCCAGCGCTGGAGATCGGACAGTTCCAGCAGATTCTTGTCGTCGGATTCCAGCGTGTAGCGGTAGATCTCGCCGCTTGGGCCGGAAATCGGGCCGAGTGACGGCATGGCGCCATTGCTCAGCGGGTTGTTGGCAAGCTGCGTTTCAACAAGCTGGCGGGCCGCGTAGACATTCGTGCCCTCACGGAAGATCAGTGTGATCAGCGACAGACCGAAAGTACTGGTGGAGCGGCTGTCCGTCACACCCGGAACGCTGGCCAGTGTCCGCTCGAGCGGGATCGTGACCTGCTGCTCCATTTCCTCGGCGGCCAGACCCTCCTGCTGCGTCATGATCGACACACTGACCGCGCCCAGATCCGGATAGGCCTCGACCGGCAGGATTTTCCAGGAAAATCCGCCAAGAAGGGCAAGGATCAAGGCGGAAAAGAAAACAATGTTCCGGTGATTGAAGCACCAGGAGATGAAACGTTCGATCATCAGCTCAGGGCCACCGGATCAGTCATCATTCAGAAGAATGGCACCGCTCGTCACGACGCGTTCACCAGCGGAAAGCCCCTTGAGCACACGGACACTATCACCTTCATCATAGCTGATGACGATGTCACGCCGCTGGAATGTCCGCGGGGCGACCTCGATGAAAACGGAGACCTGATCGTTGTTCATGAGAAGAGCAGACTTGGGAATGATGATCTCATTGCCTTGGGGAACATTCAGCGTCGCATCCACGAACATGCCGGGACGCAGGGCGCCGTCCGTGTTCGGACAGGCGACATAAGCATTGACGCGGCGCGTATCGGCATGAAGCGCGGGATCGAAGCTGACGACACGGCTGGAGCAGATCCGCCCCGGGAATTCATCGAAGCTGACCGAGAGCACATTGCCGTCGCTGATCTGCGCCAGACTGTCCTGCGGGATGGCGGCTGCAATCCAAACTTCCGACAGGTCCAGAACCGTCATCTGGACCGCGGTCGGGTCGGTGATGTTCTCGCCCGGCGCCATGGTCGTCATGGACACCACACCATCCATCGGCGAGACAAGCGGTGCCTGTCCCTGGGCTGAATAGCCCGGACGCGCGCCAAGAACCTGGAGCCTGCGCCGCGTCCGCTCGGCTTCCGCCTGAGCCTGCGCCAGATCGTTGCGGGCGGATTCAATATCCTTGACGGCATTGCCGCCGATCGCCTGAACACCCTGGGCGCGGGCATAGGCCCGGCGGGCGAAATCGAGAGCCGCGCGGGCACGGGTATCGTCAGCCCAGGCCTGATCCAGATCGCCGGCAGCAATCGTGGCGAGGACCTGTCCACGCTTGACCCGCTGGCCAAGGTGGACCGAAACACCCGTGATCCGCCCGGTGACGGGCGCGTAGACATTCACCTGCCGGTCGGGTTCCGTCATGACCTGTGCGGGGAGCACGAGGCCATGACCGCGAGAAACGCTGGCAACCTCCTGGACGATCAGGCGTTTCTCAAGCGGGCTGCCTTCGCGCACGACAAGACGGCCCTGCGACTGCGTCACCATGGGGGACTCGACCGCTGCAACGGGTGAATGCGGGGTTCGGAACCGCAGGACGACGACGAGAAGAATGGCCAAGCATAGCAGGCCTATGGCCAGCGCGCCGACGCGTGAAACGCGCATGCTGATAGAAAACCCCGTAGTTCTGTTAGGTACAGACATCCCGTTTCGTCCGAAACGTATGGAAAATGCTATATCCGCCATCAATCGGACGTTTGAATGGCAGACGGTCTTACCATGCCCGTGGCAGGATGCCAGATGTCCCATAAGGAAACGAAGGGACTTTTGCACTTCCTGAGTAAGCGCGTTGCAAAAGTTTTATGAGATTGCCACAAAAATGAAAAAAAGCAGCCCTTCCAGGGAAGGGCCGCTTTTCTCAAGATCCGGATCCTGATCGGAAAATCAGAAACGGTATTCGATACCCGCGCCGACGACGGTCGGGTCGAGGGAATCATGCGCCGTGATTTTCGTCGTCTCGGCATTGTTCTGCGCCCATGCATGGACACGCATGAACATCTGTTTCACGTCGAAGTTGAAGAACCAGTTGCCGACGACCTGATAGTCAAAACCGACATTGACGGACGGACCACCGGTCACGCCGATGTTCACCTTCTGGGTCAGGCCGTTATTGGCCGGAGAGATGTTGTGGAACCATGCCAGCGTCGCACCGACACCAACATACGGGTTGAAGCGCTTGTGCGGGCGGAAGTGCCAGGCGAACGTGACCGTCGGCGGCAGGACCCAGGCGCTGCCGACATCGACCTTGCCCAGACCCGGAACGCCTTCAGCGGCGATCTCGTGACGGGTGCTGGCGGCGATCAGGTCAACCGACAGGTTGTCCGTGAAGAAATATTCGAACGTCAGTTCCGGCATGACCTGACGCGTCGTCTTCACGCGGCCACCAAGATGGGCGCCGTTCAGGGACAGGCTGCTGTCACGGTCTTCCGGCAGGACGCCGAGAGCGGACAGACGGACAATGAAGTCGCCCTTGCCGAGTCCGATGCGGGTGTTGGCGCAGGTCTGGAACAGGCCGCAGCGACCCGAAGCCGGCGCATGGATGTTCACGGAAGGCACCGGAGCCGCCGTCATGGGCGCGCTGACCATGACCTGCGGCGCGGCAGGAGCGGCGGCGGGGGCTGTCTGGGCAAACGCCGGAGTGGCAACGGCACCGACTGCGGCAGCCAGCGCGAAAGCGTTAAATTTCATATGGATGTTCCATCAACATTTGTTGAGCCTCACAAAGCACTCCTCCCCCCCCATCACCTTGACCTGAATCAAGTCTGGTAAATTATGTGGTAGTGTGGCTGAAAGTCTTCAGGCTGAGATCAGCATAACGCAAACGGGGTTCATCATGTCAGCGTCACATAATCCAGAGGATGTCCATGATCGATGCGCCCATTGCGTGGGGCGGCGTCTGAGTATCTGTAGCAGCATTGACGACTGTGACCTGGCCATCCTTGCCAATGAATCTTCCCGCATGACAGTCGCGGACGGCCGTTCCTTTATCGAGGAAGGCGCGCCAGCCAATGATTTCTTTGTCGTGACCGGCGGGCGGGTCAAGCTCTTCACCCTTCTTCCGGATGGCCGGCGTCAGATCACCGGCTTTGCGGAAGGCGGGGACTTCCTGGGACTTGCCGCCTCCACCAGCTATGCCTTCGGCGCCGAAGCGCTTGGCGGTGCAACACTCTGCCGCTTCCCCCATGCCGGCATGCAGCGCCTGACCGAACGCTTCCCCAGCCTCGAACACCGCTTGCGCGAGGAAGCCTCCCGCGAGCTGGCCCTGATGCAGGCTCGCATGACGCTTCTGGGACGCAAGACAGCCCGCGAGCGCGTAGCGACCTTCCTGATCGAACGCTGCTCCCGTCTGGACAGGGCAGGCCCGTCCCACCCGGTCGAACTCGATCTGCCGATGCCCCGAACCGATATCGCGGATTATCTCGGACTCACTATCGAGACAGTCAGCCGGATCCTCAGCGCATTCAAAAAAGAGAAACTCATCAATATCAGAAGCATCACCCATATCACGTTACTGACTCCCGAGCGGATATCGATGATCGCCGAAGGCATGGAATAGCCATTTTCGAAAAAGGCCACATTCCCGCCATCAGGGCGTGCTCTGTTTTACTGTTCCGTTTACAGGAGATTTTATGAATTTCACTCTCTTTTCCCGTTCGTTGCTTGCCACGGGACTGATTGCCAGCGCGGTTTCCCTTGCGCCGCAGGCCCATGCGGCGGACAGCACGACTTCGAGCACATGCCAGCAGACCGGCCAGAATGATCTCATTGGTCGTCTGGCACAGCGGGAAGACTGCCTCAACAGCAGGGTCCAGAACTACCAGAAGCAGTCACAGGAAGCACAGGCCGCCCGTGAGAAGCGGATTCAGGACCTGAAGGACAAATATACGAATGCCCCTGCGAACGAGAAGGCCCGTCTCCAGAAGCAGATCAGCAGTGAGCAGAGCAAACTGACGGATCTGCGCGATCAGCAGAGCCAGCGCCTTCAGCAGTTGAAGAACGCTCCCAAGGAGCAGCGCGACCGCCTTAACAATCTGGGGGCCAAAACCCGTGGCGATGTCAGCAATTTCCTGAATGGCGGCCTCTGAACTCCTCTGCCGCCCCGCTCTGGCGGGGCGGATTTTCAGGCTTTCAGGGGGTCATAATCTCCTGAAAGCCTGAAGAGCCCGATCCCGTCCTTCTTTCAGGTCGATGATCGGATACGGATAGGTTTTGCCAAGCCGGACGTGACCTTTCCGCAGATCCTCTTCATTCGCGGCCCATGGCTCGAACAGGGCGCGGCCTGAAAGCCCACGCAGTTCCGGCACCCACTGACGGATGTAATCGCCATCCGGATCGAATTTTTCCGCCTGTCTGGTCGGGTTGAAAATCCTGAAAAAAGGCGTGGCTTCGATGCCCGTTCCAGCAACCCATTGCCAGTTCATGGCATTGTTGGCGAAATCCGCGTCCACCAGCGTATCACGGAACCAGGCGTCTCCCTTTTTCCAGTCCATCAGAAGGTGCTTCGTCAGGAAAGACCCGACAATCATGCGCGCCCGGTTGTGCATCCAGCCTGTCTGCCAGAGCTGGCGCATCGCCGCGTCCACGATTGGCACGCCTGTCCGGCCCTGCTGCCATGCCTTGAGATCCGCAGCACTGCTCCGCCATTTCAGTCCTGAGAACTTCGGATTGAGGTTTTCGAACGGAAGCTTCGAGAAATGATACAGGGTGTAGCGTGCAAACTCCCGCCATCCGAGTTCCGACAGGAAGATCCTCGGGCCTTCCGCATGGGCGCCATGTTTCTGAAGGGCCGCCCAGACCTGCCGGGGCGAGACTGCTCCCGAGGCGAGATAGGGCGACAGGCGGGATGTTCCCTCCTCCGCCACCTGGTCACGCCCCCCAGGATAACGGGAAACGGACTGTCTGAGGAAATCCTCAAGATGTTCCTGCGCTTCAGCCTCCCCCGGCTCCCATGTTTTTCTGAAACCCGCCGCCCAGTCCGGAGCATGGGGGCAGAGATCATCCTCTTTCAGTCTTGCGTCGGGCAGGGTGGAGGAGGGAACAGCATGAAAGGACAGACGGACGGGCGCCTCAAGCGGTTCTGGAACGATATGCGTCTGGAGCGCCTTCCAGAACGATCCGCAGATCCTGTAAAACCCATCCTGTTTCGTCCGCACGGCTTCGGGATCCACCAGAACCGTGCCCCAGTGAGGACCAACCTCGCATCCCTGCTGTTCCAGCGTTTTCCGGATACGCTCGTCCTGCGCCCGTTCCTTCTCGTGCAGTCGATGATGCCAGTAAACCGAGGTTGCGCCCGTCAGCGTCGTGAGTTGAGGAAGCAGCTTTTCGGCGGACCCCGAAAGTGTCAGCAGCGTTCCACCCTGTTTCTTCAGGTTCCGTCGCAGATCGGCCAGCGCCCCATGCAGCCACCAGCGGGCGGCGGCTCCCAGAGGATGAAGGGCTGGTGTAATGTCATCAAGGATATAGAGGCAGATCAGCGGCTGGTCTGAAGCCGCCGCTTCATGCAGGGCAGGATGGTCTGCCATGCGCAGATCGTCTCGAAACCAGACGATGGCAGGGCGGTTGCAGGAACTGGACATGGATCCTCACAGCAGGGGAAAACATTTCATAAAGCGCGTGACGGCGCAGGTCGTTCAGAATGAGTCCCATCAGAACGGCATCAAGTCATTTCCCCGGTCTGAACGGCTCATTACCTGAAAAAAATTTCTCTTCCTGTTGTGAACCATTGTCATCGGATGTCGTTTACAAGGCAAAACGCTCTTTAGAGGATTTTTACCTATGTCCACCAAATCCATCACACGCATTGCCCTGTCTCTGGCTCTTCTGTCCGGTGCCGGTGTTTCGCTCTCGGCCTGCAATACCGTTCATGGCGCCGGTCAGGACGTGAGTTCGGTCGGGCATGATGTTTCCCGCGGTGCCGATGCCACGCAGAACGCCATTCAGCGTAACACCCCGGCTTCCAGGAACTGAGCCTCTCCTCCGGGCTATCGGGTCTATCGGGCAGGCCGCCAGATCTTCGGATCTGGCGGTTTTTTCGTATCTACCCGGCAGACCGGATCTGTCCTCACTGGAATGCGAATGCATTTTTGCTTGTCATTCACCGCAGGACAGTCCCATAGTTTCCTTTGAACAAAGACGTTCTCAGGGCGGGGTGAAATTCCCCACCGGCGGTATTGGCGGTTTTCTCCGCCTCAGCCCGCGAGCGCCTTCCGGATTTCGGTCCGGAAGGGACAAGCAGATCCGGTGAGACTCCGGAGCCGACGGTTAGAGTCCGGATGGAAGAGAACGCAGCACTTGTCCGGTCACGGGCAGGTCAGGGCGCGTGTTGTCCTGCCTGTTTCCCGTACCGGCTGAGGGCGGCGTGCGCCTTGCGGGCGTCCCGACTGTAACGGGACCAGAAGACGCAACTTGGCTGACCAGACTACTCTTTCCGACACAGTTTCGCTGACCGCGATCCGCCATGGCTTTCGTTCGGCCATCGCACAGGCTGTCGACACTTTCGGCGCTACGGCCCCCAACCCGTCTGTGGGCTGCGCGCTGCTGGATGCGGAGGGCCGTATCCTCACGGTCGGCGTGCATCCTCGCGCGGGGCAGCCCCATGCCGAAGCCATGGCTCTGGCTCAAGCCAAGACGGCAGGCGTGCTGGATCAGGCGCGCGTGGCCCTCGTCACGCTGGAGCCCTGCAACCACACCGGGCGCACGCCGCCGTGCAGCGAGGCTCTACGCAGCAGCCCGGTCCGCGAAGTCTGGATCGGTGCGGCCGATCCGAACCCGCAGGCCACGGGTGGTGCGGCACGACTGCGCGAAATGCCGGGCGGCAAGCGCTTGGTCATGCTGGCTGATCGGCCGGACATGGCCGGTCTGGAGCGGGACTGCCGCGCCCTTCTGGCCCCTTTCGCAAGCCGCGTCGTCCGGCACCGCCCCTGGATCAGCGTCAAACAGGCGCTGGACGAACAGGGCTCCATGGTGCCGCCGCCGGGACAGAAAACCTTCACATCCCCGAACTCGCTCACCCTCGCGCATCGTCTGCGCCGGGCGACGGATGCGATCATCACCGGCGTCGGCACCGTTCTGGCGGACCGGCCGCGCTTCACGGTCCGCCATGTCGCGGACCATGAGGACCGTTCGCCGCGCCTGCTCGTCGTCTGTGACCGTCACGGCCGCCTTCCGGCAGACTGGGCTGCCGGGATGACGCAGGCCGGGTTCGAAGTTCTCACCAGTTCCGATCTGCTCTCCGTCCCCGCCATGCTGGCGAAGCGGGGCGTGAACTGGGCGATGATCGAAGCCGGCCCGGCCCTGCTGGCATCCGTGGCCGAAGCCGGGCTGTGGGACGACTGGCTCACCATTCACAAAACCCCGGGCCACAACATTGCGGGCGCTGACCGCATCGACCTGAAATCGCGGGACGAGAGCCCGCTGCGACTGCTGAGGGAAAACGCATGTTCTCTGGAATCATAGAGCGTCTGGGAACCGTCCGCTCCGCGTCCGTCCGTGACAGAGCGATGGACCTGACCGTGGAGACAGGCTTTCCAGATCTGGAACTCGGCGAGAGCGTGGCGGTCAACGGCGTGTGTCTGACGGTCGAGACCTTCGATGCGGCAGGTGTGGCGACGTTTCATCTCAGCGGCGAGACGCTGTCCCGCACGCCGCTGGATCAACTCAGGGCCGGATCACGCGTCAATCTGGAACGCGCCGTCGCCGCCAGCACGCGCCTTTCGGGCCATATCGTTCAGGGCCATGTGGATGGCGTGGCGACCCTCGCCAGCGTTGAAAAAGCGGG
This sequence comes from Gluconobacter aidae, assembly GCF_009547075.1. Lineage (GTDB taxonomy): Bacteria > Pseudomonadota > Alphaproteobacteria > Acetobacterales > Acetobacteraceae > Gluconobacter > Gluconobacter aidae. The sequence goes on from NZ_WIPH01000008.1 coordinate 14,123, forward strand.
CGATTCCTATGCCCTGCACGTGTTCGTCCCACAGGTGCTGCGCCAGTATGTCGTGGAAAAGGGCTCCATCACCTTCGACGGCATCAGCCTGACGGTGAACGATCTGCATGATGACATCACGCGCGGCAGTCAGGCTGGTTTCGAAGTCGGCCTGACGATCATCCCGCACACCTGGGAACACACCAACCTCTCCACACTGTCGGTCGGGGACCGGATGGATGTGGAGGTCGATGTGCTGTCCAAATATGTTGAGAACCTGCTGCGGTTCTCCCCCAGCCTTGGAAAGGTGGCCTCATGAAGCCGTCCCTGAAAGCAGCCATCGAGGCCATCCGCGCCGGCGGGATGGTCGTCATGGTCGATGACGAAAACCGGGAGAACGAGGGCGATCTGGTCATGGCGGCGCAGTTCGCCACGCCGGAAGCCATCAATTTCATGGTCCGCGAGGCGCGCGGGCTGGTCTGCCTGCCGCTGGAAGCCGAACAGGTGGACCGCCTTGGCCTGCCGCCCATGGTCACGCGCAACCGCGACCCGCGCGGCACGGCCTTCACGGTTTCGATCGAAGCGGCAACAGGTGTGACGACCGGCATTTCCGCCGCCGACCGCGCCCGCACGATCGTCGTTGCCGCCAATCCGGCCGCCATGCCGGAGGACGTCGTCTCGCCCGGCCACATCTTCCCACTTCGCGCCCATCCGGAAGGCGTGCTGGGCCGCAACGGCCATACGGAGGGCTCCATCGATATCGCGCGTCTGGCCGGGCTGGAACCGGCTGGCGTGATCTGCGAGATCATGGCCGATGACGGCAGCATGATGCGCCTGCCGGAACTTCGGAAATATGCGGCAAAGCACAACATGCCCGTAGTCAGCATCGCAGACCTTCAGGAGTGGTGCCGCGAGCATGGCCGTGGCCCCGTCGTAGGCCATGACCTGATCTGCACGCCCGTCCCTGCGGCTGGCGAGATGGTAGCCGAATCCGCCCTTCCTAGTATCTTTGGGGGTCATGACCTGAGGATTCATGCTTTCCGCGCCGTCGATGGCGTGGAGCATGTCGCGCTGGTGAAGGGCGATCCGTCCAAAGGCGTGCCGCTGGTGCGTCTGCATTCGGAATGTGTGACGGGCGATGCGCTAGGCTCCCTGCGCTGCGACTGCGGCGCGCAGCTCCGCGAGGCGCTGGAGCGCATTTCGGCGTCGGAGTCCGGCGTGCTGGTCTATCTGCGCGGCCATGAAGGACGTGGGATCGGACTGGCCAACAAGATCCGCGCCTACGAGCTTCAGGATCATGGCATGGACACGGTGGAGGCCAACGAGGCCCTCGGCCTGCCCGCCGATGCCCGCGAATGGGATGCGGCGGCCGATCTTCTGCGGCATCTGGGGGTGAGTTCGCTCCGCCTTCTGACGAACAATCCGGACAAGGAATCCAACCTCGTCCGCTTCGGCTTTGACGTAAAATCCAGCGAGCGGCTGGAAATCGAGGCCAATCCTTTCAACCGCGCCTATCTTGCGACCAAACGCACACGGATGGGCCATTTCCTTCAGGAACAACCGGCATGAGCAAGCACATCCCCGTAGCCCCCGACCTGCGTCTCTCGCCTGCGCCGAAAATGGCCATCGTGGTCAGCCGCTTCAACACGAACATCACGGGCGGCCTGAAGAACGGTTCGCTCGAATGGCTGGAAGAACGGGGCATCACGGATGTGGACGTCTATGATGCGCCCGGCGCTTTCGAACTGCCGCTTCTGGCGCAGCGTCTGGCGAAGTCGGGCAAGTATGAAGGCGTGATCTGTCTGGGTTGCGTCATCAAGGGTGACACCGCGCATTTCGAGTTCATCTCGCTGGGCGCGACCATCGGCATCATGCAGGCCCAACTTGCGACCGAAGTGCCGATCGCCTTCGGAATCCTCACGACCTACACCGAGCAGCAAGCCGTGGACCGCTCCCGCAAGGATGCCGAGAACAAAGGCCGCGAAGCAGCAGCTGCCTGCGTTGAAAGCGTGGCCTTCCTGCGGAACGTTCCCGGCCAGCCCTGAACGGAGTGTGCTCCCGACGGTCGCGGTCTGTTTTCCGCGACTGTTCGGGACTCTTCTTCTGGACAGACACTGCGATGACGAAGCAGACGACAGGCTGAATATTCCGTCAGACTTGCAATCGAACGCAATTTTTGATACATTTACCCAATGTAGAAGGGTCTTCAAGTCATCCCTTCACGACATTCCTGAAAATATATCAGATATTCCTTCCCGATGCCATCGGGCCAAGGTCGTTTACATTTTCTTCCTGAAAATCGAGGAATTTAATGTTGAAGAAATTAATTTTCTTTTGCGCATTGCTGTCCAGTCCGGCCCTGGCATCGGACGTAATCCCACAGACCTATCGCGCTACCGACAACCAGTACCATACCGTTAATATTACTTCGACTCTTGATGCGACAGGAAAGCCGGTCGTAGGAGCCTATCAGGATCTGACCGGACAGTGGCATGCCACGACGGTCTCCGTTCAGACCTGCGGACTTGATGCAGACAACCATCCCCTCCCCTGCACGGCCACCGCAACTGACAGCACCCTTGAGAGCTATCTCCAGAAATCCGCCATCAGCGTAGCCAATGGCGTTGCCGGACTCGACTCATGGGGAGATGTCACCAGCCCTCTGACATCAGGAGCCGACTGGCTGGGCGCCTGGCAGAAAAATGTCCAGTCAGTCGATGCCTATGCTCAGGGCTACGAAAGCGCGCTTTTCGGCGGACAGGTGAAGACCGGCGAAAATAACGGCACCTATATGCCCCGCTCCCTTCTGGTCCAGAGCGATCCTTACGGTCCCTATTCAACCGGATGTGGCGTGGGTGTGGCCATGACCGGATCTGTCTATAACTCGCAGTATCCGATTTCCGAGCAGGACCCCCGCGTGGGGGCGGCCGCCGTGGTCGGCGTTGGCGGCTATGACACCGTTGCGAACTGTATTCTCGTCAGCAACATGCCAGCACGCCTCATCCTGACGGCAACAGGCTATACGGCAGCCTCCGTGCAGCTTGCGACGCCACTGACTGCGGCTCAGGCCGCACAGATCCACCCCAATATGTACATCACGACGAACAGCCCCAATCCGGCCCTGACGCCAACAGCGACGGCAGGACAGCTTTCTCCGAAAAATCTCTATGCGGGGTTTGTAAGCGCGCAGCCGGCGACCGGTGCCACATCAATCAGCGTCTACGCCTGGGACGTTCCCGGAATCGGGACCAAGGCCAGTGGCCAGATTCCCCAGACAGAAACGCTTGATACCGTCTGGAGTGCGCGCTCAGCCCCGACGGTCTTTCTCGGTGGAGGTGCTGCGGGAAGTGCTTTTGGAAACAACCTGTTCTTCAGCCTCAATGCGGCCGATCTGACGCCCTCCACGACAAACCAGTCCCTGATTCATCAGATCACACCTACTGAAATCGATCTGGACATCATCAACGGAACGGCTCCAGCCAATTCCATCGACTGGCAGGGCATCAGCATGAACGCGGGCAATCAGCCTGCGGCCCTGACAACCGACAGTCGCCAGATCTTTCTGGGCGGCAACATCAATCACCACCTTCAGTTCGATGGTGGAAGCGGAAACTGGCTGATCGACGGCGACAATATTTCTGTCCCTTCCACGAAAAATCAGTCCATCTCATCCACGAACACGGCCCAGATCTATCAGGAATGGGACCAGTGGGTCAGTTCCGCCAACAAGATGCGCTTCCTTTTGTGGAACGCCTTCGGCAACCCGTCCGCTACTGCGGGCTGGCAGCAGAGCGTTGTACATCTGGGGCCTTCCGTGGACGGAGATCCTCAGGTGGCAGGAGATCCGGGAGGCTCCAAACAGGCCGACCTGGAATGGAATGTCGCAGGCAATTACGGCAGCCTGTCAATCTGCGGGTACGCGTCCGCCTGTGGCTTCCGGGTTAATGGCAACGGATCCGTCGCCATCTCCAACGGTCTGGATGTGGCTTCCGACAGCTACCTTGAAAACGGCCATACCTTCTACATCAAGGCGGCTACCCTCTCGAATAATCTCCAGGCCGGATGGTGCGCTCCCGGAAGTTACATGATGGCCCTGTGTACAAATGTCGGGGCCGGGGTAGCGTTGGCCGCATCCGGCGACCTGGAAAGCTCCGGAGGTTCCAGCAGCAGCAATTTCAGCACGACAGGGAATCTCTCGGGGCTGCACGCGGACGGGCACGGAAACTGGAACACGACGACGGACACTGCTGATGGTGGCGCGTTCCGTCAGGCGTCATATACCCTGGCATCCCTGCCCACCGCCAACGAGACGGATGGCAATCACCTGTGGTGCTCGGACTGCAAACTGAACAGCATCACAGGCGTCGAAGTCTACTGGCACGCTTCAGCAGCAAAATGGACTGACAGCCAGAACAATACTCTCGCAAACTGACCCGTTCCGCCAGTCAGAAACGCCGGTACAGAAGTTCCGGCTTTTCCGACAGTCCGGTCGCAACCCCTTCTACAATGTCGTGAAATGGCGACAGGCTACAGACCGGATCGGCATTTGCCGCATTTCCCGTAAGCGCAAGTGCCTGGCAGCGGCATCCACCCCAGTCCTTTTCCTTGCGTTCGCACGACCGACAGGGCTCGGGCATCCAGTTCGTCCCGCGGAACATGTTGAACAGGGGCGAGCAGTTCCAGATCTCGGACAGGCTCGCATCCCGCACGTTGGGGAATGCGACATCCGGGATGGTTTCAGCCGCATGGCAGGGCAGTACCCGTCCCGAAGGCGTGACATTCACGAAACGCTGGCCCCAGCCCCCCATGCAGGGTTTGGGCCGGTCCGCATGATAGTCCGGTGTGACATAATCGATGGACAGGTCCCCCTTCGCGCGCTCCGCTTCCACGGCGCGCGTCGATTCTTCCAGCTGTTCCCGGCTGGGGAGAAGCGCATCGCGGTTTTTCAGCCCCCAGCCATAATACTGGGTATGCGCGATCTCCACCCGCCCCGCCCCGAGTTCCCGCGCAAGAGTGAACATCTCGGGGATACGGGCGATATTTTCCCTGTGAACGACAAAATTGAGCGTCATCGGAATGCCGGAGGCGCGAATGAGGCGCGCAGCCTCGATCTTGCGGGCCTGCGCGCTCCTGAGCCCGCCAATACGCTCGGCGCCTGCTTCGGTCACGTCCTGGAAGGAGAGCTGGATGTGATCCAGCCCCGCCCTGTCCAGGGCCTCCAGTTTCGGTTCATCCAGCAGCACCCCGGACGTAATCAGATTGGAATAGAGGTTCAGTCTGCGCGCGACAGAAACCAGTTCGACCATATCAGGCCGGGCCATGGGCTCGCCACCGGAGAAATGAACCTGCAGGACGCCAAGTTCAGCCGCCTGCTCCAGTACGGAACGCCAGTCGGCAGTGTCCAGCTCCGCGGTTTTTCGCTCGAGTTCAAGCGGATTGGAGCAGTAGGGGCAGGCGAGTGGGCATCGATGCGTCAGTTCAGCCAGAAGGCTCATCGGCGGCGAAGGCAATGTCATGTGTGCAGGACGTTCTTTTCTGTCAGTTCAGAAAGAAGCGCGAGGACATCCTTCGCAATGACCTCACGCGGGGCGGAAAACTCTAGTGCAAGCTGCTGGATGATGTCGCCGACGCTGCGCTTCCCATCCAGCAGCCGCAGAATATGCGGCGCGGCGCCCTCAATCACAAATGCTTTTTCAGGCGCCTGCACAATCCACAGGTCCCGAACGCGATCGTGCTGGAGCCGGTAGCCGCGGGCAAAGGAGAGAACCGTCTCCTCCGTTACGGTATGGGGGGCTTCCGTCATGGAACGAAAGCGCCTGGCGGAATATGGCCTTCCACATAGGCGTAGTCGAGCGCATCCAGCATCGTCCACAGGACGGAGCACTTGAACTCGAGCGCCCCCAAAACCTCTTTCTGCCGCTCGGGCGTACGGGCGTTTTCGCGCACATAGGCCAGCGCGAAATCGGAATCCCGGGGGGCCTGCGTCAGGCGGGGCGTAAAATAGGCCAGCGTTTTTTCCGACACGAAGTCGTAGTGTCGCAGCATGCCCGACACACGCTCGCTGATGATCGTCGGCGAGAACAGTTCCGTCAGCGATGACGCAATGGCCGCCAGAATCGACTGGTCCCGCACGAAGTTCACATAGGCATCGACTGAAAAGCGTGTGGCCGGGAGCAGGCCGTCAAGACTTTCCACATAGTCCCGATCCAGCCCCAGACCATCCGTCAGCATCAGCCAGCGCGCGACACCGCCCGTCCCGGGTTCCGTGCCGTCATGATCTTCGATCCGGCGACGCCATTCGCGGCGCAGTTCGGCCGTCGGAAGGCGTGCGAGAAGTGTCGCATCCTTGGCCGGGATGCGGGCCTGATAATAATAGCGGTTCAGCGCCCAGGCCTGAACCTGAGCCTTGTCGAGCCTGCCGTCATGCAGCTTGCGATGGAACGGGTGCCGGTTGTGATACCGCTCAGCCCCGATCTGGCGAAGCTGTGCTTCAAGCTGGTCAGGTGTGAGGAGCGTCATGGTGTGTCCAGTCTGAAAGTCATGCCGTCTTCCGCAACCGTCCATCCGGCGCGTTCGACGTCTTTGCGTTCGGGGCTGTCTTCGAACAGAATTGGGTTGGAGTTGTTGATATGAATCAAGACCTTGCGAGGTTTTTCGCATGTCGTGAAACATTCGACCGGCCCGCCGGCATCATTCACGGACACATGCCCCATCCGCTGTCCGCTCTTCGGGCTCAGCCCGGCGCGGATCATCTCGTCATCCCGCCATAGCGTTCCATCAAAGAAGACGAGATCGGCGGCGGCCACCCGTTCGACGATCTCCGGCGTGATCTGCGCGCAGCCGGGAATGAAGAGCAGTGTCCTGCGACCATCCGTAATGGACAGGCCCAGAGTCTCGTCCGGGCGTGAGCCGGAGGCTTCGGCGTAGAGGGGAGCCTTGCCCGGAACGGCGAACGCGGTAAGCAAAAGCCCGGACGGAATCCCGTCCTTGTTCATCAGGGACGTGGCTTCATCGAGAATGAGCGGGACACGCGGCACGATGTCGGGATCGAGTGCGCCGAAAATCGGATTTTCCGCGAGTTGCTGAAGGGTCGATTCGCTCCCCATCAGCGTGAAAGGCTCACGCTCACGCAAGGTCAGAAGCCCGGTTATGGCATCGATCTCGCCACAGGTCAGGACAACGCCCTGAATGGGCGTGCCACGCAGGCTGCCCTGATGATGCAGGGCTGGCGTATCGATGATCTGCTGGCGCAGATCAGGCGAGGCGTTGAGAATGAACCAGCGCTTTCCGTCGGCGCTGACGGCGATGGAGGCCTGGGTCCGGGCTTTCGCGCCCTGTCGCGTGCGGGCGGCCACACAGCCGGGCGCCGCGGAGTTCCACTGCGGAAAACCGCCCCCTGCCGCCGCGCCGAGCACGATGACATCAATCATTTTATCACAAACCGTCTGGCTGGGGCACCACAGGGCACCCATGAACGAAAACGGCCGCTCCATGGGGGAGCGGCCGTGCCATTATTCCTCAAGGACGGGTCCCTGGGAAAGCAGCTTATTTCTTCTCGCCGCAGACATACGAGTTGATTTCTGCGCCCAGCGGGATTTCGGTAACTTTCGGTGTGTTCCAGGCCATGATTTTTCTCCTTGGTCTCCGATAACCAGCGAACGCAACAGACAATAATCCAGTCGCATCCGCAGGCGCACCTCATGATTTAGTGACCGGATGGCACTGGAGTTCAAGGGGGTTTTTGGGCAGAACACGCAACTGTGTCCTTTCGCGGATCGTTTTGGTCCGCATGCTCCGTCTCCGTTGCAGGCAAAAAAAACATGTCCGGCCGTCCCACCGCGTCTTCCGCCGACCCTGCCTGTAGCGACAGCCCTTCCGCCTCCGGAACACCGGGAGAAAGACTGTTGCCAGACGGTGATTTTCCGGACCCGACCCTCGACCGGAATCTCCTGCGCGAACACCTGAACATCCGCGATATGTGCGTGCTGATCCTGACGATTCTGGCCGTATTCTATTCGCTGTATTTCACCGCGCCCATCCTGCTGCCTTTCGTCTTCGCGCTCGTCCTGAACCTGCTCATGATCGCACCCATGCGATTTCTGACACAGCGCCTGCACCTGCCCCGACATCTGGCGGCCCTCATGCTGATCGTCATGATGTTCGGAATCGTGGGCGGAATCGCCACGACCATTTCCGTCCCGGCCGCCGGCTGGATCACGCGCGCGCCACAGACGCTCCCTGCCCTTCAAAGCAAGCTGGCCCTGCTCAGAGGGCCGATCGACGTGGCCCAGCGCGACTATATGCGCCTTTCCGCCATGTTCAGCGGCCATTCGGGCAGCACGCACACCACGCACGGTGTGGGCGGGACGATCGGGGGAGAAACGGCCCTTTCCCGCCTCGGCTCCTCCGTCCTGGCCGGAACGCGCGAACTGGCGGGCGGCTTTTTCTCGATGCTGCTGATGCTGTTCTTCCTCATGACGGAAGGCGACACGCTTCTGCGCCGCTGCGTCGAGATCATGCCGACCTACGCCAAGAAGCGCCGCCTCGTGGAGATGGCCACCCAGATCGAGCAGAACGTCTCGCTCTATCTCGTGACGATCACGATGATGAATCTGGGTGTGGGGCTGGTGAACATGATCCAGTGCTGGGCCACCGGCATGCCCAACCCGCTTCTGTGGGGCGTGCTGGCCTTCCTGCTGAACTACATTCCCATTATCGGGCCGCTGACGGGTGTGGTGGTCTATTTCGTGGTTGGCCTGTTCAGCTTTCCGTCCTTACTTTACGCGCTCCTGCCGCCGTCGATCTATCTGCTGATCCATGTGCTGGAAGGCGAAACCATCACGCCCATGCTGCTGGCCCGGCGCTTCACCCTCAATCCCGTTTTCGTCATGGGATCGCTGCTGTTCTGGGACTGGATGTGGGGCATTTCGGGCGCGTTCCTGTCCGTGCCGATGCTCGCGGTCTTCAAGATCGTCTGTGACCATATCGAAGTGCTGGCGCCGCTCGGCCATGTTCTGGGTGGCCCGACGCGCAGGACGATCAGCAGTGCCATCGTCGCGCAGCTTCAGTCCGAGCCTTGAGGATCGGGGCGTTGCCCCGCACCCCACAAAGGGGCTCGCCCCTTTGATCCCGATTCCAAATAAAGCGGTTTCCAAAGGCCCCCGGCCTTTGGCGGGTTTCAGGGCAGAGCCCTGAGCAGGCTCCGAATATCTGGCCAGAACAGCCCCTTTCACGCTAGACGCTTCGGCAGAACATTTCCGTCCGGTTCATTATTCCAAGGAGACACCCCATGACCCAACTGCCCCGCCGTGGCGTCTGTCTGGTGATCTCGGCCCCGTCTGGCGCGGGCAAGTCCACCATTGCCAATGCCCTGCGCGCTTCGGAGCCCACGCTGCGCCATTCCGTCTCGGTCACGACGCGCGGGCCCCGTCCGGGCGAAGTCGAGGGTGTGCATTACCATTTCCGGGACATCACCGAGTTCCGCCGCATGGCCGCGGATGGCGAACTTCTGGAATGGGCGGAAGTGTTCGGCCGGGGCTATGGCACGCCGCGCGCGCCGGTCGAGGAAGCGCTGGATGCCGGGCATGACATGGTGTTCGACATCGACTGGCAGGGTCATCGCCTTCTGCGCGCCGCCCTGCCCGATGATGTGGTGAGCCTGTTCGTCCTGCCGCCCTCACTGGAAGAGCTGGAGCGCCGGCTGAACAAGCGGGCTTCGGACCATCCGGAAGAAATCGCCAGACGCATGAAGGCCGCGCTGGACGAGATTTCCCACTGGTCCGAGTTCGATCACACGATCATCAACTCGGACCTCGACACTGCCATTTCGCAGGCCCGTTCCGTGCTCACGGCCGCGCGGCTTGCCACGCGACGTCAGCGCAACCTGCTGGACATGGTCGCCAGCTTCAGCCGCTGACCTCACTCTCGGCCGCCGGGGCACCCGCATCCGGCTGGACGGTCTGCATCGCGGCGGCGAAGGCCGTCGCGGATGTCATGGCATCCGCCATGGTGGTCGGCATCAGGATGGTGGTGCCGCGGTTCTTGTTCATTTCAAAAATACGGTTGATCTGAAGGATCTGGAGCGCGATCGGCGAGGCTTCGTAAGTCTTGGCCGCCTGCGCCAGTTCGTGCGCCACGTCCCGCTCCGCCGAAGCCAGCGTAACGCGGGCAGCACGTTCGCGCTCGGCCTGTGCCTGACGGCTCATGGCGTCCTGAAGGCTGTCGGGGAGCTGCACGTCACGGATCTCGACAGCCTGAACCGTAACGCCCCATTCGCGCGTCTTGCTTTCGATGAGGTCGCGCAGTTCCCCGTCAATGCGGCGGCGGTCCTCCAGCAGCGTGGCCAGATCCGAACTGCCGACAACCTCGCGCAGCGTCGTGAGCGCAACCATTGAGACCGAGCTTTCATAATTGTCGAGTTCCGTGATGGCCCGCAGCGGATCATGCACCATCCAGAACACGACCGCATCCACATCCACCGGCGTCGTATCGCGCGTCAGGGTCTGGCGCGTATGGACGGGCACCGTGCGGATACGCTGGTCCACGACGGCGTCGATCTGATCGAGGAACGGCACGATCAGGAACAGGCCCGGACCTCGCAGTCCCTGAATTTTTCCCGCCCGCAAAACGAGAACACGCTGCCAGGAATTGCACATCCGGAGCGACATATGCACGAGCACCGCCAGCACGAAGCCACCGATGACCCAGCCGGGTTGCCGCGTCAGAGCCGTCAGTCCGGCCGAGATCAGGACGATAGCCCCCGCAATGGAGGCGGAAATCGTGTTGAGGGGCAGTTTCCGATTCATGGACGGCACCAGCGACATGGAAGGAAGGACGGGAAAATCCGGCATGGACATCAGCCTTTGGCAGAGCCGCTCTCGGGCTCGGAGGGGGCGGGAGGCAGAGCGAGAAGATCGCGCATGGCAATGACGACCGCTTCGGGATCAAGACCCGCGGCCTGACTGCGGGCGATGGTGGAGGCCGCGAGCGCCCGGGCTTCCGCCGCTTTGAGCGCGCCGTCCGGGTGTGGCGGCGTGTCGCTGACGAAACTGCCCCGGGCCCGCAGTGTCCGGATCGCGCCCAGCCGCTCAAGCTCCGCATAGGCCCGCTGGACGGTGTTGAGATCCACCCGCAGATGAACGGCGAGCGCGCGCATCGTCGGCAGGCGGTCGTCGGGCTTCAGCAGCCCCGAACCGATGGCGGCCAGCACGCGCTCGCGGATCTGCACGCGCAGCGGCAAGGCGCTGGCGTCCGAAAGCGGGGTGGGGAAGAGGTATGTTTTTATGTCAGCAGACATGCATACAAAACTGATCTGCTTTCAGAACATCCGTCAAGAAGATTCCGCGTCAAAGCCTCATTGGAGCCGTTTGAAACCGCGCAAGGCTTGGGAAGACGCCGGCTTCGTGATATGCGCTGCCGTTCCCAGTGCCTGCGGACAGCCAAGGATCAGACGTCGCATGACAGCGCTCCAGACCGACCCCCCGATCGTAAACCGGAACGGAACGGACGTGACCGCGCATCATCACACGCCACTGATCCTCGCCCTTCCGAAAGGCCGCATCCTCAAGGCGCTCGCTCCGGTCCTGACGCGCACGGGTATCGAACCTGATCCCGACTGCCTGACCGAAAGCAGCCGGCGCCTGCGCTTTGGAACTTCCGATCCCAATCTGGACGTCGTGCGCGTCCGTTCCTTCGATGTCGCGACCTTCGTGGCCTATGGTGGTGCCGATATCGGCGTCTGCGGCGCGGACGTGCTGATGGAGTTCGATTATCCGGACATCTATGCCCCGCTCGATCTGGGGATCGGCGGCTGCCGCATCTGTGTGGCGCGTCCAAAAACCATGACCGAGGACCCGTCCGACGGTCAGTCCCGCCTGCGGGTCGCCACGAAATACCCGACCATCGCCCGTCGCCATTTCGCATCCCGCGCCATCAACGCCGAGATCGTGCATCTGAACGGTGCAATGGAACTCGCGCCGACGCTGGATCTGGCGAGCGTCATCGTCGATCTGGTCGATACCGGCTCCACCCTGCGCGCCAATGGCCTGATGGAAACCGAGACCATCGCCCATGTCACGAGCCGACTGATCGTCAACCGCGTCGCGCTCAAGACCCGGCCTGAAGAGATCAGTGCCCTGATCGAGCGCTTCCGTACAGCCCTCGCCACGGAGGGTGCGGTCTGATGAAACGCCTCGATACGTCCGCAGCCGGTTTTTCCGCAGACTTCGCCACGCTGCTCGCCGCCCGTGGAAGCGACGAGCGCAGTGTTGCCGAACCGGTCCGTGCGATCCTCGCAGACGTCCGCAGCCGGGGCGACGAGGCCCTGTGCGACTATACCGCCCGGTTTGATCGCCTGACACTGCCGGCTGAAAAGCTGCGGATCAGCGCCGAAGAAATCGCCTCCGAAGCCGCGCGCGTCCCGGCGGACCTGATGGATGCCCTGCGCATCGCCGCACGCCGGATAGAAACCTTCCATGCTGCCCAGATGCCAAAGGATCTGGACTTCACGGACGAAGACGGCATCCGCCTCGGCATGCGCTGGACCCCGCTGGATGCGGTCGGACTTTATGTTCCGGGCGGCAAGGCGGCCTATCCGTCTTCCGTGCTGATGAACGCCCTGCCCGCCCGCGTGGCCGGCGTGAAGCGGCTGGCCATGTGTGTGCCATCTCCGGGCGGCGTGCTGAACCCGCTGGTTCTCGCGGCAGCGCAGCTTTGTGGCGTCACGGAAATCTACCGGATCGGTGGCGCGCAGGCCGTGGGCGCCATGGCGTTCGGCACAGACCTCATCGCCCCGGTGGACCGCATCGTGGGGCCGGGCAATGCGTATGTCGCGGAAGCCAAGCGGCAGGTCTTCGGACATGTCGGCATCGACAGCATCGCCGGGCCGTCCGAAGTCGTGGTCGTGGCCGACGGGCAGAACGATCCCCGTCTCGTAGCCCTCGATCTGCTCGCACAGGCCGAGCATGACGAGCAGGCCCAGGCCATCCTCATTACGACGGATGCCGACTTTGCCGATCGCGCCGCCAAAGCCGTCCGCACGGAACTGAAAACGCTGCCCCGCGCCGCCATCGCCACGAAAAGCTGGGACGATCATGGTGCGGTCATCATCGTGCGCTCGCTTGAGGAAGCCGCCGAGATCGTCAACGCACTGGCACCTGAACATCTGGAAGTCATGCTCGACGCGCCGCGCGACTTCTCGGCCATGATCCGCCATGCGGGCGCGATCTTCATGGGCCGCTACTGCCCCGAAGCCGTGGGCGATTATGTCGGCGGCCCGAACCACGTCCTGCCGACCAGCCGAACGGCGCGGTTCGCCTCCGGCCTGTCGGTGTTCGACTTCATCAAGCGCACCACCACCATCGAAACCGATGAAGCCGGTCTGCGCCGGATCGGCCCGGCCGGGGTGGCGCTGGCAAAGGCCGAAGGACTGGACGCCCATGCGCTCAGCCTGTCGGTCCGGCTGGAAAAGAACTGATCCAGCCTCCAGCCGGGCGGTTCTGACACCTCCCGGCACATTCCGCTTTACCGGAGCGAACCCGTATCCGGGTCCAGGACCAGAGGCGTGGTGTTCGGCGTCTGCGTGAAGTCGAACATCATATTGATCTGGCCCGAAGCCGCATCAAACGAGCCGCCACCAAGGCGCTTTCCGCCCAGCCAGTTGTCTTCGATGAAGCGCACCACGGAAGCCTGACTCGTCAGGTCATGACTGACGAAGTTCCGGCGGGCATACGGAGAGATCACGATGAGCGGGATGCGCGTCCCCGGCCCGCAACGTCCATTGACCGGCTTGCCCGCCACACCTTTCGGAGCAGACCCCACGATTCCGCAGATTCCGGCGCCGTTGAGCTGGTCGGCGGTGCTGTCGAACGAGCCCCGGAGCGGTTTGTGGAACGCATGGTCATACCAGCCATCGGAGTCATCATAATCGATGATGATCGCCGTGCTGGCCCATTCCGGCTGGCTCTGGATGAAGTTGACGAGCGTCACGATCCCGCTCTGTTCATCCAGCGGGTCCGAGTTGCCAGGATGACCGTCCTGATAGGCGGGCATCTTGATATAGGAGACCGCAGGGAAATTTCCCGCCTTCACGGCCGTATAGAAATCCTTGATATCATACTGATGGTTGGCTGGGTCCCGCGTCGAGGTTCCTGGGATCGTGCTGAAACCGATCGAAGCCGTGGAGTTCGGCCGGGCATGCGTCGGGTTGGACGTGCTTGCGAAATACTGGAACCAGGCATGATGCGGAACATAATCCGTGCGGGTTCCCACCGTCTCGGAATAGGTACTGCGACGACATCCTGTGGTGTTATTCGCGTTCGTGAGCGTCAGGTCGAAGCCGCCCATGAAACCACCCCAGGAGATCCCCTTCTCATTCAGCAGATCGCCGATATTTTTGGCATTGATCCGCACCTGTGACGGGGTCGAGCACCTGTCGTAAGCCGGATCCTCATCGTTAATCAGGGTATATCCGCCCTGCCCGTCATGGATGTAGGCACTCCCGAGCATATTGCCCGCGATGGGCTGAAGACCATTGGTCTGGCCGGCCACAACCTCAAGCGCACCTGGCGTGGACGGGCCGTACGTATCGCTCCAGTTATTGTCGCTCATGGCGTAATGCTGGGCGTAATTCCAGAGTGCGGTGACCGTGTTGCCGTCAAAATACCCCAGCACCTGGCCTTTCGTCCCGAAAGCACCCTCACTGCCAGATGAGGCAGATCCGGTATATTTTGGAAATAGATCCATCTTTCCGCCATCGTAAGCCTGCTGTTCCGGCGTATAGCTATGGTTCTGATCCGCGGTATTCGCCTGCGTCCGATCGAGACGGAACGGAAGTGCTGCTCCGGCTCCGTTCGCCGGACCGGAATTCGGATTGCTCGCAAGGAGATTGGCGCTCGTGAGATTGTTGACGAAAGGCGTATCAGCCAATGCCGTGAAAGCAGGTTCACCGCTCACATTCGCCGCTCTGGGATAAGTTGCGAAATAATGGTCGAATGAACGGTTTTCCTGAAATATCACCACGACATGCTTGATGGGCGTCGCAGTCTGATAGGACCCTGCCGCAGGGGGAGACGCCGCCAGCCCCATGGATGGAAAAAGAATGGAGCCGGACAGAAGGACTGCCAGGCCGGATTTTGCTCGTTGTACGCTCTTCATGAACACCTCACGGAACCTTTCCTCACTACGATCAACCGGTTTGACAAAAACCCTGAACACCACGCCCTTCGTCCGTCCTGATGTTTCCGGCTTGTGGAACATGTCATCCATCCTGTCGCTTCCCTGTCTGTCCCGTGACGGCGTCCGCCGCAGGAGCCGGAGCATCCGCGTCTGTCAACGTGCCAAGAAACGCGATGATCGCGCGGCGTTCGCTTTCGGTTAATGCGGGCGTCTCTCCGCGCCTGCGGTCAAACGGCGCGTCTATCGTGTCAAGATTGGAGCGGTATTTTTCCGGGATATCGTCATACACCTCGATGTTCCCATCTGGTGCGCGGGGATAGAACTTCTCAGGTTGAAGATCCCGGAGCACATAAAAATCCAGAACAGCTTCGAGCGTGTGAAAAACACCGTTATGAAAAAAGACATGACGCGTCGCGACATTGCGCAGGGTCGGTGTCACAAACATTCCGCAATAAGCCGCAAAGGCTTTCCGACCGTCGGGCCGACTGTCGCACACCCCGAGATCGTCATAGCTGGCGACGGCATTGCGGCTGATCGCCATGTTGCGCGGGGCACCCAGCGCTTCATACTGATGATCGGTGAAAAGCGGCGGCAGACCATCGCGAGTGATGTGATCAAGGTGACACGCCGCACAGTTGCCTTTCCGCGGATCGTTGAACAGAAGATATCCCTCGCGTTCGAGCGGCGTGAACCGGGCTTTCCCTTCCAGCCAGGCATCAAACCTGCTGGAATATTCGTGAAAATGACGGTCTTCCAGCTCATAGCGCCCAATCGCGAACAGCGCCTCTTCCCGCAGGAAGGCAGGATTCGTCTCTCCGCGCGCACCAGCCAATGCAAGAAGGGCCTCACGGTAAGGCGCCATGTTCAGCCGCGCGGTGACGCGCTCCGGCGTGGATGCCATTTCATCACGGTCAAAAAGGGGGCCTCCAGCCTGTTGCTGAAGCGTATCGACCCGACCATCCCAGAAAAATCCGCCCTGTGGAACGATATGCGCGGCGGATGACGCCGTATCCGTAGCGCTTTTGCTGCCACGCCGGTTTCCCGTACTCGGCACACTGATGACGCGCGGTGCAACATCGTCATCTCCCAGATCCGGCCCGATACTGAACGGCGGCATGCGCTCCAGATAGGTCAGCGTGGGAATTGCGCGCCGCCCCTGCCGGTGCAGATCCGCCCCGCCTTCGAAAACGGACGCATCGCCCGTCGGCCCGTAATGGTTCGCCGGATCATGACAGGACGCGCAGGACAGTTTACCCGAACCCGAAAGCGCCCTGTCGTAAAACAGCATGCGCCCGATCTGCGCCATCTGCGACAGAGGTGCCTGTCTGGGACGATGAAAGATCTGGGGGCAGGGATTGCGACCATCCGGCGCGGGGTCACAGACATCCTGAGACACCAAAGGCGATACAGGTGAGGATTGCGCCTCACAACCGGCGCCGAACACCGTCAGGCCAAGGACTGCACTGACACACCGGATGGTCCGCATCACGCTCCTCACAGGAAACGCGTTCATTCTCCACCGCGCACATGCACCGTTTCCTGATCCCGTCATAACCAAAGGTCGTACCATACTGAAATGCGGGTGCTTCCTTAATTGCCGGTCCTGAGCCAGTTTTCCCGATCAGTTCCGACCAAGGAGTCATGGCGGCGTCCGGGACAAGGGCTGATAACGGATTCAGCAGGGAGGGGGATGTGACAGTTTCATGAACCTCAACCTGTGGTTTTTCGCTCCCTTCTCCTATGACCACAGCGCTGATGCAGTCCGCACGACGCTCGCATACGCCTTTCGGATCTGAAATCAGGCAAAGGACGCAGAAAGTTTTCACCCACGATCCGGAATTACTTTAGGCTCCGTCCTGAGAAGGAGAAATCAGTCATGGCCCAGTTGTCGATCGGTGATCGTGTTTCGGACCTGAAGGGCACGCATGACGGCAGGCTGGTCGATATCGACGGCACCACCGGCTATGTGGAGCAGGCCAATGGCGTGGAGATCGAGTTTCCGCTGAGCCAGCTCAAGCCTTACGAGCCCCCGAAAATAGCGCAAGAGCGCACGCTCTCCGGCCCCCTGCGGGACCGGCTTCTGAATCCCGCGCAGAGAGCCCTTCTCGCCTCGGTCCCCGCCTCCCTCCTTGCCGCAATCGCCAAAAGCTACGATGCGGGCAGTGAGGGCCCGGGATCGCGGCCACCCTTCGCGGCACTTCCGGAGTCCAAACGCCTTGAGGCCATCCGGATCTATCTGCCCACGCTGCCGCAGCGGCTTCTGGCGTCACACATGTCTCTGGTCGTAGCCATGCGCGATATTTCAAAACTCTCCTGACAAACCGGGCCGGCACGCTCTTTCATTACGTTGACCGCGGGCAGCATCATTCGTACAAGCCCGTTTTCTGAATCCGCGAAGCCCGATCAGGCGCAGCTCTACTCAGCGCCGGAGGCGCCGTTTCATCATGTCCCCGACTTCCGCTACGCCTTCTGACGTGACTTTTGCCGATCTCGCCCTGGCGCCCACGCTTCTCCGCGCGCTGGACGAAGCGGGTTACGTCAAGCCTACGCCCATTCAGGCCCGGTCCATCCCGCTGCTTCTTGAAGGCCGCGATCTGCTCGGCCTGGCCCAGACAGGCACCGGCAAGACGGCCTCTTTCGCGCTGCCCCTGCTGCACCGGCTCGCCGCAACGCCCCGCCCCGCGCCCAAGAACGGCGCGCGCGTTCTGGTTCTCGCACCGACACGCGAACTGGTCTCCCAGATCGCGGACGGGTTCGAAAGCTTCAGCCGTCACCAGCCAGTGCGCGTCACCACGATTTTCGGTGGTGTCAGTCAGGTGCATCAGGTCAAGGCGCTCGAAGACGGCGTGGACATCATCGTCGCCGCACCGGGCCGTCTGCTGGACCTGATCGAACAGGGCCTGTGCGACCTCTCTCAGCTTGAGGCGCTGGTGCTGGATGAAGCCGACCAGATGCTGGACATGGGCTTTGCCAAGCCGATCGAGCGCATCGTCGCAACACTCCCCGCAGACCGGCACACGGTGCTGTTTTCCGCAACGATGCCGAAATCCATCGCAGCCCTCGTCGAGAGCCTTCTGCGTGACCCGGCAAAGGTCGAGATCGCACCGCCATCGAGCACGGTGGACCGGATCGCGCAGTCGGTCATGTTCCTGAATGCCTCCGACAAGAAGGCGGCTCTTCTGGCGCAGCTTCAGACGCCGGGCATCGGTCAGGCCGTTGTCTTCACATTGCAGAAGAACATCGCCAACGAGGTCTGCACCTTTCTGACGGAATCCGGAATCACGGCCGAGGCCCTGCACGGCAACCGGTCGCAGGGCCAGCGCGAGCGCGCTCTGAACGCCTTCCGCGAAGGCGAGGTGCAGGTTCTGGTGGCGACCGACATCGCCGCGCGCGGCATTGACGTCGATACGGTCACGCATGTCATCAACCACGATCTGCCGAGCCTGCCGGAGAGCTATGTGCACCGGATCGGCCGCACGGGCCGCGCGGGCCGCAGCGGTTTTGCCATCACGCTGTGCGATGCCGAACAGCGCGCCTGGCTGCATGCCGTGGAGCGCGAGATCGGCCGGACGCTGGACGTTCATGACAGCCATGAATGGCACTCGGAAGAGGCGCGGAACTCCACCCTGCGCCCGCCCGTGCTCGGGGGTGGTCCAGTCAAGCAGGTCAAGCCGCAGAAGGTGCGCGAGCGCCGCGTCTGGACCGAAGAGGAAAAGATGGCCGCCCGGGCGGCGGCTCAGGCCGGAGCGCAGGGTGTTGGCAAAGCCTCCTGAAAACCACGCCGGGCCAGCATAAAAACCGCAAGAATCCCGGGACAGGGGCCGGTCGCGCTTGACCTTTCGTCTGACAGTCCGCACATAGCGGGCTGGATTTTCTGGCTCCGCACCGGAGCCACTGCCGCGCGCAGATCATTACCCTGTCCCTGAAGCAAGGATTCACATGTCAAAAGAAGACCTGATCGAGTTTACCGGCACCGTCATGGAACTGCTCCCCAACGCCATGTTCCGCGTCACGCTCGACAACGAGCACACCATCCTCGCCCATACGAGCGGCAAGATGCGCAAGAACCGCATCCGCGTTCTGGCCGGTGACCGCGTCAACGTCGAAATGACGCCCTACGACCTGTCCAAGGGCCGGATCACGTTCCGATTCAAGTAAGACAGTCCGCCGCATGACCGCATCCCCGTCTTCCGCAGAAGGGTCATCCGGCCTTTTGGACCGTCCGAAGCTCGTTCTGGCCTCCGCCTCCCCGCGCCGCCTGAGCCTGCTGGAACAGATCGGCATCGTGCCCGACGCCGTCGTGAGCGCCGATATCGACGAAGAACCGCGCCCCGGTGAACTGCCGCGTCCGCTCGCGCAGCGTCTCGCCCGCCAGAAGGCGGAGCATGTGGCCGCGCAGCGCACGGATGCGGCATTGGTCATCGGCGCGGATACCGTGGTTTCGGTCGGTCGGCGCATCCTGCCGAAAGCGGAAGATGAAAAGACGGCCCGTGCCTGCCTGAAGCTGCTGTCGGGCCGCCGCCACAAGGTGCTGACGGCCGTGGTCCTGCGCCCGAGCGCGGGCTGGCCACAGGGCGCACCCTGCGAGCGGCTGGTGGAAACCTCCGTCATCTTCCATCGCCTGACGGACGCGCAGATCGACGCCCTGATCGCGCAGGGGGACTGGAAGGGCAAGGCGGGCGGTTATGCCATCCAGGGCGCGGCGGCCGCCCATATCCGCCAGATCGGCGGCAGCTATTCCGCCGTCGTGGGACTGCCCCTGTTTGAAACGGCCCAGCTCCTGCGCGGCCAGCCGGTCGGCAAGCCCTCAGGTGGCTGGATCGCATGACCGAAATCCGCGCAGCCTGTTCCCCGGGCGAAATGCGGATTGCCGTCACGGACCATGACACATTGCTGGATGCCGCGATCTGGCGTCCCGGCTGCCCGGATGGTCTGGAAGACTGGCATGTCGTCCGCGTCCAGAAAGCTGCTCCCGCCCTGGGGGGAGCGTTCGTCCTGCTCGAAGACGGCCAGAGCGGCTTTCTTTCCACCCGCGACACCCTGGTCGAAGGGGCTCTAACCGCAGCGCGTGTCAGCCGCGCCGCCCAGAACGGCAAGGGCCTGCGCCTGCGCCGGGCGGACATGCCCGTTGAAATCCCTTCCGGCCCCAAGCTGCTCGAACGCGGACCAACCCCGCTCGACGAACTGGCGGACCGCTATCCGGAGGCTCCGGTTTTCGTGGACGATCCGGGCATTGCCGCAAAACTGCCCGTCCGGCTGCGTCCGCGCCTTCAGCGCTGCCAGCAGGCATTCGATGGCGCGCTTGAGGCCGATTTCGACAGTCTCGGCAGCCCCGAGGCCGATCTGGGGCTCCTGACCGCCAGCATTTTCCCGACCCCCGCCCTCGTCGCCATCGATCTCGACAGCACCGGCGCCCCGGACTTCAAGGGCAATGTCGCAGCCTTCCCCGAACTGGCCCGTCAGATCCGCCTGCGAAATCTTTCCGGCACGATTCTGTTAGACCCGGCGGGAGTGAAAACGCGCAAACGCCCTGCCCTGATCCCCTTCCTGCGTGAGGCTCTGGCGGGCGATCCCCTGAAACCGGATGTCCTCGGCGCCACACCGTCCGGCCTGCTGGAACTGACGCGCCCGCGCCGCCGTCCCCCCTTGCATGAACTCCTGTCCTCCCCACATGGGCAGGCACTGTCCATCCTCAGGACGATCCTGCGCGAAAACCGCCCCGGCCGGACGCTGACCGCCTCGATCGGACTCGTCACGGCGCTGGAAAACGACCCCGACGCCCTGGCGGATTTCACATCCCGCCGCGCCCGGCCGCTGGACCTTGTCCTTGATCCCAATGCCCCACCCGCAAGCTGGAGCCTGTCATGAGCAACGCCGCCTGCCCGATCTGCCATCGCCCCACCGACCCGCAGTTCCGGCCTTTCTGCTCCCGCCACTGTGCGGATGTCGATCTGGGCCGCTGGTTCAGCGGGACCTACCGCGTTCCGTCCTTCCGTCAGGACAATGATGAAGAACCGGACGAATATCGCGACAGGGAGGGTTGATCCCGCCTCAATCATCAGTTAAACCCCATCTCCGCAACGGGGTCCGCCCTGAAGCTCGGTGCCCAAGTAGCTCAGTTGGTAGAGCATGCGACTGAAAATCGCAGTGTCGGTGGTTCGATTCCGCCCTTGGGCACCACATCATTTCCGTTTCCTTTGAAATCAATACCTTGAGTGGCACTTTTGCCCCACTGGCTATTTTTGCCTGTTGAGTGGGACATTCCGCCTTCTACAATTCGGGCAAATGCGCGCTCGGCTAGACGCTTCTGATCGACGGCAAGCGTGTAGCGCTGGACCTCTTTCAGAGACCTATGGCCCGTCACCGCAGCAATCTCATGAGCAGTGCAGCCCATCTCGGCCAAACGAACCGCCGCCGCCTTCCTGAGTCCGTGTGACGAGCATTGCGGCAACCCCGCCGCATTGCACCAATCCCGAAATTTATTACCGAAACTCTCAGGAGTGTAAGGCTTGCCGCCTATTCCCTGAATGAACGTCTCTCCTGACATCGCGCCTGGCGTCGCCTCAATAATCCGCCGAAGTTCAGGGATCACCGGCAACGTCAGAAGCACCGGCTTGCGCTTGCCGTTTTTCACTTGCGTAAAAGTCAGCGAGCCGTTGCGCATATCTTTCATTCCAAGACGCACAGCATCGCTCCGGCGCTGGCCCGTATAGAACAGAACAGCAAAGGCCAGACGCGCAGGAGAGCCGATATGATAAAAGGCCTCGAACCTCTCAATTTCCGCCGCCGTCCAGCTATGAAAGCCTGTTCCGGCACTTGGAATATAAGACACTTCTCGCGCCGGATTCTTGTCCAGCATTCCGCACTGTACGCCATATGCAAACAGCGCCCGCAACGCCTTGAGAATACCGTTTCCGGCCTCCGGCCGACCTGCTTTAGAATCTCGCAAAGCCGCGACATGCTTTGGCTGAAGAGTGCTGATTAAGAAAGCGCCACATCGCTCGCACAAATTGTCCAGAATGCCTCTACGAACATACTGAGTTCTTACGTCGAGCCGACCGAACACCGCCGACTGATAGTATTGGACGCACAGATCCCGAAGGCTTCCAGGAACCACCGTTTCCCGCCTTGAAGGAACAGGCTGGATCTCGCCTGCCATGGCACGCCGGTATTCTTCATCAAACTCTGGTGTGCCAAGCATCTGACGTAACCTGATCTTTCGATGACCCGGACGCCGCAGATACAACCTTACATTTCCATGCCGATCCGTATCTTCTGAGAGATATTTGTAGTGTCGGACGACCTTCATCATTTCAGCACCGCATCCCACTCATTACCGCCGTCAGACGGGCTTGCAGCACTATCGGTTTCCATCTTCACGCCGCTTAAACGCGCAGCAGAAGCCACAAGCGCCGGCCGGAACCACAAGACAATCTTGCCGAAGCGAGCCGGGCGCGGCGCATGGCCTTCCTCGACCATCCGATCAAAGGTTGATTCACTCACCCCCCAGAACGCCGCCGCCGCGGATCGCCGGAGAAAAATAGGCACCAAACCGGGCGGGAGATGATCGTATTTCACGCGCTTGCCCCTTCATTTTGATGCGTGCCAGGAGCCGGAAGACCGTCACCAGTATGACCGGGTTTCGGCGCGAGAGATGGCATACCAGGCGCATCCGCAGGCCAGTTCGGTGCGCTACCCGTTCGCAATGCATCACCATCAGCATGCGAAGACAGGCCAACCGCGCTGCGTGCTTCATTGGCTGTCATGATGCCGCTCTGCACCTGAGCGCAGTTAGCCGCTGCCACCGCGCTATAATTGCCACGCAATAGGCCGCCCATATCAATCAGAAGATGATACCCGGCAGGTAAGACCGCTTGGTCAAATTCAGCCTCAATCGCAGACACGATAGGCGCCAGCGTGAGCTGAGCGAAAGCCGCCAGATAAGGCGACAAATCCGCAGGAAGCCGGTCCCCTAATTGAATCAGAGGTTCTGGAACACGAAACAGACGGCAGATTTCAGCAACGCCAAATTGGCGGCTTGAAAGAAATTCCGCATCCGCGCTGTTCAAACTGGCCTGCTTAAACGACCATCCACCTTCGAGAAGTGGAACCTTGCCCGCGTTCAATGCGCCGGAGTAATCTAGAAGAGATGCCTTAGCCAGCTTGCGCTGTTCGTCTGTTAGGTAGGAGGGCGACGATAGATAACCTGAAGGCCGCATCCCGTTGCGCCAGGTCTTTTCCGCTACCTTGGACATCTCAAGGCTTTCGCGCACGACACCAGCCGCCCGCGCCAGCACGCTTCGACCGATGAGGCCATTATCCGACCGGGCCTTAATGTGAAGCACTTCCGTATCGAGCAGACGCGGCGGCAAACCTAGAAGCTGAGTTTCAGGCGTCGAGGTCACAAGGTCGAACACAAGCCGAGAATGCGCGCCTACACCAACGACTTGCGGACTAAGCCACGTCCAGGGAATAGGTGTGAGGCTGACGACAGCCCCACGCGCATCTTTCTTGATCCAAGAAACGGAATTGCCCTGCATCTGCAAATCAGCGACGACCTGCATACAGAATGACGGCCAGCTTTGCCTTATGTTCGGGCGTGAGATCAGTTTGACGGCTGGCAACGTGCCCTGAGCGGCCTGTCGTCCATCTTCAGCATCCGCGACGATAGAAGCAGGAAGGCTTGCAATCGACGCGGTTATGATTTCAAGGCAAGCAGTAACAGCGGACAGGCTTTCAGAGAGCCATGCAGGCACCGGACCATGCGCCGTCTGCGTCGCCCCCAAACCTACGCTCACAGAACCCCAGCCGTCAGAATACCGGCCTGAAACCCGGCTTTCTATCGACAAAACAGGTTCTTTCCGCGCACGACTCCGAGGCGTTGAATTCGTGAAAAAGCCCATTACAGCCTCAACATCGTCAGAACGCGGTCCCGGTATCGCTCTACCTGGTAAATCTCACCAAGCGGACGACTACGCGGCTCCACGAAAGTTTCGGCATAGGCGGGATGCGAAGAGATGATGGAAATCTCGTGCAGCCGCGCCCCGTGAATGATCCGGGTTTCTCGCCCGTGCCATTCGTCAACAGCATCAGAAAAGCCAATGCTTACGCCGCCAAGATCGCCACGCTTGGCCATGGCATGCACATCCCGGCCACGTTCGGTATCTGGCAGATCAAGAGCAAAGTGCAGCCCATCGGCCCGGTCTTCGAGTTGCAAGGTGCCAGAGCGCGTGCGCCCTAACAGCTTGGCAGCATCATGATCCTGCAACGCCAGAATGTCCTGACCATCGCAGGCCGACCGGAGCGCATGGGCTGTAAATCGTTCGGAGAAATTGCCGATCTGCGCGGGCTTGTCATAAGGCACCGCCAGACCCCGGAGAGTAAGGCCATTTCCGGCAGGCGTCACACCTGCCGAAAAGCGCATTTCCATTATCCCGCGCGGCATGGATCAGCCCCCAACCGCAGCTTTAGGGGTAAGAGTCGAGAATGCCTGCGGACGGCGAACCGCCACATCGGCGCTCTGGATCACCCGGATCTGCACGTTGCCGCGCTGGAAGGCTTCGGACGCATATGGATTGACCAGGATTTCCACGACACCCCACATGCCGATCAGGAGGTTCGTCCAATCACCCAGGACAAGAGAACCGGCCGGAACGTTGGTGCTCCATTGTGCAGGTAGGCCCGCCAGCGTTCCATCATCCATGATGAACCCAGCACCGACCGACGCAGCCTTCGGAGTCGCCATTAAGGATGCGCGAACACCTGCACCAATCGCCCACCCATTCGGCACCGCATTGGCCGTTTCCAGATCCGTTAGGCGGGCAAGAA
Source organism: Gluconobacter aidae (assembly GCF_009547075.1). Lineage (GTDB taxonomy): Bacteria > Pseudomonadota > Alphaproteobacteria > Acetobacterales > Acetobacteraceae > Gluconobacter > Gluconobacter aidae. Next base: position 39,104 of record NZ_WIPH01000008.1, read on the forward strand.
TTTCCGGCCAGGACAAACTTCCTGCCGTGTAATCGGCATTATGTGCAGCCTGCGGAATGACACCTTTAGGTGTGAAATTGGTGCCGTCACCTGCCAAGGCCGCAGCATCCAGCGCCTGCGCCATGACTGCCAACAGATCAGATTGGACCAGTTCCTGAGCGGCGGGGCTGGAAAGCATCAGCGTATTTCGGCTGATTTCAGCGATTGATCCGCATGTCTTCGGACTCATGACGATGCCGTCATAGGTCGGATTTCCCGCAGGAAGAGGCTGGTTTTCCCCAACCCATGCCGCCTGCGCCGCAGCCGTCTGGCGGGGAATTCCGATATTGCCGGAAAGGCCATCCAGCACGACCGCGCCAAGCTGTTGTGTAATCAGGCGCGCCCGCAGAAGGCTGACGAACTGGTCCGGGCGCTGTTGTGTCGGGATCAGGCTCGCAGCTTCACCAGCAGTCCCCTGAGCACCAGTCGTCAGCGTTGCTCGGGTTTCCAGATTAGGCGTGAGGTCCACCAGAATGCCGCCTGCCTGCGGCTTCTGGCCTGTACGACGCTCGATCTCGGCAGACATTTCACGCGCACGCCCGGTCCGATCATCATCCGTGATCCCGCGCACCTGGGCACGGACCGCATCGACCAGAGTGAAGCTGTTGCGCGCCCGCTGGTAATGAGCATCGCCAGACAGCGAAACACCCGGTGCCGAACGCGCTAGATCGTCCAAGGCGCGTTGACGGGTTTCACGGGCCTTGAGCGCATTGGCTTCCGTTTCCAGGTCAGACCAACGCTTGTCGATCTCCGGGCCGCTCTGGCCCTTGATCGCTTCCATGTCCGCCAAAACGGCGGAAAGAGTGCGGGTTGCAGAGCTATTCATGCCACACCGCCAACATCGTGAGAGTGAGGGCCAACATTCGCTTCCAGCGCCTCGTCCATACGCTGCACAACGGCATGCACGTTGATAACGTGGAAAGCGTTGAGAGCCGACACGTCTTGCTCACCGGCAGCGGCAGCTAGTTCCAAGTCAGAGAGACCAGCCAGCACCGAGGCTGTTTCAGAACCATCGAAATGGACCAGATACGTGCGACGGCCGCCCTTGAGCAGTTCCCCAGGCACGAAGCCGGGAAGCGGACCAATTTCGGAACGTCCGACATAGGCAAAGCCAGCAGCAACCTTTGCCGCGAGAGCCACGGGCATGCCGAGGCGCTGCCCTTCGGCCACAAGACCCGTCTGGATAGCCTGACGCCGTGAGAAAATGATCGCGCCGCCACGGCCAGAAGTTTCTTTCTGGTCCAGATCGGCAAAGATGATGTTGTCTTCTCGTTTGACCCAGCCAAGCAGAGTACCGCGAGAAATCTTAGCGCCCGCGCATAGATGAGGCAGGCGGTAGAGATGTTCGTCATTATCGACAGACATTGAGCGTCCTTTCAGGTGGAGGTTATTCATCCGATAACTTTTTCGGTTTATCGTGAACCCAAACCTAAAAACAAGAACAAAGGTGGGACATTCGTCAGACCGTCAGCAGGTCGCGCAAAATAGAGGCCGTCAGGCTTTCATCCCAATATTCGCTCTCGACAGATGGTGGATCGCCATCCCAGACCGTGAGTGCGTGAGCCTTTGCTTTAAGTCCCGTAACGCTCCTTGATTTGGTCCGTACAATTTCTCGCAAAAGCGGACCTTGAGCGGCAATGATCGGCGCTAGCGCGGTATCTTGAGCGTTGTCATCACCCTGAATTGCATACACGACCTCGTGAAAGGCTTGATCAAGTCGAAGGAACTCGCTGCACAGCGCAATCAGATGCGCGTCCGATTTATGACCTTCCGGCTTCGCAGGTGCGGCGGACAGGCTTTCGGGATTTGCGAGGGATGCGGTAGCGATGCCGCCAAGCAGGACGGTCCCGAGGGCCGGGAAAATGTCACGGCGATTTACTGAGCGCATGATATGCGGCTCCTGTAGCTTTCGTTGCCGAAAATACCTGCTGTTGAAGGCAAGCACTCCGGGGGTTCAACACCTGGCTACAGTCAGGCCGGTAGGGCTTTAAGGTTGCCCTCTGGACATACCCCTAACGCCCCCGGAGCGAATTTATTTTGCGGATTAAGGCGTCCGTGCCATGCCCGCTGTAGCCATTCATGGAGTGTTGAAGCTCCTCTTGCACCGTGCCAACCTAACTTCAAACTGTCAATCAAAAGGTAAGGCCATGCAAAAAGTTCAGGTCGCTAGAAGCCTACTCGGTACAGCTCTAGACCTTTTTATCCAAGACCTTGATCCAATCTCAGTGCATTCTCTGGCTTGTGGAGGATGTGAAATAATTGAAGGACTCGCCACTCACGAACAAAGAAACTCTTTTTCATCTCAAATGATAGACGCAAACCCTCAACTGACATTGCGAAATTTTCGAACACAAAGGGGATCAATATGGAACGCATTCAAACATATTACACAACTAGACCGAAAAACATTACGTGACGATAAATCTATACTTGAGAGTTTTTCAGATAAAGAAAATGACGCCGTTTTATTAACAGGATGGCTTGATTACGCTGAATACAATAAATCTCTACCAAAAGAAGCTAAAGTTTTTATACTGTGGTTCTATTCAATAAACAAAGAACACTTGGATAAAGAATTATTTGAAACAATAATTAGAAATTCTGAATTTTTGTTTCCACAAATTAACAGAAAACCGCGAAAAGAGCAAAAAAACATACTTTTCGATAAATGCTCGGAAATTTCAGACCCGTTTAACGCTATTAAATACTTAAAAGGATTTAATGTAATATCTGAAACAATCCCCCTTTCTTCAGAAACTCAATATTGAATTTTTGATTTATTTGATTGTTTTCAAAGATCTGCAAAAAATCCACGCGTGAGCCTGACGCGGTGCCGGTGCCCGCCCCTCGGTCATTGCTCACCCTCCCCCCGTTTTCAGTGCCCGGTCCGAATTCTGCGCGCCAGGCGACGGATGCCCCAGACTGCATCCGCTTTCGCCAGGTGAAAGGCTTCCGGGTTTCGATGGCCAGGCAGAAGCCGACAAACGGCCTCTGCAATCGCGTCTAATTCATCGCCTTGTGTCGGATGTGTCGGATGTGTCGGATTTTCCCTATAACCCTTATATGCGCGCACGCGTGTAGGGCGATAATAGGTTTTATCCGACACATCCGACACACGTGACACACCATCCAATGAAAAACGGCGGTTTCCCGTCATTTCTTCATTTCGTTCTTGTGTCGCATCGACTTTCTTTGTGCTGGGCTGCATCATGGTTATTGATCCGCCCACGACATCGGTTTGACTTCCAAACCACGAAAACCGCGTTGACCGCGTGCTCCTTTTGGGTTGCGACAGAGAACAAACCCACGCTTCTGCAAAGCAGAACTGAACCGCTTTGCGGACCCGATCTCTTCCCCCGAACGCTTGGCGAATTCAGACCAACTGGCAAACAGTGCCTGCGTCGTGTCCTCATGCTCTGGCGATACATTGCAGGCTGTATCGAGCCACTGACCAAGCACGTCCTGCTCTGAGAAGTATTCCGCCGTAGCATCCACGACAGCACGCGGACGGACCAAGCCATTCATCTGCCAGTCATACGCGCCCTCAATCATCCAGCGCAGAATTGCAGGCCATTCATCACGCAGCCTTGCCTCAAGACGCGGATCAGGCATTTCTGGCCTTCGTTCAAAGCCGAGAATGTTGAACCGCCGCCGCATGGCTTCATCGACCGTGTGCAGGATCGGTTTATGATTCCCGACGATCATCAGCTTGAAGGTAGGCCGGTACTGAAAGAAGTCCTGACGCATGAAGCGTGCCGTGATCGTATCGCCGCCCGTCAGCTGTTTGATCCGTGCTTCAGCCCATGGGCGACCTTCTTCGGTTTCGGAAGCCGTCACCAGACGCGCACCACGCAACATAGCCAGATCCGTAGGGTGACGATCCACGCCAGAAGCAACGAACGTCTCCATCGCCGCATTGCTCGCATAATCACCGAGGATGCCTGCAACGGTATTGATAAACACTGACTTACCGTTTCCACCTGGGCCATAAATGAACAGCAGCGCGTGTTCCCTAGTATCGCCCGTTAGGCAGTAGCCACACCAGGCACGCAGAAAGCGGATCATCTCATGGTCACCGCCTGTCGCATCAAACAGAAAGCGGTCCCAGATCGGACAATTTGGCTGTTCTGCTGGTCGCACAGCAACATGCCGTGTGATATAATCTTCCTGACGTGCTGTTCTTGATTGCGTAGTACGGAGGTCAACGGTTCCGTCAGGCGTGCCAAGCAAGAGCGGATCGGTGTCCCAGATCGCGGAAGTTACCGCAAAGGCGCGTGCAGTCTGAGCAAAAGTCTCGACACCTCTTGCCGCACTTGCACGCGCCATGATCGCCGCAGTCTTTCCATCCGAATTTGACGACACCAACTCACGGGCAATCGTTCGGCACCAGTGATAGGCCAGCCGGGTTTCTTCACGCTTCCAATGAGAGCCAGCCCATTCAAACCATGCCCCGACATTATGATCGTAGCGCAGTTGGTCTGCGAACCGGGCTTCAAAAGCCAATGCAATGCCGTCTTCTGTCGGTGGGAATGCTGAAATATCCACCTGAGCAGCAGGAGCCTTTTGCTCGACCTTATCCGCCAGCCTCTGCAATTCCTGAGCCGTGCCGCCTTTCCGCAGCCAGTCCACAACATCGCCTTTGATCGGCAGATCAGGCAGCGTGAGCACGCGCAGACGCTCAACCAGCCCTGACAGAGACTTGCAAACCTCGTCTGCATGCTTCCGGCCGGGATCATCATTATCCGGCATGACGACCACGCTCGCACCCTTCAAGGCCGTGCCGTAATCATCATTCCACTTTCCAGCGCCACCAGGCGAACAGGTTGCCGTCAGGCCGATAGCTTCCAGAGCATGCACGCTCTTTTCGCCTTCGACGATCCAGACAGTTTCTCCCGCTTCCATGGCCTGCAAGACACGCGGAAGACGATAGAGAACGCGCTTTGCACCCTTAGCGCCCCATTTCCAGCCGCCTCGACCGTCAGGGGTCTGCTGTCGGAAGTCCTTTGGCTCAAGCCGGACGACACGAAACAAGACTTCTCCATCCGCCGACACATAGGCGTAATTTTCGACCACGCGAGGCTTCGAGCGCGGCTGTTGGTCCCGTTCAGGCAAAAACCCACCGTCTCGCAGCCACTTTGCCGCTGCTGACTTGTCCAAGGACTTTTGCCGCATGACCAGTTCGATCATGCCGCCGCCAGTCCCGCTTTCATGGTCCTGCCAGACGCCCTTCTGCACATCGACAGCGAGGCTACCCCGTGAGCCGAAGCGCAACTCCTGAGGTTTGGAGAGCTTCCGATTCGGGCCACCTAAAAGAGCCAGCGCAACATCTCTGGCGTTCGCTTGAAAAGGCGAACTTTGAACGCTGTTCATCTCCGCCTTCCGATCAAAAAAGGTGAGACAAACAGAAGAGAATTTTCAATAGAAGCGCAGGAAGAAAGATCGCCCACTCTCGAATAACTATTTGATTTTGGGGCCTTTATCGAGGCCGCCCTTGGGCACCATTTACACATCCGCCAGAGTGCGGGAAAGCCTGAAAATCCCCAGAAATCAGCCAATGTTGTTTCCGCCCATGTGCGGTGACAGACAGCGACAGGCTGTGTCTTCTGGTCACACCCGTCCATCCAGACCGCTGACCGGTAAAGGGAACACGAATTGTCCCTTGAGATGTGCATCCGAACCGGGGTCGGAGGCGTTGTCTCTTCAGACGTCAGTCCGCCACCGGCTCTCCCGGGGGGACTGACTATGAAAACAGACAGAAGGTTTCATGATGTCTTTCAATATCAGCCGCCGTGGTCTTGCCCTCGCCACCGCTCTTTTCGGAGCCGGTCTTGTCGCAACCCCCGCCGTCCGCGCTGAAGATACGCTTGGCGCCCCGGTCGGACACATCACGCTTGCCGCTCATTCGGCGGATATCGGCGTTGGCTATACCTGGGGTGACGGAACCCTGACCTATGGCCATCACACCTATCATTTCAAGGTCAGCGGCGGGAACATCGCCGCTGTCGGCTACTCCGCCCTGAAGGCCGAAGGCACCGTCTACAACCTGAAGCACCTGCATGATTTCGACGGCAGCTACGGCTCCCTCGCTGGGGAAGCGACGCTGGACAAGGGTCTGGGCGGCGCGGTCCTGTCCAACAGCAACGGCGTGCGCATCAAGATCGAGACGGCGACGAAAGGGGCACGTCTGGCGGCGGGTGCGCAGGGTCTGACCTTTACGCTGAGCCGGTAATCTGGTGTCCTCCTGCCGCAGCCTTCCGGGAAGGCTGCGGTGACAGGCCGGACACTCCCCCGCGTGCCCGGCTCTTCCTGCATTTTTTCGCGGGGGAGCGGAGCGTGACAGATCATGGATACCAATATTCTTGTTCTCTCCTTTACCGAGCAGAGCAAGGCCTTCCAGGCGTTTTCCGAACTGCGGGAACGGGCTGCGGACCAGAAGCTGGTCGTCATCAACGAGGCCGTCGTTGAGCGCGATACGGCAGGCAACCTCACTGTTCACGATAACTGGGCCAACGGCTCTTCCGGCGAGCAGGTTCTGAACGGAACGCTTCTGGGTTCACTCGTCGGGCTTCTTCTGGGACCGCTGGGCGTGCTGCTCGGGGCGTCGATGGGCGCTCTCGTAGGGTCCAGCCTCTCGGTCGAGGACGCGGCGATCCGCAAAAGCCTTCTGGCGCAGATCGCATCCGTCATTCCCGTGGGGACGACGGCCGTGATCGCGACGGTTCAGGAATATGTGCCGCAGGTCGTGGACGATCTGGCGGCGTCGCTGGGCGCATCGCTGGTGCTGCGTCGGCCGATCGAGGCCGTGGAGCGCGAGGTTCTGGTCCAGCAGAAGGCCCAGGCCGCCGCGGCAGCCGAAGCCGAGCGTGTTCTCGTGCAGCAGCATTCGACCGAATGGCACGAACGCATCAGCGAGTGGCAGAAGCAGGTTTCGACCAGCCTTCACAATCTGAAGAACAGGATCACGGGCGGCTGAGACCGTTACGCTCTTGATCTGAGCCTATGATGCGGGCCATCGTGACGAAACATTCCCTTGCAGGATGTCGTCATGATGGCCCGTTTTCGTATGCTTTTCCTGCTGGCCGGTCTGAGCACGTTTTCAGCAGCGTCCGCCGCTCTTGCGCCACCAGCCGTTCTGGCGCCGTTTATTCATGACGGCAGTTTCGTGCCCGGCGATTACGGGTTTGTCCGGGGTGCTTTCTGGTACAGCACGCAGATGTTGATCCGGTTTTTCAGGTCATGGCGCTTCGTCAGCTTGAGCCGTTTGCACGGTCGGGTCAGTTTCCGAAACAGGAATATGCGCTACTGACGGACCGGGTCATGCTGGCGACGACCGGAAAGCAGCATTATGGCTCCCAGCTTTCATGTCAGAACCACCATTATGCGCCCTATTCTCTGGATGCGGGCGGGTGCAGGGCAGCGCCCCGCCTCAGACGGCAGTTGGACGATCCATGGTCTTGCGTAGCGGATACAGCGCCAGTTCCTCGATTGTCGCGCCGGTATTGGTTGCCTGAAGGCCCAGCGTCGTCAGCGGATTGGCCGGGAAGACCAGAGCCGTGGCGACAGAGAGGCCGTCATTGGCGAAGAGTTCCAGTGCGCAGGCATCGAGCACCAGACGCAGGGAGAAGCGGCGGCTGTTGGCGATCAGGGGCGTGGAAAAGCGCTCCGTGAAGAACGGCTGGGAGAAGCCATGCAGATCACCGCGGTCGAGCCAGAGCTGACTTGAGAAAGCGTCGAAGCCGATGGAGAGGGACTCTCCCTGCCCGTTCGAGAACATGATGACGAAGCGGCCCGCGCGGCCCTGTTCGCCGTCCGGCTGCGGGTTGCTGCGTTCATCGACGGTGACGGTCAGGAGCAGTTCGATGGCGGTGCCGGTGGGGAGCGCGACCTGCACACCGCTCTGGGCGGCGATACGGCCCACTTTGAACGGGATCTTCTCGCCCCGGAAGGCTTCGAGCCCATAGGGGCGCTGGACCAGACGCAGCCAGTTCATTTCGTCGCGGCGCAGGGACATGCGGCGCGGCAGCGTCATGAGACCGCGCCAGCTCCGGTTCGGGACTTCCTCGCAGTACTGCCAGTTGCCAAACCAGGCGAAATAGACCGCCCTGTTGTCCGGCATGCTGTCATAGACCTGCATGGCGTAGCTGTCCTTGGCGAAGTCCGTCAGGCCAATCACCGTGTTGTCGGGCGTAAAGCGTTCGCCGTCGAAATCCCCCACGAAATACTGCGTGACGCTACCGCCCAGCGGACCGCCCGGATTGACGGAGACGAACAGGACCCATCGCCTGCCTTTCTCATCGCCTTCGATGTCGAGTTCGATGAGATTGGGACATTCGTAGTCCACGCCGAACAGCCCGGCGGGGCCGAAGCTGCTGAGATGCATCCAGTGCAGCAGGTCGATGGAGCCGTAGAACAGCACCTTGTGAGCCCGCGCGCTGGCCACGACCATGATCCATTTTCCGCTGGGCTCATGCCAGAAGACCTTGGGGTCGCGGAAGGAATTCACGCCGATATTCAGGATCGGGTTGTGGTCATAGTCGATGTAATGCTGGCCGCCATCGGGGCTCCAGGCGATGTACTGCGTCTGGCTCTGCGGCGTGGCACGGGTATAGATCGCGACCAGTCCACCGGGCATGGGCGGGAGCGCGGGCGGGGCGGCATGGATTTCACTGCCGTTCGAAGGCGCATAGACCGAACCGAACGGGGCAGAGGCGTTCGGGCCGAGCGCGGGTATGTGGTCGGGAGCGTAGGGCGTGTCGGATGTGGTTTTCCCGAGTTCCGGGGCGAGCGCCTGCACTGCGGCCTGCGTGGCCGTCGGGGTTGCCGGAATAGTGGCGGGGGCGGCCGGTTTGCGGGGCGGGAAAAGGCCCGAGACGTTGTCGCGGTCCAGCACGACACAGCCGGTATAGGCCTCGCCCGCTGCCGTCTGGTCGATGGCGATGGGCTGATCCTGCCAGGTGTAGAGATCCGTGCTGGTGGCGTGGCCCCAGTGGACGCGGCCGGCGTAAGGGGCGGTCGGGTCATACTGGTAATAGAGATGGTAGGTCTGACCATCGAAAATCAGGCCGTTGGGATCATTCATGAAGCCGGTGGGCGGCGAGAAATGAATGGAGGGACGGTAGAAGTAGTCGCTCTGGGTACGGATGACGGGCCTGTTATTTGCACCGGGCTGATCGGCGGGTTCGATATGCGCATTGCTCGGCTGATGGCCGTGAGGCGTGAGCGCGTCTTTCGGCGGTTCGTCGGCGGCGCTGGCATTCCCCGTCAGACGCAGGCTGCTGCCGACGGTTCCGGCAACGGTTCCGGCGGCAAGAAGGGATGTCAGGGCCCGGCGGCGGCCCGGGACTAGCAGGTCATTATGGTCTGTCATGGCGGACAGGATACATGAGACGTCCGTTTTCAAAAGAGCGGGCGTGAGCCGGGGCAGCACGTTGCATGTCCGGCCCGGATACGGACATAGTGCGGCATGAAGCGTCTCGACCCTTTTCTCCTCTCCCTCATCGCGGCGATCGCGCTGGCCTCTTTCCTGCCCTGCCGGGGGCAGATGGAGCACATTCTCCAGCATGTCGTAACGATCCTCATCACGTTCATGTTCTTCTTTCAGGGCGCGAAGCTCGAACGTCACGCCATCGTGGACAGCATGAAGGACTGGAAACTTCAGGGAAGCGTGCTGCTCTGCACCTTTGCGTTGTTTCCGCTGCTGGGGATCGGGCTGCACCTGCTGTTTCGCAGCGTCTTCCCGGATGCGCTGTTCGGAGAGGACCTGTGGTCGGGCATTCTGTTCCTGTGCTGCCTGCCCTCCACCGTGCAGTCTTCCATCGCGCTGACCTCCATCGCGAAGGGGAACGTCCCGGTCGCGATCTGCGCGGCAACGGTCTCCAACATCGCGGGCATCGCGCTGACGCCGCTTCTGACCGGGCTGGTGCTCGGGCATGCGGGGGCGGGACATTCGCCGCTGGAGTCCATTCTCGATGTGGGCAGGGAACTGCTGCTTCCCTTCGCGCTGGGGCAGATCTTTCAGAAATGGGTCGGACCGATCGTACGTCGGCACAAGATCCTGATCTCATTTACCGATCGCGGGTCCATCATCGTCGTGGTCTACACGGCGTTCAGCTCGGCCGTCGTGAAAGGGATCTGGCACCGGGTTTCGGGCGCGCATCTGCTGGAAGTGGCGCTGCTCGACAGTTTCATGCTGGCGCTGGTTCTGTTCCTGTCGCATCTGATGGGCGAGGGCCTGGGGCAGACGACGGAAAACAAGATCGCGCTCCAGTTCTGCGGATCAAAGAAATCGCTGGCATCCGGCGTCCCGATGGCGAGCGTCATTTTCCCGGCGGCATCGGTCGGTATCATCGTGCTACCGCTGATGATCTATCACCAGATCCAGCTCTTTACCTGCACGCTTCTGGCGCGGCGTTATGGTCGTCGCGCGCTCGACACCAGTGACCAGGGCACGGCAACCTCGCCGCAGCGTCGCACGGCCACGCCATAAACTTCGGCGAACAGGGCGTCCGTCAGGACGTCAGCGGGCGTGCCAATACTGACGATCCGGCCCCGCGACAGAACCGCGATGCGGGTGCAGAAGCGGGCCGCGAGCGCCAGATCATGCAGGACGACGGCGATGGCCTGACCCTGAACAGCGCACTGGCCGAACAGGTCCATGACCGTCAGGGCCTGCGCGGGATCGAGGGCCGCGACGGGTTCGTCCGCCAGCAGGATCGGGGCCTGAACCGCGAGCGCGCGGGCGAGCAGGACGCGGGCGCGTTCGCCGCCTGAGAGACTGGCGGAAGAACGGTCGGCAAAGGCAGTCATCCCGACCGCTTCGAGGGCCTGCTGCACGGCTGTTTCATTCTGTGCCGCCGAGGACGTGCGCCGATGGGGCAGACGCCCGAGCATTGCGACATCCCGCACACTCATGCCAACAGCAGCGGGAGCTTCCTGCGGGAGATAAGCCAGATGGCGGCCGCGCTCTTCGGGCGGCATGGTGAACAGGTCCTGCCCGTCCAGCAGAACGCGGCCGGTCTCGGGGCGGAGTAGTCCGGCCATGATGCGCAGGAGCGTGCTCTTGCCCGCACCGTTGGGTCCGATCAGGCCGAGGACTTCACCGGGGAGAACTTCCAGTGCGATATCGTCGAGAAGTCTGTTGCTCTGAAGGGTCAGGCTGATCGTGTCTGTCTGGAGGATCATGGCGCGCTCCTCATACAGGTCGGCCGCGCAGGCGCCAGACCTGCCAGAAAAAGACCGGCGTTCCGATCAGGGACGTGACGACGCCGAGTTGCAGTTCGGCACCGCTGACAGGCAGGCGCACGAACAGGTCGGCTGCCAGAAGAAGCGCCGCACCACCCAGCGCAGACGGCAGCAGAAGACGGGACGGGCGCGCGCCTGCAAGCGGACGCAGCAGATGCGGCATGACGAGGCCGACGAACCCGATCCCGCCCGCGACGGCGACGCCGCTGCCGACCGCGAGCGCCGTTCCGAGCACGACGCGCCACTGCACCGCACGCAAGGGGAAGCCCATCGTCTGGGCAACGTCTTCGCCAAGGGTCAGGGCGTCGAGGGAGCGTGCGGTGCTGAACAGCAGGGCCGAGCCGATCAGGAGACCGGGGGAGGCAATCAGCACGTCATGCAGGCTGGCGCGGGACAGGGAACCCATGAGCCAGTGCATGATTTCGTAGGACGCATAGGGGCTCGGCACGAGATTGAGCGTCAGGGCCAGAAGGGCGGCGCTCATGGAGCCCAGCGCCGCACCGGCGAGCACCAGAACGAGCGTGCCCCCGCGCGTCAGGGCCAGAAGCAGCAGCGTGGCGAGTCCGGCGCCGGACAGGGCCGCCAGTGGGAGCGCGGGCGCCCAGACTGCCGAGATGCCGGTATAGAAAACCAGCACGGCGCCGAGCGCGCCGCAACCCGAAATGCCGAGCACGCCCGGATCGGCGAGCGGGTTGCGGACCAGTCCCTGAAGTGCCGCGCCGGACAGGCCGAGCGTTCCGCCGATCAGCAGAGCGAGGATCATGCGCGGCAGACGGATCTGGCCGATGATGGTCGCGGCGATCGTCTCGCGGCCATGCAGCATGTCGGACAGGCCCTGAATGACGCCGATCCCCGCCGGGCCCGCAACCAGCGACAGGGCGGCGAGGGCCAGAACCACCACACTTAGTACGGCGACGGTCAGGATGTAGCGGCTCATGGCGAAGGCTCCGTGCCGGTCAGACGGTCATGCGCGGCGATCAGGGCGGTCAGCGCATCGAGAGTGTCGGGCGTGCCGCACATGGTCAGGCGGCCGGGAAGCGCCAGAAGATGCGCACCCGTGAAGCGGTCCCGCAGGGCGGGATGATGCACGGCATCTTCCGCCAGGGACGCGCCTTCGGAAATCAGGCCGGTCACCAGAAGGTCCGGTGGATGGGCGATCAGTGTTTCGAGCGCGATGGTGCCGTCCGGGCGTTCGGAAGCGGACAGGCGGAATCCGGCGCGCTTCAGCAGATCGGAAATCAGGCCCCCCTCTTCTCCCGCAAGGTTCGCACCGATGACCGTGGCCGTCAGGATCTGGTCCGGACGGGCTGGACGAAGACTTTCCAGACGGTCCGCGAAGGCGCGGATCATGTCCTCGCCGCGCGTATCCTCGCCGATGGCATGGGCGACTGTACGGATCTGAACGGGAATGTCCGCCAGGGAGGCGATGGACGGAAGCTGGACGAACGGGACGTGCAGGGCATTCGTCACGAGCGGGACGGTCGGGCGGTGCCATGTTCCGTCCAGCACGACGTCCGGGTGGGTGGCGACGAGGTTCTCACCGTCAGGGCGCTGGACGGGATATGTCGCTGCGATCTCGCAGCGGACGGATTCCGCGCAGTCCGTGGCCAGTGGGCTGAGACCGAGGATATGGGACGGGTCTGCCAGTTCGAGCAGCAGTTCATCCGTGCACAGGTTCAGGGAAACGATACGGGTGCGCACCGGACCGGCACAGGCCGATCCAGCGATCACACCCGTCATCAGGCCCGACAGCAGAAAAACTGCCATCGGGACTGCAAAGACGTGAAAAAGCGCCTTAAAGGCCAAACGTCACACCACCGTAAAAAGACCGGCCCGGCTGGAGATAGCCGACCGGGTTTTCATAATACCGGTTCCCCAGATTGTCGCCGCGAGCGAACAGGGTGACGAAATCGGCCAGCTTGTACTCGGCGGCGATGTTTACCGTGACGTAGTCATGCCCGATCGTACTCATGGACGTGTAGCGGTCGAGATCGTGCCAGCCGCTGACATAAAGCAGGCTCGGCGTGATGCTCAGGCGCCTGGTCGGCGTCCAGATGACGCTGGCCGTAGCCTTGTGGCGGGGCCGGCGCACGAGAGCGGCGCCCGTGCTGCGGTTCGTGGCATCCGTCCAGGTATAGGTGCCGCGCAGATCCACGCTCTTGATGATGCGGTAATCGACGAAGGCTTCCACACCGTGCGTCTGGGCGCGGGCGACGTTCACATAGGTATAGTTATAGCCCGACAGTGCGTAATTAATGAGATTGCGGACATGGTTGCCGTAATAATCGGCACCGAAGGTCAGCCTGCCGTTCAGAAGACGCTCTTCAAATCCGGCATCGAAGCCTAAGAGGCGCTCGGCCCGCAGGTTCGGATTGGCAAGCGAGTAATAGGCCGGGTAGCTGACGAAGAGCTGGTTCAGGGAAGGTCCGTGGAAGCCTGAGCCACCACTGGCCTTCAGGGTCAGGCCGGTGCCGGGGATTTTCACGGCCGGAGCGATGCGCCAGGTCACGTAATTGCCGTAACGGGAATTGCTGTCGTATCGGATATTGGCTGAACCGAAGAGGATATCGTGCCAGTGGCCTTCGAGCTGTCCCCAGGCGGCGTTCGTCGTGGTCTGGGCTGCGACCGGGGTCATGATCCGCTCGCGGATATAGTCGTAGCCGACGAGGAAGGAGCCATTATGGCCGAGATGGGTCAGGCCCTGCCAGTCCACTTTCAGGCGGTCGCCACGGTTGGAGGTAATTTCCGGATCGCCAGCCGTGATGTCATGGCGGCGATAGGTGATATAGCCAACGCCCAGCGTCTGCTCGAAGACGCCCTTGAAGGACTTCAGGTGAGCGGTACCACGCAGGATGGCCTGTTTGAGGTCGCTTTCGTTCCGCTGGGCTGACGGCAACGTCGGGTAGGAGCTGTAATCGTCGGCGACGTATTCGTAGTCCGCCTGCGTCAGATGAGCTGTGAAGCCGAGATCGAAATTGTCCGTCACGTCATAGCCGAGGCGCACATTGGCGGTGCGGTTGTCGTTGCGGTTGGACGCGACGTCATGGTCGTGAACCTGTGCACGGATGGCTTTCGGCACGGCCTGATAGTCGCCGACATGGTTGTGCGAAACTTCAACCATGTAATGGAAACGGTGCAGCGAGCCTGAGAAACCGGCCGTCTGGTTCTTGGTGGAATAGCTGCCGCCTTCGAGACGGACGAAGCCGTGCAGCGGCCCCTGCCCCTGTTTGGTTGTCATGTCGATGACACCGCCCATCGCATCCGCACCGTACAGGCCGCTCTGCGGGCCGCGCAGGATTTCCACCCGGGCCAGACCATCGGTGAGGAACTGCGCCGTATCGAATGCCCCTGCCGGCGTGGACGGATCGTTGATGTCCATCCCGTCCAGCCGCACCTTGACTTCGTTCGAGTTGACGCCGCGCATGAAGATCGAACCCGTGCCGCCGGGGCCGCCCGTGCGCACCATGTTCAGGCCCGGTTCACGCGCCAGAAGGTCCGCAAGGTCGCGCCGCTGGAGAAGTTCAATGTCACGCTGGGTCACAACCGTAACCTGCGAGCCCACCTTGCTGATGTCCTGCGGAATACGGTTGGCCGTTACGGTGACGGTCTCGGGGACGGTGGCGGTCACGGCATCAGAAGTGGTCTGCGGGGCACTCGTGGCTGTCGTCCGGGGAGCGGCCGGGGGGGTCTTGGGCTTTTGCGACGGTGCCGGTTCCTGGGCCGGGACGGACGCCAGCGCGGGAACGGCGACAAGCATGCTCGTCGCGAAAAGAAGGCAGGAAATACGGGGCATGGCGATGGTAATGTCTCGTCATTCTGCGTTGCCCTCAAGAAGGAGGCAGACCCGCGCCAACAGGATCTGACCCGGCGTCCCGATGCACCCCGCCCGGACCGTCCTTCGGACAACTCATGCTGACGGCAGGTCTCCTGGCTCGCACTCCGGTCTCAGGCCCCTTCCCGGCACCTGGCCAGTGGGTTCTCTCCTGAAGCCTTACTGTTCACCCATTACGGAGCGACAGTCAGCGCTTACAGTTGCGGGGGCAGCCGCAGTTTTGCACTGCGTTCCCTTTTCACCCGGCAGACCGGGCACCGTCAGGTGTCATGAAGCGCCCCGGACGGCACAAGTCAAACACAAACATCCATTCATGGCTGATTTGATGCCGCACAAGTCTGCAACATTTCTTTCATTCCGTTACAATCTGCTCTTTGCCTCGAATATCCCCGGACGTCAGTGTTCCTGCCATCGGATACAGGATCAGGACGCGATCATGACGACCCCCTCTGCTGCCCAGACGGTTCACCACGACCGTGACCTTCCGGCAGGACATGATGGCATGAAAGCAGACGGGCCCGGTCTTCCCCAGCGCCTGTTGTGCAGCACTTTTCGGGTCCGGCAGTATAACGACGTCCATGCCCGCGCCGCCGATCTGAGGCTGCGGCTGCCGCTGGGCCGCAAACGCCTTCAGCGGATCGAACGCATCCGCGAAGCCGGGGCGCTCTTCATCCATGTTCCCAAGAACGGCGGCACGTCGATCTGTGACCTGTTGTATGGCGGGATCATGATGCATGAGACCTGGCGGTATTATCAGCATGTCGCCCCCGATCTGTGCCGGACCCTCCCCAGCTTTGCGATCTGGCGCGATCCCGTGAAGCGTTTCGTTTCCGCATGGGCCTTTGCCCGTCGTGGCGGCACGTCACGGGTGAAAATCCATCCTTCCGTCAACGCGCTCTACCGCTCGTTCCACACGCTGGACCATGCCATCGACCACGTGGAATCCTGTTCGTCCGTTTACGAGATGGATCATGTTTTCCGTCCGCAGACCCTGTATGTCTGCGACCGTAATGGCCGGCTTGCCGTCGATCACCTGTTTTCGATGGACCGGATCTCGTCCCTGCCCGATCTGGTGCCTGCCCTGAAAGGCAAAACCATTCCTCATCTGAACGGCAACAGCCATGATGTGGTACCCACCGCCATGCAGGCAAAAAGGATTCGGCAGATTTACAGCGCCGACGAGGTCCTGCGTCCGGCAGGATGATCTTTTGAAACGACCGGCCTCAGAAAAACGGGATATGTCTTGCAAATGTCACAATCCACGGGGATTTTCCTGCCATTTCTCGCCGTTACGAAAGAGAAATGTGACTAAATTGCCATACCCCTTTAGTGTCATACTATATCAACCTACATCTGATTGAAATCGGGCCGTCACTCATGCTTTTTCTCGGTTGAAAGTTCCCCTGACCGAGAAAGACCGAAAATACGATGCGCCTTGCTCGCCTGCTTTCGACTTCGGCGCTGTTTGCATTTGGCACGGTGTCGGCTTTTGCCGCACCCGCGAACAGCACGGCTCCTTCGTCCAAGAAGAGCCCTACGAAAGTCGCCGCCGCCGCCCCGTCCATGATGGGCAACACGGCTCCAACAGACGAACACGAAGAACATATCTCCGTCAGCGGTCGCCGCTCCTATTTCGATGGCGTAACACGTCGCGATGTCGGCGGCGGACTGATGCAGAAGCAGGACGCGGCAAAGTCCGTTTCGGCCATCTCCCGCGATTACATCGAAAAACAGGCTCCGGGCCAGGACCCGATGCAGTTGATCGCCCTTCTCCCAGGTGCAAACGTTACGTCTTCCGACCCGGCCGGCCTGACGGGAAGCCACATGAGCACTCGTGGCCTCGATCAGTCGCAGATGGGCTTCACGCTTGAAGGCTTCCCGATCAACGACATCGGCAATTTCGCGGTCTATTCCCAGGAAATCGCAGACTCCGAGAACCTGCGCAAAGTCAGCCTCGCACAGGGTTCCGCCGATCTCGACAGCCCACATCTGAGCGCCACTGGTGGCGTGGTCGATATGTATATGATCGACCCGAAGATGAAGAAGGGCGGCGCGTTCGACGTGTCCTACGGGTCGTACGCCTATACACGCGGCTTCATGCGCCTCGATACCGGCAAGATTGGCAACACCAATCTGCGTGCCTACTTCTCCGGCTCCTATGCCACGGAAGACGCCATCCATTCCGAGGCCACGAACCGCAAACTGCACGCCGAAGCGAAATTCGTGAA
Organism: Gluconobacter aidae; assembly: GCF_009547075.1. Taxonomy (GTDB): domain Bacteria; phylum Pseudomonadota; class Alphaproteobacteria; order Acetobacterales; family Acetobacteraceae; genus Gluconobacter; species Gluconobacter aidae. Next base: position 56,444 of record NZ_WIPH01000008.1, read on the forward strand.
TGACTGGGGTGATGGAAACCGTATTTCGCTCGCCATCGTCGGAAACCGTCTTTACAATTACCTGTCGCCGAGCGTGAACCTGGCTTCCTGGAATGCCTATGGTTTCGGTGTCAAGGATCAGTATATCGCTCCGTGTTATTCTGGAGCCACCTGTACCGGCGCGAATGGCACAACATTCAAGAACACAAGCAATGCCACAATAAATAATACCGTTTATAATGGCGTTTACAAAGAAGGAAATAGTAACTACTATAAACTTCACCAAAATCCTTTTACCAATATCTATGCCAGTGCGCCATCCACTTTCAAACTTACAGACCATCTTGTTCTGACAGAAACGCCGTATTTCTGGTATGGTGATGGTAGCGGTGGTGGTGCCTACACCACACCGACAAGCTGGGGCGCCACAAGCATGAGCGGCACCCTCAATGGCAAGGCGACGTCCAAAAGCACCCTGCTTTACGAACCGTCTCTCACGACAACCTATCGCCCCGGTGCGGTCACGAAGTTGACGCTGACCACCGGCGTCAACCGTCTGATGGTTGGTTACTGGTTCGAATACGCCAAGCAGCTCCAGACAGCTCCGGCAACTGGCATTGCCTCGAACGGAACACCATGGAACATCTGGGGCAGCGGTCCGAACTATGTCTTTAACGACGGTACGACCTATCAATATCGGGCCAGTCTGACCCAGACACGCACACATGTCATGTTCATCGGTGACAGCCTCTCCCTGCTGAACAACAAACTCACCATCGATGCCGGTCTGAAATATGCGATCGTCACCCGTGACGGTCACAACATGCTGCCTGACACGTCAACAGGTCCTTACATCGACAAAACCTATTACGAACCTCTGCCGACCGCATCGATCCGCTATCAGATCAACCCTGAAATGCAGGTCTTTGTCTCGGGTGCGACGAACTTCCGCATGCCGACGAACTACTCTCTCTATGACGCCGGCACCTACTACAAAAACGGTGGCTACAGCACGCAGGCCAATGCCAACCAGAAACCTGAAATCTCCATCTCGGAAGAAGCCGGCTGGCGATACACGGGCCCCACGGTCATGGCGTCGGTGACTTACTTCCACTACAACTTCACGAACCGTCTCTTTTCCCAGACGGAGTGTCTGAACGCATCGTGCAGCAACTACGCAACCACAAACATCAACGCGGGTGGCCAGAGCACAAACGGTGTGGATGCAGAAATCGGAACGCGTCCGATCTTCTATCATATCCGTCCTTATGCCTCATTCGAGTATGTCGACGCCCGCACAACCAGCAACCTGCGCGCCGGCAGCGGATCATCGAGCGATTATCTGCACACCAAGGGCAAGTTTGCTCCTGAAACACCCAAATATCAGGTCGGCTTCAACCTCGACTACGATGATGGCAATATCTTCGGCACCTATAGCCTGAAATACGTTGCCAAACAGTATTCGACTTTCATGGATGACCAGCACATCCCCGGTTATGTGAAAATGAATATCGCGGTCGGCTACCGCTTCCACAATCTTGGCTTCCTTCAGTCGCCAAACATCAAGTTCAACCTGACCAACATTACAAACAAGCACTATCTCGGTTTCCCAACCGGCGTTCAGACCAACGCGCAGACACAGCGCGGCATTTTCGGAAATACGGTCAAAGGAACGGCTCCGACCTACATGATCGCTGCGCCGTTTGCCGTCACGGGAACCATCAGCGCCGGTTTCTGATCTCTTCAGATCCTGCTGAACCTGAATGCCCCATGCCGGTCTTCGGCATGGGGTTTTTCATGTCCAAAAGGCACGTCTGGAGCGCTGATAGCCCTCTTGCACTCCCCCTGCCGATATGGCCATTTACACTGCACCAAAGATGAAAAGGATCAACGGTGGGCAGAACGAGAACGACGGTCAGATCAGGTCCGGATATCTATCTGGGCGCCCTTCGGAATCACCTGTCCATTGAGTCCAAGGCGATCGAGACGACGCTGTCGGAGCTGTTTGTCTGCGAGCAGTATCCGGGACTGTGCCACCGCATGGAAGAGGATCTGGCCATGAGCCGGAACCATGCTCGGGAAATCACGACGCTTTTGTCCCGACACGGCCACCCTGCCCCGGTTCCTCATGAAACGGTCTCGTCCATTCTCAGCACGGTCTCGGGCCTGTTGCATGGCGGCGAAGATCATGACGTCCTGAAAAACGTTCTGGCGGCGAGCGGGTATCGCGCGCATCAGATCGCTTCCCTGCGATCTCTGATCGTCATGGCACGCCAGCTTGGCTTTACGCAGGACGCGGCCGTTCTGGACTGCCTGAAGGATGAGGAAACGGCTTCTTCTGATGCTCTTGCGGGCCTGATGCCGGAGATCGTGTCGCAATATCTGTCTGCGAGCCAGAAGACGGCATCCTGAAACTGCCCTGGGATCCGGTCTTTCGAGAGTGACCGGCCGGGATCGGCGAACCGGCTTGCAAGACATCCGTGACGGCGTAAACTTCCCGTATGTCTTCATTCCGCTTCCTGCATGCTGCTGACATTCATCTCGACAGTCCCTTACGGGGGCTGAGCCGATACGATGGTCTTCCGGAAGCGGAAATCCGGGGCTCCACACGACGTGCTCTGGACCGGCTGGTCGAGACGGCGCTGACGGAGAAGGTTGATTTCGTCGTTCTGGCTGGCGATCTGTATGACGGGACCTGGCAGGATGTGGGGACCGGGCTTTACATGGTCCGGGCGCTGAGCCGGCTGGTTCAGGCGGGCATCCGGGTCGTGACGCTTTCGGGCAATCATGATGCCCAGTCGGTCATTGCGCGCGAACTGCCGCTGCCGGAAGGGATCGACCATTTCTCCTATGATGCGCCGCAGACGCTGCACTGGCCCGAACTGGGCGTGGCGCTGCATGGGCAGAGTTTCCGGGACCGGCATGTCACGCAGGACATGACGCGATCCTATCCCGCGCCGATGGCGGGGTGTTTCAATATCGGGGTGCTGCATACGTCGCTCTCGGGATATGGAGAACATGAAACCTATGCCCCCTGCTCCGTCGAGACGCTCTCGGCCAAGGGGTATGATTACTGGGCGCTGGGCCATGTCCATGCGCGCGAAATCGTCTGCGAGCATCCGTGGATCGTATTTCCGGGCGTGCTTCAGGGACGTCATGCGCGGGAGACCGGGGCGTGTGGCTGTGAGCTGGTCACGGTTGAGGACGGGATCGTCCGGTCCGTTGAATTCGTGGAATGTGACGTCGTGCGCTGGGCCCGGCTGGAGCTGGATATCAGCGGGATGCAGACCATGGATTCGGTTCTGGGCACGGCGCGTCAGGCGATGGAAAACGCGCTTTCCGATGCAGGCGGCCGGACGGTCATTGCGCGGATCGTGCTGACGGGGCGGAGCGTCCTGCATGACCGGCTGTGCGCGTCGCAGGCGTGGAAAGAGGATCTGCGTGTCATTGCGGCGTCGATGACACCGGGAGGAACACAGATCGGTCTGGAGAAAATCCGCAACGAAACGTCCGCGCCGGTGCATCGTGCCGGAGTGGCGGAGACGCGAGAGCTGGATCTGGCACTTGAGGGGCTCATGCAGGACGAGGATTTTCTGGCGTCCCTGCCCGAGGCGTTTGAAGGATTTTTCTCCGCCCTGCCCTCCTGTGTCGAGCGGGACAGTCTGATGCCGGACGGACAGTTTCCGCTTGAAGAGGCGCGGGCGGCGTTGCGGGCGAGACTGGTGGGGGAGACGGAATAATGCGTTTCGAACGTCTCGATCTTCTGCGCTATGGCGGGTTTCAGGATGTCACGCTGAGCTTTCCGAAAGGGAAGCAGGACCTGCATGTCATTTACGGGCCGAACGAGGCTGGGAAATCGACGACGCTCTGTGCGATCCGGGATTTCCTGTTCGGGTTTCCGCATCATATTGCCGGGGACTGGATGACGGCGGCGCCGCTGCTGCGGGTCGGGGCGTGTCTGGAGCAGAACGGGACGGTTTTTGAAGGTGTGCGACGTCGGGGGCGGAACCAGACGCTTTTTGCCGCCGATGACAAAACGCCTCTGGATGATCTGCCGCTGCGGACCTGGCTGGGCGGACTGGATGCAAAGGGGTTCGAGGCGGCCTGGGCGCTGGATCATGCGCGGTTGCGGGACGGCGGCGAGGAAATGCGTCGGCTGAAGGACGATGCGGGGCTTCAGATCCTGGCGGCTGGTCTGGGTCTTGAGGGTGTCGGGAAGCTGGCTGCGACGCTTCAGGACGATGTCAATTCGGAATGGAAATCCGGACGCGCGCGCTCGGCGTTGCAGCAGGCGAAACTGAAGCTGAAGGAGTTGCAGCAGACGCTGCGTCAGGACACGACGACGGCGCGGCAGCTTTCCACTGCGAACCGGGCGCTTTCAATTTCTGAATCGGAACGGTTTTCTTGTGAGCAGGAAGCGCAGGCTCTTGGGGTGCGTCGCAGAACCAACTCGCGCCTGAGAATGACATCCGTTCCGGTTCAGAAACTTATGGAAACGGAAGCGGAGATCGCCACATTTCCGCACTGGGATCTGACGGTTCAGGACTGCGCGCGGATTGAAAAAATCCTGGAAAATCTGCACCGGGAAGAGGAAGCGCTTTCGGCCGCGCGCCAGAAACTTGCGGCGGTGTCCGGGCAGGTCCGGGACTGTGGCGAACCACATCCCGTTCTGGCGGAGCAGCATGCCATCCGCTCACTTCTGGGTCGGGGTGTTCTGGTTGAGCGTCTTGAGACGGCGGCGGGAGATCGTCAGGCGCGGCTGACGCGGGACGGAATCTGGCTTGAGCAGTTCTGGGCGCGACATGACTATGAGCCGGGTATGTTGCCAGACCTGTCGGAGCTGGATGATCTGGACCGGCGGCTTCAGGAGCGCGCGCTGCTGCACACGCAGGAGCAGGATCTGCGGGACAGGCTTCGGGAGACGGAGCAGGCGCTGAATGCGCTTCATCCGAAGTCCGTTTCGGAAACGGATGAAAATGTGGATGGGGAGCGTCTGCGTCTGTTCCGGCTGGAACTGGATGAGGCGCGGAGCCTTGGTCCGCTGGATGAGCGGATCGACAGTCTTTCGGAGGCGATTGCGCGGCAGGAAGACGTCACGGCTTCTGCTTATGGGGCGCTGTTGCCCTGGCGTACGACAGGCGCGGACCGGAAGGCCGAACTGACGACGCTTGCATTGCCGGACATGGCGGCACTCGAAGAGGAAGCGCGGCTCCGGGCGGGGCTGGAAGAGCAGCGCCGGATGGCGCGCGAGGACGAGCAGGCGGCGGAGACGGAACGCGCGCATCTGGAACAGCAGCGTCGGCGGCTTGAGGAAGGCGGACAGGCCGTTTCACGGGAGCAGCTTTCCGCGGCACGGCAGGAACGTGACCTGCTGTGGCAGGAAATGGAGCGTCATTTCCAGTCGGGGGCGTGTCCGCCTCCGGCGATGCGGGAGGCATTTGGCGTTCTGGTCCAGAACGCGGATGGTCTGGCGGATCGGCGTCATGACCATGCCGAGCAGTCGGCGCAGCTTGCGGCGCTGTCGCGTCAGGTTGAGGATCTGGCGCTGAAGGCGGCAGATGCCGGGCGCAGGGCAGCGCATGCGGAAGCGGAACTGGATCGGCGTGATGCGGCATGGGCGGCTCTGCTGGGGACGTTGGGCGCGCCGGTCCTGCCTCCTGCTCCGCTTCAGGTCTGGATTACGCGCCGTCAGGCGGCACTTGCGGCCGAGGAGCATTTGCAGGGCGCGCGGGCGCAGTTGCAGGCCGCCATGCAGACCCGGGCGGATATGAGCCGGCGATTGCAGGCTTTCGTGACGGCATGTCCGTCCGAACGGCTGGCGGTTCAGATCCGGCAGGCCGCATCGGTTCTGGAACGCGACGAGGCCCTGGCAAGGCAGAATGAGGCCCGGAATGCGGATCAGCGCCGGTTGCAGGAGGCCGTGGCGAAAGACAGGGCGGCGCTGGCCGGACTGGAACGCAAACTTGCACAGTGGGACGAAGACTGGGCGTTGGCCTGTCAGGCCTGTCGTTATCCGGGGCGGCCGGACCGGGCGGATCTGCGGGATGTGCATGATGCGCGGGTGATCCAGACGCGGATGGAAAGCGAGCAGAAGGAACAGGCCGCCGAAACGCGCGATATTGCGGCGTTCCGCACGGAACTGGGGACTTTCCTTCAGCGCCACGGGCAGGGGTCGGCGGCCGAACTGGAGGCGTTCCTGGCGCAGGCGCTGACCCGCGAGCAGAAACGGCAGAATGTGGTTCAGGCTCATGCGGCGCTTGAGGCCGAGATTGCGCAGAAGAATCTGAAGATTGCGGCGCTGGTGGCGGAACTGACGCCTGTGCGCTCAACGCTGGCTCTGGGGCCGGACGATGATCTGCGTCATGCACTGTCTCGGGCGTGCGAGCGGGCTGCATTGTGCGACAGGCGTGACGAGTTGCGCGATCAGATCCTTCAGGCCGGAAATGGCCGGCCGATCGATGTTCTTCTGGAAGAGGCTCGCGAGACGGCTCCGGCGCAGCTTGAAGAGGAGTTCGAGGCCATCGAGGCGGAAATAATGGCACTGAACGCCCGTAGGTCGGAGGTGGACGAGCGTCTGTTTACCGCGCGCAAGGTTCTGGATGATCTGGAAAATGCCCGGGGCGTTCATGAGACGGCCGAGGAAATCCAGGAGACGGAAGCGGATATTGCCGAGCGGGCCAGCCGCTATGTCTCACTCAGGCTTCAGCAACTGATGCTGTCTCGGCTGGTGGAGCAGGGGCGGCAGCAGGCTCATGGGCCGTTGCTGTCCCGCGCCGGAGCGCTGTTTTCGCGGCTCACGCTTGGGCGTTATGTGGGGCTTGCGACAGAAGAGGACGGGTCGGACGGTCTGGTTCTAGCGGGATGCCGGCCCGGGAATACGGCGCTTGTTCCGGTTCATACCATGAGCGAGGGCACGCGCGACCAGCTTTATCTGGCGTTGCGCCTGGCCTCGGTCGAGCAGGCGCTGGAGCGTGGAATCCGTCTGCCTTTCCTTTCGGACGATCTGTTCGTGACGTTTGATGAAGAGCGCACGGAAGCGGGTCTGAAGATTCTGGCGGAGGTTTCGGAGAAGACGCAGGTTCTGTTTTTTACCCATCATGGGCATATATTAAATCAATCTAAAGAAATTGGTTTCCTGACGAAACTATAATTCCGTTTATAAAAAAATATTTACTTTATAACATTCCGATGTTCCCAGGTTTTATAAATGACACCGGGTGACGAAATAGTATGAAATACCGTCTGGCTATTTTCCTTTGATGTGATTTTCCATATAGCCATCCTGATATGGGCATTTTGACTGGTTTACTATTAAAAATGGTGTTTAACGGCATTCCCACTTTCCTTCACGGAGTACCGTCGTGACTGAAAGCCCCCGCGGTAGCCTGAATGCGCAGCGGATTATCCCGCTCGCGACTCTTGCGACACCGCCTCGTGGAATGGACCCGATCGTCGTTCGTCTCAACACGGCCCTGTCAGCAGGTATCGCGGAGATCCTGGAGCAGGAACGAGCAGTTCTGGTGCTGTCACGGCGGTCCACGGGCAGGCTTTATCTGGATCGACACCAGTTCTCGACGCTGGCCGCGCCACCGCGTGTCGAGCCTACGGCGGATGTCTTTCTTCTGAGCGTCACCCGCAACGCACTGCTGCGCTATCTTCCGATGCTCGCGGGGCTGCCGCCCCTGTCTTTCAATATGGAGAAGGGGCCAGGGGCGTTCCTGCTTTCCGCGGGGTCCATGCTTGAAGCCGGTGTGCTGGAAGGCACGATTCCGCAGACACGCCAGCGCCTCATGCAGCATGTCACGGATCTGCTGATCACGACGATCCTGGATTGTCTGGAGTTGGAAGTCAGTGTCGCGGGACGGCGCCGGCATCGGCAGAAGCATATCCGCCACTACATTGAGACGCGCCTGCACGAGCATGATCTGACACCGCAGAGCATTGCGGAAGCATCAGGGATCTCGACCCGCGCGCTCTATCAGCTTTTCGATGGCGAGGACGGGGCGGTCGCGGGGTGGATCCTCAACCGGCGGCTTGAGCGGATCCATGCGGATCTGACGAACCCGACCCATGATGCGCTGCCGATCGCGCGGATCGCGCTGAACCATGGTTTCCGCAATGCCGCACATTTCTCCCGGCGTTTCCGACAGAAATTCGGGGCGTCCCCGCGGGAAATCCGGCAGCGCTCCGCCTTGCGGCAGGGGCGGCTGGAACAGACAGGATCCTTTGGTCGACGCTAACTGCATGCCGCGGAGGAAGCGGGTGGCAACATGGAGCGATCTGGCGTCACGCCGTCTTTCGATCGTGTGACGAAAACATTGCCGCCGAATTGAGCGGACAGGATTTCCGGGATTTTCAGGACCTCGCCATCCGTACGCGCCGGAAATCCGCTGGCCTGCTGCGTCACGATAGTGGGCCAGAGTTTCAGGGTTTCTTTCAGCCGCGCGGCTGCATCATCCTTGCCCATGAAACCGACGAGATGGACCCGCGCCCTCAGGGTAGCGGCGCTGAGCGCCACATTGGCCGCACCGCCCGGCACACAGCGCAGACCGTCATGCACGACAGTTCATATTTCACCGGGACGCGCAAAAAGAAAAGGCGAGGGATGACACCCTCGCCTTTTGCGAACCGGACCGGAGACATGGATTGCTCCGGGTCTTTGCTTACTCTGCGGCAGGACCGGCCAGCAGCGTTGCAAGCGAACGACCGAAACCGGTCGGATCGGGAAGGGGCTCGCCTTCCTGCACGCGGGCCAGATCCAGCAGAACGGTCGCATAGTCCTTGACGCTCTCGCCCTTTGCGACGCGCTCGGCCAGGGCCTTGATGAGCGGATGCTTCGGGTTGATCTCGAGGATCGGTGGCATGGCGGGCATGGCCTGACCTGAACGGCGCATCAGACGCTGCATCGTCAGATCCGGGCCACCATCGGACGTGATGACGACGGCACTCCCCGTCAGGCGCACGGTGCTGCGGACGTCCTTGACCTGATCGCCGAGCGCGTCCTTGAGAGCCGGGACCAGCTTTTCGACATCCGCGGCTTCGGTCGTGTCTGCTTCCACAGACTCGAACTTCTCCAGATCACCATGAGAGTGGGTGACGGAGCGGAGGGGCTTCTCCTGATAGGAAGACAGACGCTCCGGCCAGAAGCCGTCCACCGGATCGGAGAGCAGCAGGACTTCGAGGCCGCGGGCGCGGAAGCCTTCAAGCTGGGCCGAGGACTTGAGCGCGTCGAGACTGTCGCCGGTCAGGTAATAGATGGCGTCCTGACCATCCTTCATGCGGGAGATGTAATCGTCCAGCGTGATCAGGTCGTCACTGTAGGTTGAGTGGAAGCGGGCAAAACCGGCGATTTCCGTCCGGTGTTCGGCGTCTTCCCACAGGCCTTCCTTGATGACGGCGCCGAAGTTTTCCCAGAACGTGTTGAAACCGCTATCCGCTTCCTTCGCGCGCTTGCTGATCTCGCTCAGGACACGTTTGGTCACGGCCTTGCGGATGCGGGCCAGAACCGGGGTGGCCTGGAGCATTTCACGCGAGACGTTGAGCGGCAGATCTTCGGTGTCGACCACGCCCTGCACGAAGCGCATCCAGTTCGGAACCAGTTCGGCTTCGTCGGTAATGAACATCCGACGGACATGGAGATGAATCCGGCTTTCGCGGGACTGCTCCATGAAATCGAACGGACGGGCACTGGGCAGGAACAGCAGGGCCGTGAACTCGGTCACACCTTCCGCGCGCCAGTGCAGCGTCGCATAGGGTTCGTCAAAAGCGTGGGAAACGTGCCGGTAGAACTCGGCATACTGTTCCGGCGTGATCTCGGATTTCGGCTTGCTCCACAGGGCCGTGCCTTCGTTGGCGGCCTGATCTTCGGTGGTGCCGTCTTCCTTGGTTTCACGCAGGGTGATGGGCCAGGAAATGTGGTCTGCCCATTTGCGGATGATCGAGCGCAAACGCCAGCTGTCGAGAAACTCGTCGGCATCGTCCTTCATGTGCAGGACGATGTCGGTGCCCGGTGTGGAGCGGGAGGCAGGGGTGAGCGTGAAGGCGCCCTTGCCGTCAGACGACCAGGTCCAGGCTTCGTCGGAACCGGCCTTGCGGGACGTAACGTCCACACGGTCCGCCACCATGAAAGCCGCGTAGAAACCCACCCCGAACTGGCCGATCAGGCTCGGACGGTCTTCCGGTTTTGCGGCATTCAGCTTCTCACCGAAGGCGCGTGTGCCAGAACGGGCAATCGTGCCGAGGTTCTGGGCCAGTTCGTCATGGGTCATGCCCACACCGTCATCGGAAATGGTCAGCTCTTTCTGGCTCTTGTCCGGATTGATGCGGATGGACGCATTTTCCGGGAGAGCCAGCGCGCTGTCCGTCAGGGCCTCGAAACGGCGCTTGTCCGTGGCATCGGCCGCGTTGGCGACGAGCTCACGCAGAAAGATCTCACGATCCGAGTAAAGGGCATGGACCACCAGGTCCAGGAGACGTCCGACTTCGGCACTGAACTCGTGCTTTTCGGCTGCCTTCTGGGTGTTCGTTTCACTCATCTCATCAGTCTCCATACAGGAAAGTGACTTCGATATGCGGTGTCACAAACGGATTTTCAACCATGATCAGAGGTAAGATGCGAGGGTCATGCCCTTCATGTCGGCGATGAGGGAATAGGACGCCTGAAGCTGGTTGTTGGTGTCCGTCACCTGCGTGGAAACCTGCGCCAGATCGGCATCCTTGACCTGCCCGAGCTGGGTGGTCAGGGCAGAAGACATCTGGCTCAGCATGGAGGCCTGTGTTGTCAGGCTGTTCTGCTGAACGCCGAGAATCCCGCTCATGTCTCCCAGGCCGCTCGTTACGGTTTCCATGGAGCTCTGGAGCCCGGAAATCAGGCTGGAATAGTCACTTGCACTGGTGGAAGACGAACCGAGGGAAGCAACCACCATGAGGTTGCGCATCAAGTCGCGGATGGGCGAGCTGGTGGAGGTCGAGGTTGCGCTCTGGGTGGCGACCATGCCCACGGAGACCGTTTCGGACTGACCGACGATGACCTGCATTTTCTGCTGGTAGGCCTGATCGGGGGAGGTGGACACCGCTTCGGAGAAGGGCTGCCCGGCGGCGGTATTGCTGGCCAGATTCTCGGTCGTGCCGAGCACGTCGTCTGCGGTGCTGGAGCCGAGCTGACTGACGGCCTGTTCGATCTGGGTGGCGAGATCCGATGTGCCCAGGTCGGTGCTTACGGGGGCGGTCGTGTTCTGCTGCCCGGCGAAAACATAGCTATCGCCCTGTTTCGTGTTCAGCAGGTTGCCGAGCGATGTCAGAGCCGACTGGGCGGCGGTCGCGGCCGTCGTGACGGTTGAATAGGTCAGCGTGCTGCCGAGCGTGGACAGCGAACTCGTCAGATCCTGGGCAATGGTGGAGATCTGCGACAGGGCGGTCTGTGTCGTGGTCAGGGTGCTCTGGGCGTTCGTGACATTGCTCTTCCAGGCGGAAACCTGCGTGATCGCCGGCTGAAGGGCGAGGGCCTGTGTCCGGGATGCGCCAAGGCCGGAATAACTGCTGGAGAGGACACCGGTCGAAGTCTGGAGCTGGAGTGAATCTTTGGTTTCTGAAAGATTCTGGACACCTAAAAGAAGCTGGCTGGAGATTCCTCCGAAGCCGAAACTGGAGATGGTTCCGGTCATGATCAGGTTCCGATTGCGCTCAGCAGGGCGCTGAACATTGTCTGGACGGTTGATACGACTTTGGCATTGGCCGCATAGGCGTTCTGCAGGGTGACGATATTGGCCATTTCCGTGTCCACGGAGACCGTGGATGTTCCGGAAAGATTGGACGTCAGACTGGCCTGTGTGGTCTTGGAAAGGGCGAGACCACTGCTTGCATCGCTGGCTGTAGCCGCCTGTTTTGCCGTCAGGGATGTCGCAAGGGAGATAATCCCCTGATTCCCCGTATAGCCCGTGGACAGGGTTCCGGTCATTCCGAGGTTTGTGCTCGGTGCCGCTGCCTGGGCGGTTCCAGCGGAATTGGAGGTGGTCCCAAAGCCGTAGCTCAGAACCTTCTGGATGGTCTGTGTTCCGGATGTGCTGCTGTCGAGCAGTTTGGACGGGTCATTGGAATAGGTGCTCGAAACACTCATGACCTGCGAGAAGCCGACGCTTCCGGTCGGCGTGAGGTCCGTCTGCGATGAGCCCGGAACGTCGCCATCCGCGCCGGATGTGAAAAGGGGCATGCCCTGATCGCTCAGGCGGGTGGCAACGGTTGATGTCAGGGAGTCCAGCTGGGCCTGCATGGTGGGGAGCGTTGTATCGCGCAGAGTGATGTTCGCGCCCAGCGTTCCACCGGTCAGATCCGCAGTGACATCCCGGCCGTTCAGGGTGATGGCAGGAATGCTGCTGTCGGTAGACGTGGCGGAATAGGTGGAGCTGACCGAAATCTGGGCTGATGACGTGCTGAGGGGCCAGGTGGAGGAGACGGTTGCGCCCTGGGTGCTGCTGGTATCCCGCGTCGGCAGGGTCACGCCATTTGCGGTGGAGATGGTCATGTCGCCATTTGCGGACTCGGACCAAGAGACGGAGAGTTCCGAGGAAAGCGACGACAGGGCCGTGTAGCGCTGGTTTTCCAGCGCGGCCGTATCCTGACCGGTGCTTTTGAGATTCATGATCTTGGTGGACAGGCTACCGATCGTGGTGAGATCCGTGTTGATGTCCGAAACCGAGGACACGACAGTATCCTGGGCCGTCTGGCGCTGGGTCTGATAGGCCGAGGCGAGGGTGTTGACGGACTGCGCGAAGGTGGAGGCGGCGGAAATGACCGTGCTCTGGGCCGTGGCACTGTCGGGCGTGGAAGTCAGGCACGTCAGGGCGGACTGAAGATTGCCCAGTTCGTCAGAAAGAGTTCCGCTGCTGCCGGATGTGGCGCTGGTGGAGCCCTGAAGAGCCGTAATATTGGACAGGGAGTTGCTCGTGGCCGTGTAGGCCGCGACGTCCGCGTTCTGGGCGTAGAGCGCCTTCTGGACCTGCTCGTTCGTAGCCAGGGTTGTGGCGGCAGTGCGGACACCGGTGCCCATGTTGCCAGCCACGGTGGACTGAACATTGGCGTTTTCCTTGATATAGCCGCTTGTCCCGGCATTGGAGACGTTGTTGGACGCAACGGCCATGGCGTTCTGGACGGCGTTCAGGCCGGACGTTGCAATCGAGAGTGCGCTGTTCAGTCCCATGAGGCAGATATCCCTTCAATTCGGCTTACTGGATCATCGCCAGAGTGGTCTGAAGAAGCTGATCGGCCGTGGAAACGACTTTTGTGTTTGCGCCATAGGCCTGCTGCGCCACGATCAGCTTGCTGAGATCGCCGGTCAGGTCTGTGGTGGATTCCTCGACGGAGCCGGTCGTCAGGGTGCCGGCACCGTTGGTGTTGACGGTATTGACCTGTGGGCTGCCGGACTGCGCCGTGGCGGTATAGGCCTGCCCGTTCTGGGCAGACAGGCCGTTCGGGTCTGCGAAGGTCGTCAGCGGAATCTTGGCGACAAGCTGGGAATAGCCATTGTCGAAGGTTGCCATGACGGAACCGTCGGTTTCCATGGAAATGCCGGAGAACGTGCCGCTGGTCACGCTGTCCGATGTCATGGAGAGGCTGTTTGACGAACCCAGGGTTACGCCGCTAAGGCTCACGGTCATGTCCTGCGGCGCGCCCGTATAGTCGAAACTTGTGCTGGACGTGCTACTGGTTCCAGTGCTGTTCTGGGACGTCACGGAGGAAACGGCGCCAGTGGAATCAAACGTCACGGTCGCACTGTTGGTGGTATCGCTGGCGTTGCTGACGGTCCAGGTCGTATCGTTGACTTTCGTCCATGTCAGATCAACCGTCGAACTCTTGCCTGTGCTGTCATAGGCTGTCGCCGACATTGGCGAGGAAAGGGTTGTATTGTTGGCCGTGCTACTGTCGAGAGTACCGGTCGCGGTCAGCTTCGTGCTCTCGGTCGGCCGGAAGGCGACGGTGGAAGGAACCTGAATGGGGTCGAGAGACGTGCCCAGGGTACCTGAGCTGGCGTCGACATTGTAACCCTCAAGGTAATAGCCGGACGTGTTGACCAGATAGCCGTTCTTGTCCTGCGAGAAGTCACCGTTGCGGGTGTAATACTGCTGTGTTCCCAGAACGGGAGTGCTGTCGTTGCTCTGGCCGGTGGCCTGCACGACGTTGAAGAACCCATTGCCGGAAATGGCGAGGGCCGTGCTGTTGGTCGAAGTCGTGACCATCCCCTGGTTGTCGGTGTGCTGCTGGGTGGTCGCAGCGACGCTGTCGCTCAGGGATTCGCCATCATTGGCCAGTTCGTTGTTGGTGACGTAGTCCTCGAAACTGGTGGTGCTGGCCTTGTAACCCGTGGTCTGGCTGTTGGCGATGTTGTTGGACAGGTCGCTGAAGGCGTGGGCCTGCGAGTTCAGGCCGCTGACGGCGGTGTGGACCGCGTTGATGATCGAGGACATGGCATACTCCCGGACATGGAACAGGCTGCGGGTCGTATGCCCGAGCATCACGGGCAAGGATTCCACGACGGATATTAAGGAAGTCCTTACAAGCCTGAAAAGAACGGATTCGCCGTTGCGGGCACTGGGTTCGCAGGCTGTAACGGCAGGGTGAAGGGCGAAAAAACGCCGCTGGCCTCTGGTTCTCCGGTTCCGGACGGGGCATGATGGGCGGGCATGCCCCAGCCAGACGACGACCCGAAAAAGCCCAGTATTCCTGACGATTCTCCGGTCAGACCCGCCAGATTCGTTCATGGCAGCATCATGCGTCATGTCGTGACCATGGCCGGAACGGGGGCCATCGGGCTGATGGCGGTGTTTGCCGTCGATCTGCTCAATTACGGCTATATTTCCCATCTGCATGACAGGACGCTGACGGCGGCGATCGCATTTGCGACGGCGGTCAGTTACGTGCAGGTGTCTGTTTCCATTGGCATGACGATCGGGCTTGGCGCCTGCACGGGACGGCTGATCGGGGCGCGGCAGCATAACGAGGCACGACGTCTGGCCTCGGCGTTTCTGGTGGTCATGGTGGCGATCGCCGCTGTTCTGGGGCTGCTGACGGCGACGTTCGCGATGCCTCTGCTCGGGCTTCTGGGCGCTCATGGCGAGGCACAGCAGCATGCGGCGACATTCCTGCATATCGTCTCGCCGGCATTGCCGCTGGTCTGTCTGGGGATGGCGCTTTCTTCGCTTTTGCGGGCGGTCGGGGATGCGAAACGCTCGATGCGGGTGACGCTGACCGGGGCGGTTGTTTCGGCGTGCCTGGATCCGGTCATGATTTTCGGGCTGCATCTGGGGCTTGAGGGTGCGGCGATCAGCACGGTTCTGGCACGGTTGGCGATTGCGGCGAGCGGATTCCTGAATCTGCGCGGTCACGCCATGCTGGAATGGCCGGAGCGTTCCGCTTTCGGGCCGTCGACGCGGCTGATTGGCGGGATTGCGGTGCCGGCGATTGCGACCAATCTGGCCACGCCGACGGGGGCGCTGTTCGTGACGCATGCAATGGCCCGGTTCGGGCTCAACGCCGTTTCGGGGCAGGCGACGATTGACCGGATCGTGCCGGTAGCGTTTTCGCTCGTTTTCGCGCTGACGGGGTCGGTCGGGCCGATCATGGCTCAGAATCTTGGCGCGCGGCAGATCCATCGCGTGCAGGAAGCGCTTCTGGCGGCGCTCAAGCTGACGGCGCTGTGTGTGGGCGTGACCTGGCTGGTTCTGGCGGGCGCACACACTTACATCATCCAGCTTTTCGAGCTTCAGGGCGTCGGCGTGGATATCGTGCGGCTGTTCTGCTGCTGGCTGGTGCTGAGTTATATGTTCGTCGGACTGCTGTTTGTGGCCAATACGGCGTTCAACAATCTGGGGCACCCATTCTATTCCACGGGGTTCAACTGGGGTCGGGCGACGCTGGGGACCATTCCGTTCGTGTGGTTCGGGTCGGCTTACGGACCGGTTGGGATTCTGGTCGGGCAGTCGCTGGGCGTGGTGCTGTTTGGCAGTCTGGCTGTGGTGACGGCATTCCGGGTGATCCGGAAGCTGGAGCCGGGGATTGTGAAGCCGTAAGCGGTTGCTGGGGTGGCCGCTGCGTCTCTGAGGCCAGTGTTCTGACCATATGTGCAGCGGCGGGAGCTGGCTTTATTGGGCGGAGACAGCCGTTTTCTTTCCGGCTTTGAAGTTGCCCTTGGCGATTTTGCGCGCCTTGAGGCGTTCGAGGCGCTCTTTCATCGCCATTTTCTCGTAGCGGATGCGCTGGCGAATCCAGTTCAGCATGCCCGATGCTGTCAGGACCGCGATGCCGACGAAAGTCCAGCGGTCGAGCGGCTGTTTGAAGAGGAAGTAGCTCAGCGCGACGCCCCAGGCCATCTGGCTATATTGCGGCAGGGCGACGCGGTTTGCCGGTGCTCTGGCGGTTGCGAGCATCATGCAGAGCTGTCCGAGGGCGGCCAGGGAGCCATAGCCGAACAGGTAGAACCAGATCTTTGTGCTGGACGGCCATGTGGCGTGGGCGATCATGAGGAGACCGTTGCCGACCAGAGCGCCCATCAGGCTCGATCCGAAGAGCGACAGGCGAACGGTTTCCTTGCTGGCGATCCGGTAGGCGATCACGCTGCCCGCATTCGCACAGGCGGCCATAAGCGCACACAGATGGCCCAGATTGAGCGGACGCACACCGGGACGCAGGACGATCAGAACGCCCGCAAAGCCCAAAGCAACCGCAAGCCAGGCCCAGAACGTCACTTTCTCCTTGAGCAGCACGACGGAGAGGATCGTGACGAACAGCGGCATCAGGAAGGTGATCGACAGGGCCTCGGGCATCGAGAGCAGCATGAAGGCTTCGACGCTGGCGGCCGTGGCGACGAAGACGCAGACGGCCCGCAACAGCCACATGCCGCGAAGCTTCGGACGCACGATGTCGAGATAGGATTCAGTCGGTTTGCGGATGAAGGGAAGGATGAGAAACCCGAACACACCGCCGAAAAACGCGACCTCGAAGGGGTCGAGACTTCCGTCCAGCAGTTTGGAAAAGGCGTCGCTGATGGCGAACGCGGAGTATGCTCCGAAGGCCAGGGCCATTCCGGAGAAGAGGGTTTTGGTGTCCATAAGGCGCGGGGACTCTGACGGAAGAAAGAAGGAAACGTGCAGTCCTGAGACAGGGCACCAGTAATTTCGGTGAGGCTTCTTAGAAGAAGTATTATGGAAATTCAAACCCGTTTCCGAAATGGAGAGTATTTTCTTTCATAACGGATGATATATTTAATTATAACAAATAATTATTTATATATAACACTGTAAAGGTTATTAATTCACACCAGATGATGGGTTTGGTGTGTTCCGGGCCGGCTGGCGAAATCGACTCTGGAGAAGCTGCCCGTTATAGAAGCGGTATTCTTCAATACTGCTTTTCAGGGGAACGGTCTGTGCAGTGTGAATGGCGTAGGTCTTACGACAGGCTGGTTCCGATGCTGATTAAAGAACATTTCGGAGATCCGGGTGTGATGACCCGGCAGTTTCCCTACATGAAATCGACGTTCCTCTGGAAAGGGGATGATTTCATTCTCACGCCCGAAGCGCTCGCCAATCCGAAGAACACATATCATGGGCTTGAGCGGCTGGCACTGAAGCATCATGAGGCCGGGGACTGGCGTCTGGCCGGGGAATACTGGCTGATTGCAGCGGGCTGGCGCCGGAACATGATGAACCCGGCCGACGAGCGGCATGTGGAAGCGTTGCAGTTCGCCCTGCGCCATGTCGAATATGACAGGGCGCTGGCGGAGTGGAAAAAGAAGAAGCTTGGCCGGAATGCGATGCCGTATCCCAGCCAGTTCGGACTTTCGGACAACTGAATCCGGGATCTGCCGGAATCTATGGAGTGAAAACCTGCTGATAGAAGGCGAGTTCCCGTTGCAGGGCGTCTTCTATGGTTTCGCGGACGCGGAAGCCGTGGGCTTCCTCCGGATAGACGTGCAGGGCGGAATGTTCGAGTTTTGTGCGCATGGACTCCGCCTGTGACAGGGGAACGACCCTGTCTGCGCCGCCATGCAGGAACAGGACAGGAACGGCAATGCCCTCGGCCTGCGTGATGGGAGAACGTTTCAGATACACGGCCTCGTCTTCGGGGTATGGGCCGATCAGGCCGTCCAGATAGCGGGCTTCGAATTTGTGCGTTTCTTCGGCCAGAGCGCGTAGATCGGTAACGCCGTAGAGGGAGGTTCCGGCGGCGAAGAGATCCGACTGTGCGAGAGCGCCGAGGACCGTCAGGCCGCCGGCGCTGCTGCCACGGATGACGCAGCGGGCGGGATCGGCGAGGCCGCGGTCGAGTACGGCCTGCACGCCTGCGAGGCAGTCTTCGATGTCCGCGACGCCCCACTGGCGGTCCAGAGCTTCGCGATAGGCACGGCCGAAGCCGGTTGAGCCGCGATAGTTTACGTCGAGGACGGCGAAACCGCGCGACGTCCACCACTGCACTTTGAAGGCGAAGGACGGATTTGCACGGCCGGTCGGGCCGCCATGGGCCATGACGACGAGCGGGGGTTTTTCGCCGTCCTGAAGCGCGCTGGTGCTGCTGGCTGGGGCGTAGAAAAGCGCGTGGGCTTCGGCGCCGTTGGCGGTCGGGAAGATCAGGGGGGTGGGGGTTGCTATATCGGCTTTCGTCACGCCGGGCGGGAGGGTGACGCTGGTGCGGAAGCGGTCATACGGTTCGCCGGGATGGCCGACGGCGATGGCGGCGGGCACGTCGGTCGGGGCGTTGATCCAGGCGAAGCGTCCGTCTTTGAGTGGTTGCGGGACGTTGACGGGAGTGCCAAGGGAAATGTCCGTCCAGTGTCCGTGTTCTTCCAGCAGGACGTGATTGAGGCCGTGGCGGATACCGAGGGCCAGCAGTCTGTTTTCAGGCAGCGGGGCCATACTGCGTTGACCGAAGACCCAGTGCGGCAGACCAATTTCCGCGTTGGCGCCATCGAGGCTGTGCGGGTGCCAGCCGATGCCGTCATGGGAAAAGCGGATGGGGGTCCAGCGTCCTGAGGCGTCGGACGTGGCGTAGAGCGTGCCGTCGGGGGACCAGCAGGGTTCGATGATGCTGCATGGCTCGGGTCCGGTCAGGTCTGTCACGGGGCCGAGTGTGCCGGTTGTGCGGTCGAAGGGGGCGACGGAAAGGGTCGTGACGGTCCAGGGCATGGCCGGGTCGTTCCAGCTGAACCAGGCCAGAAAGTGTCCGTCGGGTGAGGGGCGGGGGGCGGCGTAGAAATCCGCGCCTTCGACCAGAACGGTTTCGCGGCCGTCAGACTGAATATGGACGAGGGTTGCGACGGGCACGCCTTCGCCGTGGCTTTCGCGCACGCAGAACACGGCATCGGAGACAGGATCGAAGGCAAGATCGGCGTAGCGGTGTTCGGGGTCTTCGCCCGCCTGTGCCCATTGTGTGGCACAGGGGTCGTCGCTGAACCAGAGTCCACCAAGTTTGCGGTCACTGAAAACGACCTGCGGGGCGCCGTTCTTCAGGCGGACATCCCATGCGCCGCCGCCATACTCATGAACGCGGGTGCCGACCGAGTATCCGGGCGGGATCAGGTCGCGGATATGGCCTTCCGGATCACGGGCGGTGATGACGGAGCGGCCCTGTTCATCCGGGCGGCTTTCAAGCCAGAAGATCCAGTTTCCAGCCGTGCGCAGTTCGGAAAAGGACAGGGTACGGCCGGCCACGAGTTCGGGCGTGACCCAGGATGGCCAGTTTCCGGATGCGGGCCGGCGGGGGGAAGGTGATGTCGTCATTTCTCATCCTGTCTCCGATGCCCTAGTATCGTAACCGGTGGCATTTTCTTTCGCCACAGCTTGAACGGGACCAGGACACTGTTTCAGTTTCATCTCAGTCATTTTCTCGACCAGATGCTGGTTCATTACGGCTATGGCGTCGTCGGCATCATCGTCATGTTCGAGAGCATGGGCCTTCCACTCCCGGCGGAGAGCGTCATCATCGCTGCTTCGCTCTATGCGGGCAGCACCCATCATCTGGAAATCCACTGGATCGCGCTGGCCGCCGTGCTGGGCGCCATCATGGGCGACAATATCGGGTATCTGATCGGCCATCACTTCGGTTACGGCATCCTGAAAAAGCACGGCCACAAGGTCGGCATGACGGAAGAGCGGCTGATGCTGGGACGGTATCTGTTCCGCAAGCATGGCGGCATTGTCGTGTTCCTCGGACGCTTCGTCGCGGTGCTTCGGGTGTTCGTTGCATTGCTGGCGGGAGCGAACCGGATGCCCTGGCATTCGTTTCTGTTCTTCAATGCGCTGGGCGGCATCTGCTGGGCGGGAGGCTATGCTTTCGTGACCTATGAACTGGGCAAGCAGATCGAGAAGATCTCGGGCCCCATGGGGGTGGGCATGGCCATTCTGGGGGTGATCTGCCTGATCGGGGCGCTCATTTTTCTCAAAAAGAATGAGAAACGCCTGACGGAAGAAGCGCTCAGGGAAGCCGAAGCGGATGAAAAATACGACGAGACCCGCGCAGATACGAAACCGAGCTGACCCACACTGGAAGGACAGACCCGATGACACAGACCGCCGCACCCGCCTGGTCCACGGATTCCCTTGAGCGTCTGGACGGGAAGACGGCGCTCATTACCGGATCGACGGGGGGTCTGGGCTTCGAGCTCGCCTGCGGGCTGGCGAAGCAGGGCGCCGCGATCCTCCTGAGCGGTCGCAGTCATGACAAGGGACAGGCGGCTCTGGCGCGGCTGCATGAGCGGGTGCCGTTCGTAAAGGCGCGGTTCGAGCTTCTGGATCTGGCGTCACTGGCCGGGATCGAGGCGTTTGCGTCTGCCATGCGCAGCCGGGGCGAGCCGATCCATCTTCTGGCCAACAATGCCGGGGTCATGGGGCCTGCGACGCGGCTGACGACGAAAGACGGGTTCGAGCTTCAGTTCGGGACCAATCATCTTGGGCATTTTGCGCTGACCGGACGGCTTCTGCCGCTACTGGCAGCCGGGAATGCAACGGTCATGACGGTGGCGTCTCTGGCGGCGCTGAAGGGGGAAATCCCGTTCGGCGATCTGAACGCCCGGCATTCCTACAATCCGATGGTGCGTTACCGGCAGAGCAAACTGTGCAACCTGCTGTTTGCGCTGGAACTGAACCGCCGGGCGCTCAGGGCGCCCTGGCCCATCCATTCGCGGGCCGCGCATCCGGGCTGGGCGGCGAGCGATATCGTCGCCAATAACGGCAGTCTGGATCAGTCCGCCAACAGGGCGGCGCGGCTCATGCGGGGGCTGGCGCGACGTGTGGCCGGGCCGGTGTTTCATGCGATGGGCCAGACGGTCGAGGAAGGCGCCTGGCCGCTGCTTTATGCGCTGGCCAGTCCGGAAGCGCGTGACGGGGGCTATTATGGGCCGCAGGGGCCGGGAGAGCGCCGTGGCGTGCCGGGGATCGCCGGGCTGCCTGCTCTGGCGCATGTACCCGAACTGGCGGAGCGTCTGTGGACCGTCTCCGAACAGATGACAGGCGTGAAATACGGACTTCTCTAAGACGAATAAAAGTTTTTGGGTGTCGCCTTTTTTCAAAAAGGTGACGTTCCTTGACGCTTCCTGGCTATGAAGCTTTTTGGAAAAAGCTTCACCAAAAACTTTTATCAGGGCGCTTTTCAGGGACGGACGATGATCATGATGACGATGACCATCATCAGGATCGTGGGGACCTCGTTGGCAATCCGGTAGAATTTTTCCGAGTGCTGGTTGCGGTCTTCGGCGAAACCGCGACGCCATGTGCCACACGCGCCGTGAAATCCTGCGAGACCGAAGACGCAGATCAGCTTCGTCCACCACCAGCCGGCGTTCCAGTCGATCAGACCGGGAATGGAGGCCAGCGCGCCGCCGGCGAGGAAGGTCACGATCATGGCGGGCGTCATGATCTGGCGCAGGAGCTTGCGCTCCATGACCTTGAACCGCTCGCTCTCGGCCGAACCCGGTACCACCTGGCAGTGATAGACATACAGGCGCGGCAGGTAGAACGTCCCGGCCATCCAGGCGATGAACGCCATGATGTGCAGGGACAGGATCCAGCTCTGATAGGTCGCGAGAAAGTCGGTCATGCGTGTTTCTGGCTTTCCAGCGTCCGGCGGAGCAGGGGTACCAGCTCGTCCAGATGCGTGATGCGGACAGAGCCTTCGACGGGCCAGAACGGGGGCAGGGGCACATCATCGGGGCGAAGAAGCACACAGGCCATGCCGGCCTTCCAGGCCGCTTCCGCACCGGTATTACTGTCTTCGATCACGACACAGTTTTCTGGCAGGACGCCCTCGGCCTTTGCGGCGTACAGATAGACGTCCGGAGCGGGTTTGGGGCAGCCCATGTCATTGGCGGAATGGATGCGGTTTTCGGGGAAAAACTGCGTCATTCCGGTGCGCTCGAACTTGGCATCCATCTCCCGGACGGAAGAATTGGAACCGACACGAACCGGCAGTCCCAAGGACCGGATTCCTGACAGCATTTCAAGCGCTCCGCTTACGGGTTCTGCGCTTTTCTTCATCATCTGTACGAGATTTTCGCGCAGAATGAATGCCGTTTTGTCCGGCAGGGAATGACCCAGTTCAGTCTCGAGTTCCCTGACGACCTGAGGGAGCGCCATGCCTGCGAACCGCGTATGCGCCTCGTCATCCGAAATGGACAGCCCTTTGGAACGGGCGAATTCCGCCGTGGCCCGGCAGGAAGGTCCTTCGCTGTCCACGAGAACGCCATCGCAGTCGAAAATGACCAGTTTCAGCTGGCCTGCCGAATCCAGGGCGGTTGTCATGCCGCCCTTCATACGGACCGTACCGCCTCGACGAGGGCCGCCACGTTCTCGGGAGGCGTGTGCTGCATGACGCCGTGTCCGAGGTTGAAAACATGCGGTTTTCCGCGCATCGCGTCCCGGATGGCCTGGGCTTCGCGCACCATTGTCTCGCCGCCGGAGAACAGGATCATCGGATCCATGTTGCCCTGAAGCGTCAGGCCGGGGCGGATTTCGGAGACCAGTTCGGAGATCTGGGCCGGATCGGCGACGGTGTCGAGAGCGAGCGTGTTGACGCCGGTTTTCTGCGCATATTCGCGGACCATGATGCCGCCAAGACGCGGGAAACCGATGATCGGGGTTTTGGGATGTCGGGCACGGATGTACTCGACGATCTGGCGCGTCGGTTCGATCACATAGCGGCGGAACGCGGAAGGGGGCAGGATTCCGGCCCAGGAATCGAACAGCATCACGGCTTCCGCACCGGCTTCGATCTGACCGCAGAGCATCTCGGCGGTACTCGAGGTCAGGGTGTCGATCAGGCGATCGAACAGGGCCGGGTTGGTCTGCATCATGCGGCGGGTTTCGGCGAAATCCCGCGATCCACTGCCCTCGACCATGTAGCAGGACACCGTGAACGGGCTGCCCGCGAAGCCCAGAAGCGTGGTGACGTCCGGAAGCTCTTTTGTGAGGCGGGACAAGGTCTCCCGCACGGGTGCGACGGCGTCCTGTACGCGCTTCGGGTCCAGTCTGGCGAGGTCGGCTTCGGAGCGGATGGCGCCGAGCACGGGACCGCGCCCGTCAATGAATTCAAGGGACTGACCCATGGCCCAGGGCAGGATCAGGATGTCGGAAAACAGGATGGCGCCGTCCATGCCGTAGCGGCGGATCGGCTGGATCGTCAGCTCGGTGGCCATGTCCGGGGTCATGCACCGGGTCAGGAAGTCAGCCCTGTCCCGCATGGCGCGGAATTCGGGGAGATATCGGCCTGCCTGACGCATGAGCCAGACCGGTGGCGGCCAGACGGCTTCACCACGGAGGGCCCGCAGAAGCGGTTTCGACGAGGGTGAGGAAGGTGCGTTTTCCGAAATCATGCCGCCCACTAATCATAAAAGAAAAAAGAAAGAAATGCTGGAGGTTAAGATGATCCCTGTGGATACCGGGGTACCCGGCTTTCTGAAAATGTACCCCATCTTGTTCACACTGTGTACAACTCCGGAAGCCGCACTTTGCAAGGGAGTCGTTGATTCAATCCCGAATTGCCCACAGAGAGCCTGTGTACAACCCCCAGTTCCGGCTGGTGTACCGTACAATCCACGGTACTCGGTACTCCTTTCGCAGAGGCAGGTACTATCCCCATGTACCCCAGTACTGACGCAATCTCTTCACCGGGTGATCCGCAGTACTCGTCCTTGTTCCAACAGTCGATAGTACGGAGTCGTACTTCATGATGTCTTTCAGTACTTCCCTCATTCTTGCCAGCGGCTCTTCGGCCCGGCGCATGCTGCTCGAAAATGCGGGGCTGGCCGTGCAGGTCAGACCGGTCGATCTCGACGAGGAGGCGCTGCGGCGGTCCTACGAAGAGCAGGGGCACACGCTTTCCCAAACGGCCATCGCTCTGGCGGATGCAAAAGCGAACCTTGCGACGCGGGATGTGGGCTTTGATGAGCTGACGGTCGCGGCGGACCAGATCCTTGATCTGGAGGGGGTGGCGTTTGCCAGGCCGGGGTCTGTGGCCGAGGCGGCGGAGCATCTGCGCCGGCTGCGGGGGCGGGCGCATGTCCTGCGCACGGCTGTGGTTCTCTATAAGGGGGGCGAGAAGGTCTGGGAGCATCTGGCGTCGCCACGTCTGACGATGCGGGATTTCTCCGACGACTTTCTGAAGGTCTATCTGGAGCGGGAAGGGTCGGCGATCCTGTCCTGTGTGGGGGCGTATCGGCTTGAAGGCCCGGGGATACAGCTTTTTTCGGCTGTCGAAGGGGCGCAGGATGCCGTGATGGGTCTGCCGCTGTTGCCGCTGCTGGAAGAGCTGCGGGAACTGAAGGTCCTTGCGGCCTAAAAAATCTGTTTTTCAGGCTTGTCAGGGCGAAATCATGACGATATACCGCCCTCATCCGGCCCCGTCCCAAAGGGGCCGCTTGAAACATGTGGGGCCATAGCTCAGTTGGGAGAGCGCCTGAATGGCATTCAGGAGGTCGTCGGTTCGATCCCGATTGGCTCCACCAGTTTCCCCGAGTCCTGAAAATCAGAAAATTCTGCTTCCGCTTCAGGAAAGCTGCTCGCGATCTGTTGACGCGGGCATTCAGCTTTCATACGGCGGTCGGGTGCAGACTGGAACGCGCCACACTCCCTTGCCCATCTTCATGGATGCTGCCCATGCGGACTCTGCGGATCGACCGGTTTGATATGTCCGGCAAGGCGAGCATTTCGGACGTGCCGGCCAGTTCGCTTTACCATATCTATGGCGTGGGGCGGGAGTTCTGCTGAGACGGTAAGGGTGGACCTGCTGTTCAGCTATGTTAGCGTAACCCCGGGTCGGTATGAATTCTGGCAGCGACGGTTTCCGACTTCTGGCAGGTGCTGCCCTGAATGTTCTCTGAAGGAGAAATACGGTGCGTTACTCAAACGGTATTTTCGCGCTTCTTGCGGCAGTTGGTCTTGTTGTGTCCTCGGCGCATGCCCAGTCCATTCCGGGTGTTGGCAGCGCGGGTAATGCCATGAGCGGCATGTCGGGCATGAGTGGCATGACCGGTGGCACCGGCATGATGAGCAGCATGCTGCCGAACATCTCTTCCGCCAGCACGGGCAATGTCGCTGGCGTGCTGAGCTACTGTGTGCAGAACAACTATCTGAGCGGCAGTGGCGCGACCTCGGCCCTGAGCAGCCTGACCGGCAAGCAGGACATGACATCGTCCAGCGATTATAAGGCCGGTCAGCAGGGGCAGATTCTGACGGGGGGCAGCAATGCGTTCTCGCTGTCGAGCCTGAAGGGGCAGATGAAGCAGAAAGTCTGCAACATGGTCCTCAGCCGCGCGAAGAACCTGCTCTGAGGCATTGATGGTCCGCGTGGTCGCGTTCGCGACCGTCCGGTTTGGGATGGCTTAAAGGGGTTTGACGAGGTCGGCCGTGATGCCATTCGTGGCGGTCAGGGCGTCCTGGGGTGAAAGCTCGATCAGGAGGCCCTGACTTCCTCCGTTGATGACGACGGGCGGGCCGTCCATGCCGCATTGTTCGAAGGCGGTGGGGACGGCGCTGCGCTGTCCGAAGGGGCTGACGCCGCCGATGCGGTAGCCTGTGCGCTGTTCGGCGTCGGGGCGTGAGAGCATTTTGGCTTTGCGGCCGCCGAAAGCCTGCGCCACGCGGGCGAAATCGAGTTCACGGTCCGCGGGAAGCACGACGCAGGCGGGGCGGCCGTCGACCTGCACCATCAGGGTCTTGAGGACGTGATCCGGCGACAGGCCGAGTGCTGCGGCAGCGGCCACACCGAGTTTTCCGGCCGAGGGATCGTAGTCATAGACATGGCGTTCATAGGAGATGCCGAGCGCGTCCAGTGTCAGGGTCGCGGATGTGTTCTGCACGCTTGTTCTCCTGTCCTGTGCGCTCATCCTGAAGTGTTCAGGATGGCAGGCGCGGGCGTCCGATGCTAGGGTCAGGATCATGATTCAACGTATGGTCCGTTCATAACGATGGCTGGCGGTCTTCTGGCCTGTATGCTGGCTTCGGCCTTGCATTACCGGCTGCCACCGCGCATCCTGCTTGCGATCCAGCGGGTCGAGGGCGGGACGATGGGTCATGTCAGCACGAATACGGACGGGTCGGTCGATATCGGGCTCATGCAGATCAATTCGCGCTGGATTTTGCCCATTGCATCCATGATTCATCAGCCTGTGCCGCAGGTTGCGGCACGACTGGCGCTTGATCCGTGTTTCAACATCGCGGCGGCGGCCATGATCCTGCACAGGGCGCTGAATGACGAGCATGGCAATCTGATGAAGGCGATCGGGGATTATCATTCCCGCACACTGCCGCTCAATCTGGATTATCAGCGCAAGGTGGTGGCTGCGGCTGCGGCGCTTTATCTGCGTCAGGGGTGAGGGGCTTTCCGGTGAGGTGGTCAGGCGGGATATGTTACTTTATAACGCCTGAGCCTTGACCCCTTCCCGAGGAATATGATGCGCTTTTTTCCGGCTTTTCTGCTGGCGGCACTGATTTCAGGAGGTGCCGCCACCGCTCAGGCCGAATCTTCGCAGGCCCCGGTTCGGCCATCCGTGCGTGTGGTGTGTGTCGAAGCGGCCTGGTGCGATGTGGTGGCGCAGATCGGAGGGGCGGATGTGCAGACACAGGCTCTTCTGGCGACGCCGGGGATAGATCCGCATGATCTGACGCCCTCGCCATCCATGGCGCGGGCCATGGCGGGCGCGACCATCGCGGTGGTGAATGGCGCGACCTATGATGACTGGGCGCTTCCATTCGCGGCTTCGGCGCCCTCAAGGATCGTGGTCGCTTCCGTGGCAGGGTGGCAGCCCGGCGATAATCCGCATCTTTTTCTCGATCCGGTGGCGGTGGGAAAGGTCGCGCATGTCTTTGCGGATATGCTGTCCCATCAGCCGGGGATTTCGGCTTCGGCCGTATCGGCGCGGCTGGAGGTGTTTATGAGGGAACTTGCCGGGGTAACGGGCAGTCTGGCGGCGATGAAGGCGCGTCATGATGCCGTGCCTGTGGCGGCGGTGGAGCCGGTTGGGGAAATGCTGCTGCGGGATGCGGGGCTGGCTGTTCTGGATGAGAATTTCGCGCTGGCGATCATGAACCATGCGGAGCCGTCGCCGCGCGATGTGGCGCAGGTCGATACGCTGATTGACGGGCGCAGGGTGCGGATGCTGATTACCAATCCTGCGATTCATTCGCCGCAGATCGACCGGCTGGTGGATCGGGCGCAGGCTGTGGGCTTGCCGGTTGTGGCGATTGGGGAGACTTTGCCACCGGGCCAGTCCTGGCAGGGCTGGGTGCATGGCATTCTTCAGACGGTGGAGCAGGCACTGGGTGATGGCGGAAAATAAGCGGGTCTGCTGTCAGCCGGAACGCGGGCTGGTTTTGCGGGATGTGACCCTGACGGCGGGGTCGACCTGCGTGTTGCGGGATGTCTCGCTGACGGTGCCGCTTTCCGGCATCACGCTTCTGTCTGGCAGGAACGGAGCGGGGAAATCCACGCTGCTGCGGGCCATGCTGGGGCTGATCCCGCTTCAGGCTGGCGAAATCCTGACGCATGGTCTGCCACCGGCGCAGGCGCGGCAGCATATGGGTTACATGCCCCAGAGTATCACGGATGCGGCGCTGCTGCTTCCGGCGGTCAGTCATGTGCGGGCGGCGGTGGACGGTCTGCGCTGGGGGCTGCCGCTGCGTCTGCGGCCACGGCGGGAGGAGGCGGACCGGCTTCTGGAGCTGACGGGGGCTTCGGCGTTTGCGCATCGTCCGCTGGGACTGCTGTCCGGCGGGGAGCGTCAGCGGGTCGGGCTGGCGCAGGCTCTGGCGGGGAATCCGGATCTGCTGCTGCTGGATGAGCCGCTGGCGGCGCTCGATCAGGCGGGTCAGGAGCGGACGGTGCGTCTGCTGACGGATCTGACGGCGCGTCTGGGGATCGGGATTGTCCTGACGTCTCATGAGACCGAGGCCCTGTCCGGGGTTGTGACGCGGGTTGTGCAGCTTGCGGACGGAGGGCTGCATGTTCGAGTTTGATTTCATGCGCCATGCCTTTGTGGGGGCAGCGGTTGTGTCGGTTCTGGCGGGGACGGTGGGCTGGTTCCTGATGCTGCGGCGTCAGGCATTCGCGGCGCATGCGCTGTCGCATATCGGCTTCAGCGGGGCTGCCGGAGCGGTCTGGCTAGGCTTTCCGCCGCTTTCGGGGATGGTGGTGTTCAGCCTGATGGCGGGGTTCGTCATTGGGGCCGAACGCGAAGGCGAGCGCGGGATTCCCGCCCAGCGCGACAGTACGATCGGGCTTGTGCTCGCGGCCAGTCTGGGGCTTGGGGCGTGGTTTCTGCATATGAGCAACCGGGGCTCCAGCCTTGCGACCACATTGCTGTTCGGGGATGTTCTGGGCATTGATGTGCCGACGCTGGAGGCGCTGTGCGGGGTGGCCGTGCTGTGTCTGGGGGTGCTGGCGTTCCTGGGACGCAGGCTGCTGTTTGCCAGTCTGGCGCCGGAGGTGGCGCGGGCACGGGGTGTTCCGGCGCGGCTGGTGTCGGTGGTGTTCATGGCCGTGGCGGCGCTGGCCTGTGCGGCCTGTGCGGAAGTGGCCGGAGCACTTCTGGCGTTCAGCCTGATGATTGGCCCGGCGGCAACGGCTCTCAGGCTCGGGCTGGGACCGCTGGCCGGGATATCGGTTTCTGTCGGGCTGGCGTTGGGGCTGTCCTGGGGTGGACTGATGCTGTCCTGGGTAACGGACGCGCCTGTCCCGTTCTGGATCGGGCTTGGTGCTGCCCTGTCTTACGCTCTGGCCGATCTGTGGGGGCGTTTCAGAAGTTCGTAAGATGCGCCAGCTTGAAATGTACCAGCAGGATGAAGGCGACCAGCAGCACATGCATGATGATCAGGGCTTTGGTGCCAATGACCGGGACATCGTTGGTGGTATCGGGCGTCTGCATGACCCTATCCTGACGGGATTGGGGTGGTTGCGTCAATCCTGATCGCATCACTGGATCATTTTGTACTGTTTTCCGATATTTTCCAGGTGGTTTTCGGACGTTTTTCCGGCGGGACTGAAAAACCATCCGTTTCGTGATATGTTATGTCGTCATGGAAAACGATACGAAAACAGTCCGAACCGGACGGGAGACAGTTGATCCCGCTTCCGTCGAAGTTTCTCCCAATGCCAAGCTGATGCTGATTCTGGCTGCCGTGGTCGCTGCGATCTGTGGCGGTCTTTACGGCTATGATACCGGCATCATCTCCGGAACCCTGCCCCTGATCGGTGATGATTTCCACCTGAATGCGGCCATGAAGGAATGGGTTGCATCGGCTATTCTGCTGGGAGCGATCTTCGGGGCATTCGGGGCGGGCAGCCTGTCGGAGAAATTCGGACGGCGGAATACAACCTGTCTGGTCAGTGGCGTGTTCGTGGCAGGGGCAACGGCCTGTTCGCTGGCGCCGGATGTCTGGAGCCTGATTGCGGCGCGTTTTGTGCTGGGACTGGCTGTTGGTGGTTCGACGCAGGTCGTACCGATGTATATTTCCGAACTGGCGCCGCAGGAGCGTCGTGGCACGCTGGTCACGATGTTCAATGTGGCGATTGGCCTGGGCATTCTGATCGCCAACATTATCGGCTTTACGGAACGCGTGGCCTGGGGCTGGCGCCCAATGGTGGGCATTGCGGCTATTCCGGCGGCGATCGTGTTCGTTTCCATGTTCTTCATGCCCAAGAGCCCGCGCTGGGTGGCTGAAAATGAAGGCATGAAGAATGCCATCATCCAGCTTGGGCGCATTCGTACGACCAAGCGGGCCATCCGCCGGGAAGTCCAAACCATTCGCGAGAATGCGGAAGGGATCGAGCAGAAGAACCGTGGCTGGCGCGGTCTGTTCCAGCCCTGGGTACGGCCTGCGCTCGTGGCGGCCCTTGGCGTTGCGTTCTTCACGCAGTGCGGCGGGCTGGAGATGATGATCTACTATACGCCGACCTTCCTGAATGATGCGGGTTTTGGCACGTCCTCGGCTCTTCTGGCATCGCTGGGTGTGGCGGTGATCTACTGCATCATGACGTTCCTGGGCTGTATGTTCGTGGACCGGATTGGTCGTCGCCGCCTGATGCTCATCATGGGGCCGGGTGCTGCGCTGTCGCTCGTGGGGCTTGGCGTGATGTTCCTGAGCCATCCGGCTCCAGGCAGTGTAGGCGCCTACATGATCGTCGTGTTCCTGCTGCTGTTCATGATGTTCAATTCCGGTGGCATTCAGGTCTGTGGCTGGCTGCTGGGGGCGGAGATGTTCCCGCTCTCGATGCGTGGACAGGCGACGTCGCTTCATGCCGCGACGCTGTGGGGGGCTGACCTGCTGGTGACCAGCACGGCGCTGAGCATGGCCCAAGCCATCGGGCTGAGCTGGACGATGTGGTTCTATGCGTTCGTCAATATCGCGTCTGTGGTTTTCGTGTTCTTCTTCGTACCGGAGACGGCCGGAGCGTCTCTGGAAGACATTGAGGAGGCGCTGATCGAAAAGCGTTTCCGTCCGACGCGGGGGAATACGCGTATCGTGCAGAGCGAGGACGAGGACGTTGAAGCCGCTGCATGATAGGCTTTCCCCTTCATAACGGAGGGGAGTGGCTATGACGGATGTTATCGCGCAAAGGGTTGCTGCCGCACGATGTGGCAGCAACCCTTCTGTTATCGGGCGTATGAAATCGGGCTGGCTCGTGATTGGCGAGACGCAGCCGCTGCCGGGATATTGCCAGCTTCTGGCCGACCCGGTCGTGCCGACGATCAATGATCTTCAGGGTGAAGCCAGAACACAGTATCTCGCGGACATGGCGGCGATTGGAGATGCGCTGCTGGCCGTTACCGACGCCGTGCGGATCAATTACGAGACCTGGTGCAATCTGGCACCGTCCCTGCACACCCACATTGTCCCGCGCTATGCCTCCGAAGATCCGGAGAAAGCCACGCGCCCGGCGGGGACGGTCTATGACTACGATGCAGCGCGGCCGTTCAGTCTGGAGCAGGACGGATCGTTCATGGAGGCCATGCGGCGTTATCTGGATCTAGCGTGAGAGCAGATACCAGATCCGGAAGACGGTGGTTTCGGAGAATCTCTGCCGCCTGAGATCGCGGTGCTTGACGAGCATGCGCAGTCGGGCCGCGAATGTCCGCGCGGCTGCAATGTCTTTCAGCAGGCTCAAGGCCGGAGCGGACAGGTTTTCCGGATTGTTCAGCAGATGCGTCACGTTGGAGTGGAAGATCGTCATGAAGACTTTCGGTCCACGACGGCAGGCGGCCCAGGCGCGTCTGATGAAGGAACCGGTTGCACCAACGGTGTTGTGGGCGTGCTGACGGTAGTAGCTGACGCAGCGGTTGTCGAAAATGATCTCTCCGTCGGCTGCGGCCGTCAGGAGATAGGCCCACCAGTCATGCAGGACCGAAGGCGGGGGCGGCGTGTTCCGCATCAGGCTGTGGGTTGCGGCGTTCAGCAGGATGGTGTGGCCGGTTGCGATATTCTGCGTCAGGGCCGCCGGAAAATCGGGTCTGCGGCGCAGGGGGGCGGATTCCTGGAAAATGACGAGATCCGCATCTGTCAGATACTGCCGGGCGCAATACAGGGTCGGCTTTTCGGCCGGGCGACGGCTGATGGCATCGAGGGCCCATTCCAGCTTCCGTGGTTCCCAGATGTCGTCCTGATCGGCAAAGGCGACATACGGCGTGGTGGGGATGGCGTCGAGCAGATGCGTGTAGGATCCCGCGACGCCCAGACGGCGGTGAGAGGTCGTGATTTCGACGCATCGCCCCTTTCCGGCGCCTTCGGCAAAGGCACGCATCCGCTCCCGAGAGGAATCGGTTGAGGCGTCATCGCGCCAGTAAAGCGTCCAGTCAGGGTGGGTCTGGGCCAGAATGCTCGAAAGCTGCGCGTCCAGATAGGTCTCGCCATTGTAGAGCGACAGGAGAATGGCGACCTGACGTGAAAATTCCGCCCTTTTCTGTGTCATGTTCCGGCACCTGGGTATGAGGCCGAAAGAGGGGAAAAGGGAATCATTCGGACGCAACGAAAGAAAGGGTGGCAGTTGGTTGCCCTTCTGTTTGAAAAGGGCGGTAACAGGTCAGGCTTCGGAAAACAGCCTGTGAACGATGGTTTTCACGCTGTGACGCCAATCTGGCATTTTTATGCCGAAAATGCGATGCAGTTTCGAATTGTCCATCCGGGAGTCCTGCGGACGCTTGGCAGGCGTGGGCCAGTCCTCGGTGCGGATGGCGTTGACCCGCGGCATGGTCTGGCCATGTTTCGCGGCTTCTTCCAGTGCCGCGACGGCCAGGCCGTGCCATGTGGTTTCGCCGGTTCCACTGGCGTGGAAAATGCCGCGATATTCCGGCTTCCAGCCATCGCGCTCGATCAGGGCGATGATGGCGAGAATGGCTTCGGCCAGATCGTCCGAACTGGTCGGGTTGCCTTTCTGGTCTCCTACGACCTTGAGCACGGGATTTTTCGCGCCCGCATTTATCATGGTGCGCACGAAGTTTTTGCCGTGGGCCGAATAGACCCAGGCCGTACGCAGGATGATGCTCTTGATGTTGGCGGTCAGGACGGCCTGTTCGCCCTCGGCTTTGGTGCGGCCATACACCGTCTCGGGAGAGGTGGCATCGTCTTCGGTATAGGGCGTGCCCTTGTCGCCGGAGAAGACATAGTCGGTCGAGACGTGGATGAACGGGATGTCCGCTTTCGCACAGGCTGCGGCAAGCGCGGCCGGCCCGGTGTTGTTGGCGCGTTCGGCGCCATCCTTCTTGGTTTCGGCCAGATCAACAGCCGTCCAGGCGGCAGCGTTCACGACCACTGACGGCTTGTACTTCTCCATCGTGGCGGCAATGGTTTCCGGGCGGTCGAAATCGAATTCCGGACGGCCGACGCGGGTGATGCGCTCATTGCTGAGATTCTGAAAGGACGTCGCAAGCTGGCCGTTGCCGCCCGTGACGAGAATGGGACCTGTGCTGGACATCGTCATGCTCACTTTTCGTACGAGAACCAGCTCCTGGATTCTGCAAAATGCGGTGCGATCTTGTCCTTGTCGGACAGGATGGCGTCAGTTTCAGAAACGGGCCAGTCGATCTTCAGTTCCGGGCAGTTCCAGATGACGGCACGTTCGGAAGCCTTGCTGTAGAGCGAGGTGCATTTGTACTGCACTTCGGTGTTCTCTTCGAGCGTGACGAAGCCGTGCAGGAAGCCGGGTGGAATCCAGAGCTGGGACCAGTTGTCGGCGGAAAGCTCGGCGCCGACCCATTTGCCGTAGGTCGGCGACCCCATGCGGGCATCGACGGCCACGTCCCAGATTGCGCCACGGGTGACTCGGACGAGTTTGCCCTGCTCGTAAGGGGCAAGCTGGCAGTGAAGGCCACGCACGACGCCTTTCGGGCGGGAGAGGCTCTGGTTGTCCTGGACGAAAGGCAGGTCGATGCCGGCCTCGCCCATGCTCTCCACATTGTAGGTTTCGGAGAAGAAGCCGCGATTGTCACCAAAACGGGGAGGCATGACGAGAATGACCTCTGGAATGGAAAGACGTTCGACTTTCATGCTCTGAAAATCCCTGTTTCGAAAATCATGTCGTGAAAAATGGTCACGAAAAAATGGTTCCGGATGCAAAAAGATGCAGAAAACCGGAACCGTATGAAGAAATCAGCTGTCGGCCAGTTCCCGCAGAAGGCGACCGAGTTCGGTCTTGCCCATTTCCTTCGCGTGTTCGCGAAGCTGGTCGGCCGTGATGAACTTGTTGCGGAAAGCCACTTCTGCGGGGGAGCCGACCAGCATGCCCTGACGGGACTGGATGGTCTGCACGAAGGTTCCGGCCTGCATCAGGCTGTCGGGCATTCCGGCATCGAGCCAGGCGCAGCCGCGGCCCAGACGGTCCACCTGAAGGGTGCCTTCTTCGAGATACATGCGGTTGAGATCGGTGATTTCCAGTTCACCCCGGGCGCTGGGCTTCACCTTTTTGGCGAAGTCCACGACGCGGTTGTCGTAGAAATACAGACCCGTGATGGCCCAGTTGGAGTCCGGATGGGTCGGCTTTTCCTCGACCTTCAGGGCCCGGCCACTCTCGTCGAAGGAAACCACGCCGTAACGCTCGGGGTCACGGACCTGATAGGCGAAGACCGTGGCACCCTGCGGACGGTTCGACGCGGCACGCAGAAGAACGCCCAGATGTTCGGAGAAGATCAGGTTGTCGCCCAGCGCCAGGGCACAGGGGGCGCCCTGAATCCAGTCTTCGGCGATCAGGAAGGCCTGCGCCAGACCGTCCGGGGAGGGCTGGACGCGATATTCGAAGGTGACGCCGAACTGGGAACCGTCACCCAGCAGGCGCTGGAACTGCGGCATGTCATGGGGCGTCGTGATGATCATGATGTCCCGGATTCCCGCCAGCATCAGCGTGGAAAGAGGGTAATAGATCATCGGTTTGTCATAGACCGGAAGCAGCTGCTTGGAGGCTGCCATCGTCATCGGATACAGGCGTGTGCCCGAACCGCCGGCGAGGATGATGCCCTTCATGGGCTTGGTTTCGATGGTGCTCACTTGCTGGCTCCCAGTCTCTGGCCGGTATAGCGCTTGGAGCGGATTCCTTCCCACCAGGCGCGGTTGTCGAGATACCACTGAACGGTCTTGCGCAGACCGCTTTCGAAATCATGCGTCGCTTTCCAGTCGAGTTCCTTCTCGGCATGGGATGGGTCGATCTCGTAGCGGAAATCATGGCCGGGGCGGTCGGTGACGAAGCGGATCAGGCGTTCGCGCGGGCCGGCCGGGTCCGGCTGAAGCTCGTCGAGAACGGCGCAGATTTTCTTGACGACTTCAAGATTGGTGCGGGGCTGGCGGGCGCCGATGGCGTAGGTCTCGCCCGGCTTGCCGATTTCGACAGCCTTGACGAGTGCCTCGGCATGGTCTTCGACGAACAGCCAGTCGCGGACATTCTCGCCCTTGCCATAGACCGGAAGCTCACGCCCTTCGATGGCATTGATCGTGACCAGCGGGATCAGCTTCTCGGGGAAGTGCCAGATGCCGTAATTGTTGGTGGTGTTGGTCACGAAGGTCGGCAGGCCGTAGGTGTGGAACCAGGCGCGGACCAGATGGTCGGACGAGGCCTTGGACGCCGAATACGGGCTGCGCGGATCGTAGGGTGTGGTTTCAGTGAATGGCGGGTCATTCGGCTCGAGATGGCCGAATACTTCGTCCGTGGAAATGTGATGGAAGCGGAAGGTCTTCTTTTCGGCGTCTCCCAGTGTGTTCCAGTATTTCCGGGCGGCTTCGAGCAGGGAATACGTGCCGACGATGTTCGTCTGGATGAAGACGCCGGGTCCGTCGATCGATCGGTCCACATGGCTTTCCGCTGCGAGATGCATGACGGCGTCCGGGCGGTATTCCTCGAACAGGCGCTGCATTTCCACGCCGTTCACGATGTTCGCGCGGGCATGGGAATACCGGGGATCGTCTGCGACTTCGCTGACCGTGTCTTCCGACGCCGCATAGGTCATGCAGTCGACGTTCAGAACCGAATGTTCAGTGTTCCGGATCAGATGGCGCACTACGGCCGATCCTATGAAGCCACAGCCGCCTGTCAGCAAAATCCGCATTTGAACCTCATTGGTTAATATCTGGGTTAGACCCCGGCAGAGTAAATTTATCTTACAGTGTTGTTGAAACAGCGCAAACAACGCCGGCATGTTTCTTTCCATACTTGAGAGAGGGTGTCGGGGAATGCTTTCACTCTCGCGCTAACCGGGCTGATGGGCTAATCCCACAGGCGTGCGGAGGCAGGAGAGGCAGACATGCTGGCTGATACTTTGACACGCTCCCTGACGGATGTTCTGGAGCGGCCCGATCTGCGGGTGATTGCGGATGGGCTGGTCCCGATCCTGGATGTGTCACTGCCACTTCCGTTCAGGATCGAGGGAGCGCTGGAACCGGGGCAGCCTTTCTGTCTGCGCACGGCAACGCTCAAGCTTGGCGGGCTGTGTCTTGAGGCGCCGCGTCTGGCGCCGACTTTCCTGCGGCATGCCGTCGAACTGATGCGGCTGCTGGAACCGGGTGCCAATCCGTATCTGGCCAGTTTTGCCGCAGCGCGGGTGGCGGCACTGTTTCATGCTCTGGATACAGGAGATGTTGCGCCGCTTCCGGCCTGGCTTGTCGTTTTCAGTGATGATGTGCCGGATGCACGGGGTCTTATGCAGAGCTGGGAGACGCTCAGTGCGTTCCTGCCGGATGTGCCGTCCTTCACGCAGCATGAGGCCGAGCGTCTGCAAGGGGTTCTGACCCGGTTGTGGCCTGTTCTCGCGCCAGCCGAGACCTTGATGAGCGGTGGCGGAGATTCCCGGCTGGCCGTTGATCCGCATACCGGGCTGAACCGGTATTCCAGCTCCCATCGTCCCCGGCCCTGGGCGATCACTTTTGGGTCATCGACGGCGTCTTCGCTGTCCGAACGCGGTTTCGGAGGCGCGGAATCCGCCCGACGCACCATGATGAGTGCGCTTTTGGCCAAGCAGGACCCGGATCTGGTGCAGGAAGGTGTTGTGCGCCGGGCCCGCGCGGCGATCGGGGCCCATTATGAGCTGCCGGAAGATGCGGTTCTGCTGTCGGCGTCCGGGACGGACTGTGAGCTTGCGGTTCTGGCGCTTGTCGCGGCGGGGACAGAGCGTCCGGTAACGTCCATCCTTCTGGCCCCCGATGAAACGGGCAGCGGGGTGCCTCTTGCGGCCTGTGGACGGCATTTCGCGACGGACAGTGCCTGTTCCATGCTGGTGGGCAAAGGCGAGGTGATCGAAGGGTTTTCTCCGGAGACGCGGCTGATTGGTGTTGATATCCGTGCGGCTGATGGCACGGCGCGGCCTGTCGCGGAGATCAATGCGCAATGTGCGGCTCTTGTGCGACGCGAAGCGGCCGAGGGGCGGCATGTGCTGCTGCATCGGCTGGATCAGTCCAAGACCGGGCTTGCGGCGCCGGACATGGATCTTGTCTGGGAATTGGGTAGCGAGCTGGGCGATCAGCTCAGCGTGGTTGTGGATGTCTGTCAGGCGCGACTGAGTCCGTCGCGGGTGGCGGACTGGGTGGAGCGGGGAATCATCGTCATGGTGACCGGCTCCAAGTTCTTTACCGGCCCACCGTTCTGCGGGGCCATTCTTCTTCCCCCCGCAATTCGCCGCCGCCTGCCGTCCCTGTCACTCCCCAAGGGATTGCGAGCCTATGGCAACCGGGATGAGTGGCCGGAGGGTGCGGATGCGTCAGCGCTCAATAACGGTCACAATATCGGACTGGCGCTGCGCTGGTATGCGGCTCTGGCGGAAATGGATGCACTGTTTGCGCTGCCCGATCCTGTCATTCATGGACGTCTGACCCGGTTCATGACGGAAGCCGTGGCGATGGTTAAGGCCCGTCCCGTCCTGACCATGCTGCCCATGGGAACGCCTTTCGATGACGGGCGCTGGGATGCGGTTCCGACCATCCTGTCGTTTCTGGTGGAGGACCCGCATGCGCCCGGCCTGCCTCTTGCGCTGGAAGATGCGCGACGGCTGCATCGCTGGCTGAATGCGGATCTGTCGCCCTGGGTGACGGAAGGGGAGGGCAGTCTGCTCTGTGTTCTGGGACAGCCCGTCCCGGTGCCGCATCCGCTGGTGGATGGGCCGGCGGGAGCGCTGCGTCTGTGTGCGGGGGCGCGGCTTGTGTCGGGTGAGCCGTCGCATGAAGGGCTGGACGAGGAGCGCCGGCTTCAGCGCGAATGCATGGATGCGCGCCGGGTACTTGGAAAACTGGAACTGATCCTGAAACACTGGGATGTTCTGCTGGACGTGAACCCCGTCCCCCGTTACGCCCCATTAGTATGACCCAGACAGACAAAGCGGTCCCGCACGGGCATTTTCTCGATACGCCGGAACTGCCGAAAGGCGTCACCCGGTTCTGGATGATCCGCCATGCGGTCGTGGAAGCCAGTGCGCGCAAGACGATGTATGGGGCGCTCGATGTGCCGTTGTGCCGGGAGGCGATGGCGAGCCAGCAGGGCGGCTATGCCACGCTGGCGCGGCGTCTGCCGAAGGATGCGCTGTGGTATAGTTCGCCGCTCCAGCGCGCGCGTGACACGGCGAGCGAGATCCGTAAGGCGGGAGCATTTTCGCAGGATGTGACGATTGACGGCCGTTTCATCGAACAGTCGATCGGGGAATGGCATGGCACGCCGCATACGGAGTTCATGTCTCTGCTGCGACTGCCGCCTAATCCGTTCTGGTCCATTTCCGCGTGTGAACTGCCGCCGGGCGGGGAGAGCATGCTGGATGTCTGTGCGCGTGTGGCGCATGGTCTGGAGGATCTGGCGAATACCCATGAAGGTGAGGACATGGTCGTCGTCAGTCATGGGGGGGCCATCCGCGCGGCTCTGGCGCATGCGCTGAGCGTTCACCCCGATACGGCGCTGCGTTTTTCGATCCAGAACCTGTCCATCACCATTCTGGAGCGTATTGACTGCCTGTGGCGCGTCGTGACGGTTAACGAACTGCCAGATTTCCGAGGCTGAACTTGTGGGGCAGCCTCTGGATTTCCGGGGCTGCCGAAAAGCACGAAAAGACCCTTGGCGGGCTTTGGAAATTCAGTATGAAATTTCTGGGAATAACCGGAGACGGGCATGGTGGGCACACAAGGGCTCGAACCTTGGACCCGCTGATTAAGAGTCAGCTGCTCTACCAACTGAGCTATGTGCCCATGGCCCGTCTACCGGTGGAGCGGCTTATAGCGGGATTCATCGGGAAGCTGCAAGAGGTTTTTTTCTTTTCTTCGCGTCTGGTCTGAAAAAGAAGAAAAGCCTTTCTTTTCAATGCTTTATTTCCGGTTGAGGAGGCGCATGACGCTTTCGAACTGCTCCAGGGACGTATAGTCGATCTTCAGGGAGCCGCCTTTTTTGCCGTTATAGGAAATATGGACTTTCAGGCCGAGGCGGGAGGAAAGGTCGTTTTCGATCTGGAGGATTTCCGCGTCCCGCGCCTTTTTGGCCGGGGCCTGCTCAGTTTTGCCGCCGGTCAGGGCTTCCGTCTGGCGGACGTTCAGGCCCCGGGCGATGACGAGTTTGGCGGCGGCGATCGGATCGGGATGGGTGAGCAGGGCGCGGGCGTGACCGGCTGTGAGGTCGCCGTTGCGGACATGCGCGCGGACTTCCGGCGGCAGGTTCAGCAGGCGCATGGTGTTGGTGATGTGCGGGCGGGACTTGCCGACGGCACCGGCCAGTTCTTCCTGCGTCAGGGTATAGTCCGTGACGAGGCGTTGCAGGCCCTCGGCTTCTTCGATCGGGTTGAGATCCGCGCGCTGGAGGTTCTCGACCAGGGCTGCGGCCATCGCGTCCGTGTCATCCAGTTCCCGGATATGGACGGGGACGCTGTGCAGGCCTGCGAGCTGTGAGGCGCGCCAGCGGCGCTCACCGGCGATGATCTGGTAATGACCCGGCTTTTCCGGATCGGGGCGGACGAGCAGGGGTTGCAGGACGCCGCGTGAGCGAATGGAATCGGCCAGTTCGGACAGGCGCTCGGGGTTCATGTCCTGTCGCGGCTGGAAGGGGCTTGGAGCCAGAACATCCACGGGCAGGGACGAATGCTGCTGCGGTTGGGCGTTTGCGCGTGTGGCGCGGGCCAGTTGCGGCGCCTGATCGCCCAGAAGGGCTGCGAGGCCGCGACCAAGACGCGGGGAACTGTCCTTTTTGGCCATCGCCGGTTACGCCTTTGTCTTGTTCTTGTTGCGTTTGATCAGCTCGTCCGCCAGCGCCAGATAGGCGATGGCGCCTGTGGAGCGGGCGTCGTAATCCAGCACCGGGCTGCCGTGGCTCTGGGCTTCGGAAATGCGGATGTTGCGCGGAATGATCGTCTCGAACACCTGATCGCCGAAGAAGCCGCGCGCATCCTGCGCCACAAGTTCGGAGAGGTTGTTGCGCCGGTCGTACATCGTCAGGATGATGCCTTCGAGATGCAGGTCTGCGTTGAAGGCGCGGCGGACGCGGTCGATGGTGCGGACGAGCTGGCTGATGCCTTCGAGCGCAAAGAACTCGCATTGCAGCGGCACGATCACGCTGTCGGACGCCACCAGCGCGTTGAGCGTCAGCAGGCCGAGGCTTGGCGGACAGTCGATCAGGATCGTGTCGTAATCGCCTTGCAGCGCATGCAGGGCGTCACGTAGACGGTATTCGCGACGCTCGTCCCCGATCATTTCCAGCTCAGCGCCGGCCAATTCGTTGTTGGCCGTGATGATCGAGAGATTCTCGAATGCGGTCGGCTGGGACAGGGCGTGGGGTTCGGCTTCCACCATCAGCGCGGCATAGGTGCCTGTGTTGCGCTGGTCGTAGTCGATGCCCAGGCCGGTGGAAGCGTTGCCCTGCGGGTCCAGATCCACGAGCAGCACGCGCTGCCCCTGACGGGCCAGACCTGCGGCCAGATTGATGGTGGTGGTGGTCTTGCCGACGCCTCCCTTCTGGTTGGTGACGGCAATGATCCGGGTGGTGGGGGATTCGGTTTTAGGCGACACGCTTGAAATCACTGACCTTGATGATGGCTCCGTCGGGGTCGGTGCGGCTGGGGAACATGCTGTGGTTCATGTGCCAGTCTGCGCTTGCCTCGGTCAACTCGGCCTGTGCCTTCTGACCCTTCAGAAACAGGCAGAACCCGTCTTCTTTCAGCAATGGCCGCGCCCAGTCGAGGAGCTTATTGAGGGGAGCCAGCGCCCGGGCCGTGATGATGTCGGCCGGAGGCGGGCTGGCGGCTTCGATACGCTTGGCGATGACCGTGACCTTCGCGCAGCAGATGCGCCCGGCTTCCCGCAGGAAGGCGCATTTGCGCTGGTCCGATTCGATCAGGGTCACCGGGCTGTCTGTGGCGATGGCCAGAATGATACCCGGAAAACCGCCGCCTGAACCCAGATCGGTGATGGTGGCACCTTTGGGGATCAGTTCGGCGAGCTGGAGGCTGTCTTCGATGTGGCGGGGCCAGAGCTGGGCAATGTCACGCGGGCTGACGAGATTGATTTTCGCGTTCCACTGCACGAGCAGGTCGGCGAAGCGCTCCAGCCTTTCGTGTGTTTCACGTGAAACGGTGGTCATGACAGGGTCCTTACATGGGCCAGCAGGACGACCAGCGCGGCAGGTGTGACCCCGCGCACGCGCTGTGCTGCGGCGAAACTGGTCGGGCGGGCCTGGGAAAAACGCTCGCGCATTTCGCTGCTCAGGCCACCGATGGCAGTGTAATCCAGATCTGCCGGAAGGGCGATGGCACTTTCCGATGCGAGCTGTCGAATTTCACGATCCTGCCGGTGAAGATAGCCGCCATAGCGGGCTTCGGTCTCGACATGACGACGCACACGCAGGGGGAGTTCGGCGAACCAGGGGGCCAGCGTGTCCAGTTTCGTATGGTCGCCATTGCTGGCGAGGACATCGAGAACCGTGCGTCTGCGACCGTCCAGAGAGACCTCAAAACCGACATCCCGCAGGGTCTGTGGCAGGAAGGTCGTCTCGGCGGCGCGGGCCATGGCGGCGTCGAGTTTGGCTTTCTGGGCGGTGAAAGCGGCTTCGCGTTCGGACAGAACGCAGCCTGCGGCGATGCCTTTGGGCGTCAGGCGCAGGTCGGCGTTATCGGCGCGCAGAGTGAGACGATACTCGGCGCGGGACGTGAACATGCGATAGGGTTCGCTGATGCCGTGCAGGGTCAGATCGTCTATCATGACGCCGAGATAGGCGTCGCTTCGATCCAGCGTGAGGGGTTCGTTTCCAGCCGTGGAGCGGGCGGCGTTCAGGCCTGCGAGGAGCCCCTGTGCGCCTGCTTCTTCGTAGCCGGTCGTGCCGTTGATCTGTCCGGCCAGATACAGGCCCGGCAGGCGGCGCAGTTGCAGGGACGGCAGAAGCTCGCGGGGGTCTACGTAATCATATTCGACGGCATAGCCCGCGGTGACGATGCGGGCGTTTTCCAGACCGGGCATGGTTGCGATCATGGCGGCCTGCACGTCGGCGGGCAGGCTGGTGCTGATGCCGTTGGGATAGACCAGATCGCCGCCCGGATTGCCGGGCAGGGCTTCGGGTTCGAGAAAGACCTGATGCGAGCTGCGGTCGGCGAAGCGGACGACCTTGTCCTCGATAGACGGGCAGTAGCGCGGGCCGCGTCCAGCGATGGCGCCGCCATACATGGCCGAGCGGTGCAGGTTCTCGGTGATGATCCTGTGGGTTTCGGCGGTGGTCTGGGTGATGCGGCAGACGACCTGCGGGTTGGTGATGGCCGTCGTCATGGGGCTGAACGTCTCGGGTTCGGCATCGCCAGGATCAGCCGGGAGGTTTTCCCAGTCGATGCTGTCTTTGGCCAGGCGCGGCGGTGTGCCGGTTTTGAGGCGCCCCATCTGGAGACCGAGCGCATAGAGCCGTTCGCCCAGACGTTTTGCCGGAGCTTCACCGATGCGTCCGGCTTCCGTCTGGGTGTGGCCGACATGGATGACGCCGCGCAGGAAGGTTCCGGCGGTCAGGACAACGGCACCGCAGCGGAACGCGCGGCCCTCTTCGCAGATAACGCCAGTGATGTGGCCGTTTTCTTCGATCAGGTCACCGGCAGCGCCTTCGCGGATCGTCAGGTTGGGTGTGGCGGCGAGCAGATCCTGAATGGCTGCGCGGTAGAGCGAACGGTCCGCCTGGGCGCGGGGGCCGTGAACGGCCGGGCCCTTGGAGCGGTTGAGCAGTTTGAAATGGATGCCCGCGCGATCTGCGGCCTTGCCCATCAGGCCATCGAGCGCGTCGATTTCGCGCACGAGGTGGCCCTTGCCGATCCCACCGATGGCCGGGTTGCAGGACATGGCGCCGATCGTCTCAAGCCGATGGGTGAGCAGCAGGGTGCGCGCGCCGAAGCGGGCCGATGCCGCTGCGGCTTCACATCCGGCATGACCGCCGCCGATCACGATGACATCGAAATCGCTCAAAGCCTACTTCCCGATACAGAACTGCCCGAAAATTGCATCGAGCAGGGATTCAACATCAACACGTCCCGTCAGACGCCCCAGAGCCAGCATGGACAGGCGGAGTTCTTCGCCCCGAAGCTCCGGCCAGGTTGCGGTTCGCGCGCGTTCCAGATGGGTTGCGGCCTCCTGGATTCCGGCGCGGT
Organism: Gluconobacter aidae; assembly: GCF_009547075.1. GTDB lineage: Bacteria > Pseudomonadota > Alphaproteobacteria > Acetobacterales > Acetobacteraceae > Gluconobacter > Gluconobacter aidae. The sequence goes on from NZ_WIPH01000008.1 coordinate 100,002, forward strand.
GTCTGGCGCGGGTCAGCGGCGGCGCGGCGGAACCGGCCATAAGTTCTGCCACCCGTTCGGACAGGACCTGACGCAGTGCAGAGAGACCTTCGCCGGACTGCGTGCTGATCCCTAACATGCCGGGCGGGGCGGGCGCGATGTCGATTTTCGTCCGGATGGGAATTTCCTCTCCGGAAAGGGATTCGAGACTCTCATCCGGGCCGATCAGATGCAGCACGACGTCGGCCTGTTTCACGTGAAACAGTGCGCGGCGGATGCCTTCGGCTTCGATCTCGTCTTCGGTCTCGCGCAGGCCGGCCGTGTCGATCAGGCGCAGGCGCACGCCGTCCAGAACCCAGTCGAGCGCAATGGCGTCACGTGTGGTGCCTGCGCGATGGGTGACAATGGCGGCGTCTGTTCCGGATAACGCATTGAGAAGACTGGATTTTCCGACGTTTGGTGAGCCTGCGATTACCACGGTCAGGCCTTGGCGCATGAGTTCGCCGCGGTTGTCCTGAAGATGGGCGGACATCTCGATCTGGAGCTTCGAGAGTTCTTCGATCAGGCCGTCTTCCACATCCTGCGGCAGCTCTTCGTCTGGGAAGTCGATCAGGGCTTCCTGATGCGCGAGGACGAGGCGCAGGCGTTGGGCCCAGTCATCATACAGGCGACTCAGGGCACCGTCGGCTTGACGGAGTGCCTGTTTGCGCTGGCTTTCGGTTTCGGCGTCCACGAGGTCGGCAATGGCTTCGGCCTGAAGCAGGTCCAGTCGTCCCTTCTGCACGGCGCGGCGGGTGAATTCGCCCGGTTCGGCAGGGCGGGCGCCCAGATCGGTCAGGGCGTCGGCGACGCGGGCGATGATGGCGGGGCCGGCGTGGAGATGCAGTTCAAAGCCGTCTTCGCCGGTGTAGGAATTGGGGCCGGGGAGCCAGAGGGCGACGGCACGATCGAGCACCTCTCCGTTATGACGCAGGGTGCGCAGGCTGACGCGGCGGGGTTCGGGCAGGCGTCCGTTGCAGAGTGCCTTCAGGATCGCATCGCTGCCTGGGCCGCTGGCACGCATGATCGCGATGGCAGCGCAGGAGGGACCCGTGGCCAGCGCGAAAATGACCTGTGGTGTGTTGTCAGGGGCGTCCGGAAGGGATGAGCGCGTCATGGGTTTCTATGTAGTGCAGGTGGCCCCGCGGTGAAATGCCCTGCGGACAGACATGAAAAGCGCAGGCATGAAAAAAGGCGGATCGTTTCCGATCCGCCCTTTCTCTCAGACTGACAGGGGGGGGGACGCTTACTGTGCGTCGTCCACGCCGGTGTGGGTCTGCGGGGAGAAGGTCCAGCCTTCGCCATAAGGCTGCGGCATGTAAGCCATCCAGCCCTTGCTGGAGACGTTCCAGCCCGCAGTGGAGACCGGTGCACCCGTCGTACGCAGCTTCTGGATATCAGCAGCGGACACGGTGCCTGGTGCGTTGTTGCCCCAGCCCTTGCGCATGAAGTTCACGACATCGGCCATCTGCTGGTCGGAGAGGTGATTCTTGAACCCGGGCATGGCAACAGCGGAAGGCGCGCTGTTGGTCGGGGGAAGGATGCCACCGAAGGCCACGACATTGGCGAGCGACGTCGGATCGTCGGTGATGACGACCGGGTTGCCTGCCAGCGGCGGGAACATGCGGTTGACGCCCGTACCATCGTTCATGTGGCAGATGGCGCAGTTGTGCAGATAGACTTCCGCACCTGCGTTGCCCTGGCCGCCCTTGTTCAGCAGAGCGGTCGTCTGACCGTCATCCTGACCGAGGTTCTTGCCTTCCGGCACGGCTGGCATGCTCTTGAGGTACTTGGCGGTGGCGCGCAGGTCGTCATCGGTCCAGTGCTGCGTGCTGTAGGCCACCACGTCGGCCATGCCACCGAAGACGGCGGAGTGGTCGATACGGCCGCTCTTGAGGAAGGTGACGATGTCATCTTCGGACCAGCGGCCCAGACCCGTGTCGCTGTTGCTGCGCAGGCTCGGGGCGATCCAGTTGTCGATCGGTGCGCCGCCGGCGAGGTAGGCGTTGCCGCCAGCCGTGCCGTAAGCCTTGACCTGCATCCCGAAGCCACGGGGCGTGTGGCATTCGCCGCAATGGCCCGGGCCGTTGACGAGATATTCGCCGCGGGCGACTTCCGGATCACTGATGCTCTTGTCCACGCCCGGCGTCATGCTCGGGACGAACATGGCGCGCCATATGCCCAGCGGCCAGCGCATGGACAGGGGCCAGGAGATGTCCGGTGCCTTGTTCGGACGGGGCACCGGCTTCACGCCATGCATGAAGAAGGCATACATCGCACGGATGTCGTCATCGGACAGACGGGCGAATTCAGGATAGGGCATGGCCGGATAGACCGTTGCGCCATCCTTGCGGATGCCTTTGCGGAGGGCCTTCGTGAAGTCCTCCAGGGTGTAGTTGCCGATACCGTGTTCCGGGTCCGGCGTGATGTTGGTCGAATAGATCGTGCCGATCGGGCTCTTGATCTCCAGACCGCCCGCATAGGGCTGTCCGTGAAGGGCCGTATGGCAGGCGATGCAGTCCGACAGGCGGGCGACATATTCGCCACGCTTGATCAGGGCTTCATCGGCGTCCTGGGCATGGGCGGCGCCGAAAGACACCGCCATGAGGCCGATAGCGGCCGCGAGTTTCCATCCCTGTTTCATCTCAGATACCAGCCTGTCCCGAGTTAATGCGTTCAGCATGTCACGTGCTCCTTATGCAAACCGCTGCCTCAGGGGTGATCCGCGGTCGGAACATCGGCCGTGGACTGCGGGACATTGAGGAACTGATCGTTCGGAACGCCAGTTGAGTTTTCACGTGCCTTGACTTCGTCGTCGTAGGATTCGTTCGCGCGCTTCACGATGAAGTTGCGGATATCCTCGATCTGGTCAGGCGTCATGGACGTGTCGAAACGGTCCATGCCGTAGGCTGTCAGGGCGCCGCGACCAACGAGTTTGTAGAAGCTTTCCTTGCCGCGCGGCGCACCGGACCAGCGCAGGTCAGGCAGAACACCGCCGGAGATGGCGTTGTCGCCATGGCAGGCCGAGCAGAAGGTCTGGTACAGGAAGTAGCCGTTCTTCTGGCGGGCTTCGTCGTAGGTCGGAACCGGCTTGACCGGGGTGAAGCCCAGCTCGTTCTTCGGCGGAAGGTTGTCCTTGCCGTCGAGCGAGAAGGCGATCACGCGGGAGTGGTTGACCGTCCAGCCCGAGGTCCGGGCAACGCCGCCGTACAGGAACGGGTAGATGCCACCCCAGCCCACTTCGACCGCGACATACTGCTTGCCGTTGGCCGTATAGGTCACCGGCGGAGCGATGATCGCGCTCTGTGCGGGGAAGGAATACAGATCGTTGCCGTTCGTGGCGTCATAGGCGTGGAATTCGCCGTTCGCCAGACCCTGGAAGATCACGTTACCGGCCGTGGCGAGAATACCGCCGTTCCACGGACCCTTGTGGTTGATCGTGAAGGCCGGTGCCATTTTCTCCGGATCCCAGGCGAGCGTCCAGCCCTTGAGAACCTTCAGGAAGTCCTTCTTGGCGGCGACGTGTGCCGGATCTTTGTCGTCGAACAAGCCGATCTTGTTCATGTCGAGGCCGAGGTTCCAGGCGTCATGATACGCCTTGAAGCCGCCTTTCTGGCCATCGTACAGGAGCGGGATCTGCTGTGCCGGGATGTAGACCAGCTTCGTCTTCGGGCTGTAGGCCATGGCAGCGAAGTTATGGCCACCCAGTTCGCCCGGAAGGCCGAGCCAGGGCTTGCCCGTCAGCGTCCACAGGGCGTCAGGCACGTAGTTCGGACGACCCGTGACCGGATCGAGGCCCGTGGCCCAGTTCTCGTAGGTGTAGGGCTTGCCGGTGATGAATTTACCGGTCTTCGCATCGATGATGTAGAAGAAGCCGTTCTTCGGGGCATGAACGATCACATGGCGCATCTCGCCGTTGACCGGCATGTCGAGCGTCATGATCTGCTGGACGGAGGTGTAATCCCACTCGTCCATGGGCGTTTCCTGGAAGTGCCAGACATACTTGCCGGTATCAGGATTGATCGCGACGATGCTGCCGAGGAACAGGTTGTCGCCCTTGCCTTCGGAGCGGAACTTGTAGTTCCACGGCGAGCCGTTGCCGACGGCCAGATAGACGAGATCGGTCACCGGGTCATAGACGAGCGAGTCCCAGACGGTACCGCCGCCGCCCTGCTTTTTCCATGCGCCGTTCTTGCCCCAGGTCGGATAGGCCTTGGACATCAGGATGTCGTCGGATGCCGCGCCGTCAGGCTTGTTGTCGGGGTTCGGAACGGTGAAGAAGCGCCAGTCGAGCTTGCCGGTCTCGGCGTCGAAGGCGGAAACGAAGCCGCGGGCACCGAACTCGGCACCGCCGTTGCCGATCAGGACCTTGCCCTTGGCGATACGGGGAGCACCGTCAATCGTGTAGGAGCGCTGATGGCCGAGCTGGGCTTCCTTGGGGATCGTGTAGACGCTCCAGACCAGCTTGCCGGTCTTGGCGTCGAGCGCGATCAGGCGTCCGTCGAACGTGCCGAAATAGACCTTGCCGTTCCAGTAGGCCGCGCCACGGTTAACGGAGTCACAGCAGCCGCGATCGGCGATGTTGCCGGGAACTTTCGGATCGTAGGCCCACAGGAGCTTGCCGGTCGCCGCATCCAGCGCCTTCATCTTGCTCCAGTTGGTCGTGGCGTACATGACGCCATTGACGATCAGGGGAGTGCCTTCCTGGCCGCGGTTCGTGTCCAGATCATAGTGCCAGGCAAGCTTCAGCTTGCCGACGTTGTTCGTATTGATCTGGTCGAGCGGGCTGTAGCGCTGCTCGGAATAGGAACGGCCATAGGACATCCAGTCCCCGGGATGGCCGCCATTGTCGGCGCTTGTGATTGCTGCGCCGGTATCTTCCTGGGCGAAAGCGACGGGCACAGCTGCTGAGAATGCCAGTGCGGCGGCGCAGCTGAGGAGGCGCTTTTTCGTAACCTTGATCGGCGTCAGTAGACCAGAAGTCATGATCCAACTGTCCTTTTTGTAAAGACTGTTTCCGCTGTGATATTCTGGACCTGTGAAGTCTTGAAAGGAACGAAGGACATCTTCCTCCTCTCAAGCCAGCGATCAGTACCAGACATCGGCAGCATGAGAACTTACTGAGCCTATTCTATTGCTTAAGACAAACACGGCTTCTGACGTTTCCGTGAGGGAAGGGACAGGATTGCTCAGAAACGGGGCGTGATGCGGCTCACCGAATAATTACACTGCCGTTCCGGAAATCTTCCGGCTGCTTTTCGAATACAAAAAATGGCAGTTTTCCAACACATTACAGAATATTGCTGCAAAGCCTACAGGAGCGGTACAGTATGTGTTTTCTGCATGTTTCTATGACTCGATATGCGTTTATAGCATGGCTAAAAAGTCTCGTCCTGATGGTGACATCGCCGGATTGACGGTTTTGAGCGGCTCGGGCACCGTGGCGTTCATGCCACAGCTATCCTGCCACTCACCTTTCGGGGCCCTTACCATCAGTGAAGATGAGGGCCAGATCGTCGCTCTGGACTGGGGTTGGGGGCGCGATCAGGAGGAGACTCCACTCCTTCTGAAGGCCCGCGATCTTCTGGAGCGCTATTTTGACGGGGAATCGGTCGATTTCGACACGCTGCCCTATCGCCCCTACGGGACTCCGTACCGGCAGAAGGTCTGGGACGCGCTGCGCCGGATCCCCTATGGGCAGACGCGGACCTATGCGGATATCGCGGCTGAGGTCGGCGGGTCTGCACGGTCGGTCGGGGGGGCGGTTGGGGCGAATCCGATTCCGATCCTGATCCCCTGTCACCGGGTTGTCGGCCGGGCGGGGCTTGGCGGGTATTCGGGGCTCGGTGGCATCGCGGACAAGCATGCCATGCTGCATCTGGAAGGTGTGCTGTAACGGGAGGCTTTTCCCGTCATTCCGGGTGACCGGGCAACAAAAAAGGGGAGCCGAAGCTCCCCTTTTTCATGTCGGCCGTGCTGATCGTGGATCAGTTGTTCATGGCCTCGAAGAAGTCGTGGTTGGACTTGCTGTATTTGAGCTTGTCCAGCAGGAAGTCCATGGCGTCCATCGTGCCCATCGGAGCCAGGATGCGGCGCAGGACCCACATCTTGGACAGTTCGGCACGGTCCACCAGCAGTTCTTCCTTACGCGTGCCCGACTTGGTGATATCGATGGCGGGGAAGGTGCGCTTGTCGGCCAGCTTGCGGTCCAGGATGAGCTCGGCGTTACCGGTCCCCTTGAACTCTTCGAAGATGACTTCGTCCATGCGCGAGCCCGTGTCGATCAGGGCTGTTGCGATGATCGTGAGCGAGCCGCCTTCCTCGATGTTACGCGCGGCGCCGAAGAAGCGCTTGGGGCGTTGCAGGGCGTTGGCGTCCACACCGCCGGTCAGCACCTTGCCCGAGGAGGGGACGACGGTGTTGTAGGCGCGGGCGAGACGGGTGATGGAGTCCAGCAGGATGACCACGTCGCGCTTGTGCTCGACGAGGCGCTTGGCCTTTTCCAGCACCATTTCCGTTACCTGGACGTGGCGGGTTGCCGGTTCGTCGAAGGTGGAGGAGACGACTTCGCCGCGGACCGAGCGGGCCATGTCCGTCACTTCTTCCGGGCGTTCGTCGATCAGCAGAACGATCAGGAACACTTCGGGGTGGTTGGCGGAGATCGACGCTGCGATGCTCTGGAGCATCACGGTCTTGCCGGTGCGGGGCGGGGCGACGATCAGGGCGCGCTGGCCCATGCCGATCGGCGTCACGAGATCGATCACGCGCGGGGTGTAGTCGCGCTGGTCTTTCTTGCCCTTGCCGCGCGGGGAGGTTTCCGTGACGGCGGCTTCGGACTGTTCGACTTCCATCTTCAGGCGACGCTCGGGGTAGAGCGGCGTGAGGTTGTCGAAGTTGATGCGCGTCCGGACGGTTTCCGGGGCCTCGAAATTGATGGTGTTGACCTTCAGCAGCGCGAAATAGCGCTCGCCGTCGCGCGGGGCGCGGATCTGGCCTTCAACCGTGTCGCCCGGGCGCAGGCCGAAGCGGCGGACCTGCGTGGGGGAAATGTAGATGTCGTCAGGGCCGGGAAGGTAGTTGGCTTCCGGGCTGCGCAGGAAACCGAAGCCGTCCGGCAGGATTTCGAGCGTTCCTTCGCCGTAGATCGCCTGATCGCGTTCGGCAAGGGTCTTGAGGATGGCGAACATGATGTCCTGCTTGCGCATGGACGAGACGTTCTCGATCTCCAGTTCCTCTGCATAAGCCAGCAGATCGGCGGGAGATTTCTTCTTGAGTTCGGCGAGATGCATGAAAGACGCGCCTTGATGTGCCGGTAGTGGCAGACCTGATAGGGGAGGATGCGCGACCACACAGAAGACAGGGCGACTGGGCGGGGGCTTCTTGTGTCAGGCGGGGATCCGTAAAGATTTCGCAGGACAGTGAAGCGGGCGTCATCCGGATGGAAAGGGAGACCGGGTGACAGGACGTCACCGGAAAGTCGTCCTTCGATTACCGGAGCGCGCGAGCCGGTGTCAAGGCTGGTGCGCGTGCTCCGGAACACTTTGATCCATGTCAGTTTCGGGGGGCGGTTTTTCAGAGTCAGGTTTTGAGCATGGCGTCCGCCGTACGCAGGGACAGAGCCATGATGGCCAGTGCGGGGTTGGCGGCGGCGGCGCTGGGGAAGATCGAATGATCGGAGATCCACAGATTGTCGATATCGAAACTGCGGCCGACCGGATTGACGACATTGCTGCCTGCGTCCGTGCCCATGCGGCAGGTGCCGATCATGTGGGCGGCGCGGTCGATGACGCGGATGTCCTTTGCGCCCACGGCCTCCCACATCTGCGTCAGCAGGCGGGCAGCGTGGTGGTGCATGGCCCATTCGTTGGGGCCGTAGGAGTGCTCGATCAGGGGTTTGGGGATACCGAATGCGTCCTTCTCATTCGAGAGGGTCACGCGGTTTTCTGGGCGGGGTAGACATTCACCATTAATGCCCATGCCGGCGGAGCGGTTGTATCCGGCAAGCGCGCGGGCGAAGGCCGGGCCGCGTGTCGTGGTGCCGCGGGCGAGGTTCTGGCCCCAGGTTGCGGGCATCATGCCCAGCGACTGCACAAGGTAGCCGCCGACGAAATCCGCGTCTTTGGGGCGCATCATGTCTTCGGTGATGGTCAGGGACGGGTAGCCGCGATTGGGGCGGATGTCCTCGTCGAACTCGCCCCAGACCTGGGTGGAGACATGGGTCATGTAGTTCTGGCCGACCTGACCGGAGCTGTTGGCGAGGCCGTTGGTCAGGAGCAGGCGCGGGGTTTCGACGGCACCGGCGGCTAGGACGAGGATCGTGCATTTCTGGCGGTGTTCGAGGCCATCCTGGCGATAGACCACGCCGGACACGCGGCCGGAGCTGTCGCGTTCGATCGTGTGGGCGAAGCAGCCGGGGCGGAGTTCAGCGCCATAGGCGACGGCCATGGGGAGCCAGGTGTTGACCGTGCCTGACTTGGCTCCGTTGCGGCAGCCCTGATGGCAGGCGCCACAGTTCGCGCAGGCATGGCGGGTGCCGAAATGCGGCTGTTCGATATCGCGGGTGATGAGGGCGGCGGGGCCGTCTGCGTGGCGCAGGCCGAGCGCGTCACAGGCTTCGCGCATCTTGAGGGCGGCGGAATTGGCGGGCGGGGGCGGATAGGCGTAGCGGCGGTCCGGGTCCCACGGGTAATGGGCGGGGCCGGAAACTCCGATGAAGGATTCCACGCGCTCGATATAGGGGAGCAGTTCGTCCAGACCGAAGGGCCAGTCCACGCCTTTGCCGGTTTCGGTGTGCAGGTGGAAGTCGCGGGCGTCCATGCGGGGCATGAAGGCGCCATAATGCAGCAGGGAGCCGCCGAGGCCGGTGCCGCTGTTATTGCCGCCGAACGCCTGTGGGTTTGTGCCGGCGGAGAGGCGTTCGTGCAGCCAGTAGAGTTCGCGGGCGGCTACTTCATCGGGGGTGTGGCTCATGGCGGAGAAGGCGGGCCCGGCTTCCAGCACAACGACGCTTTTGCCATTGCGGGCGAGTTCCGCGGCGAGGGGGGCCCCACCGGCGCCGCTGCCGATAATGACGACATCGGCGATGTCCGTTTCGGCGAATGTCTTCATGAGGGTACTGCTGCTCATTCGCTGGAGTCTGCCATCTGGAGAAGGGGGGCGGTGGCTTTGGGTTCGAAGTCTTCGCGGCTGTCAGGGCCGACATTCGTGAAGCCCTGGAAGACGGTGTCGCCGCCGGTGAGGCTGGAGGAAATACCGAGTGCCTGCTGGATGCGCGGGTCGCTCATGATGCAGTCCACGATCTCGCCACGCAGGTCTCCGCTCCAGCGTTTCATCTGGGATGCCGTGAGGCGGCCTGCACGGTCGAGGCCAATCTGTCCGTCCATGACGGCATCGAGCAGCGCGCCGCGCAGATCCGGGGTCAGATGGATGAAGCGGAGTCCGTGCTGGTCGGCTGCGACGTCGTCGAGGGTCAGGAGGGCGGATTCCCAGGCTTCGGCATCGGGCGGGAGGTCCGCGAAACGCCAGCCGTCGCGGGGGCCGGAGAGCGCGGCGTCGATCCGGGCCGTCATGGCGATGTCGGTACTGGCAGGCAGGATTTCGTCCAGCGGGAGCAGGACGGGCAGGAGCGCATCAAGGACGGCATAGGCCTGAAACGAGAGTGTCTGCGGCTGTGTGGCCGATACGGAAAGCCGCGCTGTCAGGATCTCGCGGGTGCGGGCGGAAAGATGGTCGGAGTCCAGAATCTCAGGACGGTCGGGCGGGTGGGACATTGCGGCCTCCTGCGTTTTGGTTTCAAAGTCCGGCGACGGGGATGGTTCCGCCTCCCGCTGGGGACGAAGATGCGGTATCCTGCATCCTTGACCTTGGTCCGGACAGGATGCCGGATACCGCACAGACATTTCCCCGCTTCGCGGCGGGACGCAAGACAGGGAAGCAGCATGACGGTCGAAATCAGGGTTCCGGCGCTTGGAGAAAGCCTGACGACTGCGACTGTCGCGCGGTGGCTCAAACACTCCGGCGACTATGTGCAGCATGACGAGACCATCGTGGAACTGGAGACGGACAAGGTCAGCGTTGAAGTGACCGCGCCGTCCGCCGGGCGTCTGGAAGACTGTGTGGCGGTGGGGACGGAAGTGGAGATCGGCGGTCTGCTCGGGTCTGTCGATGAGACGGCGGAGGCGCCTGCTGCGGCTGAACCAACTCCTGTGCCTGCTGCTCCGACTCCCGAACCTGCCGTGTCATCTGCGCGCGTCACGCCTCCTGCTCCTGAAGCGCCGAAGCCTGTCTCCGTTGCCCCGGCCGCCAAGCTGTCTTCGCATGAAGCGCGGGAACGTCGGGTTCCCATGAGCCGCCTGCGTCAGACGATCGCGCGGAATCTGAAGGCGGCGCAGAACACGGCGGCCATTCTCACGACGTTCAACGAGATCGACATGTCCGCCGCCAAGGCGCTGCGGGCACAATATAAGGAAGAGTTCGAGAAGAAGCATGACGGGGCCCGGCTGGGCTTCATGTCCTTCTTCGCGCGGGCAGTCGTCGGGGCGCTGAAGGATTATCCGGCGATCAATGCGCAGATCGAAGGTGATGAGATCGTTTATCGTGATTTCGTCAATCTGGGCATTGCGGTGGGGACGGAGCGCGGACTTGTGGTGCCGGTGCTGCATGATGCCGATCAGATGAGCTTTGCCGAGCTGGAGCGTCGGATCGCCGATTATGGCAAACGGGCGCGGACGGGCGGGCTGAAACTGGAAGAGCTGTCGCACGGGACGTTCTCCATCACGAATGGCGGGATTTTCGGGTCTCTGCTGTCCACACCGATCCTGAACACGCCGCAGTCGGGCATTCTGGGGATGCATGCCATTCAGGAGCGCCCGGTCGTGCGGGAGGGACAGATCGTGATCCGGCCAATGATGTATGTGGCGCTGTCTTACGATCACCGGATCGTGGACGGGCGGGAGGCGGTGAGCTTCCTCGTCCGGATCAAGCAGCTTGTGGAAGATCCGAGGCGTCTGCTTCTGGATCTGTGATGCCTTTTGCGTGGCTGGGGCGTTGAAAAGCGTACCAGTCATGCCGAACGCCGGACAGGAAACTGTTCCCTCGCGTTCTGTCTGTTGTTCTGAACCCGGGGATGGTTTTCTGAAGATGCGTGATGTTTCCAGACTGACGCGGTTTGTGGCCCTGCTATCTGCGTCCACGGCGATGGTTATGGGGTTTGCGCCGCTGGTGGCCTGTGCGCGGCCGGACAGTGCGGGGCCTGAACTGTCGACACAGCAGCCCGATACGACGCCATCGCTTGGCGCTTCAGTACCCCCGCCTGCCAGCAATCCGCCGACGGATACGCCGCCGCAGCCTGATCTTGCGCCGCCGCCGATCGATATTCCGGATCTGCCGGTTGTGTCGGATGAGGTGGCGCGGCAGGAGGCGTCCCGGCTGGCGGTGCTGATGAAGCACAATGTCAAAGGGTTCAGCACGTACACGCCGGAGCGTCGCAAGGCGTTCCTGACGCTTGCGAAGGATGCGGTGACGCAGGCTGATATGCCGGTTTCGCGGCCGCAGCTTGTCATGGTCGTGGATCGTAACGAGAAGATCCAGCATCTGGATTATGTTCTGGCGTTGCCGGATGCCCCTTGGGAATCTCTTGGAGGGACGCCGGTTTCGACCGGGACGACGGGGCGCAAATATTACTATATCACACCGACTGGTGTATTTCAGAACACGGCGGATCGTCTGGGGTATCGGGCGGAAGGCACGAAGAACAAGTACGGAATCCGCGGGATCGGCGCCAAGGGATCGCGTGTGTGGGACATGGGATGGCAGACGGCGATGAAGGGCTGGCTGCCGCGCCATGAAACCGGACAGATCCGGCTGGAGATCCATGCGACGGACCCGCAGTTTCTGGAATGGCGACTGGGACATCCGGCTTCGGAAGGATGTATCCGTATTCCGGGGACCATGAATAAATTCATGGACCATTACGGGCTGATCGACGCGCTGTATGAGCAGGCTGCGAGTTATGATCCGCGTTTTCAGGCGCTGCTTCCCAAAGACCGGCAGCCGACGCGGATTGCCGGGGATCTGGTCGTGGTGATCGATTCAGGACCGTTGACAGAGCCGAAGATCGACCCGATTGCGGATAAAAGACCGTTACCGTAAGTATAGAATAAGAAATATTTCAAAATAAGTATGAAGATTTGAAGTAAAGCATATGAATATTTTATTTCAGGAACGGTAAAGCGGTTTTCCTGACCTGAAGCCTTCCGTATGGAGTGCGCGCCAATCACTGGAGCCCACTCCCCATGACGTTCAAGATGCGTAACCATATTCTGCTTTCCGGATGCTTTGCCGGCGCTCTGTTTCTGGGGGGCGGCGCGCAGGCTCATGTTCTTGATTCAAAACAGAAAAAGCATGTAGAGCATAAAACCAGAAAAGAAAAAGATGCGACACCGGGAGTGGAAAACCTTACCGTTCTTGGTCATGCCGCGCGGATTGCGCCTGCGACGGTCCCGCTGGATATTACGGAGCCGACATCAAAAATCCAGTCCGGCTTTCTGAGTAACAACATTATTCCGCTTGCCAGCATCGACGATATCATCCGGTTCCAGCCGAGCGTTTATTCGCAAAATCCTAACGGTCCCGGAATGGGTAAGGCCGAGGCGATGAGCCTTCGTGGCTTTCAGGACGGCCAGTACAACATGACGTTCGATGGTATTCCGTTCGGGGATGCCAGCGATCTGCATCACACGACATCGTCCCTGTTCATCTCGCACTTTCTGGGAGAAGCGCAGATTGATCGCGGTCCCGGAACGGGGTCCACGATCGGAAATGCCACGTTCGGTGGAACGATGGGGTTCATGTCCAAGACGCCTTCGGCCAAAAGAGGGGTGTCGCTCTACGGGACTTATGGCAGTTTCAACACGCGCGCCGGTGGCATCGAATTCGACAGCGGCAAGACGCGTTTTGGTCGTGCGTTTCTCGACATGCAGCATGAAGAGACGAACGGATATCTGACCAATTCGGCCGAGCGCCGGAGCAATCTGATGTTCAAGGATGTGATTGATCAGAGGTGGTCCCGGTTTTTCGGACAGGGGGT
>NZ_WIPH01000080.1 GCF_009547075.1 Gluconobacter aidae
TATTCCAAACATGTTCTGCGTAGTGTGGACAAATTGGAGCAATGAGCCTAGTCTGAACATCCATGAACCGCCACAGCAAGTCACGGTTCATACCACCTGCTCCACAAGAGAACCTATACTCATCTCTAGCAGCCTGGAGGTCGTAGAAACCTGTCTTTAGAGCTTCTCTAAACATGAAATCATTGTAATTCTGTTCAGTTGATTTAACCGCAATGTTTATTTCATTGGAAAATACAAAATCAGCATAACTAGTAGGGGGACCAGCTCGTAAAGTTGACTCAGCAGCCAATACTTCTTCCATCCAGGCAATTTCCTTGGTGAGCCTCAATATTGCAGCATTTGCTGTTTCAAATACAAAGTTTGCGTCATCCATACCATCCCCTGCATCTGCCAGGGAAAATCTAGTGGCGTCAGAAGAGAATTCCTCTATAGCCTGACGAAGGGTCCTGAAATTTCCAGTTGACTTAGACATCTTTTCTGAATTTAGCATAAGATGCCCATTGCACCGGAAGCCAACAGGCCAGTGGCGTTCAGGCAAAAGTGCTGTATGGTTATAGATGCAAAACGTTAGGTGGTTCTGAATAAGATCTTTACCAGATACACGTACGTCAAATGGGTACCAATATTCAAATTCTTGCTTCATCTTACTAATAAGAACTGCAGGAATGTCTGATTTTGGAAGAGGACCTCCACAGAAGACATAATCCCAGACGTCATCAGTCATTTGCTCTGGCTTTACAGAAGAATGATCAGATCCATACATATCACCACCTTGCAAAAGATGGGCAACAGTGTAGAAGGCCATGTACAATGTGGAATCAGAAAGTGATTCAACTAGGAATTGCTCATCCCATGGAAGACGTGTACCAAGTCCAAAAGACCGTGAGCATGCCCACTGATTGAGCCAACTTAAAGTATGTTCAAAACCATTTCTTGTTTCTTTACAGTATAGGTTCATCATGGCTAAACATTCTTCTGCCTTTTTCTTCCATTCATCCTCACCATAAGTAATATACCACTGGTCTGTGAGTGCCACAACACACTCATCACCTGATCTGGACATGACTTTCTTCTCAGGCTCACTGTAAATCACTGCTTGTCCTGTTTCTAGCAGCTTGTTCCTAATCAATGGCTTTGCTTCCTGGACTTTGATTCCGCTAAATTCCCCAACCAGCATAGTACCATCAGTAAATCCTTTTAAATAAGTCAACTTTTTTGCCTCTGCAAGCTTATCCTTGTCATTCTGACTCTTGATCTTAAGATCAAGACACACCTTCTCTGCAGATTTATCTCCAAATTCTGGAATGTTGATTATTGGTATGACCTCAAAAGGAAGAACCCACTCATCTTTAACCCCATACTTAGATCTCAAAGCAGGTTTTGATATCAAATCTTGCAGTGCCATGTAGTCATCAGGTGAATCACTGGGCACACTAGTAACAATTCCAGTACCTTTGTCTGTCAGAATTGTAAGCATGGGGAGTGAATATATGGTTTCATTAAAAGCAAGAGGAGACCTCAGAGACAAACCGATGAGATCATGACCAGAAAGCTCAAGCAAACAAGTTGGTTTCTCAGGCACCCGAGATAGTTTCTGATATGCAAGGTTCAAAGCAGCCCGATGTGTTATAATAAAAACTTCATCATCATTAATCTCAAAAGCCCCATATTTGCCATCAGGAAGTACCCATGCATTCGTTTGCCCATACATTGTCTCGGGTCTCAATGTTGCAGCTGCTAAGTATACTTTTCTACCTTCCAGTGTTTTCAACTTTGATGTGAAAGGAGGGAGTACTTCCATCTTGATCAGAAGATAATCCTGGGGCTGGACACCCTCACCTGAAGCTCGGTCATGATCTGCACATGGTTGGCCATCCAATGGAGAGTATATTGTGTACCTCATATCCTTGACAATCTTACCCATGTCCTTCAACTTCCTCATCTGCCATTTAACAAAGGAATCATAGAATGGATTCATGTCGGTAGTTATGAAAGAGCGTCTCCAATCACAGCCCAGTCCAAAAGCCTTTAGGTCTTCCCTTGCTAGAGGTGGAAAATAGCTCAACCAGTGATATGGATCTTGGAACTTAGCAATCTCATTATCAGAAAGACCAAAACTCCTCATAATTTCCCATTGAGACTTGTATCCACCAGATTTTGCAGCAGCCTTAGACCTCTTACTTTTGAATTTGTCAGGGGCGACCACATTACCATCTTCAGGTTTGCTCTCATGAGCACCTTCCGTATTAGATTCCTCCTCTACAGAAGGAAATACAGGAGGATTCCCATACAATTCAACTTCCCGTGCAAGCTTATCAGCCGATGCCTTAATAGGCCTTCCAGTGCAATGAAAAGCAAAAGGCAAAAGCACATTATGACCACGTAATCTGTGATATGCAGCACCAAATTCAAGCTTAGAAACTGTAAAAGCATGGCCCAAATGCAGCAGACCGTTCATGTATGGGTATGGGAAGTTTCCAAAGAACTTCTCACCCTCCTTAGGAGGTTCATTTCCAGCATCTGCCTCAAAAACCTTGTGTTCTTCCCATCTTTTTTGCACCTCAGCCTGAATTCGAAGTAGTTGATCTCTCCTGGCAAAACTCCTGCCTTCCTCAGCAGTGGATGTCATTTTTCTGCACATAAATGCGAGGTTTTAGAAACTTCATGTTGATATAACTGCTTAATCACTGAAGAGATTCTCGCAACTCACAAATATTTAAGAATTTTCAAAAATCACAAGAATTAAGACCTAGAGAATAGGACAGACAGAACAACAAAAAATAGTTAACAATGATAATATAGAAGGTCAAATCTTTTCTAATACCATTCATATATCAAATAACACCTCATTAGGACTACATTTGAAACTCTTGTGAATAGGGGAGAATCAACAGATTGTGAAGAAAAAAAATTAATAAGACTAAC
>NZ_WIPH01000081.1 GCF_009547075.1 Gluconobacter aidae
AAAGTCCAAAGTCCAAAGTCCAAATCACCACCATTTTATTCCCCCGTGCTCCGCAAGTCCTACTATAAATTTCGAGAATTGAGGTTTCTTCTTGATCCAGAAGGACCAAAACCCTCCCCCCCAATTTGTTGTTCCCAGAATCCCTTCCCATCCAATCTCCCGTTCTGGAAGGAGCAGCAGCAGAGCCCCAATCCCCTCCAAAATCCGTTCGAAACAAATCCGATCTCCGCCGCATTAATTGCTCACCGTCTCCGTTTCCTCGCGATCATCGTCTTATTTGACATGCTAATAATGATGCGCATGCCCTCCTTCAATCCCCGTCTTCGCCTCTTCTCCTTGTCCTTTTCCGCCACAGAGATCTCCGCCCGAATCCCCTTCTCCTCTCTTCGGACCACGCTCCTCGGCCAAGAAGATGCCTGCAAGCGATAGCAATAGTCTTACTATGATGACAGATGACTTTGTAATCCCTGACCATCTGAATTTCAACTTCAAGTGTACTAACCCTTAGACTTTTGTTAAGCTCTCATTCATAAGGAGGAAGAGGGACAAACAAGGGGTGGTGGCTAGAGAGAAGAGGGAGGAGGGCTTGGTGCAGATGTTGTCAGACATAAAGAGGGGAGTTTGGGGTCTCTCGGTAGGAAGGGGAATGATTCATTTCTTCAAACCGGTGGAGCTTCTCCTTCCCTCTAGGCTTGGCTGTTCTATAGAAGAAGAGGTTCTAGTCTCCTTCAAACGTTTACAGCAAGATCAGAAGGCAGCCTTCAACTCTTGTTAAGGAGGACTTGAACACAGCTCTCGGTGCAGCTCCTAAGGAGAAGTTGCGCCAAGAAAGTTGGACTCCTTGGTTGAGAAGGGGGCTGAGGGGGGGTACTCAAGTGACTCCTTTGAAGAGTTAACTTGAGGGTCTTCCAAATGGCAGCAAGAGGGCAGCAATAGCTGCTGCTCAGGTGTGGTGTTGGAAGCAACTCTCGGCTGGAGAGTAGTGGAGGCAACCGGGTGACACAAGCACCAAACACAAGCTCTTTTCGAAACTTTCAACAATTGATCAATACTAATGTGAAATGCCATGAGATTACATCTTTATAGGGCTAAGGGGGAAGTGGTTTGAATGGTTAGGGGGAGTCCCTATGCGTTCAAACAATGATATTTTTGAGGGCAGCTCCCAAGGCTGCAATTAAGGGGCTGAACCTTTCCTTGTTTGGTAAGTACTTACTCCTCTTCCTTGCTTGCTTTCTTCCTCATGAGGTAAGCTGACTTCTTGGCATTAAAGGGCTGCTTTGCTGGCTGAGATTTGAATTTAAGAGGCTGATCTCTTTGCCTCCTTGGTTGGTCTTTGGCGATAGCTTTGGAGAAGGAAATTTGTCCCATGTGGTAAGGCATTTAATGAGCTGATTTCATTCTTCTTTGGGCTGATTCTCCTTTGATCTTTGAGGTCTTTCTTCTTTGTCTTCTAGCTCCTTTAAGTGGTTGAATGTTGGGAGCTTTGGGGGCCTTTCATTGGTTGGGTATGGGGATGGGTATCGTGGAGTGGTTCCTTTACCCTTGAGGGGCTGATTTTGACTTTCTTCCCTATGCTGACTTGACTGTTGACTTGTCCCTTAGCTTATGCAATTACATTATGCTATGCTCTAATCCTATAATGTACAATTTAATCAATGCAAATGGATCCTATGGAATGAATGCTTTGTTTTTTCCTTTCCATTCACTCGGATCTCTTCCGTTTCATCTATTTTGTCCGGATCCTCCTTTTCTTCCGAATAAAGGGAAGGGTCTTCTTCGGTGGATCCTTCTTGTTCCTGTTTAGTCTCCTTCCTTTCGGAAGTTGTTTCTACATCGCTTTCTTCCTCACTTTCTCCCCTTTCTTCCGTTTCTTTCAGTTTCTTAGTGAGAATAGGCGACGGCATTCTGCCTAAATAGTAGACACAGGTGATAAATAAGAGAATACTAAAGATTCGAGCCATAGAATTTATCAATTCTGACACAAGGTACCTATTAGATTTAGATCGAATAGAATGATTTTGCCGTATCCAGAATAATACCAATCCAACCCATTTCATGAAGAAAACGTGACCAATTAACCAACCAATAAAACTACTTGTTTCTGTCTTCCCCTCCCGTGGCCATGTCTACCCACACTGTCTCCCTCCCGCAACCCGTGTCTACGCTACTCTTCCCTTCCAACGCCTTCGTTCACTCCTATTGCTCCCTCTTCTGGTACCCATATTCACCCTTGCTACTCTCTTTCCTAACACCTGCGTCTACCCCCTCCTCACCAGGCTTGTATCTGCCCTCGCTTCTCGCTCCGATGTTGACATCCACCCCGCTGTCCCTGTATCAAGAGTGCCCTCGTCCACTGTCTCAGCAACTATATCACATGAATTTCACTTGAAATTTTTTTCCATTCTAATTTTTAGTATCTTTTCCTTGTAAACAATACAAGGACTTTAAGTGTTTGAGAAACCAAGCCAGTTTCCCTGCAATAGCTTCACTCCAAAATTGATCAAGAAGCAATTAAAAGGAAGGCAGGAGGAGAAAAAAAACGAACATATGCTGTACAGACGACCAAATGGAGTCAAGGCAGCAGAGGCCGAAATACAGGTTGGTGGCATCAGGAGAGCGATTTAAATAAAGCCGCGGAATTGGATGAGAGCAACGCATCTCAAGTCAAATTACTTCTTAGTTTCTTAAAGACAAAAGAATGAAACAATAGAAGTCCAATTTCACTTTTGATGGCCGGAAAATATTGCCGAAAAAGTGAACCGTGCCTTGTTTAATTTTCACCCACCCCTTCCAACAAAATAAACATATATGCCCACAGGTTCTTACTTCTGCTCAAGTACTCTGATCCAACACTTAAGGATAGGGT
>NZ_WIPH01000082.1 GCF_009547075.1 Gluconobacter aidae
CCACCGACGTCTACTTCACTGAGTGGGAGTCGATGTGGCTGAGCGAGGAGCGTTGTGGACGAATTAGCGTACAGTCTGGCGGGTGGCAGTCTGGTGGTTGACGGTGGGGTCGGTCCCTGATGCTGGCTGAAGTTGACCTGTTTGGCGTTTTCGTTGCACCGCTTTCCATTTACGCCGTAGCGGCGGTCTTTGTGACGTTACTGCTTCGAAGCATCCTGTGGCGCACCGGTGCGCTGGGATGGTTCTGGCACGTCGCCCTCTTTGAAATAGCACTCTATGTCTGTGTTCTCTGTCTGCTCATCCTTTACGTATAGGAGGGGTCGGCAATGAACTGGACCCGCAGTGTGATCCGTGTCCTGCTGACCCTCATCGTCCTGGCTCTGGCCATCGGGCTGGGGCGCACGATGTGGGACATCTATGTCCTTGCTCCCTGGACCCGTGACGGCCGCGTGCGCGTCTATGTCGTGGATGCCGCTCCTGAAGTCTCGGGCACGGTTGTCGCGGTGCCGGTCGTGGACAACCAGTTCGTCCACAAGGGCGATCCGCTCTTCGTGCTCGATCCGGTGCGCTTCCGCCTCGATATCGACGCCGCGCGCGCCCGGGTGGCCGGGGCCGAGGAAGAACTCAAGCTCCGCACGTCCGACGCAAAGCGCCGCATGGGGCTGGGCGGCATCGTCTCGGCGGAAGAACAGGAAGACTTCAACTCCAATGTTGAAACCCAGCGCGCCAAGGTCAACGCGGCCAAAGCGGAGCTGAACACCGCCCTGCTGAACCTCCAGCGCTCGACGGTCTACTCCCCCGTGGACGGCTACGTCACCAACCTCAACCTGCGGGTGGGTGACTATGCCCATGCCGGCGTGTCGGGGCTGGCGGTGATCGACGCACACAGCTACTGGGTCAACGGGTATTTCGAGGAAACCAAGATGCACGGCGTGCATGTTGGGGACGAGGCCCGCATCAAGCTGATGGGCTACAAGCAGATCCTTATGGCGCATGTGGTCAGCATCGGCCGCGGCATCAACGACCAGAACGGCGTGTCCGACAAGCTGGGCCTGCCGGATGTCAATCCGATCTTCACCTGGGTGCGTCTGGCGCAGCGTATTCCGGTGCGTCTGGAGTTTGACAGCGTCCCCCCCGAGATCACGCTGGCGGCCGGCATGACGGCCACGGTGACGATCGGGCGTGAGACGCCGGGCGCGCGCGGACGCCTGACCACCTGGCTGCAGAACCACCTCTGATATGTCAGGCATCCCCCTTTCCCGATCGCTGGCGCGGCCCTTCACCCGGGCCGTCGCCCTCCGCGGCGTGGCTCTGGCCCTGAGCACCTGCCTGTCGCTGACGGCGTGCACGGTGGGTCCGAACTTCAAACCGGACCGGATCAAGGTGCCCGACGCCTTCGTCGAGCAGCCCCGCCCGGTCACGGCCGATGCGCTGGCGCAGTCGGCTGCCGACATGAAGGACTGGTGGGCGCAGTTCCATGATCCCATGCTCAACGAGCTGGTGGAGCAGGCGATCAAGGGCAATTACGACCTGCAGATCGCCTCGCAGCACATCATCGCCGAGCGTGCCGTGCGGCGTCAGGCCCAGTCGGCCTGGTATCCGCAGCTCGACGTGGCCGCGGGCGGTGGCGATGACCGCTATTCCGTCAATGTGGACAACTGGCCGCTGCGCCCGGGCAATCCGGCCAACCGCCCCGAGGCCTCGGTCCTGACCTATGGCGCGCGGGCGAGCTGGGAAGTCGATCTGTTCGGGCACATCGCCCGGCAGGTGGAAGAGCGCAAGCGGATCGTCGAGGAATCGATCGAGAACCGCCGCGCGGTCCTCCTCGCGCTGCTGGCCGAGATGGCGACGGATTACGTGACGCTGCGTTCCGTGCAGGAGCGTCTGACCGTGACCGAGCGCGCCATCGACGTGGCCGTGCGCTCGCGCGAACTGACCGAAAAGCTCTACACGCATGGTCTGGGCAACACGCTGGCCGTGGCGCAGGCGCAGACGGAAGAGCATCTCGAACGCGCCCGTCTGGCCCCGCTGCACGAGCAGGAAGAGCGGCTGATGCATGCCATCGCCGTGCTTGTCGGCGACATGCCGGGCCAGCTTGAGGAAGAGCTGGAAAAGCGCCGTCCGATCCCGGATCTGCCGCGCTTCCCCGACAGCCTGCCGTCGATCGTGCTTGCCAACCGCCCCGACATCCGCGTGGCCGAGGCCGAATACGCCGCCGATACGGCGCGCGTGGGCATTGCGGTGTCGAACCTCTATCCGAAATTCATGATCCCGCTGACGTTCAACCCGAACGCCTCAGCCGCCTATCAGGCGTTCCAGGCGGGCGGCATGGCGTGGAGCTTCATGATGATGGCGACGCTGCCGGTCATCCATGGCGGTCGCTACACCGCCGCGATCGCGCAGGCCCGGGCCGAGGCCGAGGGCAGCCGTCTGACCTACCGCAAGACGGTGCTCAAGGCGTTCGCGGATGTCGAGGACGCGATGGGCGACTGGCGGCACAATGCCGAGCTGGTCGAGGAGCTGAACCAGGCTGCCGTCGATGCCGGCCTGGCCCGCGACCGCGCGCAGAAGCTGTTCACCGCCGGTCTGACCGGATACCTGAACGTGCTGACGACCGAGCAGACCGCCCTGTCCGCCGAGGACCAGGCCGTCGTCGGCCGCCTCGCCCGCGTGCGCAACGCCGTCGCGCTGTACATCGCACTCGGCGCCGGATGGCAGGGAAAAGCCCTTACCGACACCAGACTCCCCGTCGAAGTCAAACAGCAGAACGCCTTCGTCAGAGCATTCACACGATAAGGCGGGG
>NZ_WIPH01000083.1 GCF_009547075.1 Gluconobacter aidae
TCCCGAGCAAAGGTTGGAACATGGATGGGCATTCCCTACACAACTGAAATCAGCATGTGTGCCTTTCGATTGAAGGGCCATTTCCAAACATTCCACTGACATTTGACCGAATAATTCGCGACCTCTCCATTCTCAGGAACAGACAATTCCTCATTGAGAGCTTGCTGGATGGTGTCACTTCCACCTGGTTCGATACCGTACACCCACAGCGAACGCTGAGAGGGGTTACCAGGGTCGCCTGAATCCCAGCCTGGGAAAACAACATCGTGACGCTGTAAGTCCATCAAAAATAGCCCTCCAATAAAGCTTTCTAAACGGTAGACTTATTTACAAAGGCCTTCTACAATTCGCCAGAAAATATCACTCTAAAAGTTATATATTTCAATAACTTAAGTAGGTCACTCCGGGACAGTTCTTATTCGAGTCCCGCAGCTCGCATCACATCTAAATTGTTGAGAATAAACGGCTTTTAGGGTTTTCAGCAACCCGGAGCCCCCATTCTTCTACAAAGGGCTTCTACAAAACGAGCCCTGTTGTGCTGATTCGTCTGCAATCCGGTTTCCATTTCAGACGCGGGATTCCCGTTCGTTTTCGGCCTGCTCTGGAGAAACGGGAAATCTGGCACTCTCTCGAGACCTTAGACAGAAATCTTGCCAGAACCCGTGCCTGTGTCATGTATGGACTGACCTCTCAGCTTTTCGAGTGCATCAGTCTGGCCATGTCTTCATCGGAAGAAACATCCTCGCTCAACAAAGCGGTTGAGACCTTTCAGGAGGCTCTGGCCACATCTGACCTGAATCCTGTCCAGCAGGACCTGTTTCAGTCCATTGTCCAGACCTACGACAGTGAGATTCAAGCTCTGAAAGAATACTGAGCACCTTCTGGCAAGGATGGAAGACCACCAGCAGGTTTCCAGCGTGCTTGAAAAGATTGGTCCCGAAATCAACACCCTGACAGGCATCATTTACAAACTGGGCAAGTCCGCCAGGAGCCCGGGCGAGGTAGCTTTGACAAAGCTCGCAGAGCAGGTTGCCGTGCTGACACAGCTTGTCCAGCCGCCAACGCCCAAACCCTCCCCTCTGTTCTCCGAAACGTCCGAAACCTTCCTGAGCCTCAAGGCCAAACCGTCTGTCAGTTCAGGCTCAGGACAGAAAAACCTCAGAGAAAAAGATAGCAATTCAGAAACTGAATTTCAAAAAACAACAGAATAAGTATGAAAATACTCAGAAATAGAATAGGATTATTTTGAGAAATTCAAAATTTCAAAAATAATTATCAAGACAGACCATACGAAATGGTGATTTTTCTCACTTGGACAGTCGTGACAATACGCACATAAGCCAAGGAGAATGTTATGATTGCGCCTTTTCCATCTTCTAAGACCCATCTTTTCAAAAAGGCCCCTACCCGCCGCACTATTCTCACAGGGCTGGCAGGAGCCTCCTTCCTCGGCTTAAAAAACGTAAGAGCAACGAGCCTTTCTGGAAGCATTAACCCTCCCAGCGTCGTCAGCCAGCCTGCACGAGAATGGGGAGCGCAAGCAGGCCCCAGCTTTCTCCCCGACCCCGACGTCATCTTTCTCGACCCGTCCTTCAGGGACCTGACCTATTTTGCGGCACCCCTTCGTCGCGTTTGGGACCAAGGGGGATGGCTGGAAGGACCCGCATGGAGCACGGAAGGCCGCTTTCTGGTTTTAAGCGATGTCATCCGTTCTCGTGCTCTACGGTATACATGGGAGACAGGCGAGATTTCAGACTTCCGCCCTGATAGCTATGCCGCAAATGGAAATTGTTTCGACTTCACAGGACGTCTCATCGTTTGTGAAGATTTTTTCCGCCGCGTGGTGCGTTGGGAACATGATGGCAGCGTCAAAGTCCTTGCTGACCGCTATAACGGACAAGGTCTCAATTCCCCCAATGATGTTGTTCCGCATCCTGATGGCAGCGTCTGGTTTACAGACCCGGGATACGGCACAAATCTCGCTGAAGGTCATCCCGATGCACCCGGTGGTCCGACAAATCCGGACGGCAAAATCAGATGGAATATTGGGCGAGAACTTATCGGCGAAATTGGTGGAACCAAACGCCAGGCGGACCACGTGTTTCGCATTGCTCCAGACGGCACACTGACGGCCGTCCTTCAAGAAAAGGACATTCGTGACCCGAATGGCCTCTGCTTTTCTCCAGACCATAAAAAGCTTTACGTCGTTTCCACGCCCAAAGGTCCCGGTCAATCCGTCGGTGGAGATCAAGCCATTCATATTTACGACGTTAAAGACGGCACTCTGAGCAACGGTCGCATTTTCAGCACCATGCAATTAAATGGCGCCCAAATGAATCCCGACGGCATCCGCGTCGACGTTTTCGGTAATCTCTGGTGTGGCGCTTCAGGCCCCCTCGGCCTCTGTGGCGTCATGGTGTTCAACCCTGCCGGGAAACTCATTGGGCGCATCAGGTTGCCACAAGGCTGCTCCAACTTAACCTTTGGCGGCCCCAAGCGTGACCACCTATTTATGTGTGCCGCAGGCTCCCTCTTTACACTCCAAGTCGGAGTGCAAGGCTTCGCGCCGTCTTAGGGCCTTTTAGGTCTTGATGCACTTGGCTGCGACAGCGATGTGGATGACCGCGAGGAACGATGTTGCTGTTTTTTCGTATCTGGTTGCGACAGCGCGCCACTCCTTGAGGCGAGGCCAGAAGTTAGAGCGG
>NZ_WIPH01000084.1 GCF_009547075.1 Gluconobacter aidae
CTGCCCTAAGAGCACTTGAGAATCCGAAGGACTCGATAACAGGAAGATACGCCTTGATGTTGTAAAGGGGAGTTCCTGGCCTCTGCAGCTCCTCGAAAACATGGCCTCTCTTCTGGTTGAGGACACCGTAGATGCCACCAAGTGCCTGCTCAGGTGCCTGGATTTCCACCAAGTACACTGGTTCCAGGAGTCTAGGTTTGGCAGTCAATTGAGCCGCATATATGACCCTCCTAGCAGTAGGAATGATCTGTCCACCACCTCTGTGAATAGCATCAGCGTGCAGCACCACATCACATACCTCAAAGCATATCGCACGCATGTTCTCTTCAGCCAAGGCTCCTTCCTTTGAAGCCCACTGGAAACCAGCAACGACGGAGTCCTTAATTTCGTTAAGATACTGAACTCCCTTACACATATCAACCACCATATTGGGACCCGTAGTCTCTGGCCCAAAGCACCAGATCTTCTTGGCCAGATCCTTGTCCCATCCAAACTCTTCAGACAGAATTTTGGAGCGAACTTTTGGATCATCCCTTGGACCAATCCGCCCATCATCAATTGCCTCAGCAAGCCCCTCTTCCATAGGCCGAGCTTCCATGTAAAGTCTATTATGCTTGTTTGGAGACTTGCTCATAACAGTACGGCATGATTTCTCCAGCACAGTTTCACGGAAAGAAACCACAGGATCAGATACATTGATCTCTGCTCCTCCCATGAAGTCTTCTTGCAAATCTTTCAAGCAGATCTCAAGGTGTAGCTCTCCAGCACCGGCAACAATGTGCTCGCCAGATTCCTCTATCGTACAGACAACCATAGGATCTGACTTAGCTAGCCGTTTCAAACCTTCGACGAGTTTTGGAAGATCAGAAGCGACCTTACATTGCACAGCAACACGGACAACGGGCGACACTGAAAATTTCATTGCTCGTATAGGATGGGCATCCACTTCTTTCTCATTAGTCAATGTTGCATTCTTGGTAATGAACTGGTCCAATCCAACCATAGCCACCGTATTTCCACAAGGCACATCCTCCACGGACTCTTGTTTCTTGCCCATCCAGATGACAGTTCTCTGCACGCTCTTGACATACAAATCTTTCTTCTGGCCAGGAACATAGTTTGGTCCCATGATCCGAACCTTCATGCCTGTAGAAACCTTTCCAGAGAACACTCGACCAAATGCAAAAAACCTACCCTTGTCAGAAGCAGGAATCATCTTTGATACATAAAGCATGAGAGGTCCCTCTGGATCACAGTTTCTGATGGCATTAGCATAAATATCATCCAGAGGACCTTCGTACAAATTCTCCACTCGATACTTTTGAGCCTTTGCAGGTGAAGGGAGATGAAAAATCATCATTTCAAGTAGAGCACTGCTGGCAGGAAGCCAAGTCTGCATAACCCGCTTCATCAAAGCTTTCCCAATCAATTCTTTCTCTTCAGACTTCATGGTGACTCCAAGCTTCTGGAGCATTGGCCATAGCTTATCCTTCTGATCATTCATGCAGGTCGAGATAATCTGCTTAATTGGCTCATAACAGAATTGGACAAACCCACGCTTGCAAGAAGGAGAACCAGTACTCTTGGTGGTCCATTTCTTTGTGGCTGGGTCAAAGTAGTTTTCACCCCACAGCCTCTCCATCATCTTTGCTTCATCTACTCCAAATTTTGCAGCATACATCTTTGCAAAGTTGGTCAATGTGAAAGCCCAACCATGCAATCCGGCAGAGAAAGCAACAGTTCCTTTTTCAGGGTAAACTTGTACGTCCCCAAGAAGGGCATCCTCATACGTGGCCATAATAACATTTGCATTTTCAATAACTCGCTGGAAAGTCTGGTATGCTTCTTCTCCCTCAACTTGAAGCTCTAGGAAACAACGGTCCATCTTATTAACAGTCAAAACAGGCCTGATTCTTTCTCCCAGCGCTTGCCGAAGAACTGTTTCAGTCTGGACACATACACCCTCCACGCAGTCAACAACAACCAGTGCACCATCAGTGATGCGTAGGGCAGCAGTGACCTCAGAGGAAAAATCAACATGCCCAGGTGAATCAATAAGGTTGATGAGGTATTCATTTCCATTTCTTTCTCCCTTGTAGTTCTTTAACGATTCGTCAGTCATCTCATAATAAAGGGAAATGCCAGTGGACTTAATAGTGATACCGCGTTCTGCTTCATCGGCACGGGTATCTGTCATCCTAACATCTCCAGCAACTTCTTGTGCAATAATACCAGCAGCTGCCACTAAAGAATCTGTCAGAGTAGACTTCCCTGCAAATCCAGAGAATTAATATCAGAATCTGGCATGCAAGGCAAATCAAGAATTCCAATTTTGAGATAAAATGACACAGAAATGCACAGCTCATCTTCCATTAGGTTTCCCCTTCATTATGCCCATGATTTTTAATTTTGTAATGTAATGATTATTACCATTACTACACGTAAAATATTGCTAATTAATCAAACTAACGGCTAAAGAAATGTGGACATATTTCTGTCAAGCAAACTAAGATATGCCTGATGGTTACAAATGGCAATTCTAATCAATCAAACTTTCTTATCA
>NZ_WIPH01000085.1 GCF_009547075.1 Gluconobacter aidae
CCAATCAGTTTCCTGAAGCCAAGGTTCCTTCAGTTGTTTTTTAGATTGATGTTCTTTCATCATCTGCTCCTTTTCTTGTCTAAGTCGCTTAATTTTCAGTACGTCATTATGAAGTTATTGTTGATGGTTCAAAAAGTGATTTTTAGGGCTTAATGGGTTAATTTACTCTGTTCTCTGCAGATCACATCTTTTTTAGTCCTTGAGGAAGTTCCCCCAATTTTACTCATTACCATAGGTTTAGATAATGGGTCCATTTACTGCATCAAAGGTGACATTGCCCGTGAGCGTATTACACGCTTCACCCTTCAGGTGGAGAATGTTGCAGACAAAAGCCTTTCTTCTATTACAGGACTTGGTTTTCGAGTTGATGGTGGAGCTCTTCAACTCTTTGCTGTCACTCCGGCTTCTGTAAGTTTGTTTAGCATGAATGATCAGCCACCCAAGAGGCATACCCTAGATCAGATAGGCTGTGATGCCAATGCAGTTACAATGAGTGATCGGATGGTATGCTGATTTCTGTTCTTCTTGATATATTCTTGTGATTATATTTTTAGATTTTCGTTTATACAATCATTAAATATGTTGGTTTGCCTTGATTAAATGTTCAGGACCTGATTATTGGTCGTCCTGAAGCTGTGTACTTCTATGAAATTGATGGTCGAGGTCCTTGTTGGGCTTTTGATGGTGAGAAGAAGTTCCTCGGATGGTTCCGTGGATATTTGTTGTGTGTTATTGCTGATCAAAGGAACAATAAGTGCATGTTCCATATCTATGATTTAAAGAATCGGCTGATAGCCCACAGTATGGTAGTCGGGAATGTTTCACACTTGCTGTGTGAATGGGGTTATATTGTGCTCATAATGAATGACAAAAAGGTTCTGTGCATAGGAGAAAAAGATATGGAGAGTAAACTTGATATGTTGTTTAAGAAGAACTTGTATACCGTGGCAATTAATCTTGTACAAACTCAGCAAGCTGACGCTGCAGCTACTGCTGAAGTACTGAGAAAGTATGCTGACCATTTATATGGAAAGCAAGACTATGATGAGGCCATGGCACAATATATTCACACAATTGGTCATCTGGAGCCTTCATATGTGATCCAGAAATTCCTTGATGCGCAACGGATACACAATCTGACAAACTACTTAGAAAAGTTGCATGAAAAAGGACTAGCTTCCAAAGACCATACAACTCTTTTATTAAACTGCTACACTAAGTTGAAAGATGTTGAAAAATTGACTAAGTTCATCAAGGATGGAGATGGCCAAGGTGAACTCAAGTTTGACGTGGAAACTGCTATTAGAGTTTGTCGTGCGGCTGGATATCATGAGTATGCTCTGTATGTTGCTAAGAAAGCTGAGAGACATGAATGGTATCTGAAGCTTCTACTTGAAGACCTTGGTTGTTACGATGAGGCTTTGCAGTACATTTCTAGCCTTGAGCCTGACCAAGTGGGTGTTACTATTAAAGAATATGGTAAGATTCTTGTAGAACACAGGCCAACTGAAACTGTTGAAACACTAATGCGACTCTGTACTGATGATCAGGAGTCAACAAAGAGGATCAGAAAGCGAACAAATTTAGTTATGCTACCTTCTCCAATGGACTTTGTCAGGATATTTGTACACAACCCAAAATCTCTCATGGAATTTCTTGAAAAGTACATCAGCAAGGTTAAGGACTCATCTGCTCAAGTAGAAATACATAATACATTATTGGAGCTGTACTTGTCTAATAGTTTGAGTTTTCCGTCAATTTCACAAGAAAATCACAATGAGGATGGTGATCTGAGAGTGGGAAGATTGAAGGGCATTGCTAATGGTATGATAGAGAACAAGGAAAAACTGAATTCTGTAAATAGCGATGTCAAAAAGAATAAAGACCGTCTTGAAAGACAAAAGAAAGGATTGGCCTTACTTAAGAATGCATGGACATCTGAAATGGACGAACCTTTATATGACGTGTTTCTTGCTATTATTTTATGTCAAATGAATACATTTACAGATGGTCTTTTGTTTCTTTATGAGAAAATGAAACTTTACAAAGAAGTAATTGCCTGCTACATGCAGACTCATGATCATGAGGGTTTGATTACATGTTGCAAGAAGCTTGGGGATTCAACGCAAGGTGGAGATCCATCTCTTTGGGTTGATGTACTGAATTACTTTGGTGAACTTGGAGAAGATTGCTCCAAAGAAGTAAAAGAGGTTCTAACCTACATTGAAAGAGATGATATCTTGCCTCCCATTGTTGTTCTACAGACATTGTCTAGGAACCCATGTCTAACCCTTTCTGTCGTTAAAGATTACATTGCTAGGAAGCTTGAACAGGAGTCAAAACTCATAGAAGAAGATCGCAAATCCATTGAGAAATACCAGGTACATACCACATTATTTCCATACCGAAGTTATCAAGTTAGATTATCTTTTCACTTCTTCAATATTTTCTTGCCTTTGCAGCTGCAATTTGAGCTTAATTGATTGCAAGCTTTAGATATTGCTTGTTCCGATCTCTCTCATC
>NZ_WIPH01000086.1 GCF_009547075.1 Gluconobacter aidae
ACGTGACCGACGCCATCCGACAGATCAACCGCTACAACACCCAGAAAATCGTCCTGAAAAACCCCGCCTGCGCCAGCCGCCGGATCAGCGGGATTTTCTCCCTCAGCGATCCCCTCATTTTCGCCCGCATCCTGAGCGAGATTTTTGGAACAAGGATCCTGATCGCCCCCACGGAAATCAGTCTTCTCTGATCTGTCAGGCGTCACGGGAAGTAAGAAAAGCTTCACACTCCCGAAGCGGCGGATTTTTCAGTTCTTAACATCTTTTAAGCGAACGTATCCAAACGGGGATTCAATCTGCTGTGTTTCGCTTAAACAGTCGTGCGCAAATTTTTCCTGGTCTCGCCCTGTCCACCACCTGCCTCGCGGGTGCCCTGACCACGCAGGCCGCTTACGCCCAGACGTCCTCGTTCAGCATCAGCCGCATGCCGATTGCCCAGGCGATCATCGCCTACGGACGGGCGGCGAATGTCCAGATCGTTCTCGCGGATCCCGTGCGCGGAACCATCATGGGCAACGCGGTTCATGGCACGATGGGAAGTGACAGGGCCCTGGACCAGCTTCTCGCCGGAACGGGCCTGACCGTCATTTCCCGTCACAGCCATGTCGTCGTGATCGGCCTGCATCAGCCACCGCCCACAAAACCGGGCATCCATCCGGATTCAGCCCGCAAATCCACGCTCGATGCATCCAGAACCGAAAATGTCAGCGTGCACGCCAACCGCGATTTCACATCCTCCAAGCGCTATTCGGCGCAAATAATCGATACGCTGAGTGCCGAACAGATCCGCACCGTCCCCGATCTGAGTGTGGTGGAAGCGGCACGGCGCATCGTCGGCATTTCCGTGATGCCCAGCACGGATGACAACCGTTCGGACAACAATATCGAAAACATCACCATCCGCGGACTGGACAACTCCTACAATCTCATCACGATCGACGGCGCCCAGCTCGCCAGCGCCAACAACACCTATCGCGGCGCACGGCTCGATCTCATTCCTTCTTCGATGCTGGGGGAGCTTCAGGTCCTTAAAACCGTGGACGCCTATAATGACCCGCAAGGTATCGGCGGCCAGGTGAATATGGTCACCAAGAACGCCTTCGATTACGGCAATACCTTCGACACCCAGCTTCTGGGAGGCTGGAACAACCTTGCCGGCAGCGTAGTCCAGCCCATGCACGAGAACTGGCGCGTGGATGGCACCCTGACCCGGGTTTTCGGCAGGAACAAGGAATTCGGCTTCGTCCTGTCAGGTAATTATCAGGAACTGCACTCGGCAACCCATGCGATCCTTCCCGGTGACTCCAGCGGTGACGGCTGGAATTATTACACGACCTCGGGGACATCCGTCGGATCGCCCACCAATACGGATGCCGTGGCCGCAACCGGTCACGCCGTTCCGGTCCGCTCGCAGGACTACGCATTCGATGATGCGTACCGCCGTTACAGCCTGACCGGGAAATTCCAGTACCGCCCCTCACACCGTTTCGACCTGTCCGTCTTCGGCGGATATTTCCATACACTCGATCAGGAAACCCGGAACGAAGCGCTCTCGATGCCGTCCGGAACATGGACCCAGGGCGCCACACCCGACACCGGATCGGTCACCACCGGCCAGTATCAGTTCGGGATCACCCAGCAGCCCGAAACGCAGCGGACATGGTTCGTGAACGGCAAGATCCACTACGACATCAATGATCGGATGCACCTGAATTTCCTGGCAACGGACTCCATAGCCTGGGACGATAGCTACAGAACCATGATCAAATACAATACGGGAATGAACGAAAACACGAACAAGACGACATACCAGAGCAATTACGGATACAGTTACACCCTCGATAATGGTGCACCATCCATTTATCTGAACGATCTGACCGCTGCGAATAACGCCGATAATTACAATCCACGATACTGGAGATTTTACGGCTTCCACGTCAAGAACGACGTCCGCTTCCTGCGCGGAGACTGGCGCTGGGATGTCGGGCATGGCTTCTGGATGAACGCCGGCGTCACCCAGACGATGACGCATGTCACGAACAGTGAAACCTATACCCAGTGGATTCCAAAGGATGCCGCCGCCGCCGCCGAGATCGGCAACATGGATCAGGTCCTTGCTGCCAAAACCCTGACAATGGAATCCGCGCCGGGTCTGAAGTATCTGACGCTGAACTATCAGGAAGCCCTGGAGAAGCTGCTCAACAACAAGTCCCTGTTCAAGACGACGAACACCATCTCAACCACAAAGCCTGCCTATTACCACATGCAGGAATCCATTACGGCCGCCTATTTCCAGACGGGCTGGCACAACCGTTTCGTGTCCCTGCAGGGCGGCTTCCGATGGGATCATACCCGTGCGGATATTGGCAATTTCAATGGCATCACACAGGATGGCGTCACGGAT
>NZ_WIPH01000087.1 GCF_009547075.1 Gluconobacter aidae
GTTGCGGTCAAGATGGACGATCCTGAAACGTTTTCGAGGAAAACCCACGTCTCAGGGTGCTCGTTCTTCAAAGAACTGGATCTGGTCGAAACATTGCCTGCTGTAGCGAGAGGCTCGGTTGCATAACTTGCGATGGCATCGCTGTGTTTCACAAATAACTCCATATTCAATAATAGTATCTATTAAATAAATTATCTGTTTCCGGCGCGTTCTTTTCTCCAGGACAGGCAGAGATTTTGCCATGCCTGCTTGGTATCCGGATCAACGCGATTGTCTGCGAGTATGCTCTGAAGGCTCTCTTCAACAAAAGTCGCCGATGCCGTGCTGTATCGAAACGCGATGTTCTGCATGGCGTCCATAACGCCCGGAAGGCTGGCCAGCCGCCGGATTTCAGCCCTTACCTTTTCCGTCAGGCGGGCGGACTGTGACGTTCCCCGCACATCAAAAGTCTGCGTAAAGAGGTTGAAAATAGCGGGGCTGTTATACCTGAAATGTTTGTTTTTCACGACGCCATGGCCATCATTCTCCCCACGGGAAAATTTCCAGACATATTCCTCAAAGGAACGAAGATGATAATGGCAGACATAGGCCCACTGTGTGGGCTTCTGACTGAAGTTGAGATCGTCGCTGAACGTGGTGCTCTGCGGATAATAATTCCCGTCAACAGTGGTATATTTCCTGTTGGTATAAGAACATTCCGGGTGATGGGCGTATGAATAATTGAACAGACCTGTCCTGAAGATCGATTTTACCAGAGGATGTTTCTCACCTTCTACAAACCGTTCCGCAGAGAGCTCGTTTTCCCAGGTCAGGTGACCATTGGGATAATAAACGCGCCAGCTTAGGGAGAAGCAATCGACCCCCTGTGCATCCCGTGCCGCAATAACAGGCGCAATACTGTTGCCGACATTTTTAGAAGGCAGGATCGCCTCGTCAATATCCACGACAGCACACCAGCGGTAATCAAGAATTTCCGATAACGTGGTCAAGGCATGGTTGTAGGCCTTGAATTGCATATTGATTCCCGGCGCATGATTGCCAGTATTATCAATCCAGGTAATTTCTTTGTTTTCGGACAGCGCCTTGAGGAGCACGTCCGATCCGTCCGTATTGTCATTTGTATAAATAAAGAAGTCTTTTATTCCTATGACCCTATGGTGTGCGATCCATTCCAGCAGGTAGATGCCCTCGTCGCGTGCCGTAGCGAGAAGGGCGATGTCTTTTCTGCTCCTGATGGCTTCACGCACAACGCCGAGCAGAACCGCACCCCAGTAAATGCCATTGCCCCGGTCCCGGATGTGACCATATCCCAGAAAATCGAACTCGCCTGGTACATTCCTGAAGGAACGACTGGTTCTGCGGATATTCCAGTGTGACAGTTCCAGAAGCGCTCTGTGTATCCAGTCTTTGTAAGGGATATGATTAATGATTTCCGAAATACTGAAATAATTGTCATCAGGAAGATTGAGAAAAGCATCCGTGAAAATTTTCGAGAACTGCTTTCTCTGGTCTGCATTCAGTGTGTGACAGAACAGATTCAGAAGTTCGGCTCTCATATTCTGGTGAGATCTGCTGATGGCGTGGAGTGATTGCTCAGGAGTATTTCTGGTTGAGAAAACAGAACAGATTTCGGTAAAAAGACGGGACGTTTTATCACTCACCGCGGCATGGCTGGGATACAGGGAAAAGACTTCCCATTCCTGGCTTTCGTCCCTGTTGAAGGCGACATTTCCAAAAGGATCGGCGGAAAAGAATTTTTTTCCGTTAAGCGAGAGCAGTGATACTGTGTCGTCATGATGAAAGCCGGTTGTGAAAACAAAAAACCGGTCTTTGAAAACGTTGTTTTCCTCCGGATGGGTCTGTTCGACATCTTCACCGAGGTTAACTGGAGCAATCAGGAAAAAGCCGGGGTCTTCTGGAAAAGGAACAAGAACGACATCAATATATGATGGTTGTTTTTCAAGAGAATGCTTTAAAATCCGTTCTTCCGAGCAGAAAAATAGACTGGTTCCATGAAAGGTTTTCAGATGGAACAGTTCCATTCCACTATTCTCCGCTGCAATCCCGTTCATAAAATCACCATTCACGGCGGTCTTCAAGGGGATTGCCACAGGAGTTGTCCTGACAGGAAACTCTAGAGCGGTTCCACTGAACCTTG
>NZ_WIPH01000088.1 GCF_009547075.1 Gluconobacter aidae
GGCCTGCCTCCTTTGCTCAGGACACTCCGGGCTTGACGGCCTGTCCCGTCGCCCGTCTTGGCCGGTGGCAGGATGGGCTCAGGAAAACGCCACCGTCGTTCCACTCTCGTCGCCGCCAGTGTGCTCGCCGCACGGGCAGGATGGGTCTAGGAAAACGACAGGTATTCATGAAGTCATCAAGAAATCTTTTTACTTGTCATGCAAAAATAAAGCGCGTTTTATGGCGGTTTTCTGCGTTTTCTCTCTTGTAAGAAAAGGCCAAAAAGGCTATCTTTTACTTGTCGAGAGGGATTGGCCCTCAAGACAAAGCGCCCCGAACGGTATTGGTACTACCGAACGGGACTTCGCTAGACTAGAAAGGTTCGTTTCATGTCCGACGCAGCAACCACAATCGCACCGAAGGCCCAGAACCGCAAGGCTGCAAACAAGGCCAGCCCCGCCGCCGTCCGCCGTTTCAACGAAGCCCGCGAGCGCACCAAGGCCATTGCCGCTCCCACGCTGGCAGACGTCATGCGCCTTGCCCCCAACGATGACAAGATCGC
Organism: Gluconobacter aidae; assembly: GCF_009547075.1. Taxonomy (GTDB): domain Bacteria; phylum Pseudomonadota; class Alphaproteobacteria; order Acetobacterales; family Acetobacteraceae; genus Gluconobacter; species Gluconobacter aidae. The sequence goes on from NZ_WIPH01000088.1 coordinate 543, forward strand.
CGCTATCGTTCAGCATTTCGGTTTCGAGGCTGGCGACTATGACGAGCTGATGGGGGCCGGTCTCAGCATGATCCGCGACCAGTACACGCTTCTTGAGGATGTGCTTGTCGTCACCGACTTCCGGGGCGAGCGCAATTTCAAGGCCATGGAAATGCACCTTGGCCGCATCGTGGACGGCCTGATCCGCTCTGCCTATGGTGCCGCCAACTTCTATGAGAACAAGCGCCAGATTGCCCGCGACGAACAGAACTCTTTCAGCAACGAAAGCCGCGACGAAGACCGCCAAGGCATCGACGGCGGGGAAAACCGCGTAGATCGGGCCGTCCGTTTCGCTGCACAGCAGGCCCCCAAGGCTTACGCGCTCGCCGTCATGGCTCAGGGCGCATGTGACGCCTACCGCGAACTGATCGGGGAAGACTGGAAGCCTTACGTCAAGGACAACGCCCGCAGCCTCACCGAGAACGTCCGCGCCGCACAATGGGGGGCCGTTCTCTAACCCCCACAGGCCGGGCCAGCAGGTCCGGCCACTCACCGGGGCCGCGCTGACGGCCTCGGCTCTGCCCTCGGCCTCTTCTCCCGTCCGCCCTTTTCTTTCTCCCGTCGTTTTTTCCAGGAAAGCGGACGCGCCTCGTCGGCGCGAAGTGTTTTGCCCCCAAGTGCTCGCCCCCCACAGGGGGGCTGCGCCAAGGCAACCGAAAGAGGCAAGCGTGGAATTGCCTCCCTTAACGCGGTTTCCTAGTCTCGAACGAAGTTACTTCCAGAGAGGCCATAATGCTTTCAAGAAATGCGTCGTTCGTTAAAGGTCACACGATGAGGCTGGACGACTACCGGTTTGACGGGCCGGGAGATATTGGAAGCGCTGAAAAGCCTTCCACCTGGCTCTGTGGCATTGAATTTGGTGACTCCGAAAATACAAATCCTGCCCTGGTCGCGGAAGAAGGTTTTTCAGTTGAAAAGCAATGGGGATACCCCGGAGGATACAATCGAAAAGCCCACAAGCTGCTCTGTTGCATCGAGGGTTATCCCATCAGCGAAGCCTTCGAGTTTGCAAAAGAAAGAAGCATTTTCGCGTCTCCAGACTGCGGCTACATGCTCACAAACCTCTTCCCGGAAAACTGCCTAACCGTCGATACATGGTCCGCTGAAGCGCAGGAGCGCACAGGCTTCGCAAGCAAGGCCGATTACATCGCATATGTCAGAAATGTTTGCTTCAAGACAATGAGAGCGCAGGTCAAGGAGCATAGACCAAAACTGTTTATTGGCGTCGGCGTAACACACGAGCGAGATTTCGTGAGCATCGCATCTGAGCCAGAAATCAAGTGTGAACTCGCCGAGTTCAAGGTTGGAAACCACACAAAGCGGATCAGGCTCTATCCCGGAGAGACACCTCTCGCCGTGGTCCCGCATCTGACCAGTGCTGGTGGCCTCAATAGCAATGAGTCCATCGAAATGACCGGAAAAATCATCCGAGAACGGCTCCTTTAACCGGGCGGCCCTGAAGGGTTCGCGCGCTCTATTCCGCTAGGCTCCTGCGTCGCCAAGCTCCACCGAGCCCCGACGTCCAGCCGCCCTCAACCGGGCGTCTA
>NZ_WIPH01000089.1 GCF_009547075.1 Gluconobacter aidae
TTTTGGGGCTCACACAGGTCAGCGCCTATAACCGTTGGTATAACGCCTCCCCGAGCATGGCGTCCAGTCGATTGCAACGCTGTTGAGCTTCTTCAATACGTCGGATGCTTTCGCCCAGAATAAATTGCTGATGTGGTATTTCGAATGCTTGGTTCCCCAGCCATCTCCAGTGCGCCTTTGTCCAGTTCGAACGACCGGTGCATTTACGCCCATGGCGCAACAGAAACCCCAGAAGCATCTGGCGGCTGGCAACAAGATCCTGTCTGGTCTGGCGCCGACTGCGTACGAGGTCGCGCATAGCCTCGTGCGCCGGATCCGGGATCCAAATTGCCGTCAGTGCACTCGATCGCAACAGCCGCGCCAACATTTCGGCGTCTCTTCTGTCCGTCTTCACCCTCTCGGCTGGCTTGCGCGGTATTACAGATGAGGCGACGACACTGCAATTCACACCCAGACCCAGCATCTGGCGATGGATGCCGTACCCGCTTGCCTGCCTTATAGCAGCAGTGGAGTGCCACATCAGGTGCAGTCAGGCGCGACACCAGACGTCGTATGGCCTCGGGCGTGTTGGGAATTGTCCCGTGGAACCGGATTTCTCCCGATTGTCCATCGTCTGCAACAGCCATGGCAATCGTCTCCTTGTGGACATCCAGACCGATGAATTTCGTCGTCGACATTGTCATTCTCCTCTCGTGACAAAGCGAGCTTACGCTCCCCCTGACCTCAGAAGGCGAGGCAAATGACAGTCATTGGGTCTATAACCCGACCTGAGAGAGGACGGGTTTTATGGGCAAGGTTACGCGCAAGAGGTATGGGACGGAGTTCAAATCACGGGTTGCTCGGGAAGCACTCCGGGGTCCGCTGATGCGCTACGGCATCCCGGAAATTTTCAATACTGACCAGGGGTCACAATTTAGGACGCCCCGTTTTGCCGGAATCCTGGAAGAACGTCAGATCCGCATCAGCATGGGCGGCGTGGACGCTGGCTGGACAACGTGTTCATCAAGCGTCTGTGGCGGTCGCTGAAATACGGATGCGTCTACCTGCACGCGTTCGAGACCGGATCAGAGGGACAAACGCAGCGCCGTCAGAAGGGCGGCATAGCATCAACCGGGTATAGTTTATTCAAACCCAAAGACTGTCCGAACAAACGGGTCCACCTCTGTTCGCAGTATGTCGGGGGAGGGGTATTTTCATGTTTGGAACTGGATGTTCGATTTTACTGTCAGCTCTGAAAAAAGGATGCTGCCTCAAGCCATTCATCTGCTAAGGGTGCGTGCAATAGAGAAAATGATCTCTGTCGATTTCTGACTGATGCGATTTTTATGAAAATTCATTTTGTTGCCTCTTCCACTGACAGCGCTCAGGGTGCACTGGCCCGACTTTCACAGAAATACGGAAATGTGCGGCTTCATGAGGCGGATGTCGTTGTCTGTCTGGGGGGGGATGGTTTCATGCTTGAGGCCCTGCACAAGGTTCTGGATAAAAGCATTGCCATTTACGGCATGAATTATGGAACGGTTGGGTTCTTGATGAATGCTGCTGATGAGGGGGACCTTTTACAGCGTCTCGAAAATGCTCAGCCGTCGGTTCTTCACCCGCTGCACATGACGGCCACAACAGTGGCAGGGAAAGTCAAAAGTGCATTGGCATTCAATGACGTGTTTCTTTTCCGTCAGACACGGCAGACATCTCGTATCCGGATAGAAATAGATGGTCGATTGAGGCTTGAGGAGCTTATCTGCGACGGAATAATCGTTTCCACGCCGGCCGGTTCGACAGCTTATAACCTGTCTGCCCATGGGCCTATTGTGCCTTTAAGCGCCAATATTCTTCCTCTTACACCGATCTCTGCTTTTCGTCCCCGGCGTTGGCGGGGAGCCCTCCTGCCGTCGAGCGCAGTCGTGAAACTGACACTGCTTGATACCGAGAAGCGGGCAACAGCGGCGGTAGCGGATTTTACGGAAATCCGTAATGTGGCGGAGGTTGCTGTGCGGGAAGACCGCTCCCGGAAAGCCACGATCCTGTTCGATCCCGATCACGGTCTTTCAGAGCGGATCATTGCCGAACAGTTCGTGACATAGGTC
>NZ_WIPH01000009.1 GCF_009547075.1 Gluconobacter aidae
AGCCTGCCCCCCCTTGCTCAGGACGCTCCGGGCTTGACGGCCTGTCCCGTCGCCCGTCTTGGCCGGTGGCAGGATGGGCTCAGGAAAACGCCACCGTCGTTCCACTCTCGTCGCCGTCAGTGTGCTCGCCGCACGGGCAGGATGAGTCTAGGAAAACAGGGGGCGATCAGCCGGGGCCGGGTGTCCGGGCAGACGAAAGAGACGGGCGGTCTGTCGGGTCTGCCGTGGCGGTTAGGGCGGGCTGGCCGGTCAGGGTCTGGATCAGGGCGCGACCCGGTTCAGAGGTGGGAGTCCGGCTGGCATGGCGGGCGATCTCCCGATCCGTCCCGGCCAGGTCTGTCAGGATTTCTGTTTCCCGGCCGTGAGCGGCCCCAAACGCAAAGGCTTTTTCTCGACTGTCGCCATAGGCTGCCATGTCTTTCTGCACCTTGCCCAGCTCGCGGGCGAAGGTGGGATTGTGGCGCAGTTCTTTTTCGATCTCTTTCCCGAGCGCCGCATGACGGCCTCCGGCCTTCATGCCGGTGAAGGCCTGTGCTGCATCGCCGCCCTCCTGGCGGATCGCGGCCTCGATGTCGCGGCAGACGAGGGAAGGCGGGGCCGACCAGAACGCATGAAGAGAGGCAGCGGCCTTGCGGCCTTCCTCTTTTGCCTGTGCCAGGAGCGCGCGTTCGCGCTTCTCTTCCGCAGGCCCGAAGACAGCCGGAATGACCGGACGGGGCACGGGCCGAAGCGTTGGAGCAGCAGAGGCCGTCACAAAATCGGATCGCACGGAAACGGTGTATCCGCCATCCTGTCGGACGGCATTTCGAAGATCCGCGACGGGGACCGCCACGATCCCGTCAGGCGTTTCGAACGCACCGGAAAGGCTGGTCCGGCTTTTGAAGATCCCGGAGACAGTCTCCCCAGGTGCGGCCGTGCGAATGACGAGGTCATCCAGCGGCCTTGCGTCAGGACCGGAGCCCATGTCCTGCATCAGTTCCTTCAGGGCACGCGCGCGGGCGGGATCGGTGGCATCTTTCAGCAAGGCCGCCATAGCAGGGTGATCCGGATCCTGCGTGCCGGCAATGGACGCGGACACCATGCGGGCTCTTGTGATGACGGAAAGGTCCACGTTATGCCCGTAGTGACGGCCGAGTTCTGAAAGAAAGGCCTCCTGCGTTCTGCCGTTTCCTTCGCGGAACGGGTGGACATAATTGAGTTCGTTTAGAACATTTCCGGCGACGGCCGCGAACTGCTCCGGCGTGGAGTTCTTCAGCACATCCGGGTTGCGGATGGGCTTGAAGGCCTCGTTTAGCCCCATGTCGATATGGGAGCCGGGGAGGAAGGTTGTTGACCCTTTCCGCATGGAGCCAATCGGTTCGACCCGTGCTCCGTCCACGACCGGCCTTTCGTGGCGCATGTGACCAGCCCACTCATAGACGTCCTGGAAGATATGCCGATGGATGGCCTTCAGGTGGTCGGCATCGAAATGGCCGGACGGCCCCAGACCCATCCGGATTTCCAGAATCCTGTGGCTGGTGCGGCGGTATTCTTCAGGGTGAAGCTCGGAATGGCGGCGCAGGCCGAGACGGTTTCGCAGAACGTCCGTTTGGTCAGGATCATCCGAGACGTTCGGGTAGGTGTAACCGTGGGCGGGAGGCATCGACGCGTCAGAGGGCGGGATTCAGTCTCCGCCCCAGTTCAGCAAGGTCGATCTGTCCGGCGACGAACGACTGGCACGCAGCCTCGATAAGAGGATCATGCGTGTAGCCCTGCCGTCTCTGGGCCGCGAGGGTCCATTCGACCGCGTCCTGACGGCGCGCGCGCTCTTCATCCGAAAGGGCGGAAAAAGGCGTCGGCGCGAAAAGGGTCTTGGCTGAACTCATAAGAAGAAAGTAGCGGTTTTAGGCCGGAATGGCAAGGTTTTCCGGGCCTTGCGGCCTATCTGAAGGCGGGTTTTTGAGGCGCGATTTTTCGCGTTCAGTCGCAGAACGAGGCGGCAGGATGCTCTTATGACAAAGAGCCTTTCCCCTCTCGATAGCCGCCCGAAGCACCTGACCGGGCCGCGCCTGTCTCTTGCCCTGTTCCGGATCGGATGGTCCGAGCGCCAGGCCGCCGAAAAATGTGACATGCACCGCAACCAGTTCCGGCGCTGCCTGGAGGGCACGTCCTCTCTTCCGGCTGACTTATCCGCATGGTTGCTGGATCTGGAAGCGGCCCATGTGGCCCATCCCTGTCCCCGGCAGAGAAAGGCCGATCCCATTCTCGCCGAGATCCGCAAAGCCGGGTGACATTGCCCGCGACGTGGTGGGTTCCGGTGTCTCCACGTCCAGGCTCAGGGGATACGAAAAAGGCAGCCCGGAGGCTGCCTTTTTTATTTGTTTGCGAAGACGAAGCCAACGCTTCCGTTGGTCATGACGTATGGCGTGCAAGTCCGGCCAGGATGAACATTAGAATAGGGCTGCAACCACTTGGCCGAGATCCACATGGTCTTCCGCGCTAGGTTCACCGTCTGATAGTAACCGTTAACAGGCTCGACGGCTGTGTTCACAGGAACGAGCGTGGTTGCCGGGGCCACTACAGGTGACTGGTCGGACGGGTTTTGGCGGAATGGGATGGAGAAGTTCGGATCCATCATCTGCGCATCTGTCGCGTTGAGAGTCAGGCACTTATAGCCGGATAGGGGGCTGACAGGCTTGTTCGGCGATGCGGAAGCGCTGAAGGAATAAGACGCCGCCAAGACTGCCAGAGCGAAAAGTTTATGTTTCATAGTGATTGGGTATCCAGTTCTCTGTCTTCTGTCACTTAACTCTGGAGTACGGGAGCACTTGCCCCGGTCCCCATCTTGTTCGCCGTGCTCTGCCGCCACTCGCCGACGGTGGTTCCTGACGAGATGTTGTTGTTGCTCATGGCGGTCGAGGAAATGAAATCTGACATCATCGCGCTATCATCGGCTTGTGCGACTTGAGCCCCAGCATGACTTCCAAAATTATACATCGCTCTCGTATCCAGCGCGGTCGGATTGCTAATTCCTTGCGCCTGCAAGGTCATAGCTTCCTCTTTCATATACTGAGCTGCTGCGACCGCCTGTGTGGCTGGGTCCTGCTGCCCTGCCGTTCCTGATGTAATGGTACTCGCGAGGCCCGGGTTCGATGCCAGAGCCTTGCTCATTTCCTCGCTGTAAGTGCCATTTGCCATCTGAAATGCGCCCGTGATGGTGTGGCCTGATCCGGTGGCCGTATAGACATTCTGGCAGCCTGATTCGACCTGACACGTTGCTGCCAAGGCAGCAGGGTTCACGCCAATGGAGGACGCATTGTCAGCGGCCTGATAGCCCCATGCGCGGCTATAGAGCGTTTGCAGTGAGTCCGAGCCGGTAGAAACGGGCTGCGTGGTCTGAATCACTTTCCCGTCCCCGCCGATCTGCTGGACAGTCCCGGCTGGTACCGTGAAGTTCGGCAGGCCGACTTCCGGATAGACGACATGCGGGACTTCCGGCAGGCCGTTCGGCACTTCAATCGACTGCGCCTGGCACGAACCGCTGAGGCCAAGTCCGGCCGAGAAAGCCAGACCTGTAATCAAAAAGGATTGTTTGAAGGGCGGCGGCATTGAGCACTCCTGTGTTGGGGTGGTCAGTATCCGCCCGTAGTCTGCGACTTTGAGTATTGTCTGAACAGCGCTTATTGGCCCGAGGTGGTGTGTCCGTTTTGGACACACCTAAATCAGGTGATCGAGGATAATTCCGAAGACGGTTCCGCCCACGATCATGGTGGCGAACCATCCGGCCCGCTTGCTGATTTCGTCCCGTCGAACACGAGTGCCCGCCATCACGATCTGCGCTTTCATGCTTTCGGCGATTTCGCCTTTGACGGTTCCAAGGACTTCCGCGACCTTTGCCTTGACGGTCCTTTCGTCGATCTTCTGGAGCTGGCGAGAGGCTGCCACGCCTTCATGAAGAGCCCGCCTGACCTCAATAACCTCCTCTGTTGCCGAGCGCGTGCATTGATCCAGCAGGCTCTCGCACTTGGCAACGCACTGCTCCATTCGTGTCTCGGCCTCTTGAAACAGCGCCCTATGCGCGGCCTCCGAGTGTTCACGATCCTTAATAAGGAGGGCCTGATGAAGATTGTTCATCTCCATCAGGATCATGAGACCATCCAGAACCTTGGCCTCAGGTGAACGCGGCCGGAGCGTCCAACGATGCGTCTGCTCGCGCAGCGCATCCAGTGAGCTTTCAAACCTGGCCTGACAGTCAGAAATCCTCTGGGTAAGGCCGTCAGACATCACACGTCACTTTCGGCCGGAACAGGGAGGCCTTTAGGCATGTCTGGCAGGCGAGGCGCGCCTAGCTCTCGCAGGAAGACAGGGAAATCGCGGCGGTACCAGCGGTCAATCGCGAGACGGTCGAAGATCGAGCTGGTTGGGAAGCCTTCCTTTTGCTCGCCCTCGGCATACGCACGGAACGTGAGCGTTCGGTCACAGACGTCCTTCATGGGTTCGGCAGCCGGATAGAGGACGAGCTTAGCGCCGTTGTCCATGGCCTCGACAACTGCGGGGTGAATGGCCACCTCTTCGAAAACATCGTCCACGTCCAGGGAAGGAGGAATGAGGCCTTCGTTGAGAATGACTGCGGCATTCCGGGGAGAGAACTTCTTGTTCGTCTGGAGATCTTCCAGATAATCGAGATCTGCGCGTTCATGGCCGATGAGGAAAGCCACTGAGAGCGTGATACCCATCATATCGAGGGCGCGTGTCAGTGATTCCGTGCTGATCAACTCATGCAGCGCTGTCCATCCGCCGCCGATGTCGAGAATGGCGTCATGGCGACTCTCCATGAGAGACTGGATCTTCTCTTCCAGCCATTTCCGCTGACGTTTCGTGTCGCCGCCTGTGGGGCTTTTCGCATCATGGAAACTGGAAATGGAGTGCGACCGGTTCAGCAGATCGGTGTTCCAGATCTCGGGGGTGCCGCCCTGCTCATGGATCGTCTGGGCCAAAGCATTCAGCAGGGTCGTCTTCCCAACCCGCTGACGGCCAATGATCGTAAAAATAACCGGCTTGCGCTTGGGGGCTGCCTTCTGGTCGGCAGCGCTCGTAGCGGCTTTAGCGGCAATATCCTTGGTCATGGATGGTCGGCTCCTGATGAGGCAGCCCCCTCACTGTGAGGTGGGCTTCTCTTCCTCTTTCGGACGCCATAGTGCGGAGCCATTCTGCGACTTAACCCTGCCGCGCAAAAAAAATCAGTCTGGCGTGAGCCTTCTCTTCTCTTCCCTACGTGCCCGAAGCTTTGCCCTGATGTGCTCCAGAGACTGGCGCCCCTCAGCAGAAATGTTCGTATGCGGGTCGGCGTCGTTGGAGGACATTGACGTTGCAACGGTCGAAGTCGTGGGAACGAGTGGCGGTGAGGCGGGTATTGGCGCAGAGGGTCTCTCCTCGCGTTCCTGGTAATACTCTTCCACAGCGGCAGGCCGCCAGTCTGCCGGGGTTCGGCTCGGCGGTTCTGGCTTCTGATCGGGTGTGTCATTTGCCGGTTTTCCGGCTGTGATTCCCTCTCGCTCGCTCTTGAGGCGGGACCACATTTTTCTGATGGCCCCAAGTCCAACCGGAGAGAGTTCGACGTCCACGCCGTCTTTTCTCGCGGCTTTGGCGATCATCTCCCAGGTGGCGATCTTCGCCTCGCGAAGTTCAGACACGATGTCCTGATTTTTTCTCAGCCACTGATAGACAGCTTTTGAGTGCGGCTGAGCGGGGCGTGTTTTGTGTGCCTCCTGGATCTCTCTCAGTGCCTTGGACATGCTCACTTTCGCTCCCGCTTTGTGTCCATTTCGGACACACCTCTCACGCTGAGCTGTTTTCACGGCCTCTGGTGTGTCGAACCTCTTTCGCAGGCGAGGCATCTTCGTGTCAAGTTCGAGGCATCATAGAGGCAACTACGAGGCATCTACGAAGCGATTCCGAGGCTTGTACGAGGCTACTACGAGGCGAGAGCGAGAAAGAGCGAGGCAAGTATGAGGCAAAGAAAAGAGCTTCTTCATAGACCATTGCACCGTTGGTGCGGACGGCTCCGCCGTGCGGGCTTGGAAGGGCGTCGGAACTAACGACGCCCTTTGCTGTCTCCAAAGCGTGCCAGGCCATTTCTTTCAGGCATCTTAGTCGCAGACTGGCCCGGCACCATGGCAGCCGAAAGAGGAAGAGAAGCCCACCTCACAGTGAGGGGCCTGCCTCATCAGGAGCCGACCATCCATGACTAAGGACACGGATACCGAAGCGGGATTTGTCGCCGCAGAGCCAGTTCATGATGCTGCCCGTACCACCGAGTTTATGTTTCAAAACCACTGTTTGGAGGGCGTGGTTCACGAAGGTAAACTCTGGCTCCGGGCGAGCCAGGTTTGCATGGTGCTGGGGCTCTCGAATTCACGCGATGCAATGCTGCGGCTGGATGATGACGAGCACACTTCAATGAAGATGATGACCCATGGAGGTTTGCAGACAGTCAACGCGGTCAGCAGAAGTGGTGCCCTTCACCTCACCTTTGTTTCTCGCTGTCCTCACGCAAAGGCCTTCCGTCGATGGGTTACCGATGCGGTCTTGCCGGAAGTTTTCGAGACAGGCTCCTACCTCGGCAAAGACCGTGCTCGGGCCGGTGTTGAGGGAGCCGAGATGATGCGGCTTCGAGAGAGGCTCCGACTGCCAGGCCGGTATATGGTTCTGAACCTGCCGGGTCGGCCTCTTCACATCGAAGCGCGAGATCTGGAAGAAATCCTTGTCGAGGTTGATCAGGCCGATGTGCAGGCGTTGGTGAGTTCTGCCCAACTCGTCGGCTCCTTGTGGCGGAACTTCCGAACAGAGGACGTCATCCTGAACAAGGCCGTGACAGAAAATTCCTGCGGCCAACAGCTTGATCAGGCCATCTCTCTGAGCACTCGACTGGCGCAATGGGTCATGCAGGCGGCCAGCACTGCGCAGAAGGAGAGAGAACGGCCTGACGCCCTGACGAAATGATCTCAGTCGCATGAGCGCTTTCTATCCTGCCCTCATGACAGATCAGACCCAGACCCCCGACCGCGCTCCCGAGACCGATGTTTCGGATCGGGAGCTTCTTCAGCACCTTCTCACCCGCTCTGACGAACAGGGCGAGGAGATCCGGTTCATCAGCGAAAAGCTGAGTATCCTGATTGAGCTTCTGACCCCCTCGGAGAAGGGGGACGGCCCGACACTGGACGACATTCTCGCGCGCCTGGTCGAACTGATGAAGGATCAGGAGCCGGTCATCAGGCGTATTGACCACACGACCGCTAGAAACAACGACCTCCTTGAAGGCCGTAAGGTTCGTCCGAAGACAGAGGACGGCCGCACGTCATGATGACCTTCCGCAAGATTTCGGCTGAGTGTAACGGCAAGTTCGTGGCCGCATACTTCACCGAAGGGGCACCGGATCCGGAGCATGATTTCCGGACGGACACCGGCAAGGTGCCGGACGGTGATGGTCAGCGCCTCACGAATTACTATCTCGGCCGCGATGGCCGGGCCTCGTTCAATCCGGGCATGAGCCAGCAGATGGCGGACGTACTCGGCGTGGATCGGCGCGCCATGCCCACGACCGAAACACTTGCGGCCCTGTTCGAGGGCAAGCGCGCTGATAATGGTGAGCAATGGTCTCAGGCGAAGCGAAAGATCAGCGCCTATGATCTGACCATGGCCCCGCACAAATCGGTCACGCTGGCTGCCGAGTTCGCGCCCACGCAGGCCGAAGGGGCCGCCATCTGGAACGCTGTGCAGCGGGCCAATGACGCGACCATGCAGTATGTGGCCCGCGAGCTGGGCTTTGCCCGACGTGGGCATGGCGGGGAAGACGGAGAAGAAGCCGGGGAGGTTGCCTGGACGTCCTACCGTCACCGCACGTCGCGCCCGACCCTGACCCTGCATGATGCCGAGACCGATACCACCTATCTGCGTGAGGCCCCGACCGGGGGCGATCCGCAGATGCACATCCATAACTCGCTCTACAATGTGGTTGTGACCGAGAGCGGTCATGTGGGTTCGCTGGACACCAAGCGCCTGCGCTCCCGCGTGCATGAGTTCGGAGCCTTCTTCCAGGCGGAACTGGCGGATGAGCTGCGCAAACTCGGGATCGAGCAGTCCTACGACGCCAAGGAGCAGGCGACTGTTATCTCCGCCGTTCCGCAGGAGGCCTGTGACGCTTTTTCCAGCCGCACGGCCGAGGTGACGCGATCCGCTCGGGCCTATGCCGAGAAGGAGGGGCACGACTGGAACACCATGACGGCCGAGCTGAAGAACAAGATGCTCAAGGCCGCCAGTCTGGCGCACAGGCAGAAGAAGAATGAATCCGCTGACGACGTTCAGGCCTGGCGCGAACGCGCCGCTGCGATTGGCTGGGAGCATCACAGCGTCATGGGCACGGCTGAGGCCACGGAATTATCTGTCGCGGACCGGCATGAGCAGGCCTATGCGTTTGCGGCCAAGCATCTCGGCAAGGAGTTTGAGACGGCGGCCGTTCTCGATCATGACAAGCTGAGGATGTATGCCGCTCGCGGCCTCATCGGAGCGGGCATCCCCGGGGGCATTGAAGACATCGACCAGGTCGTCAAACTGATAGAGGACAAAGGCCTAGAGGTTCGGGGCGAACAGGTGAGTCTTGTGTCGTGCGTAAAGAATGACCGGGTCCGCGTGACCAACACGGCACAGATCCGTGTCGAGGAGACCCTTGCCAAAGAGGCCGTTCGGGCCTCGGCGGATCGAAGTGCGTCTCTCTCGGACGCCCAACTCACAGAGGCCATCGAGCGATGCGACCTCGATTTCGACAACGAGCACGGTCAGTCCCAGAAGGCGGCAATTTACGCCTTGGGGAAGGCTGGAAAGATTTCGATGCTCACGGGTGTTGCCGGTTCCGGTAAAACAACGCTGCTTCAGCCTCTCGTGGATGCCTGGAAGCGGGATACTCGGTTCTCGGAGAAGGGCCGTGAGGTCATCGGTCTTGCCACGGCCTGGCGTCAGGCCGATGCGCTTGGCGATGCCGGGATCTATCAGCGCTACGCCATGATGCCCTTCCTCAGCCGCCTTGAGAAAGGCGAGCAGACTGTGGACGAGAATACGGTTCTGGTCATTGACGAGGTTGGCCAGGTTGCACCGCGCCAGATGCTTCAGCTTCTGGAGCTGCAACGCGCGAGCGGCTGTACCATCAAGGCCTTGGGTGATCGGGAGCAGGCGCAATCCATTGAGGCCGGTGACACCGTCGAGATCCTGCGCAGGGTTCTGGCCAAGGAAGACATGCCGGAGCTGCTGTCCACGGTCCGGCAGACGACCGCCCGCAATCGTGAGATTGCCGGACTATTCCGTGGCGAGACACCAGATGCGGATGCACTGGACGCGCTTCGACCTAAAGGGAAGGCCGCCTACGCCAACCAGGATCAGGAAAATGCGGACGATCCGCGCAACGCCTTTCACTTTGAGGAAGTCCGCCGCGCTATCGACATGAAGCGCGAGGACGGAACCATCCGTCTGGTCGGTGGCGATCAGGATGAGGTGCTGCAAAAAATCGCGGAACTCTACGTCACGCGCCGCGACGCCTTGGCTGCGTCCGGCTCAAAGCGCGGGATCAGTATGTCAGCCCTGACCAACCAGGACGCGGCCGACCTCAGCCGCGCTGTGCGCAGGATCCTGCAGAACCGTGGCGAGATCTCCCGGGATGAAGTGACGCTGGATGCGGTCGATCAGCGTGGCGAAACTTATGACCTTCAGGTCGCTGCCGGCGACAGGTTGCGTCTGTTTCGGCGCACCTGGGGGGCGGTCGAAGGAAAAGGGACCACCGTTGGCAACAATGGCGATGTCGTGGAGGTTGTCTCGCACGGCAAGGACGGTTTGAAAGTCCGGATGAAGGACGGACGGGAGGCAGATGTTGAATGGCGTCGGCTGAAGGACCACAAGACCGGCCGGATCCTGCTTGGCTTCGGTCATGCCATGACCATTGATGCGGCCCAGGGCCTCACCTCGGACGAACATATCAACGCCCTTCCGCGAGGGGTGGCTACGGCAACTGGGTTTACATCCTACGTGGCAGAGAGCCGGGCCAAGGGCACGACGTGGACCATGATCTCAGACGGCGCGACGTTTGAGGCCGTGCGCAACGGGCGCGCGCTCGGTGATACGACGGAGATCACCAGCGACGATCTGTGGCACCATGTGGCCAAGGGCATGTCGAACAAGCCCTACAAGGCGCTTGGCATGGATCTGCCGTTCACCTCGCAGGAGGAACGGGAGAAGCACGTTCAGGAATTGATCCGTCTTGGTAAGATGCAGGAGGAAATGGCGCAGGATGGCCGGGACTATGGGCGCGAGGTGGCCAACCGCGTGCAGGCGATCACCGTGGCAAAAATGGCTGCCCAGAGGCTGAAAGTCATTGACGAGCAGATTGAAGCCCTTCTGGCGCAGAGCGGGGCGGCTCCCTCTGAGGCCGAACAAACCCTGCGCAAGAACCGGATCGCTCTTGCGCAGGCGGTGACGACGCAGTTCTCAGTGGGGGGCATCTAGGTCGCCCGAATTACTTATTCGTCGTGAGGGAGTGCAGGAGAGCCTTTATGGCCTTTTGTACTACTGCGCTTTTCCAGCTTGCTTGCAGTTTTTCATTTCCTGCACGATGGCTCAGAGCATAAGGGCTCTGGCGGATCGGAGGCATTGAAGCGACCTGCTCTTTAAGACTGGCAGGAAGTGCAGGGAAAGGGTCAATGTTGACCAGCTGTGTAAGCGTCGACACCGATGTGATTTTACAGACAGGGTGTGCGGTATTGAGGCAAATATAGGCCCCTGTTCCTGAACCTGCTGGATCATAGATCGCTTTCCACGTGATCGCGGGAACCGGGATTTTTCCGGGACCAACCGTTTTTTGGATCTGGTCAGGATTATACCCTGGCCCTGTGACGACAAAAATCTCACCTTCTTGATCTGCCCATCCTCGCACGGCGCTTTCGACACCCTCCCATGCCCCTCGGTTCAACGCGGCGGTTTGGGGGACGATGTTGGACAGGAGAAATGACTGATCCTGCGATGTCGCGTCCGGCTCATCGCCACTGGGGGTCATGTGCCCCCGATCGTAACCAGAGCGCCGGTAGTCAGAAAGGGTCGCCTGCATCGACCCTGGGAGGCGACTATCTACGCTAAAGGTGCCTTTGCGCGCTGTTTTGCGTGCTGTTTCGATCTGCTCTTCAGTGATATCTTCAGCCGACCATAAAGGGCCCTTTGTGTCTTCAGAGGCCAGAACCGCATAGTCGTTGTTACATAACAGAACCGTGCCACCGCGTTGGGTTTCAGATAGCACTGCGGGAGGTTTCCCTCCCGCAAAAAGGTGGCTGCATGATGCAGGATCAGCATGGGCTGACGATGCTGCTGCCAAGACTATCAGGCAGGTTACAAAACGAACTCTCATGAAGGCTCTCTGCCACTGTCGCACCGAGAAGAACAGCTTACGCTTGAAGCCTTTCTCCAAGCGTCCTGAATGCCGCCAAGATTTCTCTTTCGCTGGCCCCTTTGGCGCCATCCGTATTGGCCGGGAGTGCATGAAGCTGATCGCGTGTCGCCAGAACGAGCACAGCACGACGACGAGGCGTCCGTCCTGTCCGACTGCCAACAAGACGCTCCAGTCGCTCGATCTGCCCCAGAAACGCCCCATCCATGGGCTGAGCAGGTACGAGGCTTTCATCTTTGTTGTCGTCGCGCTGGAAGCGGCCCCAGGCCAACATCCCCGCAAACGGCGTGTTGCCGTCTCCATGACCGTGAGCCGTGGAGGTCCGCAGGTAAGCCGTCAGATCGGTCAGACTTGTACTGACATCGCCCATGAGGGCCTTGCTGTCCCGCTGGTTCTCGTTTGCAATCTTGCCAATCAGGGCTTCGATCGACGGCGGGAAGCCCGAGCTTGCCGTCTCGATCTGGAAGTCGCCATTTTCCAGCGTTTCGACAATGCCCCAGGTCTCGGCATCCGGATCCACACCATGGCCCGTCTTGGGGGACGGCAGCATGACCGGACGGGCGCGCCGCACCTCGCCTGAGCGTCCGTTGATGTCGGCAAAGAACGTCTTGGAATGAATGACCCGGCCGCCGAACATCGTGACGGCCTCACCCTCGATCAGGCTTTGCAGATCGTTCCAGGGCAGACGGGAGACCTCGCGGACCTCAGCGCCTGAGCCGTTGTAATATCCGTAGCCATCATTCTCCACGCGGGTTGCCTGTGTCACCTCGACCTTGTCGGCCTGCTGTTCCAGCCATTCACGGGTCTTCATGGCATCCTGAAGCCGCAGCGCATGGGTGAGGTTCGCGTTGCCGAGAAGCGAGAAGGCCTTTTCGCCGATCCGGGCCGTCAGGCCGGGTAAGTCCTGAAACGAGATCCAGAACATGCAGTTCAGGCCACGGCCCATGGCGAGCATCCGGTCCATGCCGTCCGTCACATAGGCGCCCAGCTCATCGAAGAAGATCTGGAATGGCGCATCGCCAGCCCCGGCCTTCAGCTTGAACACTTCGCTGGCAGAGCCGTGTAGCTTGGCCCCGAGAAGCTGGGCCATGACGCCGCGCAAAGAGGCCACGACAATCTTGCCCAAACCCGCCAGACTGTCCGACGAGTTTTCCAAAGACGGCAGGATGACGATCAGGATGCGGCGGTTCAGCACCACATCGCGCATGATGATGTCGGCTGTCTCCGCATTGAAGATATGCCCGAGGCTGACGCCAAGCTGGGTGAAGACGCGCGAGAAATACATCTTCGCATAGCCGTGCTGCTCGGACGGTTTGTTTTCCTTCTGCGCGTTCCACTCCAGAGAAGAGTCATAGCCGGGCAGTTCGCCAAGATACGCCTGAAGCGGCCACAGCACATCGTCCGGAATATCCTCGACCCTGCGCTCGATGGCCTGATTGGATCCGGGATTGCGGAGGAGGAAGACCTTGTGCCGCGCAAGAGTGCCAATCCAGCGCAGGTCGGTGGCATAGCGGATCGCGTCGATGTTGATGGGGATGCCGTGTGTGTCGCGCATCCAGACGAGGGCCGGAACCACTGTGCCGATGAGACCGACAGCACGGTCACGAAAGACGCCGTTGGAATCATTGGCCGACTGCTCGCCAAGCTGGCTAACCAGCATTTCGCGGATGGCGTCCGCATTTCCGGTGGCAAACGGATTGAACGTGTTGGAATCCCGCGTCCCGGAGGCGGCGAGGAAGTTCAGCGCCAGCACCTGGTCATCGAGCCCGAACCGCCGTGCGAGGGCCAGCACGTCGCCATAGACCGTGTTGTCGCCCTTGGCGTCCACCAGGATGCAACCGGAGCCATGCGCCAGGGCGTTCGTCATCAGGGAGACAATGGCCGTGGTCTTGCCGGAGCCGGTGGTGCCCGGAATGGCCGCGTGCTGACGGGCCGCGTCCGAAGACATCCAGAGCTGGCGACGGGTGCGCGCCTCGGTGCCGAGATAAAGAATGCCGTTGGCCTGGCGGGGTTTGCGATCCTTGGGATTGAGATCGTTCGCATCCTTCAGCCCGCTGTAGCGCGGCATATGGAGCGGAAGACGCTCGGGCCGTAAGACGACCCAGGCTGCCACGGCCGGAGCCGCGAGGATCAGGGCTCCATCAATCGCAGGCACGAACCAGCCCAGACCGACCGCCACGAACCCAAGCCATCCGGCCAGAGGAGAGCGAAGCTCTTCTTTCGCCTTTGTCCAGAACGGGCGGGTGTCGCGGTATGTCTTTCCCCGCTCGACCTGCTGGTGGCCAAGCGGTGCGCCAATTTTGCGAGCCGTCATGGCTTTAGTTCTCCAACCCAAATGGCGAACCGGCTTGTACCGGCGCGGGTGCTGGGGATGGCATTTCCAGATGGGCGGGCTGATGCAGCGCCTTCAGGATCTGCTGTGGTGCAGTGGGTGCCTGAGCTTGCGGCTGCGTCTCCAGCGGGCCGCTGGAGGGCAACGGCGGAAGAGGCGCAGATTCAGGCATCGCAGGCGCGGAGGCGTGCAGGCCGCCGAAGGTGTACAACAGACCTGCGCAGACGGCGGCTGTCGCGGCAACCGGCAGAAAGCGGCGGATCTTGCTGGCAGGAGCGGCCTGAGGTCCAACCGGGGCGATCTCTGCCTGAGGGGCCGCGACAGGCAGGGCTTGCGAGAAATGAAGATGGATCGGGGCCGTGCTGCCTTCCTCGATGTCGAGCGTGAGGGGTGCGTTCTGGCCATGCTGGAGAATGATGCGGGTCATGAAATTGTCCTTCAGGCGGAGCAGAGCGTGGAAAGGGCGCGATCAAGCACCGGGATGTAGAGGGGGCGACGCAGGCGCTGTTCCTCGGACCAGTGGGCGCGGGCGCCAGCGGCTTCGATCCGGGGATTGGGATGCACGTCTTCGTTGGGGTTTTCACTGGGGTAGCCCAGGGAGTGCAGGGCGTACCAAAGCGGCCGGTCGATCAGCTTGACGATGGCGAACGCCGGAGGCGCCAGCACGCCAGCTTCAAATCGGGCATCGCACAGAAGCGTCATGAGGGCGGTCGTGGTCCATCCGTGACGGTCACAGCTCTGCGCGATCGTGGCCTGCATATCGGGATCTGCAAGAAAGTCCTGCGCGGTCTTCAAAACGTCTGCGGGCACCTTCAGACTGACCTTCGGGCCGGTATCGCCATCAAGTCCTGCGTCTGCCAGACCTTCAGACAGTTGACCGAGCAGGGTCATGGCCTCATCGCGACGCTTGAGTTTGTGCAGCGCAAAGGCCGCAAAGAGCACCTGAGCCGCAGGTGGCGTCGCGACGGGTCCGGCTGTTGTGTAGTGCGGGCCGAGCTGACGCTCGAAAGCCTCCTGCGCGCAGACCTCACTGAAACGGCCATCGGCGGCCGTGGCAAAGCGGCTGCGCCACTCGTCGGCGGTCAGGGCCGGATCGGCCGGAAGAGGTGCCCCGGTGGACGGCGCAACAAGCCGGGTGATGCGGCGCTTGGCAAACCCGCGCAGGGTCGGAAACATTTTTGCCTGCACGGCAATCAGGCCTTCGAGATCGAGGACGGCCCGCACCGCCTTGTTCTCCCCGAAGAAGAGGCACAGGCCCGCGCAGATCCCACCGACCAGGACCGCAACCCACCGAAGTTGCATCCCGACGATGGACAGGCCGTAATAGAGCTGAATCAGACGAATGGATGCCGGATGGTGCAGGACCTGATGAAGCTGGAGATTCAGACGCGCCAGCTCGGGCGTCGGCGACAGGATGCCGATCTGCCAGATCAGGACCTTGCAGTAAAAGCGGCTGATTTCGGTGTGGAATGTTGACCAGACCATATAGGCCAGGACAACCATGCCCAACAGCGCAACACCGGCCAGCATCAGGGTGATTTCCCCGGACGAGCGTGTGCCTGAGGACCGCGAAACTGTGCCACTCATGCCGGGTCTCCTTGATGGCTGGTGCGGATCAGGGTCTGGGAAATCTCGTAGAAGCGCTTCAGATAGGCCGTACCAAATCGGGGCGTATGGGAGTGATAGCCCGCCACGGCCTGCCAGAGGTCGCCCCGGGCCTTGGTCATTTCCTGACCGAGGATCCAGCCGCCCGCTTCAAGATTGGCGCAGGAGTTGTTCCGCAACGCCGCGTAGGCGCGGGACGGGGTGGTGTGCCAGTGGCGCGCAATCTCGGGAACATGGATCGTGTTGACCTGCATGGGGCCGAGGTCGGACGTCCCGTTCGTATTCTGCACGGCCTGACCGGGATGGCCGCCTTCGACATAAAGCAGGACCAGCATGACACCCGTCGGCACATGCGCGTTATGAGCGGACTCCTTCAGGCAGGCCGCGATCTGGCGTCCGCCGTCGTCTTCGGCCGAGGCAGCCGGGGCCGCCATGAGGGCCGCGAGGGCCAACGGAAAGAAAAGGCGGGCTTTCATGCGGCCTGCTCCTTCTGGACGGAGACAGGCTGAAGACGTGCCATACTGGCCTGCCAGAGGCCGTTCAGATCACACAGATTGATCTGGCCGTTCTGAACCGGGAGCGCGTCCAGCACATCGAGCAGGCAGAGCAGGACCGTGACGGCTGACTGCGCGTCATGGTCGATGACGGTCACGCCGAGGGCGGCTTCAGGATCATCGACCAGCTTCAGGCCAAAACCGTGCCGGGTCATTTCAAACCACAACGCCTCGGCGGTGATCAGGAACGCTGGCAGGAAGCCGCTGCTGGACACCGCGACCGTGCTGGCGCAGGGGGTTGAGTTGGTGGTATCGCTCAACAGAACGCCAAGGCCCTTGCGGTCGATGGCACGGACCAGAACGTCTGAGAGCACGCCGATGGCAGGAGAGGCGGTCATCCGTAGCGCCTCCGCTTCCAGGTCGGCCGACCGGACCGAACAGGGCCGGTGATGAGGCGGCGGACGGTTCTGAGGGCCGCCGGCAGCGTCAGGCCAAAGAAGCTGATCATTGCAAACAGGGCGGTCCCGAGAACGCCGATATACAGCGTCGTCCAGCTCCAGTACGTGACCGTCACGAGAAGCGGCAGACACGCCCGGCCATCAAGGATGGCCAGACGGACAGGTTTTGCGGTTGCGCGCCACATCAGGCGTCTCTCCTCCAGGCCTCATTGGCCGTCTGTTCGGTGATCAGGCCGTCTTCCAGGGCCTTGCGGATGGCGACCGCGTAGCTCTGGCCGTCGCTGTCGATGGCCTGAGCCACAAGATCGGGCCAAAGCTCGCTCTCGGTGCGCATGAGCTGACGGCGCAGATCCTGATGAAAGGTCAGGTATTCGCGCACCGCGACACGGCCGCCGCCGACCCGATCCAACAGACGCTGGTTGATGACGAAACGCAGCGACTGCGCCAGAGCGCTGACGAGATTGTCCCGTTCGGCCCGGGGGCACAGCGCAATAGAGCGCTGGATCATGAGGGGGCCGTTGTCGGCATGGATGGTGGTGGAGAGCTTGCCGCCCGTGATGGCGCAGTTGATGGCCGCTTCCATGGTCGGGCCGTCACGACACTCGCCCAGCACCAGATCCGAGTTTTCGCGGCGCATGGAGCCTTCGACAAACAGCGGCGGCGTCATGTTTGGCGGCCGGATCTCCGTCTGGGTGATCCGGTTGCCGTTGGGAGGCTTGAGGCTGTCGAAAAGGAACTCGATCGGCTGCTCGCCCGTGGAGATGTTGCATGAGACGGTCGGATCCATCAGCCGCTCGTGGATCAGCCCGAACTGCAACGTGGTCTTGCCCGATCCGGTCGATCCTCCCGTGAGCACCATGCCGCTTCTGAGCAGGTTCGTATCGCGGATCTCCTGCTCGACGCGCTGCTCGTCCAGGCTCTTCGGCAGGGCCGGGATCGGCCGCAGGACAAGATTCATGCCCGGGCCGCGCATGGTCTGCACGGGGAAGATGTTGATACGAAAGCGCAGGGACTCACGACGGTTGAGCGTCACGCTATAGGCCGTATCGAGCTGGAGGCTGATCAGGACGCGCGCCGAGCCGTCCGCGCCATAGACGTGATCCACGATCTGCTTGAGATCCAACGATGTCGTGGGGTCCATGGTGGCGTAGCGGTTGCGGCCATGAACCGTGAGCGTGGCACGGTGTCCGGTCAGCAGGTCGATGCGCGACGCGCCGAGGCCATGCGCCCATTTCAGGAAGTCATCGAGACCGGGTGCATGTTTCCGGGCTTCAGCAACCCACGGGTACTCGCGCTTCGCCCGTTCGTGTACCCAGGTTTCGGTGTCGCGCAGTTTGAGGGCGGCGCTCATCGGCAGTCCTCCGGATAGGCGACGCGGGTGCGGGCCTGGAGGCCGGGCTGTCCGGTGATGCGGATGACACGGTCGCCAAGATGCAGACTGTCGCCGCCGCCCACGGCCTGACGATTCTCGAAGACCACGCGTGGCTCTTCGACACGACCGGCCCGCAGAAGCACGCGGTAGCGGGCCATGCCCGTGATGTCGCGCTGAAGTCGGGAGAGATCGGACAGGTAGATCTCATCAGCCACCTTTTCCCCGGATGCCCAGCCTTCGGCCACCCAGTCGTTCCAGTGCCGCACTTCCTTGTCCGTGTGAGGCAAAGCGGATGAGGCCGGATGACGCGGCTTGTTCCAGGAGCGGACGAGATAGGTCCGCCAGTTCGGTGCGGCAGACGTGAGTTGCGCCTCTCGGGTAATCTCGAAAACGCAGCGGCTTTCATGAGCGATGGTGCCTGTGTCGTTCAGGGCGAAGGCCATCTGCGCCTGACTGACGATCGGGGGCTGCATCAGCGTTTGACCATCACCGACCGGCAGGACGAAGGGGCGGAAATCGAACGTCGTGTCGAGGATTGGCTCGTTGTGGCGCAACATTTCGTTGATGGCGAAAGACCGTGCGGCCTGTCCGCCCTGTGCCCCGTAGGTCAGCGCGGCCTGACGGATCTGCTCGCGTCGGCCCGGCTTGAGGTCGTCGCCGGCTTCATCGTTTGGTCGCGCGTCCTGCAAGGCTTCGAGAGACGGTGGAGCCTCACCGCCTGTGATGCGGTCGAGCTGAAGCGCGCCCGTGACCGGGGTGTTGGCAGGATTGCCGAGGACCTCATCATTGGCGTTGATCTGATCCGCGCCCGGCTCAGGCGGGTTTGGCATGGAAACGAGCGTTCCGCTCCGGGCTGGCGGAGGAAGGGCGCTTGTGGACGGCATGATGGTGCCGGTGTCGGCCGCACCTGCGAGAGATGGGAATGCGAGGAAGGTAGCCGTTGCGAGGCCGCAGAGCAGGGCGCGATCAGCCATGGTACGTCACCGAGATTGCGTGGGAGAGGGGATCGACAGAGACGGTGGCCTGATCTCCCGCCTGCTCGCCAAGCGTGCGCAGGTGGTCAATTACAGGGGCCACGGCATTGATCTGGACAATGACCTTCCGGTGCGGGCCGAATGCGGTCACGCTGTAGCCGATGTCCTTGCCGAGCTTGCGGACCGCAGGCTCAAGGGGGCCTTGCCAGACAAACCAGACCTGACGCTTGAGGTCAGCGGGAAGGCCGGGGTCCGGGGTCATGGGAGGTGGGGTCGGGCGCAAGGTGCCGAGCTGGGCCAGATCCGCGTCGGTCGTGGCAATGGCGCGTTGCAGCGCAAGTTCGGGATTGGCCATGCCTGTTGTCGCCACAGGCTCTGGCGGTTTGGTGGCGCAGGCCGAGAGGGCCAGCAGAAGAACAGGTGTCAGAAGGTAGTGGTGTCGCATGGATCCCTCCAGATGTTGGAAGGATCATCGCGGGCCTATCTGCGACTTTCAGAAAAAAATTGAAGGCATTTCATCGCCACTCAGGGACAAGTTCTGCTTGCCCTGTTGGTTTTTTGTGTTGCTTTTGTTGAACATATGTTTAACAGTTATTTCCAGTAAGTCGGTCCCAAAGAGAAGATACGCGAGTGCCGGTGAGTGCCGCAGAGTAAAGAGAGATCCCGACACGATGCCCCAGATCACTGCAAACACAGCTCATTTCGGAATGCGGCTTGAAGCCGATTTCAAAGAAGAGTCCTTCAGGAAGGTCAAGGAACTCGGAACGACGCCTGCTGACCTGTTTCGGGACGTTCTTGAATATGTCGTCAGAAACAACCGTCTGCCGATCCGCAAGGAAGTCGTGAGCGACGATGATGCCGTTCTTCTTGATCTGGTCAAGAAACGCCTGAAGAACCCGGGGGAAATTATGAGGAACGTGAACCTTGACGATCTACTCTCTGGACATCCCGGAAGTCGTAAGGGATGAACTGTACGCGCTGGATTACAGCGTTGCAGAGCGGTTCGTAAAAAAGCTCCGCAAAATCCTGCATAACCCGCATGTTCCAAAGAACAAGCTTCGCGGTTTACCGAACTGTTATAAAATCAAACTGCGTGATGATGGCATCCGTGGGGTGTATCAGGTCCACGATCAGGAGATCACGGTTCTTTTGATCGCGGTCGGCAAGCGCGACAAAAGTGCCGTTTACGAAACTGCTAAAGACCGATTGTAAAAAGAGGGGGTTTTATCCCCCTCCTCTCGTTAATCGTGCGTCTTACGCAGCGGCCCGCTGCTGCTCATCCATGGCCTCAAGGCGCTCGTACAAGCCCCCGGCAATGCCCTGACCCGACAGGATTTCATCCACCAGCGCATCCATGACGCCCTGCTGTGCTTGCTCGTCCTGAAGAAACGAACTTTTCATCGCCAGGGTCTTGCGGCGTGCCAGTTCCTTTTCCGCACTCCCGCCCGGAAACACGATGGCAAGGCACCGCAAGGCGCGGCTTGAGGGCATCCGGGCAAAGAGACGCGAGCGCAGAGCAGTGTCGTTTGGCGTGCTGGAGAAAGCCCAGAGTTCAATGGGGCCGAGCACGTTGACCAGAAGCTGCTCATATTTACCCTCAGCCGCGTTCATCACCACGAAGAACGGCGCACCGTTGCGGCCTGGACCGGGCAGGCGATTCCGCACCACATAGGCGCTGGCAGGTGTGAGCTTGAAGTTTTCGATCATCTCGTTGGCCTCGCGCTCGTCTCCGCATTTCAGGATCCAGCGGGCCGTGGACTGACCCACGAGATCGGCGCTGAAATCACCGCTGCGCTGACTGATGAACGAAAGCTGCACATTGTGCTTACGGCCCTCACGAACGTCCCGGATCGCCTGCTTATCGACCTGCGGGGCCTCCTTGGGACGATGCCACTCCTCAAAATCGAGACGCTTGATCGTCTCCTTCATCTCGGTGAAGCGGCTGCGATGATACTCCCGCACATTCTCGGGCATGATCGGCAGATCCGCATATTCCGGGTGCAGGAAGAAGTTCCGGCCGATCAGGTAGCGGCCGAGCATATACATCAGGGCCGTCTGCCGGTTTGCACTCTCTGACCCCTGTGGCGCGACACGGGCCAGATCCAGCACGATGATCCGGGCGTCGCCCAGATCAAGCTGGGTCGGCTCGGAGAGCGTCGGATACTTCTTGATGGCCGCCATGATGTAGCGCTCGAACGCATCAATGAGCGTCTCGTGCGTGGGCAGGACGATTTTGGAATAGCGATTGAAGATTTCCGGCGCGCGGGCCGCTGCAATCAGATCCTGAAGAACCGGAACGGCATGACGTTGGGCAATCCCCGCCAGACGATGCTCGCCCGCAGCGATCAGGGCCGTCACAACGTCACGCCACCAGGTCGGATCCGCGCTGTCGAGATCGCCTTCGGCCGCAGCGTGGTGCGGGAGCTGGAGGCCGAGGCGGTGGATAGCCTCATCCACCAGAGGCTCGATGCCTTCGCGATAGTGCTTCGGATTGCCGCCTGCAACACCCGTGCACTGACGATAGGCCTCCGCAATCACGTCGCCGACGAGCTGGTCCATCCCTTCGAAAGGCTGACCATCAAGGGGTGTGGCCAGCAGGGACACAAAGTTGTCGATGGCGACTTCTTCAAGCGGCAGCGGATATTCCAGGCCCACCTGAAGGTCGAAGATATTGACCTCAAAGCCGGGCGCCATCTGCATTTCCACGAAGATGGCCTCATGGGCACGATCCGGCCCGAGCGCGTTGCGGACCATTTCGATAAAGCCGAGAGACGCATGGCCGATGTCCAGCTTCGCCAGCAGCGGCAGCTTGACGCCATTATTGCCCATGGCCGCAGAGCTCAGGAGCAGGCCAAGGAGAATGGTGTTTCCCAGCACCGTTTTACCGCTGCCTGGAGGGGCGACGATGATATCCGCGATATGCTCACGTACACCGCCGCCAGTCGGATCGAACGGCCAGATCCCGCCATCGGGCTTACGAAAGAGGATGGAACCTTGCGGGAAGGGGGAGGCGCTTCGCATCCACGGCATCATGCCCATGGCATCCCCCAGAGGCGCAAGAGCCGGGGTGGCCGTGGAACCCAGAGAAAGCACCGGCACCGACCCCATGGCGGCCTCAAGCGGGTCGCCCGGAACACGGGTGGTCTTGCAGCCGCCCCAGCTTTCGAGGCCCTGAGATAAATCGGCTGCACGGCGACGCAGCAGCTTGTCTTCGCCGACCGGTGCCCATGTGCTGGCGGTCATCCGCATCCGGACGGAATTATGGTTTTCCGTCTCGCGCATACGTTTGATGGCCTGAAAAGCCCGCGTGATGTCTTTGTTACCCGGAAACATACCAAGCATGGTGGCCCCTGTTTCCTTGATAGCGAACGCGGCTTTGCCACCGCCTTCGAGGATTATGGAACTGCGCCAGGGCAGACGCTTGCGGCCCAGAGTGTTGAGCAGTTCCGAGAACGGGCGCGGATCCTCGGGGCCGAGAAGCATGTCCACGGGGGCATAGGTGTAGTCACCGACCGTCACGAGCTGGCCGCCCTGATTTTCGGCATCCGCGTTGAAAATCTGATCGCGCAGGGACGGCCAGAGCAGGTTTTCGGTCTTTTTGCTCTGTTTTTCGTCATCCGGAAGACGCGGCATGACAGGGTCGCCCACCAGCGTGGGCTTCCAGCCGCTTCCGGCCGTCTCTCGGTAGAGCGTTTCACGCGCCAGCGTGATGGATTCATCGGCCCGTAGCAGTGTTGTGGAGATGCCGAGATTTGACATGCTGTCCTGCACACGCGCCACAAACGCATCATGTCGGCCTGCCATGAGTTCGGAGCGCAGGGTAAAGCGCTGACCGCTCCCCGCTTTTGGCCACGCCTTGACCTGCTCTTTTCTCTCGGCCGCCACCTGCTTCTTTTCTTCGCGGGTCAGAACGGCCGGTCGGGTCCACAGGATGTAGCAGGCATCCTCCCACCGCATCACCTGAGGCCACCGCAGGCGGCGCTCATTGATGATGTCGTGGAAGTCAGCGTTCATCATGCGTGAAATCTGCTCGCATCCATTGAGCGCCAGCAGATCCACCGCGACGCGGGCCTGATCCGGGTCGGAGATATACCAGCCTTCGATCACATGACCGGTGCCCTCGAGCAGGCCCTGAAGTTCGATGCGCTGCTGTTCGGCGACGGCCTCCACGTCTGCACGCGAGCACATGGTGCGCAGACCATTGACGCGCAGAACAGAGACATACTCGCCCCGGAGTGTCACGAGCCGGTCCTGATGGACGGCGTCCGTATGATTGGTCTCGACATCGCAAAAGGATTCGAGGGGCTGACGAAGGAAGAGGCTCGCGCTGGCAAGCAGTTCGGTCAAAAAGCCAGACATTGGAAACTCCGCGTCAGGATGGGGTGAGGGCAAGGGCCTTGTCGAGGAAGGCCGGGTAAACGTCAGCGCCAGCGTCAAGCAGCCTGCCGGTTGGCAGAATGCGCAGGCCTGCGCGGAGGAGAGCGAGATTGCGTTGGACGGCCTCATCGGCGCTGCCACACAGGCGCATGGCCGTTGTGATCTGACGGATGGAGCCGGATTGCAGTCGATGCTCGGCTTCCGCACGTCTGGATTCCAGCAGACGCAGGAGCGTCATGGGCGTCCGGAAAGAGGGGGAAAACTGCGTGCCGAGCAGAGGGTCCGGAATGGCCTTCAGGACGGTGTTCCAGAACTGGCTGTCAGACTGACCCTGTTGTCTGGCCATCAGGCGGAGCGTCTGGTGGGCCGTGCGAACAAGAAACATCAGGCGCGATTGAGACATTTCCGGCCACCAGACCAGCATGGCCTCGGCGTCGATGGCCGCACGCGATGTGTCCTGCAGGAGATTGCACACCTGGCAGACCCTGAGACCGGCCCCCGAGGAGGGACCAGTCCAGGGAAGACCTGCCCCGGGCGACGGCAGACCGCAGCAGGAGCAGGTGAACGAGCCATCCGACCCGTCTTTCCCGGGCCGGATCTCCTGGTCGAGACCAGGCTGGAGGAAGAACGGATTGGAGGTCATGTCAGCTTACTGGAACTGGTAGCTCTTGGCGGTATTGCTGATTTCAGCATTCCCGTTGGAGGCCGTGTTCGCAGAGTTGTTGATCCACTTCGGACCTGTAGCCGCCACACCGGCCAGAACGAAGCAGACGACGCCGGCAATCGCCATGCCCGGGCGCTTGGTCTCTTCCTTCTGCGACTTGTAGAACAGCACGATACCCGTCACGAGCGCGACAATGGCCAGCGCGTAGAGGGCTGCGGCAGAGCCGACACCGATGGTGTCCGTACCTTCCTGCGCCATGTTCTGGATCTGATGGCCAAGGCCGTTGCTGGAGGCCGTACCGCCTGCGGCAGCAAGAGCGGTGCCAGCCATCACCATCGGCAGCATGGTTGCTGTCGCGACGGTCGCGCCGATCTTGGTGAGAGTGCGGGAAGAAGACGGGGCTGTCTGGGATGTCATGAGTTGTTTCTCCGTTGTGAGGGACAATCCCCTCTGCCAACCAATCTGACCGCGTGATCTGCGACTGAGGCGGGCGAGGGGTATTTTTTTTCTTCAGCCCGTTTCAGGGCCAGAAAGAGAGGATCCAGGTGGCGTCTTTGACGGGATTGAGAAGCATGACGCCAAAGACGTACTGGATGCCGCAGCCAAGGCGCTCCCGGTTTGAGCGGCCTCTCTGGATGGCAAACCAGGTCAGGACGGCGAAGAAGCACGTCCAGGCCCCGAACATCTGAAAGAACAGGGCAAAGTCTGTGACGATCGCGAGGATCGCGTCCTTGGGGCCGGTGCCGGTGATCAGGCTGTCCGCCGTGCTGTAACTGGTCGCCGCGTCGCCCAGAGTGACCTGCACATCCGTTCCGGCCGAGGCAGTGCTTTT
The DNA here is from genome assembly GCF_009547075.1 of Gluconobacter aidae. GTDB lineage: Bacteria > Pseudomonadota > Alphaproteobacteria > Acetobacterales > Acetobacteraceae > Gluconobacter > Gluconobacter aidae. The sequence continues at coordinate 24,567 of NZ_WIPH01000009.1, forward strand.
GGTGAGGATGACGTTGAACGAGGCGAAGACACCGCACAGAACAAGCGACAGATAGGGCAGCCACGGCTTGTCCTGCAGGGCCTGAATGGTCGGGTGGTAATACTGATAGATCCCGACCAGACTGAAGATCAGACAGCTCACGGCCGCCGCGTAGCAGGCCGTGGGCAGAAGCCAGCCCATGCCGACGGCGATCTCGTGGACGAGATTGACAAGGCCTTCCATGCTGGCCTCCTCAGTTCAGGTCGCCATGAGCCGTGTGCAGAACCCAGGTGGCGCCCTGCTGGCTGATGGTCAGGACTGCGCCGTAGCCGGGAATGACCGTGCCAACACCAACCTCGAACTGACGGGCCTGTCCGCTTGGGGCCGCGCTGTCTTCGATCATGGCGAGTTGCGGTGAGGCCGCAACGATCCGGTAGTGATGGATCCAGGCAGGCTTTGGAGCCGGGCCGGCCACGGCGGCCGGAGCGGGTGGAGCGTTCGAAGACGTCGGGGCCGCAGCCGCAGGCCTGTTCATGGCAGCGCTCAGGGCCGCACGCGCCTTTTCGGCAGCTTCATGGGCCTGGGCGGCCTCATCCGCACCGGAATTTTCAGCACCCGTGACGGCGTGATTGGCTTCAATCAGGGAAATCCGCCGTGTCAGATCGTTCAGGCGGTCTTCTTCAGCTTTACTGCGCCCTGCCAGAGATTGCCGCAGGCTCTCGACCTCGCCCCGATCACGTTCGATGACGCGGGCCTCTTCGGTGACGAGCTGAAGCACGTCGATCTGCTGCTGGGTCGCCATGGGCGCGGCCTGGAGGGTCTGCGCTGTTTTGACCGGATCGGCAGGAGGTGTGGGCGGAGCAACGACCGGGGCGTCAGTCCCGGTGGCGTCAGTCTGGGCTGGCGCAGGCTGCGATGCGGCTGACGGCGTGGCAACGGCGGCCGCAGGAGGCGCTTTCGGCGACGTCGCAGTGGCGGACGGGTTCGTCGCAGCTTTCGGGTGGCCAAGGGTCTGCATTTCCGCAAGATCGGCGGTTGCAGGAGGGGCCGCCACCGGAGCCGGTTCGGCGGCCTGAGCCACGGGCGCTGCCGACTGATCCATGCCGACTTCCTGGCCAGGCGCGGAGACAGCGCGATGATGATGCCCGCTGGCTGCCAGAATCCCCACGAGCAGGACGCCGCAGATCCCGAGACCCGAACCGCCGTAGAGCTTCTGGCGGGGTGTCAGTGCCTCGTAGCGCGAGATAAGGGGCGTGAGAAAGGAAGGGGAGCCGGATGATGCCGGTTCGACCGTGTGACTGTCAGCGTGGGCCGTTGGGTCTGCTTCGTGACCGTCCAGATCGTCCGCCACGGTGTCGTGCTGAGAAGGCGGCGGGGGGGCGGCCGATGCCGGCTCCATCCGACGCGGAGTGGTTTCGGTGTTCAGGTGATGAACTGTGGAACTCATAAAAAAGATCCTTCTGGCTGAGACTGCCAGAAGGATCGGGGAACGATCTGCGACTGAGTGCGGAAATTCAGGGCTTATCGACAACGGGATCCATGAACATGACGCCGACATTCACATTGGCGGCCAGAATGATCCGCGAGCGGGTTGGCGTATCCTGTGTCAGGGCGCTGTTGACGGCCGAGGCGGCACTTCCTGCGGCGACGCCGAGCTGCTGGCCCATGTTCAAACGCTGGATATAGTTCATGCCGCCAAGGGCGCTGTAGCTGCCCGTGACATTGGACGTGGTTTCGATGGCCTGACCGAGGCCCTGCACGAATGCAGCCGCTGCTGGCATGACGAACCGCTGGAAAATCAGGGGATCGACGCTGGAGGCGACACCCTGCTTCATGGTGTCGGGCGCCATCACCACGCCGTTGGTTGCGAGATTGCGGCCCTGATGAATGATCTTGTTGACCTGCACGACCAGGAGCTGTTCGTTTCCGGGTGCCCTTGCGACAGTCGCAATCATGCGGTCGCCAGCGATGGGACCGCTATCGGCCTCAAGCACGATCTGACCGGACAGGTCGCTGTCCGTCGCGGTGACGGTATGGGCATAGATCCCGCGACCGGCAGGAATCAGCGCTGGCGGGGCTGCGGTATCGTGTGAGGCCGTGGCCGCTGCGGATGCGCCCGTTGCCCCACGCGTGGCCATTGTCTTCTCGGCCTGAGGCTGGCCGTCCTGCTCTGGCTTAAACACGGCTTCCTGAAGATCCGAGACAGGGGGCCGGGTCTGAAGCCCGCTTTCGATGCGCGCGATTTCGGCGACGTAGCGGGCGCGGCGCTTTTCACGCTCCTGCTGCTCGGCCTGAGAGGTTTCGCCATTGCCAGAAGAGGAATAGGCCGGATCGGTCTGCACAAGCGGTGCTTGCGGAGCGTTATCGATATGCGGCGGCGTTGGCGGCGGTGCAGGAGGGGTAATCGGCGCGCTGTACCCGACTTCCTGCGGCTGACCATGCGCGCCGTCATAGGACAGGACGGCATCTTTCTTTTCGCCCTTGTCGGCACGCGCAACGGCCGGTGCCAGATCCGGCGTGTAAGACTGGCCAGCGCCTTCGGACTTCTGCGCGGTTTCGGTGTTCTGCAGATGACGCAGACGATCCTGTTCCGGATTGGTGTTGGTTCCAGCGGGCAGAGCGTTCATCTCTGCGATCTGACCCGGGTCAGACTTGGGCATCTGCTTGGTCTCATGATGTGAGACGACAAGCACCAGAGCGATCACGGAGACGGCCGAGGCGCCGAGCACGACCAGGCGGCGGTTTCCGCCGCGTGTCGCGCTCGACAGGACGGATTTGAACTTTGGAAGCTTCGGCATCATGGCGTCATGTCCTTGAGAGACGCGGACACGGTCCGACCGGAATCCGACAGGAGAATGTAAGGGGTCTGGCGGAAGGCATAGAGGGTGTAGCCGTCTTCACCGCGCTCAGAACTGTCCCAGGCAGGCGTCATGAGCGCTAGCCGCGTGCGGATGTAGAGTTCATTCCCCATCCGCCACGCCCGCACGTCGTCAGGGGAGAGACCTTCGACGCTCTGGGGAACGGCAGAGGCCGGAGCGATCCCCGACAGCATGGCATTCATGAAGGGCTCTGCCGTGCCAGGGGCGGCTTCCGGTCCCATTTCCTGTTTGGCGTTAGGGCCGTCTTCGTTCACGCGCACTGTCAGGTTGTCGTCATAGGTGCCCCGACCGGCCAGAAGCAGGAACGAGATCGGCTTGATGGCGCCTTTGAGCGTGACGAGCAGGCCACCACGCGGAGACAGCGACAGTGGCTCGATGTTGATGGTGTTGCTGCCAGCATAAGGAACGCAGGTGTAAAAACCCGTGGTCTGCACAGCAGGGGAACCCCCTTTGCCCCCGTCAGACGAGCAGTTCTTCAGACCATCCGGATTGGCGGACGTGCTGGTCGTGTTCCACGCAATCGGCCAGGGTGCTCCGGAGCGATCCACGAAAGAGACGGCCGTGGGATAGCCCTTGGTCGTGAAAATCAGCGATGTCTGCTGGCCGGGTGCGAAAGACACGCGAATGGCCGGGCGGCTTGTCGGAGCCGCGACTTCCGTAGCGACATCCTCACGCGCTTTCTGGTTCTCCTTGAGACGGTTGCCGAGGCGACGGATCATCTCCGGCGTCAGGGGTATGGCCTCATCTTCGGCGGCCTGCTGATCCTGTTGCTCGGCAGAGAGAGGGGGAGACGCTGGTGGGGTCTCCGGACCAGGGGCGGCCGACTGTGCCAGCGCGGTGAAGGGCATGAAGCCCATGAGGCCAAGAAGGGCTAACGAAAAGGAACGGGTTTTCATGGCACGGATCCTCACTGCGGGCTGGCCACAAGCTGGGTGATGGCAATGCCGTCAGGGTGATCAGCGTCATCGACACGCTCGACATGCACGGTTGCAATCAGGGTCTGGGAGCTTTCCACATTGACGTTCTCGCAGGTCTGAACGAACGGGAACTGCACGACGTAATGGTGATGACCGTTGACCATGCTTTGCTGGCGAATGGTGGCGGCACGCGTCGGTTGCGCGTAGCAGAGCAGCTTGGCCTCTTTCATTTTCGCCAGATTGCCGTCCTGGACGAAGGACTGCGCGAACGTATTCCAGCCATTGATGGTGAAATGCGATCCGGCTGCGTTAAGCTGCGACGGATAATCCCGGTAATTGATGTTGTAGGGCTTGAGCGACCACTTGATGACCCACGACAGGAAATCTTCCTGACTGAGGATCGGGCTATTTAGCGCGATAGCCGGGCGAGGGGCGTTGATCCCATCCACGAAGAAATACTTCGGGAGTGGATGATACGACCAGGCGCGGGCCAGAAGAACGGCCAGAACGACCACGACAGCCGCGAGGGCGATGGACGTCTGCAAGGAACGCTCAACGATCTTTCCCTGAAAATCAGGATCGGTCAGGCGTCGGCTCAGGGATCCCGAGGAGCGGCTCATGGCGCGATGTCTCCGTGGAACGACAGCGGGGCTGCGGATGGCATTTCAAACCTCATGATGACTGTGTCATCGTCACCGTGACCCGTTGATCTGCGACTGAAGCTGAAAAAATGGAGAAATTTGCGGATTAATCGCCCGAGCGCATGACGGCGGTCTGCTGGTGCAAGCGGCTGATACGGCGGCCGTTACGGCGGGTGGTCCAGAAATAGAACCCGGCCTTGCCGAGGCATTCGCGGCGCACGTAATCCATCTTCTTCAGATAGACCTCATACAGGTCCGGATCGAACGTGTTGCGCATGTCTTTCTTGGAGCGGCGCGGCAGATGGAGCCATCCGGACTGACTGACTATGGTGCGATCGGTCAGGAGAAAGTCCTCGGCCACTGCGTCAGGAGACTGGTGGGCAAAATGCCGCATGGCCAGCTCGTGCTGCATTTCCGCGGACCAGCGCGTGGTGCAGGCATTCCGGCTGAAGCCGATGACCAGCCCGGTTGGTGAGTTCCGGACCTGCCATCTGCGGCCCCGACGCTCTTCTGGCGTCAGGCGTGACGCCTGTTCCCAGGTCAGGACGACGGATGGGTCGGCCGGAATGGCGCAAGAGTCAGCACCTGGGCGGAGGCTGACGAGCTTTCGTTGCAGGCTGCGGACACTGCGGCCCATCTGTTTGGCAATGCGCTGGAGCCCGATGCGACGCTCACGGTGAGCCAGAAGAGTGGCAACGTCGGCGTCCGTCCAGACCACCTCGGCATAGCGTTCCCGCGCGGGCAGACCGAGAGCAGCGCGTTTCTTGCGAACCGCCATGACTGTGCGGTCGAGGCGCTTTGCTATGGCGGAAAGGTCTTCGCCCTCGGCCCATGCGCGGCTGAGGCGGCTGATGTCGAGAAGAGACCATGCCCGAGGCCCATTTCTGAGCGGGGTGCGCTTGAGAGGAAGTCCTTCCTCTCGCGCAATGGCTTCAATCTCCAGGCGGCTTATGAAAAGTGCGGCCGCGATGTGTGCAGCATTTACGCCCTTGGTGGCCATCGTGATGACGAGCGTTCTGATTTCCTCAGGAGCTTTCCCAAGGGAAATCGGGGAATGCGTATTGCTGCGTTCTACGAGTGACGGTTGGAAAAGCCCACCTGCTACGACGCCGGAAGCCGGAAGTGGGGAGCAGCGGGTGTGTGCAAACATCGTCGGAAGTCCCTATCGCGTTTCAACGTGTAAGGTCTTATCCGACGATAGATCATCCGTTTCAAGTCTTATTACAAGAAACGACAAAAAGTTTTTCGTTAGTTCACCTGTTTCTGAACGGCGGCGCCTAATGCGATGAAGCTATCGTTAAAAAATTCCACCTGCTCGCGGACGCTCTGAATGTTGCTGTAGAGTCCGAGCGTCCGGAGAGAATTGAAAATCTCTTTCTGATTGGGAAGCCCAGGGAATAGATCGAATGTAGCGACCTTCAAGGCCGCTGCGATACGTCGAAGAGACTCGATTGAGGGCTTTCTCAAACCGATTTCTATTAGTTGCAGAGCGGGCGTCTGATGCCCGCTAGCCGCGCCTAACTCAGAGACGTTCATCCCACGGGCAAGTCGAATATCTCTGATTCGTTCACCAAGCTGCCTCACAACAGGTTCTCGTGGGTCAGTTTCTGACGAGGTGACATTCTTGCTCTCGGCAACGTCATGCTCACGGGCTAGCTGGAGCTTATGTATTAGAAGAGATAAAGATGCAGACGTTTTTTGGAAGGCACTGACCAAGTCCAGATACTTCTGTGTGTCTTCATCGCTTATTTTTACTTCGATCGGAAGTATATCATGATCATCAGGGGGGAGTATTTCATTGGGAGGTGTCTTAAGGGCTAGAAGTATCTTATGAAGGGTCACATAAGATACATTTTTCCCCCTCTCGATATTTGAAATCGTCCCAACAGCCAAATCTGTTACGAAACAAATGTTTACCACATTCATTCCCTTGCCTTCCCGAACTTCTTTAATTCTCTGTCCTAGGTCCACAAGATATTCGTCAGTTTGGCCGTCACTTACCTGCGTCTCTGTTTTCTTGTTCATGGCTAGTTCTCTCTCTCGGCAGGCTTACGCACCGGACTTCGGGTCCGGATACTGCAAAATACCCACGAGAGCGCCCCTGACAACTGAGTTCGAATTTAACATTTCTCCTCAGTCGCATGTCGATCTGCGATTTAGAATATTAAGTTATTTCAGGAGAAACCGAGTGTTTGTAATGTTGCCTCCCGCCCATGTGCAGCCAGCTCCAGCGATGCCCAAAGCAATGCTGACTGAAGCGGCCTTCGAGATCAGTCACGCGCCACCGCCCCTTCCTTCGTCAGCCCCTTCGGGACCAGTCTCTCTGGCACCTCCCGCAGAACCGTCCGTGCAGGCCGAGCCGCCGAAGGTGGTTCATCACTTCCGCATGACGACTGGCTATGGCCATCAGGTGCCGTTGTCGTTCGCCGTGAGGCAGATCGTTCCATCAGGTGTCCGTGTCACTTACGGTGCAGGCGTTGATCCAGGCGAGGCCGTGGACTGGCAGGGCGGTCGGGAATGGAACAAGGTTCTGGCCACCACAGTCAGCCCGCTCGGCGAGCGTATCGAGGTTGGACGCGCTCACGTCACTATTTTGAAGAAATAAGCCTTAGTCGCAGATCGAGCTGCTTTTCTCCTGGTACTTACCCAGGAGAGAGGCATGTCACCAGACGATCCAACACCGCACAGGGACACCCCGCAGAGTTCTCTGGCCCCTAACCTTGCTCTTGCACGGCACAATCTGCTTGAGCATTTCCGTGTCCGGAATGGACACACTTCCGGCACGGACGGGGCGATCATCGCCTCTCTGGCCGACCTCCTTGTGTCTTTACCGAACGAGGAGCGACGGACCTTTGTTGCCGAAGTGGTCTCGACCGTCAGAGGCGGAGAGGATCTTGTAGCATCTGCGGTCTCCAGCCGTGCTGAACTGGTCGCATGGACAGACAGTCAGAAAAGGGCAGAGCTGTCCGCGCGCGTCTTCTCTGACGATCGTCTCGCGCTTCTGCGCGACCTTCTCGATCCAGAAGCGGAGAGGGCGGCCGCATGAAACGGACATCCTTTCTTCTCGTGGCCGCTACTCTTTCGGTCCCTCTGAGCGCATCTGCCGCAACACAGGGCAGTCAGGCCTGCGCAACCCTCACGCAGGCCGCAGCGGACGCCGTAAACGGGCGCATCAAGGCTAACAATGCTTATGAGAAGCAGCCTGAAAGTGTCAGTGGCCTCTCCTGCCTGGACAAGTTTTTCAATGGTACGGGCCTCAATCTCCTGACGAACATTGCGAACCCCGCAGCGCTGATCAATGACGTTGTCGGGCAGGTCGAAGGAGAAATCTGCTCGGCCGCCCAGACCGAATGGGACAATACCGTCGGGGCCGCGCAACAATGTGGCCTGAGCCTGAACGGTGTGAATGTCGGCCTTGGTCTGACAGGCAGAGGCGGCATGATGTGCCCCTCCCTGAACTTTGGCGGCAGCGGCCCCCAGCTCGCGGCCGGGAGCCTCGGGAACGGCGATTCAAACGGGTATGTCCGGGGTGAGCCACGTCTGCCGACCGGCTACACCAGCACATCTCTGGATGGGGTATTCTGATGAAGATCCGCCTCAATCCAACAATCGCAACGATGCTTCTCTGCACGACCGTTCTTGTCGCGATGCCTAAGCCTGCAAATGCGTTCATCGGTGAAGCGGCGGTGGTCGCGGCCATCAGCGCCCTGCAGAAATTCACGGGCTCCGCGCTGTCGTCGATGACCAAGACGCTGACGTCTCAGTTGAACAATTCGATGGATAGCCTGACGAACCCCAATTCCGTCAGCTCCATGCTGAACAAGGGGTTCACACAGCTCAGTAACTACGAAAAGGCGGGTGTCGCCGCCGAGCAGCGTATTGCGGATGCGTCCAATACAGCGATGGCGGAGTTTGCTCGCCGCCAGCAGGATACGACGATCCGCGACGAGCATATGATGAACCCGGAGTTCTGCACGGGGATTGACGGGGCGCAGGCCACCCAGGGCGCGTCTCAGTCGGCCAGAACGGCAACCCGCGCGATTGCGACGATTACGGACAGTCGTGGAGAGGCCGACGCCGGAACGCCCTCTTACTATGGCAAGGGCCAGGGCGTGGCATCGAGCATGGCGTTGCACGGGCGGCGGTATTGCTCGCAGGAAGACGTCACAGCCGGTCTCTGCTCGGCTCTTTCCCGTCTGCCCAATGCGGACCAGCGGGCCATTTCCCTGTTCGGGCAGGACACCCTGTCGGCTGACGGCGGTGTGGACGCCGCCAACGATTACAGCACGACACTTATCCAGCCTGTAGCCCCTGCTGCACTGCGCGGCGAGCAGCTTACGTCCACGTCCGGACGTGAGGCCGCGTTGCGTCGTCGCGCCTACAACGCCCGCATGTCGCTCTCGCGCTACGTGATGAATTTCATCACCTCGCTGGAGATCCCGTCGATCAACCTGACCGATGTGCAGAAAACCGAGATGCAGGCTGAGGGCATGACCGTCGCGGATCAGGCCTCGTGGCTGACGTCGATGAGCCTTGAGGTCAATCGCCGTGTCTCTGGCGTGACCTGGAACAAGAACCTTCAGCAGATGCCACCCGCAACGGTCATGCGTGAGCTGGCGATCGAGCAGGCTCAGGCCAACTACCTCGCCTTGCAGACTTACCGTCTCGGGCTTTTCCAGTCTTCGCTCGCCGCAACACAGGTGGCGCAGCACGAGGAGGAAAGCGAGGCCAAGAGACTTGCCCCCATCCCATCACCAAACGTCAATCCCGGAGGCTGACATGGCCCAGAATGATACGCAGATCCCTGCCCTCGCGGACGTCTTCCAGAGCCTGGAGCGTGTGCGGCCCCAACTTGAGAAGGATGCGCCCCAACTGGCCGGGCAGATCACCCTGCTTGCCCAGAAGCATCAGGATCCGGACCTTGCATCCAATGACCGCTTTCGGACCAACGTCGCCTATGTGCTTCAGGACGCCGAGCGTCTGGTCGGACCGGTTCTGCCGCAGGAAAATGGGCTGCGCGAAGAGATGACACAGCGTGCCATGAGCGTGCCCGGCCTGACGTCCGAGACCCTCAAGGGCTTTATGGGGCAGACCGCCGATCTGATGGATCAGCGACTGGTGGACACGGTGCGCTCTGTGTCGGAGCGCGTCGCCTCCATGGGGGCCGATCAGCAGGGTAATCCGGAGATTGACGAGGTTCTTCAATCCCTGTCCGAGCGGGTTGCCACTGCCGCACGGTTCTCGACACACGACCCTGACGCGCAGACCGTTACACAGGACGAACAGGCAGACGTCAGACCTGTGGAACCGGCCTCCGAGTTTGATGGAAGTCCTGAGCCACCACCTTTCGATGATATTCCGGACGCCCCTGAGCCAGAGGATAGTGAGGATCCACGCGTGCAAGAGGGTGACACCCCAACTCATCCCTCGGGAGAAAAGGCTGATCCACGGATGCACGCCTCTCCTGGAGGCGGGGAGCCGGGAGCAGACCAGCCACAGGCCCAACGCCCTGAGCGACCGGTAAACGCTGGCGCAACCGAGAACAAGAAGGCAGCACCAGAGGCATCGAGCAAAGCTGATACCGGAGCTAAAGCGCAGAATAGACCTGGGCCGGCGAAGGAGGAGGCGAAAACCCCTGAACAGGAAGCCGATGAGAAGGTCGTTTATCAGGTGCGCGGCCCGGGTCTCTTTACCCGTCTCGCACAGGCCATTCGTCCTGAGGCCGTGCAGCAGACCGTCACGCCCGGGTCTAACTGGATGGCCAAGGCCCAGACGATGAATGCGGCCCACGGGCAGCAGGCCGACGCCAATCATCTGGATCAGACCGAGGCCCTGGGCCTGAAGGCGCAGAGTGCGCTGGAAGCCGTGCAGAATACGCCTGCATCGTCAGTCATGCGGGAAATCGCCGAGGCCGCAAAATCCGAGCCGAACGGCATGGATGGTGTGTTGAGCGAAATGCGGCCGGGAGGGCGGCATGAAGGCCTGCAATCGCGATTTCAAGCCGAGCGAAGCACCAATCAGGCGTTCGCAGCGCAACTGAAGGAAGCGGGTGAAGCGGTTGCGGCCTACGGCGCTCATCGCGAGAAAGCTGCCGATATTGGGGTGCAGCGAGGATCAGAAGCTCAGGTCGAGCAGCGCTTCAACGGCCTGGACAGCAAGATTGGCGAGCTTGCCAAGGGGGTGCCGGGAAAGGAAGCCGGGACCAGCATGGTCGAAGATCTCTCAGAGAAGGCGCGTGAGCTGGTGAAAAAGGCGGTTGAGGCCGTCGCCTCTGTTTTCCGGCCGTCCCCTTCTGCGTCAGCCAGCGCAAGCCCGGGATTATAAGTGATGACTTCTCTCAGACGCTTCAGAAACACGGGTAGGGCGCTCAGCGTCCTGCCCATCTTCCTCACGACAGGAATAGCTCACGCACAGTCGGTCACAGGCAATTCGACGTCGGGAAACTCCACTTATGGCGTGACGTGGAACATGCTCGATCCTGGTGATGATTGGGCCGCGACCATGATCAAGTCGGTCTTTCCGGTGTTCGGGTCGTCCTCGACAACCACCGGCACCGAGGCCACGGTTATCGGAACCATGCTGGGCGATCTGTCCGGCTTCGTCATGGCGTTGGCCATGGCCTTTGTTTCTTACGTCATGATGATGAACATGCACCGCTCGGCCGAAACGTCGAAGGTGCTTGGATCCAATCAGACGTCCATGAGTATCGTGCGTATGGCCTTTGGCGCCATCATGATGCTTCCGGTTGCAGGCGGCTTCAGTGCGGGTCAGGCCGCGTTCGTTCAGGGTTCGCTCTGGGGTGTCGGCATGGCGAAGACGGTCTATTCCTCCGCCGTGCAGGCGATTGGTCCGGACGGAAAAACCATCGCACAGCCCATGGTGCCGGGTACGAAAACCATTGTGGCTGGCCTGATCGCCAATGAAATGTGCCGGGATCTGGTCAACCTGGCCTCATCCAATTCGAGCCTTGTGCCAGCCCCGACCGGGAGAACCGTGAAGGCCGTATCCGGCTCCGATCTGGGTATGATTACCTATCCCTATCAGATGACCACGGGAGACGGGCAGCCGGTCTGCGGTTCTGTCACGATCCAGGCTCCGCGCGCAGCGACGAAGATCCTGGGGATCACGGTCGATACGGCCGCCATGCAGCAGCAGATTCTGGATAGTGTTCTGGTGGGCGAGATCCGGCCGCAGGTCCAGCAGGTTGCAACCCAGTTCTGGCAGACCAAGAAGTCCTCCAGTCTGGCCCCGCTCGTGACCCTTATGACGCAGGCGACCAATGATTACACCAGCAAGCTGACCGCCAAGGCTGCCAGTATCCGCCAGCAGGTTCAGGCAGCCGTCACACAGCGTAGTACCAGCTTTCAGGCGTGGAACAGCGGGACCAACGGAGACGCGGCCAACACCAAGGGCCGTCTGGATAGTCTCGGCTGGACAGGTGCGGGCGCCTACTACCTTGAGTTTGCCCGTCTCAATGGGGAAACTATGTCCCTGATGGCGTCAACGCCGACTGTCAGTGCCCCGACCTATGTTGGACTGGGCGAGGACGTGCACGGAGATATTGCGCCGATGATGCAGTCGATTGGCGCACTTCTCGCCAATATCTCCAATATGGTCGCCACGCAGGACGGCATGAATGCTCCAGGCGGAAGCAGTGATCTCTATGCCGGTGTCACGCCGAGCGGTGATGGCGCAGGGGTGCTGTCTCAGGTCGCGCGGTCTTTGCATCTGAGTGACTACACGCTTCAGACGGTCATGGCGTTCATCGAGCCATCTGGCGCTGAAGGCTATTGGACGGATCCGTTCGGAAACCTCATGGGCCTCGGGAACTGGATGATCACCACGGCCCTTCTGGTCATGGCATCCGCAGCACTTCTCAGTTCGGACGCAGGATCGGCAGTCACAGCGGCTGGCGCGGCTCTAACCGGGAATTTCGCGGGGGCTGCTGGCATTGGTGTGGGGCATGTCGTCGTGCAGTTCCTCAGCACGCCAATCCTCACAGGCGCAATGGCGCTTCTGCTTCCGGGCCTTACACTCGCGTTCGTGCTGCCGATGATCCCTTGGGTGATGTGGATGGCGGGCGTTGCTGGCTGGCTCATTCTGGTGTGCGAAGGCGTGATCGCTGTCCCGCTCTGGATGCTGGCCCACATGACAATGTCCGGCGAAGGTCTGCATGGGCACGCGAAAGCAGGATATGCCCTGATCTTCAATGTCCTTTTCCGACCGACCCTGATGCTGTTCGGGCTTTTCCTCGGCTACTTCGTGTTTGATGCCATGTCCTGGCTGATCCACCAGACATTCGGTGTGGCAGCAGGGTTCGTGCTCTCGCATGGCTGGATCGTGACCAATCTTATTGGTGTCGTCGTCATGCTCGGCATGTACGTCACGGTCCATATCACGCTTGCTCTCATGTGCTTCAGGCTGATTGCGATCCTCCCTGAGCGGGTTCCTGCCATGATTGGCTTCCATGAAGGGAACCGCGTCGATCTGGATCAGTTTTCTAAGGATGCTGCGGTAATCGGTATGGCCGGTACTTTGAAAGGAATTGAAAGTTCGCTTGCACCTTCTAAAAAAGGTGAGACGGCAGGTAACTCGAAAAACGGTGGCGCATTGACAAAACAAGGCTCTAACTTGGTAGATACAACGTTAAGCCGTACCACATGAGGTCTGAAATGTTTGGCAATGATGGAATGAGTGGATGGGCCGGGTACATGCTTGGCCAAATGTCTGCCGATTCCACGCGTCGCCGACGTGAGGTGGTGGACAATCTACTGCGTCGTCCTTCTGAGAGCTGGCAGGACAAGTACGCAGTTCTGGTAGCCAAAGCGCAGGAGTTCCTCGACCATATCAAGTGGCAAGAAGGGATTATGAAGGAGCGCAAGGACCAGATTGCGGCTCTTGAAGCAGATCTGGTCCTTGCGCGCTCTGATTTGGAGCGTCAGCAGTCTTTAACAAACCAGTGGAAAGATTTTGGCGATAAGTCGGAGGCTAACTACGACGAGTTGAAGGCTTGGGCAGATAAAGCCGAGGCTTCGCTTAAACAATATCGCGCCCTCTACGGTCCTCTTCCAGACGCTCCAAAAAGCAGCTCTTAGTCGCATCTCAGCCCAATAGGGTCTCCTTAATTCTTCAGGAGACCCATTATGCGTTCTCGTACCTCTCTTTATCTCGCCGGATCTTTGTTCCTGGCAGCACCGGCAATGGCGCAGACCCAATGCGCCGTTCCTTCCCCGCCTGCCCAAACATCAGCACCTCAAAAGGCCGCTTCGCTCGGGCCTCAGCCGACTGACGCGATCCAGCGGCTGGTGCAGGCAGGCAGCGAGATCCTGTGGGCAGAGCCACAGCACGGCCTCCAGACTGGCGTTGCTCACGGCGATAACCAGCTTCTTGTGTTCTTCACACCGGAAAATCACAGCTTCATTATTGGCGGGACGCTCATTCCCGTCCCCTATGATCGCCTCCACGAGCTGATGGGCAAGCGGGCGACAGATCTTGAGGTCTGGCGCGGTACCAGAGGCATGTTTGTGCGCAATGGCGACCGTTTCCAGGTTGTCTATGCGACGCCAGACGGTCAGGCCGCGATTGCGGGTACAATATGGGATACCGCGGGTAAAAACGTCACAAGGCAGCAGATCCGCTATATTCCCGGGGCAGTCCCCACGGTTCGGATTGACGTCCCGGGAGGCGGAAAGGCCCCGTCCGGTTCGTTGTCCGAGCAGATCTATGCTGGTGTGATCGGCCAGAAAGGCGCGCCGGAAGTGATCATGTTCATTGATCCGCGCTGCACGTTCTCGATCCGGGCCATGCAGCTCCTTCAGCCCGCCGTTGATAGCGGCAAGCTGCGTCTAAGGGTCGTACCGCTTTCGCTCCTGGATTATGAGGATGGCGGCGCAAGTACGCGTTACGCCAAGGCCATGACTTCGCTGCCTGCGGATGCCAGTATGGTTCAAGCCTGGACGTCTGGCGGCCTCTCGAATGTGCTGGATCAACCGTCTCCTGAAGCGCAGTCCCGACTTGATGCAAACATGGCAGCCGCCAAAGCGGTGTCGCTGACAGGCACACCGACCTTTTTCTGGAAGCATCATGATGGGTCTCTGGGGCGTCTCGACGGCGTGCCTCCAGATCTGAACAAGTTCCTGACGGATGTCAGCCAGTGAGTGGGGCGAACGAAAAGAAGGGAGTCCTGGCCAAAACAGGCCGGGCAGCCCGATTTGTCGTAGGCTCTCCATCCGTTGCGGTTGGGGCCGCGAGTATTCGGGATGGCTACAGTCTGCTTCGGACACTGTGGGGCATTGTCCGAAGAAAGCCTGAAGCGGAAGACGGGTTTCGCGTTGATGATTCGGGCCGCATCGACATTGTTGCGACGGCAGAAGTGTACGATGTCAGTCCGGCAGCGGTAGAGATCTATCTCCAGAACCAGCAGGCCAGGACGTATCAACGCGCCTGGGCCGCAGCCCTCATCGGGGCTTGCCTTCTTGCAGCGTGGATCATTGTCGGCCTCAGCGGGTTATGGCGGAGTCAGACGCTTGTGACTGCGATCGAGATGATGCCGTTCTGGTTCGCCCTGGGGCTCTATATTCTGCAGAATGGGTGGATGAACTGGCAGTTTCGTCAGCGGAGGAAGGCCGGGATGCTGGCCTATATTAGAGAGGCCGACTCCCTTTTTCCTCGACGGTCCTGAAGCAGGTAGCGGCCCCAGAGGGCCGCTTTTCTTTTAGAAGGTTCCGGGCGGGTGTGTGGAGTTGTTGTTGGGGCCACCGACGGCCCAGGCCGCGTGCTCATAGTCTTCACGGCCTCCCGAATTGCGGGGATCTTCCACCTTTACGATATGACCTTGCCGATCAAAGACGGGGGGTGCCCAGACGGCTCTGGATGACCCGTAAGCCGCCCCTGGCTCGTAGCGAGCATGTTTAAGTGGAGGTGGCTTGGGACCATGGCCATGATCGGCCGAGACGTTGCCTGAGCAGGCCGCCAAAGCAAAAAGGGTGATTACAGGGAGGAAATGCAGTTTCATTGACCAGTCTCCGTTTCGATGTCACGAAGACTGGCACGCTCATCTGCGACTAAGACGAGAAACGCAGCTCAAGCTTTGAAATCGAAGATTGATTCTTTATGAGCGACGCAGAGCTCTCCGGCCCTACCAGATTCAAACGCACTGAATTTCTTCAGACATTCGCCTTTGAGTTTGAGAAATACGGTATCGACACAATCCAGATTTTTGAGCTTACTCACATGGCGCTCACACTCTTCGACTTGACTAACGTAGTCGTTTATCAAAGTAGACGAGGTAAAGGTCATTCCAGACATAATGGCGAGAGTGTGAATAACGCTATCAACACAAGATTGTGTTCGAGCGCAAAAGGATAATGCATCGAAGCTATTAATTAGAGAACCTGACTGATTACTCTCTTGCCTTACAACCGAACCCATCCGACACCTTTACAACTACTAGACGAACCCAAGGCCAGATCGTACCAGAGTTCTGGATACAGTCTCTTTATGGACTTTATCTGCTCTCTCTTCCTTTTCGCTCTAGCACGGGCGGACGCAAAGAAAAAAGGTTTCCTTAACGAATTGTGAAAAAAAATTACGGAAGGCCGCTTTTGTTCTCATCACTCCCTTGCGAGCGTGGAATAGACTCATGTTACAGATGAAAGTCGCAGATCCTTGTGGCGATGTTTCAGCGGCCGGGAGACTCTTAAAAGGGCCTTTCTTTCTCGCTACAGGAGAAGCATAAAGGCAAATCGCCTATTTGGGCTTGAAGAAGGAATTGTTTGAGTGAGTTAGCCAGAGCCCAGATACGTTTAAGGCCCCGCTTTCACGAGGCCCTAGAACGTAGTCCCATCGGTCGCCAAACCGATTGAACTGGATTGAAATTTCACGGCTGAATTTTCAATCCTACATTTCAGCTTCGAATGCAAGAGTTTCTTGCAAACGGGAGGGGCTTGTTTGAAGGGTTAGAGAGCAGGGCTTCGGAAATCCCGAAATCCTGAGAAGTTTTCCATGACCTATTCGCTTTCGCATGACCCCCATCAGGCCGGGGTGAGACGCATTACCCCGGCCATGATCCTGGCTGAAATGCAGTGTGAGGCCCTGCCCCGCAGCGGTGCCACCAAGGCCCAGATCCTCAGCGCGTTGCATACGGAGCCCCGGGCGCTTGGCCTTCAGCCGCGCCAGTCCGATCTGCTGGGCTTTCTGATCAGCCGCACCAAGCCGGTGGATTGGGAAGATGACAATCTTACCATCTGCTCTGTGCGCAATCGCGACATCTGCGAGCGGTTCGGGATCGAGAGATCCACGGTCAAGCGCTGGCTTCGCGGCCTCAGCGAATTGGGCTGGATTATCATGCGCGATAGTCCGAATCAGCAGCGCTGGTTAAGGCGCGACGGCCGCAATGGTGCGATCCTGGAGGGATACGGGTTCGATCTGTCGCCGCTGTCTCGGCGCTACGACGAAATGCTCCAACGCGTTGAGGCCTTCAGAGAGCGGGAACGCGAAGGGAAGCGTCTGCATAAGAGAGCCATGGTCTTAGGTCGCCGCATTACGGCCCTTTGTGCCACGGCCCTGGAGACGACGGCTGACAGGCCGACGGTCATGAGCATCCAGCAGAACGGGCATCAGCTCCTGGCGCTGCGTGGCAATGACCACGACCTGGACATCCTGTCGCCGCTGGTTGAGCAGATGGAGGCTTTGGTCGAGCGTCTGGAGGCCATGATTGCAGGGGCAGACCCTGTGGAAATGGACCCCATGGGGCGCACTGATGGGCCCCATAATACTGATACAAACCCAAATACTATAACTAAAGTTACTGTAAGCGGAGCCGGCTGCGCCGGCGTTGGCATAGAGGAAGAAGTAGTTGGGTCTGACAGTGCCTCCCGTTTCAAGGCCTCACCGCTTCGGGGCTTTAAGGCCGGACCGAACTTCCTTCTTCAGCTCGTCCCGGATCTGCGCGATCTCTGCTCCAGCAGTCGCCCACATGAGGCCGAGCTGATCGAGGCCGTCGAGATGCTGACAGGTTCTCTGGGAATTTCCTCTCATGCCTGGCGTCAGGCGTGCAGCGTCATGGGCCGATACGAGGCCGCCGTCGCCGTCTGTGTGATTTCCGCGAAGTCCCGAAAAGGGAAAGTGCGGTCCGCTGGTGGCCTGCTTCGGGCCATGATCGAACGCCACCTGGACGGAACGCTTGCTCTGGACCGGACCCTCTATGGGCTGGCCTCGGATCTTTCGACCGACCGAACCTACCATTGAGGCATCAGTCGCAGATTGAGCCTGCAGAATGGGCGAGTGAAAGGAGAACTGTATGTTGGCACATGAAGAACAGGACACAGCATCTGCTGAAACCACCGTTCAGACCGGAGGAATTGCAGCGGATCGCCTGAGATCCATCATTGAGCGGGTTGAACGCCTGGAAGAAGAACGAAAGGCGTTGGCTGGAGATATCAAGGACATCTTCAGCGAAGCCAAGTCGGCCGGGTTCGACGTCAAGATCATTAAGCAGATCCTGAAGCTTCGGAAAATGGAGCCTGCCCAGGTTGAGGAACAGGAAACCCTTCTGGACATCTATCGTCGTGCTCTGGGAATGTGACTTACTGGTGTGTCCATTGCGGACACACCTTAAAGGAGAAGCCAGATTTCCACGCCAGCAATGACGGCAATGTCCTACCGTGTGGCCATGGTATCCGGGATTGTTGGGATCAGTCTGATCTTGGCCGGATATGCACGGGTGAAATATCTGCGGTCTAGCCCATCTCCATCAGGCCTGTCGTCTGCGGCGGTTGAGAGGCTTCTTCTCATTGTTTTCTGCGGTACGCTCGTCAACATCACCGTCGCTTTCCTCACTCTCTGAGCGTGGTTGCCAGCCAATCCGCTCAAGAGTGTTCAACAGGGTTGTGCGTGGAATTGTGAGACGTCGCGCAACGGAGAGCTTACTCTCACCCTTGTTGAGGTAGTCGAGCGCCATGTCCAAACGCTCCTGACTGATTGACGGAGGCCGTCCGCCTATTCGGCCTCGACGTTTTGCGGCCGCAAGCCCTGCCATGACACGCTCATGAATCAGAGCGCGTTCGTATTGAGCCAAAGCGCCAAACAAGGAAAACATCAGCTCGCCATGAGACGTTGTTGTGTCCATCTGTTCGGTCAGGGAACGGAAGGCTACGGATTTGGCCTTCAGATCTTCTATGATCGTCAGGAGATGTGGAAGAGATCGCCCCAGCCGATCCAGTTTCCAGACAACGAGTGTGTCACCACTCTTTATATAAGAGAGACATTTTTTAAGACCGGGTCTGTCATCGCGTGCCCCAGAGGCCTTGTCCTGGAAGATGTGTCGCTCATCGACGCCCGCCTGCACCAGAGCATCGCGCTGCAAGTCCACTGACTGGCGCTCATCGACGGAAGAAACGCGCATATAGCCGATAAGCATGTCGGAAAACCCTATTTTTACCGTTTCCGTCACTTACACCAATCCGACAGGGTTTGTCGCCACCCGGCATGGAAATTTTGTCTAGGAAACATGCGAGCGCGCCAGACTGGCATTCCCCCCTGTCGGGAATCATCTGCTTCGCGACAGGGGTAATATTCACGCTGAATGGCCGATTTGTGATGATGGTATATGGCCATCTGAGTATAGAAAGGGGGGATCGGACGGTTTCCTTTATATTGGACATCAAGCCAAAGCAGAACATTGATGAAAATTCGCAGAACAGCCGTTAAAAATTTTTTATACCTTAGCTCATTTCAATAATAATATTGCTTCATGACGAAGGAGAAAATAAGAAAAACTATCTTTGTCGAAATCCTCTTGGATCAAAGAACCTGATCTATATATATTTCCCAATATTCGTAAATACTTATTCTCTATTTCAAATTTATCTGCTAGGCGCCAAATAAGCGAACTATGACGAAAAAGACGTATTAGGTTATCGTATTCATCACCTGCTTCGAAAATATCCCAAAGTTTTTTATGATACCGATCAAACAACCCCATCAGTCTCTGACTACTAAGTAAATGATAAGCTTCCATGAGATTGCTTTTTGTAACTAGATCATTACCATCATTTTCAGGAAAATATCGGCTTAAGGCTCGCATGAAATTGTAATAATCACCATTTTTCTGCAGCATTACTTCTTGTAGGATCTCATTTTTTAGACCTTTGTCTTCCTCATCGTACATTTCTATAAGAATGTTATTTGATAAAATGTAGTGGTTTCCCTTCCTCGATTTTTTTAATATTTTCTTGAATGCTTCAACACGTCGCGATTTCTCTTCAATATTTTTAGCAATGATAAATTGCGCATGTAGGGCATTAGCCGAATTCCTTTCGATACGGATTATTTCCCGAGCTTCGATTAATGATCTATCAATGTTACCAAGGTCATGCTGGCACAGCACACGTGTCATCATGACCGACTGCTTTCGCAGATTACTCAGAGTAGATAAGTCTACAAGATTGCACTCTTCTATGGCCTCCTGATCTCGCCCTTTCATGCGTAGAAATTCAGCCAGCTTAATTCTTAGGGACGCTAGTTCTACTCGAAATTCCTCCCTCGGGGTAAATTCCTTTATTGCGTGTTGGCAGAAAATAATTCCATTTTTGAATCTGCAAGAGTCTAATAATAGACCTGCAAAAGAGACGGATAATCTAACAACCTCGCTCAATGTTTGAGAGTCGTCGCGTAATTTGGACGATAGAAATAATCGAAATATCAATTCCGAGCAATTTTCGAGTTCAATATCGTCTGTAGCCGGAGCGGAAATTTTTCTTGCAAAAGATGAGTTGCGTATCTTTCCATGACGCCAATCCTTTCCAAGGCAAATGTTCAAAGCTTTCTCGTCGATAGCATTAAAGTCTATATTTTCATCTTCCTTGATAACATCTCTAATGGGGCGTGGTATATGAATGTAATAAACGAAAGTCTCATCCTTGTTGCTATCTAAAAAAAGTGCTGGTTTAACGTCGATTAGAGATTTGGTACGAAGTATATCCGCATGTCTTCCGTGCAGACCGTGAGGGCCGTAGAATCTCTTTATGTCATCTAATTGTGCTCCAAATGGAAATGCCATTAACGCCAAGAGTAATTGGTATGCCCGCTTTTCATCAGAATCAGAAGAGTTTTTAATTGAAACAATGGTCGATCGAATATCGTCAAAGCAAATACCTTTAGGTTTTAGGTATTCATTATCTTCATTATTATTTATAAGATTTGTTATAGATGTATATTCCAGTTCTTTAAGAGCTGCATCTATATATGCTGGAATCCCATCGGTAAATCTACGGAGTGCCTCAATTTTATCAGGATTTATGAAACGATCTGGATTTTGTGAATTATTTCGCAAGTATAACTTGAAATCAATCTCGTCTAGAGGATTTAGTTTGATAACTTTTACATCATCTCTACTCAAGTATATATTCAATATATTTGATAGTACGCATATATGAGAAGACAAATTATATTCTATTAAAATTTCAGATATTTCTTCGACAACCGATACTGTCGATTTGGTATCAACTCCCTTAAATAACCAAAAGCTACCTTCGTTTGAATTATATTTGACGTATTCTGAAAATTCGCAATCATGTTTCGATCGGAATTTGTGTAGGAAGTCATTTTTATCGATGCACCCGCTAAAATCAACAATATGAGTATCCCTCAAAGTCAAACTCATTCGTTCCATAAGCACAGAACAGAAACCATCTTCTCCCATTCCCGGGGAGCAGGTCACCCAAACGATCCGTTGCGCCTTTAATGCGGTCTCCGCAGTTCTTTGTTCGATCTCCCTTATATGGCGATGAGCTGGCTGTGGCCTTCTAAAGTTTGGAGCCCATACGTTTGGTGCCATATGATCAAGACGACGGCCTCGACTCTCTGGGCGCACAGCATCCATAAATATTTGTGCGGTCCGCTCCCATGTGCAGCCCATATTCGACTGAAGTAGGAGCCTTTTAAGGTTCCTAGCTTTTTCCCTCCACACCGGAAGATTGGAGCCGATCTCCAAAAAAGCATCGGAAATTTGGATTATGTCGTCTTCATGTATATCTTCATTTTCGAGACCACCTTTTATATCTAGTGATTTAACATATTCATTTCCTTGACCTTTCAAACCTTGATCAATTAGCTGATATAATCCGCTATTTTCTGTTAGAATGAGAGGAACCTCTGCGGCGATAGATTCCCAGCCAGTCAAACCGAACCCTTCGTGTAGTGACGGCATCACCGCGAGATTCGCTTCGTTAAGCCGATCGAACAACCTGCTTCTATCCGTTTCAAATGGCACAGCAATGACATTTGTCGAACGGTTGGCCTGCAAGTCTGCGTCGTACTTCGCGAGTGCTCCACTCTGCAGATCGCCCTCGGCTATCCCAACCAAAGTTAGCTGGGGATTTTGTCTCCATATCTCAGGTACACCTGGATTTTCGTTAGCTCGCCGCATTGCTCGACCAAACCCTGCAACAGCTAGTTGCCCTTGCTTGATTTTGCCTGCGCCAGGATCCATCCTGCCAAATGTTATAATCTTGAGGCGATCATTGCTTAATTGATTACTTTCTCTAAATTGCGCAAGACCTGGAACAAGCTCTATGCATTTGCGACCGGTAATTTCCTCACAGGACTTTTTTAGTAACGGACCTATGGCAAAAAGAAATGCATCTGGACAGCGTTTGAAAAGGTCTTTTTGAGCTTGGGATTTTGCGTCTCCCGGCGTGTCGCAACGTAATTTATGCGATTCATAGTATTCATAACGCATATGATGGATTAGTGCGACAAGTCCTCCAAATAACCTTCTAGATTCAATCGCAATATCACCACTAAATACATCATGCCCACACCAAATCATATTGTCGATAAGAAGTCTTCTTTCAGTAAGGGCGGATTTAATATTCGACATCCAATCGAGGTGAAACGAGTCGGTAGCCTTGTCCATTCTTAAGGATATTAAACATATATTATGAGATTGGGCTTCCAACTCGTCTTCGGCACTTGAATAGGGAACTATACATATTACTTTTCCATTACCACCTATATAATTTGATAGAGAGATGGAAAAATCGTAATTGAATGAGTTTATACCACCGTGTTTTGGCCCCCACGCAGTGGAAAATAGAACTATATTCATAAATATTTTACCTAAATCTCAAGATTGGGAAGTGGAAATACTGAGTAAGTTTGATTTTTTCTTACTGGGGCGATACCTGTCAACACTTCCTGATATTTGCTGTGAAAAGCGCTTCATCAAAATCGTCATTACCGCCTATTTTGACGCAAAAACAAGGTTATAACCTAACGACGGATGACAGCTTTTCAGATCCGTTAAGTAAGACGTTCTTGTCTGGAATGAGGGCGTAAGCGGTAGGTCCGCTTTTTCTAGCAGCTCCCCCGGGGTTTGGGTGGCTGCGGAACAGAAAATCTACACAAGATTTACAACCAGTAAGTCTATCGAATGAGAACCACTTCAACGCCGATTGCTTCAGCAATTTCAGCCCATGCCCGATCTGCCGTGACCGCAGGGAGATCCAATTTTTTAGCTAATGCCAGACAGGCGCGGTCTCCGTGGCTGAGACCGACCCGCTTGGTTGCATCGCGCATTAATCCGGCCGTCAGAGCCAGGTTGTGATCAAGAGGCCGTACGTCTAGGCGCAGAGCTGCGATCAGTTCGGATATTCCTTCGGCCGGGACGCCTTTATCAACAGCCTTAGAAACGATTTCCTGAAGGTTAATGGCGGAGATGGCGGCATCGCGCAGCCAGCGCCGAGCTTCTTCAGCGCCAGTTTCTTCGTTCAAGTCCGCAAAAACAGCGGACGTGTCGATGACGCAAATCGGCATCAGCGCTGCACCTTATTGTCATGGTTATCCAGCGTATTTTCTGCGCGTCGTTCAGCAATGACTTCGTCGGCAATCGAAGAGCCGGCTGGCACATATTTTCGGAATAGTGCTCTGGCCCGATCAAGCGAGGCATCGGGCGTCATCAAGCGAACCTCCCCGTCCACGATCTCTGCCATGACCTGGCCGCCCTTTTCGACGCCAAGTGACTTACGCAGGCCAACCGGCAGGACAAGTCGGCCATTCGGCATAACATTGACACGAATCATGTAAATGATCCCTCGCTCATTGAGGTTGCGACCTTAATTAAGGTCATATTCCTAACATAGGTCATTTTATGTGATGGTGCCATAAGTTCTTCCTGTCCGAAAACGATCGTTTACGGACAGGGGTGGAGCGATCTGTCCGTAAATTACCTTTACAGTGTTCCGGACATAGTGCATGTTTCGGACATCCTATTCGGACGAAACGAGCCCATGCCACGCACCTTTGCCTATGTTCGCGTCTCAACAGTCGGGCAGACGACCGAAAACCAGATTCAGGAAATTGAAGCCGCCGGTTTTCGGGTTGAACCGCGTCGCGTCGTTACCGAAACAATTTCCGGTAGTACGTCCATCGCGCAGCGGCGCGGCTTTGCGCGCCTCATGGATCGACTGGAAGCTGGAGATGTTCTGATCGTGACCAAGCTTGATCGCCTTGGTCGCGATGCGATGGATGTCAGCACCACGGTTAAAATTCTGGGAGCCATGGGAGTGAAGGTTTACTGCCTCGCTCTTGGCGGTGCTGATCTGACCAGCTCGTCCGGCACAATGACGATGCAGGTTCTGAATGCTGTTGCACAGTTTGAACGGGATCTGTTGATCGAGCGGACACAGTCCGGTCTCAGGCGAGCAAAGTCCGAAGGGAAAACCCTCGGACGGCCGTCCGTACTATCAGAGAGTGATAGGCAATGCGTCCTCAAGGACCTGGCGGAGGGTATGAGTGTGTCCGCACTCGCCAGAAAATTCTCTACAAGTCGGCAGACTATTATGCGGGTTCGAAGTGAAAGCTTTCCCTCCGCCTAGCGGTAGGTCTGCTTACGCCTACAAATCAGACATTAACATATAATGAGATTTAGTGAGAAAGCTGACGTTCGGAAAATTCAACACGGTAAATTTTCAATCGTAATCAAAGGCCAATAATTAATTCACTTGAAATGAGTGGATCTAAATTTCAGATGAGAGGAAATATTTCCCTAAGAAGTTGTCTGGAAGTATCTTTAGACATATTCGCCCTTAAGCAATGAGATCCTGAAACCTCAACATTTATTATCTTTGGTGACGAATTTATTATTTTCTGTTCGGCTAGATATAATGTTGATTTCTGGTCAAATAGTTTGAATGGAAGATCATCTATTACGCTTTCTAAATGCTCATTATAACTCTCTATCGCAAATTGTGCATTATTAGAGTACATTTCTGAAGAAGAAATTATTCTTGATATGTCGAGATCCTCTCGTATAGGAGCCTCGTATATATCAAGAATATCAAAAATTTCATTTCCGTCTAAAGAGGATAAAATTCCGAAATTAAGAATGGTATTTAACTTCGATATAGCTGAAGTCATTTTCGTATTATCTGGTAGTCCTCTATTTAGCTTTTCTATTTCAGGTGTCTTTCTTCTCGACATCACTTCGTGGTAATATATTCCAGCACCAGCAACTCCATTAAATTCCTTTATGTCCTGTTGAGCCACTTCCATTAGAGACGGACAGACCACACTCCATATCCCACTAATAGCTGGTCCCTGATCCTCTGTAAAAAGGTCATCTATATATATTAGCTTCACCCGGCCATTTCGTTCTAATTCCAATATTTTCTCTTTGAAAGGAGATTGCATTTTCTCTCCTTTTTTATCTACTATAAATATATAATATATATTATTCATTCCCTCCTCTTCAAAAGAGGACAATATTTCATAAACAGCTCTGCCTGATACTACTGTATCTATAAATATGATTTTATCAGACCTTATATATTTTTCAAATATACTATGGCTTCCAATATTAATTACTCTGTCTCTCATGAACCTAAACATTTTGTAATGCGGATCATTTAAATTTCCACGCATTATTGCGCACGCACATTTTACCCAGAATTTTCGGATGATGTTGGTATCTAATCCGGGAATTTCGCTTGCGCCATAGTCTGCAGTAAATGGCATATAATATGCTCGTTGCAACGCCGTTCTATGGTGTGTGTTTTTCAAAAATTCGCGTCGTGACTGAGGCGTCATAGATGTCAAAATATGGTTTCTATGGAAAGATATTGCAGCTTCGATCACGGGGGCCGCCCCTCTACTAGGGACAATCATGGCCTCGTAGCCATTTTTCCACTGGCAAGCACATTCTTTCGCAAGTTCAATGGCGCCTAATGAATAAGATTTTAAGCTGTCAAGCGTTAGCATATCTAGTCATCACCTTAAATCAATATATGGAAACCGGCGTTATAATAGTCGTCTTTTCTTACTTTAGAGTGTGGTTTCCGCAAGCATGCCGTCTTGAGCATGTCTTATACAAATGTCAGATTTTTTCTTGTATCATTCCAATGGAGACCTCCCGCTTCCCCCCAATACGCGGCATGTCTGCTCAAGGAATACGAGGCAGACAAGCGGGATACGCCTTTTTCAGGCGTCAGAACGCGGTATAATTTTTCTCGATAGAGGATGTAGCAACATGCCGCGCGAAGATTGGTCTCCGTCAATATCGGGACGGCTCAGACCGAAGGCGGAAGATAGCCAGTTGAATGATCATGACAGCTTAAAAATATGGGCTCTCGAAAGCGGCTCTGACCACGTAACGCTCCGCAGCAAAATGCGGATGCCCCATTCCTCAAGACACACCGTTATGGACGAGGCTCGCAAGGCGCTTCGGGGAGCGCTGCAAACGATCAGACCTCGTGGCGATCAGATCATCGAGGGCGTCTACTCTTCGAGCGTCGAAGGTTATTTCGATGTTGAGAACGTAGTCATTTACAACATCGAGACGGCCTCCTTCAACAAATGCGCCATCAACGGCATCAGGGCGCGACGCGACAGATCGGATCGAGAGGATACTGCCTTCAGTCATACCTTGCGATACACGCTAATCGATACGCCCAAGGCACCTGCGAACGTGATGGTTCACCTGCGTTTTGCATATCCTGGCTTTCGCAGCGTCTTCGATATCTGGTGGGCAGTAGTCAACGGTGAGCTTTTCTCGACTGGCTTGCTGCCCGGACGCTTTGGTATCCACGTCGATTTGTCCTGCCCGACCCCGCCTAAAAATCCTGCCAAATGTGTGAAAATTCTCTTTGATGGTATCATCGCGGCCTTGCAAAGCAATCTCGTAGCACCGGCAGAAGAGGTTGTGCTGAGGCTCTCGCGCAAGCATGGCGTTGAAGCTGAGCTACTGCGCAAAAGGATTTTTCGACCACTCTCTCCTGCCATAATGGCAACCAGAACGGGGCCTCTGGTTGCTCCATACAGGAAGCACGGAGTGCAGTGGCACCCAGCCGATGACAAGTGCGAAGATTGCACTTTTGTTGTGTCCGAGAGCGATACGGCATTCTGCGATGCGTACCTTTTCCCGATCGCGGATTAACGGAGCAGAAAGCCTACTTAACCCAGTCCCGTGGACTGCCCTCGTTTTTGCGTAAGGTCTGTCTAACCGGAAAGAGGCAATGATGAGATTACATTTCACGCAGGATCAGATCATCGAGATTCTGAAGGAGCATTAGACAGGTGCATGGGCGGCAGATTGAACCGCACCAGGGTTGCCGAAGATGTCCGCCTCAAAGCTTTTGTTCTGTAAAGCGGACCAGCCGCTCCCCCCAGAGCTGCCTGAGAGACACTATGCAGGCGGCCAGATACCGTGATGAGAAACTGGGGCATTTAATGTGAAGATTTATACAACGTACACGAAAGTGCATTTTACGTACGCGTGGGGTGAGCACCGTTAGAATTCGTATCATCGCTCCACGCCTCAGTTCGGTACGATTTTCTGCGTCGCAACATCGTAGTGGAAGAGATGGAGCTGTCCGTCTTCGATCAGTTTAACGGCCTGTCCAACATGCTCGGGCAGCACATAGAACCACTCTTTTGGCGAGATTTTCTTTCCAAGACGATCCACGACGAATAATTCGGCAGGGCGTGCGGATACAAAAAAGCGATGCAGAAGATCCTCGACCCTATGACGAGACAGGTTCTTGAGACTGTAGGTGGCCACGATATCCACCGGGGCCAATAAAAATGTTGGGTCATTACGCGCATCAGCCACACGGCGGGCGACATCCTGACTGGTCACACCAATTTTGTGTAAAATCATCCGCTGCCCCCGGATCGCAGGATCTTCCGAACGCGAACGGGCGACATAGATCGTGCCAGACAGTTCAAGCTGATCACTCTCCCATTCTGGATCAACCGGACCAAGACCCACCTTCTGCACGGTGCGCGCCGTCTTGTCTTCGGATAGCGACTTCCGGAAGGAAGACATTAAGGGGTCGCTCTCTGTCCCGTTCGAAAAAATGATCCGCAACCGATGATCCCGAGAACCGCCGCGTGAGGTCATCTCTGACTTCTCCGCAATCATGGCGAGCAGGCCGTTACGAATGAAAAAATCGCCTTCGATAGGCTCAATAATGGCCCATTTTTTTACAGCCCTTGCTTTTCTCTCTCCCGTCTCGAGAGCACGCTGGACGACCTCAAAACGTTCACGAAATGTCTCAAAATCCCGGCAGGGTATGAACTCAGCGCGATGATCTGGGGTTACCCGTTCACTTGCGGGCGTTGTGTGTTGGAAGGTGACGCGTGAAGAATCAACCTCCAGATCGTCGTCATCAAAGATATCATCAAGGCTTTCCGGGATCGCCTCTTCGGGGACTTCGTCCTTCCACGAACGAGGTGGGGCGCTTGGCTTTTCGTCGAGAAGACCCAGACGATCGGCTGCTCTCATCTTTTCTGTCGGTGAAGCCTTTACCGCTCCCCATGTCATCGCCAGCTTCATCTCGTCATGGGAGAGAGCCTCTGGATCTGGCAAACGTCCGTTTTGCTCGAAAAAACAGGTCACATCGAGCAACACCGCGACACCACGATCTGTGGTGTCTCCACTTCGGGTACCACGTTGCTTGATCTCTAAAAGACCGTACTCGTCATGTTCGCTGTAGATGTCATCCAGAGAGGGGCGCGCCATTATTGTGCAGCCTCGCGCAGACGCTTGGCTTTTCCGACTTTCAGCCAGGCAAGCGCTTCGGCCATGCGTTTCTCCAGTGTGTTAGCGGAGTTCACATTGGGCTCGCGGCCTTCTGTCGCGCGAAATGCTTTAATGCGCGGCCATAAAGTCCGTGCTTCGTCTCCACTCATATTCACCCGCAAGGCGACCATGGCGGATTGCACATGCGCGAGGATCTCTGCATTCAGAGATTTGGAAGCGACTTCGAAACGCTCCTGAAAGACGTTGACGCTATCAATCAGCTCAATGTCAATGTCCCGGACATTGATGAATTTTTTCACCATCGCCAGCAAAGTGTTCGGAGCGCTATCACGTGTCTCCTCACCACTATCGTTCGCTTCGCCTGTTGTGGAGGCAGCTTCGGTCGGTGGAGCACCAAGCACGGATTGCGCGCCCGTAATATCCTGTTCGGCTTGCTTGCGGGCCAATGTCAGGACGTTCATATGCGCGGCCAGATGCTGGCGAACGGACTCAGCCTCTTCCGTGTCCAACGTCTCGTAACGTCTTTCGATGATATCCGTTAGAACCATTTGCGTTGCGACTTCAGGAGCAGTTTCCGGCGACAGCACACGGCGATCCATTTCCTGATAGGCCGTCGCCATCAGGTCGTTCATGTCCTTTTCGCAAATCGCCCGCGCACGGTCTGTGGGTGGCTCCATGAGACCTTTAATCCCGATGGTGACGTTACCTTCATCATCCGTGCCAATCGCTGCACGAACATCTCCATCTTCGCGACGGTAAAATTTCAGGTTCGGGGCGAGAACCTGCTCCATGAGCAGTGAACCCGAGATGGCCTTGAGCATGTCATTCACAGCGTCTGTGACGACGCCTGTTTCAACTCCAGGCTCAGCAACAAGATTGGTGAATAAGGCCCGCGGTTTTCCAGGGGCATCACGCGTCGCACGACCGATGATCTGCACAATTTCTGTCAGCGATGAGCGATAGCCTATGGTGAGAGCGTGTTCACACCACACCCAATCGAAACCTTCCTTAGCCATGCCAAGGGCAATGATAATATCGACTTTGGCTCTGTCAGCGTCGTCATCACGCTTACCATCCGCTCCTCTAATCTCATGGGATAGGGCAGTCTTCACGTTGTTGCGCTCTGGGCCATCGTCCACCAGATCAGCAATCTTCAGAAGCCGTCCTTCTGCTGTGCGGACCAAATCGAAGCCAGTCTCAGGGTCTCGACCTTCATGTTTTCCCAAGAAATCAAGGATCCGACCCACCTCGTTGTATTTGTCATCAAACGCTTCAGACGAGCCACGATGCGGGATATGGATAATCGTCTTTTGATTGGGGTTCAGAACGCCCTCAAGGCCGTTGATGTAGTTTCCTTTGTAAAACTCGTAATTGATGCCGAGGGCTTTGAGGAAGGTGTAGCTCTCTAACTGCTCATAATAGCTGTAGGTAATTTTGGTGAAGCGGTCTTCGTCTTCTTCTCGCAGAACCGGGTCTGAATCGCCACGGAAATAGCTGCCCGTCATTGCCATGATATGACTGGCGTCCCGGGTAATCAGGTTCCGCAGAATAACGCCGAGACGGTTGTTGTCTGATGCCGAGACATGATGGAACTCGTCTATCGCAATGAAACACCGGTCAAACGCTTCAATCCCACTGGCTTCGATGACAGCATCAACGCCGAAGCGGAATGTCGCATGGGTGCAGACCAGAACTTTTGCGTCGCTTTGCAGAAAGGCCTGGAACGCCTTGACCTTTTCTTTGCTCGCGTCGTCGCCCGTCAGGCAGAGGTTCCAGCGCGGCTCAACGTCCCAATTCGCTTCAAAACCGTAGCTCATCAGATCGGTAGAGCGAAAAGAGCCACCGATTGACGTTTCAGGAACGCAAACGATCACTTTCTCCAGCCCCTGATGGCGCAGCTTATCCAGTGCGACAAACATGAGTGCGCGGCTTTTACCTGCGGCTGGGGGCGCTTTGAGGAGAAGGAACTGTGCGGCCCGGGCGTCATAGGTCCGGGCCTGCATGGGACGTTGACCTAATGCGTTCGTTTTGGCTGTTGACGTGCCATAGGTGACGTTGAGCATCTCGACCATGGATCAGGCCTTTTTCTTTTTATTGGCAGTTTCTAGTGTTTTGATCTTGGCCGCATAGAGTTTGAAGAGTGTTTCCAGGCGTTCCGTGTCGTTGCGGAAGGGGCGGCCGATATACATGCTCTCCAGCAAGTCATCGTTTTCCTTATGCACGGCGCGAAGGTCGTCAGGCATTTTGTCCGGATCGTATAAATCCGCGATCGTTTTGGGGTAGTGGGAATAGCGGCATTTCAGGATGCGGCGCGCCGAAGCCGAGAGGGCTTCCAACTGCTCGTCCGTGAACTTCGGGACTGGGAAGGTATTCCAGCCGAGCGTGTTGGAATAACGGAAATCGGACTTCAGTTTGCCGCAGACAGTGGCGATCCAGGCAAGATGCAGACGTGACGCAATGAGCGCGATGCACCATTCCGGGGCGTCGTAGAGGACCTGATTGAGGTTTGACGAAATGACGTCTGCTCCGACCCATTCCACAGGAAGATACGGGCGGCGCTCTGAAGTGACGCTGGGGACTAGGATGGCGCTTGAAAGATTTTTAGGAACACGTCGTTCTACGAAACGGTGTCCTTGTGATGCTAAGGCACGGGTGGGAGCCTTTACGCTTTTGCGTCTGTAATGGAAGACTGCATCAACTCGGTCACGAATGGGCGCGATACTATTCGCTTCCATAACATCTTCATCAGCAATCCAAAGGCAATAACGTTCAATTCCTCTTACAACTTCCATGGAGCCCATAAACTTACGAATGAATTTTTCGGATCTGGGGTCCGAAATAATAAATTCGGCGCGCTCTTCTGGAGAGAGAATTAGCGCTCCGCCTTCTACCGGCTTGTTTCCATAATCCATGATAGGCAAACCAAACATAGGCTTCCTGATGCTATCAACGAAGACATGCGGACTATCAACAAGGTAGGCATTTATATTCTCTGCAATACTTTCCAAGGATTCAGAAAATATACGTTTTTTTTCTTTTGAAAATCTCCTAATACCAATAATGGAACAAATTACAGCGGCCTTGGATGAGGCGTTATTATTCCATTTGAAATCCTTGTGAGCAAAAGAAATTTCCAGATCATCACCAAGAATATGCGGCCACAAAGCCGCAACAGATTGCCCCTGGCATATGGAGTTTGTTGATACGAATGCCGCTCGCACAGCATATTCACGCACATAGCGGCTAGCTTTAAAAAACCATGCTGCCACAAAATCAAATGCGGCGAATGTCTTCACGTCTTTAGAAAAAACATAGGCCAAGTCTGATTTCTGTTCGCCACTTTGAAAAGTGGATCCTAAAAACGGCGGATTACCAGCAATAAAGACTTCCTCTTCTTTGGCGGGCGGAGGGCAAATTTTTTCCCAATCAAGTCGAAGCGAGTTTCCAGTGTGAATACGGGCAGCATCCCTCAATGGTAAAGCGGCAGGGCACCGGCCAAAAACGGCCTTAAAAGTCGCATTGGCCTGATATTCGGCGATGAACAGTGCAAGCTTTGCCGTTTCAGCGGCAAAATCCGAGATTTCAATCCCGTAGAAATTGTCGATCTTGATGCGCGAGAACATCTCGCTTGTGCCCATGGCATTACGGCCATCAAGCTCCTCCAGACGCTGCATAATGCGCGTCTCGCGTGCCCGGAGTTCTCGATAGGATACAACAAGGAAGTTCCCCGATCCGCAGGCGGGATCAAATACACGGATGTGCGACATATGGCTCAGTGTTTGCTGAAGTGCGCGAGCACGATCCCAGCCTTTATGAATCTCCACGTCCAGATCATCGAGAAAAAGCGGCCCGATGACCTTCATGATATTCGGCACTGACGTGTAATGCATTCCCAGTTCAGAGCGTTGCTTTGGATCTGCAACAGACTGGATCATCGAACCGAAAATATCCGGATTGATCTCACGCCAATCCAACCCACAGGCCTCACGCAGATAGCGGAAAGCAGCAGCATCGAATTTCGGTGCATCAATAGTGCCAGCGAAGAGACCGCCATTCACGTAGTCCAGCTCACCTGTCCATGCGGGCAGACCTGTTCGCTCATTCTTGGGAAGGTTCATCGCCCGGAAGGCTGCCATAATGGCCTTATGCGCTTCCTCACCTTTATCGTCAGCATAGGTGAAAATTAGGCGGGAGAATTGATGCTCTGGAAAGATGCCGACGTCTTCGGCAAACATACAGAAGATCAGTCGCATCATGAGTTGGTTCATTTCATGACGACGAGCATCTGTTCCCCAGTCGGGATTTGCTCTGATTAACGCGTCATAAAGCTTGGCGAGTTTCCCAGTCGCCTTCACATCAACCGGGTTTTCCTCAACAGCACGATATCGCTCCTTACCCGCAGCGGGAAGGAAGAAGCCGAACTGATTCCCCAACTCTTTGAAGGCGCAATGGAGTGTTTCGCCCGAAGCCGTATGTTCCGCCGCAATCATCTCACCATCCGTTGCGAGTAGAATGGCGGGTTTGGCGGATTTGGTTTTCTTCGATGCCTTCAACTGCTCAAGAGTAGCGTCGCTCTTTCCGGTTGGGGCCGGTGCATAATGAAATCTCTTGCCGAACAAGACCCCGCCCGGAAGGTCAGATTTATTGGTCGACCCGTTACGAAGCTTTGATATCGCTGCCTGTGAGGCATCAGTTGCTTCAGCAAACGAGAAGGGAAATTCCTCTGCGTCAAAGGATGCCTCCGCGATCTGGGATAGGGCATCATAGATTTCAGTCGGGTTCATGTCGGGCCTTGGGGTGCAGCAGAGTTCAGCAGGATCAAACAACTGGCGATATTACTGCAACCGTGTGTCACATATGACAAGGTAAGGCCGGGACGTCAGGAGAAGGACGCCTATGTTTGTGTATCACTGCTTTTGGCTATACCGGCATGAGCCGCCCCTGGACTTATGGACAGCCGCTCCGCGGTCGCTCGCGTCCTGATGGACAGCCCTGCCGGCTGACCACAGGGTGCGGCTCTGCCCACAACTCCACAGGTTCAACACCAACAAGTATCTCTCTATTTTTCAAATAAGATCGGTCGACCCGATTACGCTTCCTATCGAAAGTCCCGTGCCTTCAGCAGCTCTGACCCTTGAAGCAATGGCGTCCGGTCTTCCAGACTGAGCACAATGACATGAATCACCTCCCCCTCTTTCTGGAGCCTGCCTCGACAGGCCAAAAGACGGGACGCGAGAAGAGGACGGCGGAATTTCTCCTGCAAATCCTTCCAGACAATCAGATTGGCCGTACCGGTTTCGTCTTCGATCGTGACGAACATGGTGCCGTTCGCCGTTCCTGGCCGCTGCCGCATCAACACCAATCCGGTAAGCTGGATCCGGCGCCCATCCCGTAGATAAGGAAGATCCCCGCAACGAATAATCCCTTCTTTTCGCAGTCCCTCCCTCAGAAACGCGACGGGATGACCTGTCAGACTGAGGCTCGTGGCCCGGTAATCCTCATGCACCGACGCCCGCTCTGACATCTGCGGCAGGACAATCTCCGGCTCGATCACCTCCGGCAGCGGAAAGTTCCGACCCCGATCCGCCGCTTCAAACAGCGGCAGCGCCGTGTCCGCGAGCCCCTTGATTGACCAGAGCGCAGCACGGCGCATCTGTCCGAATACCCGGAAGGCGTCTGCTTCTGCCAGACATTCCAGGGCCGAGACCGGCACATCGGCACGGCGCCACACATCGTCAATACTCTCATAATCCGGCATCCGAGACGCGATCAGGGCGGCACCATGGCCGTTCGCCAGCCCGCGCACCATCCTGAACCCCAGCCGGACCGCCGCGTACCGTCCATTCCGGCCGCGCTCCAGGGTGCAATCCCATCGGGAGGCATTGATACAGATCGGCCGGACCTCGACCCCATGGCGTTGCGCGTCCTGAACAATCTGCGAGGGCGCATAAAACCCCATGGGCTGACTGTTCAGCAGGGCGGCGCAAAACACATCCGGGTGATGGCATTTCATCCAGGCGGACGCATAGGCGATCAGGGCAAAGGAGGCGGCGTGACTTTCGGGAAAGCCATAGCTGCCAAAACCTTCGAGCTGGCTGAACGTCTGTTCGGCAAAGTCCTGCTCATAGCCATTGGCCAGCATCCCGTTGACCAGTTTGTCGCGGAACGGCGAGACCCCGCCTGTCGCTTTGAACGTCGCCATCGCACGGCGGAGCTGATCCGCCTCGCCTGGCGTAAAGCCCGCGCAGTGGATCGCGACCTGCATTGCCTGCTCCTGGAACAGCGGCACGCCCAGTGTTTTCCCCAGAATGCCGCACAGGGTCTCGGACGGATAGGTGACAGGCTCCAGTTTCTCTCGTCTGCGGAGATAAGGATGGACCATGTCGCCCTGGATTGGTCCCGGCCGGACAATCGCCACCTGAATCACCAGGTCGTAAAAGGTCCGGGGCTTCATGCGCGGCAGCATGGACATCTGCGCCCGGCTTTCGATCTGGAAGGTGCCGAGCGTGTCGGCTTTCTGGATCATGCGATAGGTCTGCGGATCCTCGGCCGGGATCGAAGCGAGATCCATGCGGGTCTGATACACGGTGTGCAGCAACTCGAACCCGCGACGCAGACAGCCCAGCATCCCGAGGCCCAAGACATCGACCTTCATAAAACGCAAGGTGTCGATATCGTCCTTGTCCCAGACGATGATCTGCCGTCCGTCCATGGCCGTCGGCATCAGGGGAACAAGTTCGTCCAGGCGATCCTCGGTCAGCACAAATCCGCCCGGATGCGTCCCAAGCTGGCGCGGAAAGCCGAGAAGCAGGCGCGCGAGATGGAAGGTCAGGCTAAGGCGGCGATCCTTCAGGTTGAGACCAAGATCGGCCGCGCGCGTTTTGCACAGATCCGGATCGGCGAGAGAGGAAGCCACATGCTTTGAAAGCTGGCCAGTCAGATCCTCCGGTAGCCCCAGAACCTTGCCGACTTCGCGCAACGCGCCCTTGGGCTGATAGCGCTGCACGGTGGCACATAACGCCGCACGGTGGCGGCCGTAATGCCGGTAGATCCACTGGATGACTTCTTCGCGGCGGTCACTCTCGAAATCCACGTCGATGTCGGGCGGTTCCTGCCGTTCGGCCGAGATGAACCGCTCGAACAGCAGACCCGAGCGAACCGGATCAATACTCGTGATGCCCAAAACATAGCAGACCGCCGAGTTTGCGGCGGATCCGCGCCCCTGACAGACAATCCCGAGTGAGCGGGCATGACGCACGATGGTATGCACGGTCAGGAAATATGGTGCGTAGGACAGGGAGCCGATCAGCCTCAGCTCATGGGCGATCTGCGTCTCGACCTCAGGGGGCGCCCCGGCCGGGTAGCGACGCGGCATTGCGGCCTCGACCAGGCGTGTCAGGGTGTCCTGCGCGCTTTCGCCCGTTCTCTCGGTCTCGGTCGGATACTGATAGGTCAGGTCATCCAGACTGAACGTGCAGGCCTCGGCAATTCGCCGTGTGATGGCCAGGGCGTCCGGAAAAGCGGCGAAGAGGCGTGCCTGCTCTTCCGGGGCTTTCAGATGACGATCGGCGTGGACATGACGGCGGTTGCCGAGAGCATCGACCGTGCAGCCTTCCCGGATGGCCGTGACCACGTCCTGCAGAACGTGGCGGCGCGCATCGTGGTAGAGAACATCTCCTGTCACAACACAGGCCAGACCTTGGGCTGCACTGAACGCCGCAAGCGCATGAAGCCGCGCCACATCCCCTGGTTGCCGGAGCAGCGTCAGCGCGACAAACCGGGTCTCTTCTTCGCCTGCCCTGTGTCCGGGCAGATCCAGCAGGCTCTGAACGTGACCTGGAAGCGCTGCCAGATCCTCGGGCGGTAACAGGATCAGGACGAGGCCCGATGCCGTTGTAACGAGATCCTCCCATCCCAGAAGGAACACGTCCCGCTCGCCCCGGTGATGGCCAAGGGTCAGAAGCTGGCACAGACCCGCCCAGCCCGCACGGTTTCGGGGATAGGCCAGGAGCGCACTGCCGTCACGTAGAGCCAAACGGCATCCGGGTAGGAGACGCAGACCGGCCTCGCGCGCTGCCAGATGGGCGCGGATCGCTCCAGCTACAGTGTTCCAGTCGGTCAGACCGATCGTGTCATAGCCGAGGGCTTTCGCCTGGAACATCAGTTCATCCGGCTGACTGCCCGAGCGCAGGAATGAAAACGACGATGTCACCTGCAATTCGACATAAGGCGCGCTCATGGTCTAGCGGCGGTGGGGATGGGGATGTCGGCTGCTGTCAGGCGCGTTGCTAGTGGGCGCGCGCATGACCACGAAGCCCGAGCGTTCCAGATAGGCGACTAGCCGTTCGGCCACCAGACGGGCCATCAGCTCGGCGGCGTCATGC
Organism: Gluconobacter aidae; assembly: GCF_009547075.1. GTDB lineage: Bacteria > Pseudomonadota > Alphaproteobacteria > Acetobacterales > Acetobacteraceae > Gluconobacter > Gluconobacter aidae. The sequence goes on from NZ_WIPH01000009.1 coordinate 61,407, forward strand.
GTCCGCCTGCGTCCGTCGTAACACAGCGCGTGCATCAGGACTTCGGCCACGTCCGAAGTGCTGGCCGGGATCAGGTCATCGCGGGGGTCCATCAGAACATCCCCTGTAGAAACCAGTCACCTGAACCGGACCACTCGTGGGAGCCATCCCCTTTGCGAAACAGCCACAGGCGCAGACCGGTTGTCGTCTCGACCTGCCAGTAGTCGCGGATCGCACCGTAACTTTCGGACGTCTGCCACCATTCGCCCAGCAGTCGCTCGGGGCCATCGGCCGCCGCAATGCGATGCGTCTGTCGCTTCAGGACGAACTGGCGGGGCGCACCGTCCGGAAGCAGGGCAGTCACCTGCACCCGGACGGGCAGATCGAACAGAATGTTCGGCCGCGCCCAGAGCATCTGGCCCGCGAGAGGCGATTTTGCCATGTCGCATGGAGAAACGCGAGACTGCCCGTCCTCTGGCCAGGCGGAAAACCGGGGCGCGAGCTGGTGAACCGAAACCACGCCCGGACGATTCAGCAGCCGGTCGATCAGAGAGGCCGGGAGGCCCGTTTCAGAGGATCCGGCTTCGTCTGGCAGGACAGACCGCTCTGGCCCGGCTTCCAGCGGTTCGTTCGCGCTGACAGTCAGGATGACGGTTTCAATTCCGAACTCGGGCGCGATCTGAGGAATCTGGTCTTGCAGCAGGCGCGTCAGACGCGGCACGTCAGCCGTTGGGTCGGACGTCCCCACGCGGACGGCCTGAATGGATCCGTCCACGCGCACGCAGAGAAAGTCGAGCTGCCGCGCCCCCTCCCCTCGCGCCGTCAGCTTTTCGCAGACAACCGGCACGAGTGCGGCAATCACCGTGGCAATGGCGTCCGGTGTGCTGATTGGCTCGACCAAAGACTGGGTCAGGGAGATCCGGTCCACAGGTTGAAACACGCTGAGCGGGCGGACCTGCCGTCCCAGAGCCTCATCGAGACAGGTCAGGAGGTCTGCGCCAAAGCGCTTGGCCAGAGGTGGGCGCGGAAGGTCTGCGAGGGCGCCAATCGTGTTTAGTCCAAGTCGGCTAAGGCTGGAGAGCGTCTTCTCGGGTAAGGGAAGTGCTGAACAGGGCAACGAATGCAGAGCCTGTTTCTGCTGACCGGGAGGCACGAGACAGATCTGGTCGATCCCCGAACGGGCTAGGGCGCGTGAGGCAGCGGCGGTATCGCTCAGTGCTACGGAGCAGGAATGCCCCCTCGCCTTCAGGCGGTCCCTGACGAGATCCAGCATGGCCGCCTCGCCGCCGTAAAGATGGGCGCATCCGGTGGTGTCGCTGTAGAGACCGTCCGGGGCGTCGAACGCAGGCAGCGGCGACAGCCAGATCAGCCAGGAGCACAGATCTGTCAGCGCGGCCCTCTGTGCCTCGGCGTCTTCTTCTGCGGTCAGAAGATCCGGCACCAGGGAGCGGGCCTGTGCCAGCGGCATTCCGGGTGTCAGTCCAGCCGCGAGCGCAACCGGACTGACACCCGTGACGATCTGACGGTTATGCGCTGGCGCGTGCACGATCAGGGGCCTGTCGGCCGGGAAATCTTTCGGGCGCGAGAGCTGAAGGCGCTCGGTGCGCCAGAAGGGCATCCAGAGAGCGAGAAAGCGGCGCATGATCGGTACAGTCGAGGATCCAGTGAGCGGGGCGGCCTCCCCTCACCCGCAGCAGCGCGGCAGAAAGGCGTCGGGAACCGGGAAGCGGCATGGCCAGTCCCGGGAAAAATCGTGGCGCTGAGGAATGAGAAAGGATCCGCCAGCGCGTGGCGCACGCGCAGGGATCTTTCCCGGGAGCGCGTGTGAGAGGGGCCGAACGCAGGAAAAAGCCTGTGTTCCCGCTCCCCTCCACAGCCAGATTGAGGCGGCGGATTTCTTTGAGTGTTGGGACGTGGCTGCCAGTAATGACAGCCAGTGCGCGCTCTGGTCCGCGCAACACGTCTTCGGCGACAGCGAGCAGGCTGGCGGGATCCGTTTCAATGCAGACCAGAGTATCTGGAGACAGACCGGACTGGTGCAGTCCCCAGGCATTCAGTTCGGCAGGTGTATCGCTGATCCAGAAGACCGGCCCCCTGCCCTCTTTCAGGATGGGCAGCAGCATGGCGAGACTGGCTCCGATTTCCAGAGGATCGGAGATCAGGAAGTCATGCAGGCTACCCGTTTTGAGGCCACCACCGAGATGGTCATCGACGGCAGAATGCCCGGTAGGCAGGGTGTCAGTATGGGAATGAGGGAGGCTTCGACGCTCCAGGCGTCGGACCTGCTCGCGCAGTCGCGCCACGGCGTCCGTTGTCATCTTTGTTCTCCTTAACGAGAACATAAAGAGAACAAACTTTAAGGCGAAGCAACCTAAATCTTGATGTCTGAAACCGAACCAGTGGATGCCTTTCTGCAAATATCTGAAAAAAACGCAGAAAACTGACGAACGTGGCACCGATGTGCAATATGTGTACATGTACACAAGAACATGTAAGGAAAGACATGTAACTATTGACATGTAACCAACAACATGTCATCCACTACATGTAAATCTGTAAATGCCGGTTCTGTTGTGAGGTATTTTCTGTGGCTGTTTTATCTATAGCTTCGGCCAAGGGCGGGTGTGGGAAGACCACCTTGTCGATCATTCTTTCAACTGCCCTTGCTCAAAAGGGCTACAAGGTCCGCCTTCTAGACTGTGACTTAAATCAGCACGCTAGCGAGTTCGGGGCTAAAAGCGAGATGCAGGATCTCACGGTTCGGCCGTCAATAGACGAGCACAATATTTTGGCCGAGGTGCGAAGTGCAGAAAGCGAGAGTGACCTGACGATCATTGATCTTCCTGGGGGGTCCTCCACCCTAGCCTTAAAGGCGTTGCAGCGTTCCAATTTCGTGCTTGTGCCATGCCAAGCGAGCCTTCCGGACGTGCGGGACGCATTCAAAACTATCGCTCAGATTGACGATGCAGAAGACCTCGCGCGAAGCTCTATTCCCCGTGCTCTCATTTGGAGCCGTGTGTTACCTGGCTTTGAGTCCAGAGCAGCGAAGCATGTTAGGGAGAGTGTAGAGCAGCAGAACGTACCAGTCTTCAGGGCGGCGATGTTGGAAAGAGCTGCCTTCAGAGAGATGCACATCACCGGCACAAGCCCGGTTGAAAGTGCAAGTGCGTCTCCCGCAGCCCAGAATGTAGAAGCTATTGCCGAGGAGCTTCTTGAGAAGCTGTCTGCTCTGGCGGAGAATGCTAGATGACAAAATCTCCTCTACCGCCCATCACCGATGCGCTGACGCCTCGTCCAGCTAAGCGACCTAATCTTCGTGATCTCAAGGCCCCACAGATCGTCGAAGACAGTAGCGTTTCAGAAAACAGCCGTGCACTAGGCACAAAATGGGGCGCACAGACATCGTTAGATGAGCCCGATCCTGCTATGACATCTTTGCGGATGGTTATTCCAGAGTATGTGGATCGGCAGCTATCGCTAAAGGCGGCGGAAGCCAAAGTCACAAAGCAATATCTTGTTCTCAAGGCCCTCTCCGAAGCCGGGTATGAAGTGAGGGAGGCTGATCTGATTGAGGACAAGCGTAAAAGGCGCCGGCGCTAAGTCTCCAATATAAAGGTACATGTTGATAATTACATGTACCTTTATCCGCTTTTAAGCTTAAGGTGTTCTCCGTCTCCTGATTCAAACCCACCTTGGAGCGATAAAGCAAAAGCAACAAATGGGTAAACTTACTTGTAATTCACAACATGTAAATAAACACATGTACATGAAAACATGTAAGCGATTAAATACAAATAAGAGGGGGAAAAGGAGGGAGGGGGCTGGCTGGGATCTGCCCAGCCAGCAACAGGTGGGTCAACGCGTGTCCTCGCCATGCTCGCCGGCTACGCCGTCTGCGCGTGGCTGCGGGCCGCGTCGATCCTGCCGCTGCGCGGCACTGTTGCAGTCTGAACAGCTCCCAGCCGGACGCGACGATGTTCAAAAACCAGAAATGGATCGAGCATCATGCGCCGTCATTACCTTCCCTACGTCCCAACGCCACGCGGTCGGCCGCCCATGCGCTGGACCGATACGCAGGAGCCCGTATCCTGCCGCAAGTGCAACGAGCACTGGGCTGGCGGTGATCCAGCGCTAACGATTGCCTGCACGGGCTGCAACGCGCCAGCCCATGAGCCCTGCCGTCGCAGTGCGGGCGGTAATGAACGGGTGTGTGCGTGCCGGGATGAGGCAGCGACCCAGCTTGGACTCCTCTCACGCTGCGAAGGCCTGAGCTGGGACAACCGGCACGTCAAGCCTCTGACCCTCCGGGCCACTCCAGTTGCCACGGCGCTAATGTGCCGGTCTGTCAGGACAGGTGCCCCGGTGAGCAGGTTCGTGTCATGACGCCTGATCTGACGTCGTATGACAGTATCATCGTGGCCGTCTCGGGCGGGAAAGACGGCCTCGCCTGCCTTTTCGCCCTCCTTGAGGCTGGTGCCCCGAAGGACCGCCTGGAACTGTGGCATCACGAGGTGGACGGGCAGGGGCCATCCTTTATGGACTGGCCCTCCACCTCGCCCTATGTGAGCGCGCTGGCGCAGGATTTTGGATTGCCGCTCTATCGCTCCTGGCGAGAGGGCGGCTTCGAGCGGGAGATGCTCCGCAAGGACGCACCGACAGCCCCTGTTCTTTTCGAAAGCCCTGAGGGTCTGATCCGCGCAGGCGGGCAGGGGCCGAACGGGACGCGCCTGCGCTTTCCCCAGGTCTCCGCCAGCCTGACGACCCGATGGTGCTCCAGCGTCACCAAGATTGACGTCGCCGATCGCTCCTTGCGGGGGCAGGAGCGCTTTCTGAACCGTCGCACGTTGTTCGTAACGGGCGAGCGGGCTGAAGAAAGCCCCAACCGTGCCCGCTATGCCGCCTTCGAGCCGCACCGCACGGACACGCGACATGGCACGCGCCGTCGCCGGCATGTCGATCACTGGCGGCCGGTCCACCAGTGGAGCGAGGCGCAGGTCTGGGACAGTCTGAAGCGCTGGAATGTGATGCCGGCGCTGCCATACCGCATCGGCTTCTCCAGGCTGTCCTGTGCCATCTGTATTTTTGGCGATGCGCGGCAGTTTGCAACGATCCGCTGGCTCGATCCAGCCCGCTTTGAACGCCTCGTACAGTACGAGCAGCAGTTCGGCTGCACGATCAAGCGGACCGTCTCCCTGGAGCAGCTCGCGGAGCAGGGCAGGCCGTATGACGCTGCACTGTCAGCACCCGATCTGGCCCGCGCGTGCCTGTCGTCGCGGCCGATCCCAACCGTCCTCACACCAGCCTGGGAGTTCCCGGCCGGAGCGTTCGGACAGGGCGCAGGTCCGACCTGAAAAAAAAGAAGAAAAAACAGAAGGTTAAAAAAGAAAAAGGAGGGGAAGGGGGCAGCACAGGCCAGCCCGCCCCGCAAGAGGTGGGTCCGTCCGTGTCCTCGCTACGCTGCGGGCCGGGCGGTCCCGACGCTGCGCGTCGCTCTGGCAGGTCGCGCTGTCCTGCGCTCGCCGGAGAGGGTCAGGAAAGGAAATAAAGACGATGTCAGAGACCCTCGAACGCCCCGCACAGGCGCACGCTTTCGACCTCAAACAGGCTCACAAGGAAGGCTGGACGCTCCTCGAAGGATGCGGACCCGACAATGACGAGACGCATCTGGTGGGTCTGCATTGCAGCGATCCTCAGGCCTGGTGGCGCGTGGCGAGGCAGGCAGGCGAGGGTTCGGCCTACCACCGTGAGGCGCTGTCCCGCCTGTCCGAGAACGAGCGCGAGCAGATCCGCCTGCGCTTTGGTCCCCTCTGACCCCGCGCTGATCCGGGAGGCCTGACGCCTCTCTCCCCGAACTGATCCTGTTTTCCGGCCCCCCGGTCTGCCTCCGCGCAGTACCGGGCGCTGCCGCTTGTCCGGAGTTTTTCCATGTCCATGTCCCAACTGAGCTTTTTCGATACCTCAGCACTCGGCGGCAGCCAGTCCAATCTCTACTGGGGTGATCTTCCCGGAGACCGCGCCCTTGAGGAAGCCGCCGCTGCGGTTCGACAGGCGACACAGGCCCCGGCTCCGATCCCCGCCGTCCTGCCGAAAGTGGATTTCGTCCTGAGCGGAACGCGTGGCCTCGCCCAGGGCTGGAAAGAGCGCGCCCGCGACAATCTGGCAGCGATCCGCCTTCTGGCCACACTGGAAGCGGAAGACCGCAACGCCAGCGCGGAAGAGCAGGCCGTGCTCGCCCGTTTCACAGGGTTCGGGGCCGGAGAGCTGGCCAACAGCCTGTTCCCGCGTGCCGGAGAGACCTTCCGGTCCGGGTGGGAAGAGATCGGCAGCCAGCTTGAGGCCCTGACCAGCCAGCAGGAGCGGGCCGGTTTGGCACGGGCCACGCAGTACGCCCACTACACGCCCGAACTGATCGTTCATGCGATGTGGGATCTGGTGGCCCAGATGGGGTTCCGGGGCGGCCGTGCGCTGGAACCGGGCTGTGGCACCGGGCTTTTCATGGCGAGCGTGCCCCCGAAGCTGGCCCCGAAAACCGCCTGGACCGCAATCGAGAACGATCCGCTGACGGCCCGGATCACGCGCAAGCTGTTTCCGAACCAGTGGGTCCGGTCCGAGGATTTCACGACGGCCAGGCTGGCGGAGCGCTACGATCTGGTGATCGGCAACCCGCCCTTCAGCAACCGCACGGTTCGAGGCACGGACGAGCTGGGCCGCCTTGGCCTGTCCCTGCATGACTACTTCATCGCCCGGTCCATCTCCCGTTTACGTCCCGGAGCGCTGGCGATGTTCGTCACGTCGCGGTGGACGATGGACAAGTCCGATGCCGGCGCACGGCGCACAATATTCGAGACAGCCGATTTCGTGGGCGGCGCACGCCTGCCAGCCGGAGCCATGCGTGACGATGCCGGAACGGATGTCGTGGTGGACGTGCTCGTATTCCGCCGCCGCGCACCGGGTGAGGATGCGGGCGATGCCACCTGGCTGGACGTGGCTGCGCTGGAGGACACCGATCAGGGCGAAGGCCCGCTGCGGATCAACCGCTATTTCGCGGAAAACGGCCAGCAGGTTCTCGGCCGGCACGACTGGACGAGCGGTCAGTTCGGACCCGAATACACCTGCAAGGCCAATCCGCTCCAGATGCTGGACGAGGCCCTGCCACTGGCCCTTGGCCGTCTCTCTTCGCTGGCCCGCTTCCCGGCCCCGCAGACGCTCGATGTTGCGACTGTGCAGGATAACCACGCCGCCCAGATCGGAACGGCCGCAGACGGTGCCCTGCTGAAAGAGGGGAGCTACCTGCTGCACAAGGGCGCGCTGCACCAGATCATTGACGGCGAAACCGTGCTGGTGAAGGTGAAGAAAGGCGAGCAGAAGGAAGGGATCTTCCAGAAGCACGCCGCGATCATCAAGGGCCTGATTCCTGTCAGGGATGCGGCCCGGCTCGTGCTTCGGGCACAGGTGGAAAACCTGCCATACAGCGCCCATCAGGCCGATCTCAAACGCGCGTATCAGGCCTTCGCCCGTCAGTTCGGGCCGATCAACCTCACCAACACCACAACGCGGGTGGATGAAGAGACGGGTGAGGAGAAGTCCACACAGCGCCGTCCAAACCTTCAGCCCTTCTACGACGATCCGGATGTGTGGCTGGTCAGCTCGATCGAGGAGTATGACGAGAAAAGCCAGACCGGCCGTCCGGGTCCGATCTTCAGCGAGCGCGTGATTCAGGCTCCATCCGAGCCAGAGGTTCACGGCGCTCATGATGCGCTGGCGGTCTCCCTGCACGAGACAGGCGGCGTGGACGTCGAGCGCATGGCGGAGCTTCTTGGCCGCCCAGGTGAGGAGGTGCTCGCCGAACTCGGATCCTCGGTCTATCTCGATCCGATCCGCAGCACAGGTGGCCGTGAGGTCTGGGTGACGGCCGACGAGGCCCTGTCAGGGGCGGTCCGCACCAAGCTGGCGCAGGCCCGGGAGGCTGCCGAGCGCGACCGACGCTATCTGCGCAACGTCGCAGCCCTTGAAGAGGTCCAGCCCGAAGACCTGCGCCCGTCTGACATTACGGCCCGCCTGGGAGCCCCGTGGATCCCCGTGCCGGATGTCGAGGCTTTCGTCGCAGAGGTCATGGGGGTCCGCACGACCATTCACCACACGATGGAGGTGGCGACCTGGAGCGTGGACAAGAGCGGGTTTTCCGGCAAGGCGGAGGCCACCTCGGTCTGGGGAACACAGCGCCGCCATGCCGGGGATCTTCTGGACGATGCGCTCAATCAGGCCAGCCCGAAAATCTGGGACACCTGGCGCGATGTGAATGGCGAACACCGTGAACTGAATACGAAGGAGACCGAGGCCGCCAAGGAAAAGCTGGCCGCGATCAAGACCGCGTTCGAGATGTGGGTGTGGCAGGACACTGACCGCGCCGAGCGTCTGGTGCGGCTGTATAACGATGCGTTCAACAACCTTGTCCCGCGCACGTTCGACGGCTCCCACCTGAAACTGCCGGGAGCCAGCACGGCCATCAGCCTGCGCGACCACCAGAAGCGGGTGATCTGGCGGATCATCGCCAAGGGCAGCACCTACATGGCCCATGCGGTGGGGTCCGGGAAGACGTTCTCGATGTGCGCGGCCGTGATGGAGCAAAAGCGCCTCGGCCTGATTTCCAAGGGCATGATCGTGGTGCCCGGACATTGCCTTGCACAGATGGCGCGTGAGTTCATGATGCTCTACCCGAACGCCCAGATCCTCGTGGCGGATGAGACCAACTTCGTGAAGGACAAGCGCCAGCGGTTCCTGGCCCGCGCCGCGACCGGGAACTGGGACGCCATTGTCATCACGCATGACGCCTTCAAGTTCGTGCCGGTCGAGAGCGCCTTTGAGCAGGAAATGGTCGAGGACCAGATCGCGTCCTACGAAAGCCTTCTGGAGAATGTGAACCGGGATGACCGCCTGTCGCGCAAGCGCATCGAGCGCCTGAAGGAGGGGATGGAAGCCAAGCTGAAGGCCCTGTCCAGCCGCAAGGACGATCTCGTGCATCTCGGCGAGATCGGGGTGGACCAGATCCTCGTGGACGAGGCGCAGCAGTTCCGCAAACTGTCTTTCGGCACGAACCAGTCCGATCTGAAGGGGATCGACCCGAACGGCAGCCAGCGCGCCTGGGATCTGTTCGTCAAAACGCGCTACCTCGCAAAGCGTAATCCCGAGCGCGTGCTGGTGATGGCGTCAGGCTCGCCGATCACCAACACCCTGGGGGAGATGTTCTCGATCCAGCGGTTCATGGATCTGCCAGCCCTTGTCGAGCGTGGTCTGCACGAGTTCGACGCCTGGGCCGCAAGTTTTGGCGAGACCCGCACGGAACTGGAGCTTCAGCCGAGCGGGCTTTACAAGCCTGTCACGCGGTTCTCCGAGTTCGTGAACGTCGCCGATCTGATGGCGATGTATCGCGACTTTGCCGACGTGGTGCAGCAGGACGACCTGCGACGCTACGTCAAACTGCCAGAGGTGGCGGGCGGCAGGCGTGAGATCGTCGTGGCCGATAGTGGGGACGCCTTCCGCGAGTATCAGAAGACGCTCGCCGAGCGGATCAAGACGATTGAAGAGCGCACGGGCAAGCCCAAGAAGGGTGACGACATCCTGTTGTCCGTCATCACCGATGCCCGGCACGCTGCCATCGACCTGCGTTTCGTGCGGAACTGGGCGGAGAATGACAACGGCAACAAGCTGAACGTCATGATTCGCAAGGTCTTCCAGATCTGGCAGGACACGTCGGCCAATCGCTACACCGACCCGGAGACGGGACGGGAGTACGACCTGCCGGGTGCCACGCAGATGATCTTCTCGGATCTGGGAACGGAATCCGCCCTGGAGACACGCGGTTTCTCGGCCTATCGCTGGATCCGCGACGAGCTGATCCGCATGGGCGTGCCGCGCGACGAGATCGCCTTCATGCAGCACTACAAGAAGAGCACGGCCAAGCAGGCGCTCTTTCGTGACATGAACTCCGGACGCAAGCGGATCCTGATCGGGTCTTCAGCGACCATGGGAACGGGTGTGAACGCGCAGCAGCGGCTGATTGCCCTGCATCACCTCGATGTGCCCTGGCTGGTCTCGGACATCATCCAGCGCGAGGGCCGGATCGAGCGGCAGGGTAACCAGAACCCGGTGATCCAGCTCTACGCCTACGCTCTGAAGGGGTCGGTGGACGCGACGAACTGGCAGATGCTGGAGCGCAAGCAGAAGTTCATCTGCCTTGCCATGTCCGGAGACCGGACGATCCGCCGTCTGGAAGATGTGGGGGCGGAAGCCAACCAGTTCGCCATGGCCAAGGCGCTTGCGTCAGGGGATGAACGCCTGATGCAGAAGGCCGGACTGGAGGCCGAGCTGGCGCGTCTGGAACGGTTGCAGGCCGCGCATCACGACGATCAGTATAACGTCCGTCGCGCCATCGACCGCGCCGAGCGTGACCGTGAGACAGCGCAGGCCGTGATCCCGCGTCTTCAGAACGACATCGCAAAGCGTGAGCCGACACGCGGTGAAGCGTTCCGGCTGGTGCGTAAGGACCGGGAGATGACCGAGCGTGAGAAGGCCGGTCAGTGGCTCCTCTCGCAGGCCCGTCTCGCCGCGAAGTCCGGAGAGAAAGGCAAGTGGACGCTCGGCACGATCGGCGGCTTCGAGATCCTGTGCGAGACCTGGCGCACCCGCTTTGACGGCGAGGAGACGTGGGACGCGACCCTCGGTCTTGTGCTGGACGGGCGGATCCTCGGCATGGACTTTGACCGCGAGACAAGCCCGGTCGGGCTGGTCAGCCGCATCGAGAACGCATTGTTGCGGTTCGAGGCGGAACTGGCGGACGCACGCCGTCAGGTGGAGGAAGCCGAGCGCAAGCTGCCCGGCTACCGCGCCCGTGTGGGTCTGGCCTTCCCGGAGGCGGCGCTGTTGCAGGAGAAACGCGAGGCCATGGCGGCCCTTGAGGCGGATCTGGCAGCCGATACGCAGCGCCGTGAGGAAGCGGAAGAGGCTGAAGCAAAGGCCGCGCTCGAAGCTACGTGAAAATTGGGAAGATAGTCAGAAATGGAGGGGAAGTGGTAGGTCCGCTATTAGATCAGATGATCGTCAAGCGGACATGGAGATGAAAGACGTTTGGACCGGCTTGGTGTCTATGTTGATCATATCAGCCAGATTAACTACCATACTTAGTATGATCTTTTGAGGTCGTTGTCTGAATAATGGAGTGAAAGCATTATGAGAAGTTTTCGAGAATGTACTTTATGGGGCGATATGAGTTCTGATCGCACTTCTGATCAATACCCTGTCGAAAAATTATGTCTTTCTTGCATTAGGAAATTTTCCAAGCCTGATCAAGAAGTAATTGTGTCAGTAGGGCCAGATGCAGGTAAAGGTCCGGGAGCAGAGTGCTATTTTTCCGAAACGCACTAAATGCCTATTTGAGTTTTGGCCAAATATAACCTGGTCTTAAGAATTTTTATAGCTAAACTCTTAAGACCAGTCGATTTCTCTTCTAAATTGGCTTGAACATGCTTTGAGCTGTGTTCGAATGCAATCTCTCGTAGAATTCCACAGCGTAGCGATCAGTCATACCTGCGACAAAGTCACATATAAGTCTTTTCTGCGCCGATAGGCAAGAAGCTTTCTCGTGCTCTAACAAGATGTCCTCAGGCAAAAGATGTTTCCCGCCCGCACTTGAAAAACTATTGAAAATAGATTTTACTATTTCATATCCTCTATACTCTGGAACTTTAACTATAGGCGAACTTATCATAGCCAAATATGTATAGTTTTTTAACACTTCTACTATTAACTTATTTTCACGTTTAATTTTTATTGTGCTCAAAGCTGGGTTGTTCTTGTCATAAAAATCCATATCGATACCATTTATAGAATTTCCGACTAATGTCGATGAAAATTTGGTTCGTGCATATGCTGAATTGGAAAGACTTTTGTACATTTTATTGACATCAATAAAAGAATCAAAATCATTTATTGGATAGTTCTTTGCATCACCAGAAAATACTCCTTCGAGAACCGATTTTATATCTTTTACACTCACCTCTTCTTTGAAAATATCTGTTAATTTAGCCGATAGCTTGTAAAACAAAGTATCCGGCGAGCTAAATATTTTTACCGGATCAAGGAGGCCAGCCTTGAAGCAATCTTCAAGATCATAAGTGGAATAAGCTATATCATCAGCTATATCCATTATTTGACATTCTATAGTCTTAAATTTACTGGGTAAACCATCTCCTCTTAAAACATTACGCTTTATTTTTTTTACAAGTTCAGATTCTTCTATATAATAACCTTTGCATAATTTTTCATCATGGGCTCTAATTTCTGGAATTAAGTTATCATATTTTATAACTCCAGCTAGTGTTCTGTAAGTCAAATTCAATCCATAACTGACGCCACCTTCAACAACCTTTTTCTCAATTTTTGATAAAATACGTAATGTCTGTGCATTACCTTCAAACCCTCCAGCCGATTTCATACAATCGTCAAGGGCGCGCTCGCCATTGTGCCCGAAGGGTGGATGTCCAAGGTCATGCACCAAAGAGCACGTCGCAATCAAGTCGCTATCGAGCGGATTGTTTTGGAGATCTGCACATGTAGCATTCAGTCTAGACGCTATTCCGCGAGCAATCTGAGATACTTCTAAACTATGAGTAAGCCTACTTCTAAAAAAATCTGACTCATGCAATGGAAATACCTGTGTTTTCCCTTGTAGTCGGCGGAAACTTGGCGAATGAATAACCCGCCCATAATCGCGGAAAAATTCAGACCTTCCTGGTGTTGCCGATGGGCCTTGAGGAAATGGGCGTTGAGTATCTTCTTTAGAATACAAATAAGACATATCAATATCTATTCAACTATATATTTCTTGAAAGTGCGATTGTGCATATGAAATTGTTATTTCTATAAACTCAATATTTCTCGAATCAATATTATGTTCACATTTTATTTCTTTTTCTTTTTTAATTTTGCGATGCTCATCATCGAGTATTTTTGATATTTGATCGTGAATTGAAGTCATTTTCTATCCCCTGTATTGGTGTGTTATACAGAACAATATGATAATAAACGCTTTCATCCCAACCGACAAGATTGGAAAGCCCCCATAAATAGTTCATAAATACACTTTATATATTTATTGTTGTTTCTATATACATGCTATCCTCTGCAAGCACTATGAATGCCTTATACTGAGTAATATATCAAAACACGCAGATGATCTGGGTCGTCAGCATCTTTCAGGCGGGATTATGTCCCTCGAATTTTATGTGCTTGCCGGGGACCAGTTCTTTCAATTTGGTATGACGCTGGCTGTACGCTTGGAGCGTGGTCGTTCCCACCTTTTAAAACTCTACCCAAAGCCGGGCCTGCGCGATCTCTGGACGAGCAGAAACTTGTCGGCTTATGCAGCTATCCTACACTGTCATGCCAAAGGACGACTGAGCATCACTACAGGTTCGGGCGACGTGCTCCAGTAGCCCAAGGTGTAGCCTTATTTGGATTAGCCGACCGCCTCACTAAGCGCGAGGCACTCTTTCCGTATGAGGGGGAAAGGACTAAAGAAATTTCTCTGTATTTTTATCTAGGTTCTTGGTGTTTACGTAGGCTGCCAAACCTATAGAAAATGCATAAGGACTTCACGGACAAGCCAACCAGTTGAGCCAGATCCGTAATTCATCCCCTTTGAGAAGATGTTGAGGATGTTCCAGCGATTTGATTAATTCGACCGCTTGTCGCAGAAGTTTTGCCTTCATTGTTGATGCCTCTCGCCGAAATGAGCTTCGACAACCATCAAGCCGTTGCGTTGGCAATGACGGCCGCGCCCACCTCAATTTCTGAAATCGTCGTGTCTACGGACTGCTCCAGCAGTGACGGCTGCGTTGGCAAAGAGGCGTTATCAGCTTCAACAAACCGGGCCAGAGTCGCCTTCATAAACGGCGCATCTGTCAAGCGGCGATGCAGGTTCAGCATCCGTTTCTCCGCCTGTCCGATGAAGCTACTGTAGAGCATGGGACGGATGATAGTCCGATCCCCTTCTTTCCGCTCCCCAGTTTCGGTCGGATCAATGCGGTCTCCCAGGACATATCCGAATACGGTCGTACGGTCGGTCACATAGCCTTTCTGGATCAACTCCCTGACGTACTTCCAAACCTGTGCTTTCTCATCGGTTCCTAAGATGACCCCAGGCTTTTTCAGTTCCACAATGATTAGGACCTCTGTGCCATTTTCATTGGCATCGGCATCAAAGGACGGTCGGGCGTAAAAGCCGACGCTGCTACTCGGCGTGACAACGAAATCCGGTCGATTCCGTGACCCTTGTTGCTGGCCATCGAACAAAGTCTTGATGACGGTAGTCATTCCCCGGTTCGAAGTGAACTCAATGCTTTCATACTGAGGACCAAAAATCCATAGTGCCTGACCAAAAAGGGGCTGGAGTTCTTGGACTTCATCAGTCTCAGGATCCGATGTTTTGGCACGGATTTCTTCAATTAACTTCAGGCGTTTCTCTATTTCATCAAGAACAGCCTTCGCTGTGCTAATGGTCCAGCGTTCCAAGACATCGTTCCACTGGTCCAATTCGCTCGGTTTCAAGGTGTGTAACTTAGACAATAAGCTATACTGAGATTCCGCCATCTCTAAATTGGCCAGCAACCCCATGACCTGATCGATTTGCTTCACCGAGAGGCTCGGGCAACGATCGACAATCTGGTCAAGGAACTGCCCCCACCGCTCCCGGCTGAGCATGGGCAACTCCTTAACCACTGTCTTGTGTGCGTCTCTTACGTCTTGTTTAGCCTTGGTTCTCTTTTCCTGCGTGATGCCGAGAAGAACATCACGAATGGCACCTTGTACGGCTTCCTGGGTTGCGAGCCAGATCGGGTTGTCCACCTTGAAATCCGACCAGTCGGCCTGCACGGTAGGAGCGAGGAAGTCAGCGTAAACGATGAAGGTGTAGCGCTTAGCTTCCTCGGTTCGTCCATCGAGTACCCTTTCCTGATCTGATAAGCGCCAGCAGCACTGACCGACCAGCCGTCGATTGACCCACCACGCAATACCGTGCTGCTTGGCGGTTCTATCAGCGCGCTGGCTGTCGATCACTAAAACCTTGACTTTGCCATGTCCGGGAACATTGACATCTAATTCTTTTAGGCAATCCTTCGGTACATCGCTAAAAGACACCCTGACGCCATCGACGGAGACGACGAATTCCGGATTGGTAAGGAAACGGGTGCTTAGCAGCGCGCGGGCATCTGCAGCCGAAAGTGAGGATGCCACCAAATGGATAGCGGAGATTTCCGTTCCATGACCGGTAGCACTTTTGCGTAGATTTTCCTGCTGCACCTCAATGGGATTTCGGTGCCCTTGCGTCACTGTGTAAGTAGCCTCTACACCATCGCGCCATGTCCGCACTCTATAAGGTGAGGAGAACAGGAAAGCTGCGTGGCGTCCCTTTCCGTTACGGCCGTATACAGGCCGCGGCAAAGCTCCAAGCAACTCAGGTGGTGGAGATACGAATTCGCCCTGGTGGATAATACGATCATAGTCGAGAGTACGCCAGCGCACTTCAAATTGGTTCGGCGTCATGCCCACACCGTTATCTTGGATGCGGAACAGGGCACCAGTAGAGCGATCCGGCCATTGAATCTCTACCGAGGTGGCGTAAGCATCCCAAGAATTGGCGACTAGTTCCACGAGCGCCGTTGTCGGATCGGACATGATGGCACCGGCATATCTGCCCAAAAACCGCTCATCAAAGAGAGTCCCGTGTTCGCCTGTCATGGTATTTCCGTTAAATCAGCATATTTAACTGTTGCATACCATATCTACTTCCGCCCGTCGACGCGCGGAAACCTCGGGTTTTATACAGGCTATCTTGCTCTTCTCCTCGTCATTTTCCTCTGAACCCTATTTCTGAACTAACGTATTCAGAGTCCAAAAAGCCGGAGGAATAAGCTTGTTCGATGTATCCAGACCAAACGGCTGCTTTTAGCAGTCTCTGTCCCCAAACTCGGCAGTCTCCTATCAGTACGTAAGTCACGTCCGCTATGCGGAGATCGAACGGAGCAAATGTGCGACTGAGATGAGGCGGAAGCGGTCTTCTCAAGGATAGCGAGAAACTCGCTTTGCCGTAGGCAGAAGCTTCCGGAATTGTGTCAGTACGGGACGCATGAACGCGTCACTGAACTGACCGAGGGATGACGTGTGCTGCAAGTAATACGAGGTAGCGGTCGGATCCAGGTTGTATTCGTCCAACAGGATCCATTGGCGCAATTCCTGATCAAGGCCTGCTCGCTTTTTCTCGGTTGCCGGGACTTCGACTGCAATGCGTGGTCCAGAGGGTTGTTTCGTCGTCAGGGGAAGGAGAAGAACGTACTGACGATCATCACGTCCCACAAAGACTGCGGCAACTGCTGTTGGACGATCTTTGCGTCCTTCTGTTTCGCCATTTCCGCTCTGCCAATGCCAGAGATAAGGGTATCGCAGTACCATCCCGGGCCGAAAAGTCTGACTCATGGTTCTGTGCGGGTTTCCAACAGGTACCCGTCAATCGCATTTGCTACGTCGTGCACCAGATCCTGAGGCATTTCCGTAGTGGCACCGGCAGTACGCTCTGGTGCGCTTCCCACCAATGCCTCGTATTGTTCGACACTCAGCATAACCAACCGTGGTTTGCCGCGCTGATTAATTGAAATTGGCCCTTGCAGGGCACTGGCGATGATGTCTCCGGATTTCCGGGACAAATCGCTTGTCGAGAATGTGCGCATAGCGTTCTCCTTTATTTACATAAAATACAGCATTCACGGATTTGATGCAATTTCTGAAAGAAGTGTGTTCTGAAAGGGTGAAGCAATAAGAGGAAAGGCGGGGCTGTCACGAACCAGCCAGCCGCGCAAGGCTCAGGCCGGGCGCGCTGCGCGCGGCCTTGCGCGGCTGGCTGGCCCGTGACGCGGGAGGGAGATCTGAAAAATCATAGAAAGAGCGTTCCATGGCCGAACTTCGCCGCGTCGATCCGAAAACCCTTGTGCCCAACCCGAACAATCCGCGCTCTTCCATCGGAAGTCTGGAGGAACTGCGCAAGCTGGCCCTGAACATCAGGGCGATCGGCATCCTCCATCCCCCCGCCGTCCGGGAACTGGAAGACGGACGCCTGATGATCGTGGCCGGACATCGTCGCACGCAGGGAGCCATCTATGCGGGGCTTCCTGAAATCGACGTCTATGTCGGAGATCAGAGCGAAGACCTCGATGCCCTGGCCGCCGTCAGCGAGAACTTCGTCCGTCTCGACATGACGGAGCCGGAGCAGTGGAACAGCGTCACCCGCCTGCGTGAGGAGCTTGGC
The DNA here is from genome assembly GCF_009547075.1 of Gluconobacter aidae. Lineage (GTDB taxonomy): Bacteria > Pseudomonadota > Alphaproteobacteria > Acetobacterales > Acetobacteraceae > Gluconobacter > Gluconobacter aidae. The sequence goes on from NZ_WIPH01000009.1 coordinate 78,739, forward strand.
TACACGGATCCGCAGGTCTGTTCGGCCCTGATGGTGACGCCGAGCTATCTCAAGCGTCTTAGCCTTCTGGCGAAGCTGCACCCGCCCATCCTCGACGCCATCGCCCTTGGGCGTGGACCGGATGACCGCCAGCGCAAGATTATCGCCCAGGCATCTTTGGACGAGCAGCGTAACGCATGGGCGGAAATGTTCTCCGAGAGCGTGGAAGACGACGAGGATCCGGCCGAGTATCGCGTGAAGGCCGATGATCCGAAGGACACCGTGGCCTGGGGCGCCCTTGCCCGGAACCTTGAGCAGCGGGAATGGTATGCCCGCGACGCCCGGTTTGGTGATGATCTTGCGCGCAAGCACAATATCGTTTGGATGGAGGATCTGTTTGCCGAGCCCGGAACGGACAGCCGCTACACGCTCGATGCCACGGCTTACGCGGCAGCGCAGCAGGACTGGCTGGACAATGAGCGGCCCGAAAACTCCATTATTCTGGGCTCGGACGAGTACGGATACGTCCGCGCGCCCGAAGGTTTCATCACCATGGGAACCTGGATGGCGACACAGGAGGGTGAGGTCATGGGCTACGGCCTTAATCCCCGGACCCTGAAGATCGTGGAAGAACGCTGCCGCCCTTCTGTTGCCTTCACGCAAAGCCATGCGAACGGACCCGCAGAGCCCGAGGCTCCCAAGGAACGACCGGACGTTTCCGGGACCGGCCACAAGATGATCGGCGAGATCCGCACCGTCGCCTTGCGCGAAGCCCTCGGCGAGGTGGCCGAGACGGCCGATCCATGGGAGCTGATCGCAGCCCTCCTGCTGGCGCTGGAAGCCGAGAACGTCCGTGTGCATGGCGATGCCAGCGGGAATAACTGGTCAGAGCCAACCGCGCGCACGCTCGCGATGGCTGACCTGTTCCCTGAGGGCAGCCTTGTCCGTGACGAGACGCTGATCCGCCGCCATGCCGTCACCGTCCTGCAAAGCATCCTGAACTGCGACGTGTCGATGCACAGCGGCAGTGGCCTGCCAGCGCAGCTCGTGGGCGTCCTGTTCGGTGCCGACCAGAAGATGCCCAGCATGGCCTTTGAGGCGTTCCTCAAATGCTACAGCAAGCCCGGCATCACCAAAGCCGTGCAGGCAGAAGGGCTTGCGCCGCAGAACACCGGCAAGGAAATGCGTGCGGTCCTCATGAACCATGTCGGGGAAGGCCATTGGCTGCCCGAGGTCGCATCGTTTGCGCAGGCGCAGGACGTCTGGACGCAAAAGCAGAAGAAAAAACAGGCGAAGATCCGGGAGCTGGAAAGCGTGGTGGACGATGAGGACCTGGACGAGATGCCTGAAGATGATTTCGATGGAGCAGCCGATGATGAGGCCGACCTGTCGCACGGCCCTGTCGTGCCAGTGACGGAGCCGGACTCCGAAGAGACTTTCTCTCTGCAAGCGCCCGAGCCCGAGCCGTCGGAGCACACCGAGGCCATGCAGTTCATGCGGGACCACCTCGAAATCGTTGTCGTGGCCTGAAGCAGGGAGAGGGAAAAGAAAAGGAAAGGAGGGGAGGGGCGCTGCCATCGCGCTCCGTCCGGGTCAAAAGGTGGCTCCTCACCGGCTGCGCCGCTTCCGGTGCCGGCGCACGCGCCGCTTTTGACCCGGCCCTCCCGCGCTGACGCGGGAGAAGACATCACGAAAATCCAAAGGAAAAGGATCAGACGATGTTCGTCCCCACTCTCGCTCCCATTCAGGTCGGCACCCGCGTTTACACTCACCTCTACAGCCGGGGAGCCGGAATCGTCATGGCTGTTTACGGCAAGGAAAGCCCGACCACCGTCCGGTCCCTGTCGCGTGGCGGGGCCATCGTGTCGGGCGGGAGCGCCTCCTACGATATCGTCTTTGCCTGTGGCTCGATCTCCCGTCGTCTGCCCGAGGCCATTCTGCGCGGTGTCCAGTGGCGGATCGAAGCCGACAAGAAACTGGCAAGCGCTGAGGAGATCGCCTTCCTCCGCACCCATGCCGAAGAGGTTGAGGCTGAGAAGGTGGCAGCCGAAGCGCGCGCGAAAGCCGAACATGCCGCCGAGGTCGCAGCACTCCGCGTCAACCCGGACTATGCCCATCTGGAGCAGGGCGACGACAGCAGCGGCACGCTGGCGGCCAAAAACATCCGCCGGATGCTGAAGAAGGCTTTCCCGAAGGTGAAGTTTTCCGTCCGCAAAAGCCACTACGGCAGTGTGACTGTGCGGACCGAGGAGGATCTCGATGAGACGGCGACCGAAACCCTCCAGGCCATCACGTCGCGGTTCAAGTCCGGATATTACGACTGGCAGTCCGACTGCCACCTGACCAGCAACAGCCCTTGGCAGGACGTGTTCGGCAGCTCCGAATTTGTGAGCGACTAAGCCTTTCTTTTTTCGTCCGCCCTTCAAGGCCGCCCGTTCCGGAGCGGCCTTTTTCAGTTCTGGAGCCCGACATGCCCGTTTTTATTGTGACGCTCAGCGAGCGCCAGCTTCTCTCCGATCGCGTCACCTTTCAGGTCGAGGCCGAGACGGCCGAGGCAGCCGGTCAGCTTGTGCTGGACGCAACGGCCGACGAGCCGAACGAGAGCGGGCTGCGCCCGGTTCGCCTGCCAGACGGTCAGAAGACCGTTCTCGAACCCGGAGACGTGGACGGCAATGAGGTCTCGGTGTCCGTCCGCCCGGTCGATCAGCCGGATGCGGTGGCCACGCAGATCGGCGCGTGCTGGCATCTGGATCTCTCGGCACCTGAAGCGCGCCGCCTTCTGCCGGTTCTGACCGGTGCGGTTGTGGACGAGGACGATCCCGTGACGCGTGCGCTCTGTGTCCGCCTGGCGCGGCAGGTCGCCAATCTCGCGCAGTAGGAGGCGGGAAAAGAAAAAGGGGGAAGGGAAAAAAAGAGAGGGCAGGCACCACACCGGAGCCTGTCTGGCAAAGGGTGGGTCGGCCGTGTCCTCGCTGCGCTGCGGGTCGTCCGATCCCGCTGCGTTGCAGCGCCTTTGCCAGCCAGTCTCCGCTGCGGTCGCCGGAAGAGGTCATGAAAGAAAACAGGAGAATGACATGGCCGACTTTTCCAATCTGCGTCCCCGCAACCGCACAGAATGGCTCGAAGTCGCGGGCTTCGTAGGAGGTGCAGCGCTGTTCGCAGCCTTCATCGTTCTGGTGGTGGTGCTTCCCGCCTTTCTCTGACCGATCCGAGATCAGCCGCCCTCACGGGCGGCGCTGTCCTGTGTGGAGATCACCATGCCGACATACACTCTGGCTGCCATCCCTGCGGCCTCTCACGGGAGCTTAATCTCCTGTTTATCTCCGGGCCGTTACAGAAAGACCCGGATCGAGGCGCCTGATCTTGCCGGGATCCGGGCAGCCGTCGCCGAGTACGGCACGCGCCTGCGCGGCGACTATCCGGAGGCCTCCTTTCTTGTGTCTGTGACACCCGAGCGTGGGAGCGATCATCCCGAGGGCTTCTGCGAGGCCCGGTGGAAGGGATCCCTCGGTACCGAGCAGTGGATCAGGATGATCCCTGAGGAGACGCCGTTCAAAGCCTACCTCGCCAGGGTTGAGGCGATGCTTAACCGCGAGGTGCGGTCATGAGCAGCATAGAGCCAGCATCCATTGCGTGCCCGTCCCTGCGGCGGCCGCCGATCGAGCCTCAGGGCCTCACCGCGACGCAGTTCAGTGACACGGTCGAGAAAGCGAAAATCGGCAACGCGCTCCTGTCCTTCATCGCACGCGGGTTTCCGCAGAGCGCGTGGAACCGCACACTGTACAACCGCCTGAGCCAGATGTTCGGGCATATCGCCCATTACGACATCCACGGCTTCTGGGGCGCGCAGTTCTCCACGACACAGGCGCGTCTGGGCTTCCTGCGCGGCATCGCCCTGTACCGCTGTTATGGCGATCCGGCGTGGACCTGGTCGGACGTCGAACGCGACATCCGCAACCGCATCATCGGCAGCGGGCTGATCGACGCCTACACGCGCGCCCTTGCCGCCGAGCAGGAGGCACGCGACCGGGCCGATCTGGCCCGTCTGGCACAGCGCTTCCGGATCTCCCTGCCATCCGAACACCAGCCTCTCCCTGCCGCGCCCGTGCAGGCCGAGCTTTTCTGACACGGGCCAGAGAAAAGGACAGAGCAATGGCTCAGACCCTCAGCCTTGCCATCGTCATTGGCAACCTTGGCGCGGATCCTGAAATCCGCACAGGACAGGACGGACACCGCGTGGCCCTTTTCCGTCTGGCGACGGACAGCCACCGTACCGACCCCCACACCGGCCGCCGCGTCCCCCAGACCGTGTGGCACAGGATCGTCTGCCACAACGATTTTCTGACAGATCTTCTGGAGCGACGCGCCCGCAAGGGCCAGCTCGTGTTCGTGCGCGGCGCTTACGAAGTCCGCCCGGGTACCGATCAGGGGCCGCCTGAACCCGAGATCGTCGTGAGCGCCCAGGACGGGGATGTGAGGATCCTCACCGACACAGGCCGCTGACGTCCTCTTTCTTCGAAACACGCACGCAAACCGGCCCTGGAGCCGGTCTTTTTATACCCGCTTCCTGACAGAGGCGGGTCTCAGGAGGTTTTATGTTCTATTCGACGCCCGCTCCCCTCACAGTCCCTCGCAGTCAAGCGCGCGCGCTGAGTGTCCGCCTCATGGCAGAGGCCGTGCTCCTGGAGGACACGGATCAGTCCCTCATGCTGCCATCGCGCCTGACGGCCGGTTTCCGCCGCAAGGCCGCGACCCTGCGCCGTCGGTCACACGAGAAGCTCCTGGACAGCCTTGATCGTCCGGAAGGTGTGGCATGAGGACGGCGACGGTGGACCGCCGCGCGTATTCACGCCGTTTCTGGGACGGAAAAACGCGGTTCTCACAGGCCGTGAGACGCACACTGGCGGACCTGGAGCGACAGAAAGGGCAGACGAAGAAGGACGATGAGGAGAGGAAGGATGCGCGATCCCTGAAAAAAAGCTGAGGCCGAGCGCTTCAGTCGCAGATGGCACGGGCAGACTGGTGACACTTCTTGAAGGATCCGTTCATGCCGAACCATCAGACGTTGCCGCTTCAACCACCCCTTGCGGGGTGGCACGGAGCTGTGTTCCGACCTCGCCGTCATGCGATCAGTGTGACAGTCACGGACCGAGGGTCTCAAGACAACCCTTCGGGCTCCAGACCGCGTCTTTCGTCAAAAGAAGGCCGCGTTCATCGCAGGACGATGTCCCGCGCTGCCCGCAACCCGCTTTTGCCGATCCGCAGTCTTCCGGTCCTGACACCCTCGGCCCGCAACTGTCGTGTTCCTGGCAGGACGGGACGAGAAAAACGTCTCCACACATTTCCTTTCAGCGGCAACACCGGGGGCTGCGCTGCCCCCGAGACCCCCGCAGGACGAACAAGAAAAACTGGTTTTTGTCGCGCTGGACGCAAGAACTATTTCCATAAAACAAGTAAATATATTGCACGGTATTCCGTTATATTCAGTGGATATTGTGACGGTAATTTACTATACTTCCCAAAGATCGAAAGTAACGGACGTTCCGGAGGATTTTCCGTCATGGCTTACCAGAACTCGCCTCAGCAGATGAACGACGAACTCCAGAAGTTTCGTGACGAGATCAGTTGCATCGTTGTTCTGGAACATGCCGGTTACAGGTTCGCCCGGTCCGAAAGTTCCGCCCGTCACATGCGCTTTCGTCGCCAGAAGGGCGAGAGCATCATCGTGACCCACGGCGGCAAGGGCTGGTGGGATCCGCATAACTCCTCTTCGATCGTCAAAGGCTCGGTCATCGACCTGGTCCGGTTCCTCAATCCGGGCATGTCCCTTGGCAACGCGCGCGTTGAACTGCGTGGAATGCTGGGCCTGACGCCGAGCGGGGCCGAGTACGTGGCGGAACCGAAGGAGCGCAAGCCCGCGCGTGATCCGCAATATATGTGGAAGAACCGTCAGGCGCCCCATCCGGGGTCGGCCGCCTGGACCTATCTGACCCGCGACCGTGCGTTGCCGGAGAGCGTCCTTCGTCTGGCGATCCAGCAGGGTCTTCTGCGTGAGGGCATGAAGGGCACGGCCTGGTTCGCCCATAGCAACAACGCAGGCGAGCTGACCGGCATGGAGATGCGCGGGCCGGACTATCGCGGCTTTTCCTCGGGCGGCGGTGGCAAGATGCTCTTCCGGATGAGGACTGGCGAAAAAGGGGAAACGCCCGTTCGTCTGGTCATCGGTGAGTCTGCCATCGACGTGTTGTCCTATGCAGCCATGGACCCGTTCAATTTCGAACCCAGCCTGTATGTCTCAACAGGTGGCGGCATGAGCCCCGAGGCCCTGGAGGAGTTTCGTGCGCTTCTCGGCACCCTTGAGGCAGGCGGCCGTGTCATGATTGCCGTGGACTGCGATGCCCAGGGCGACCGTTACGAAGAGATCTATGCACCCATGATCCGTGAGGCCGGGCTGAAACCCCTGCGCTACTCGCCGAGTGCCAGGGACAAGGACTGGAACGCGGTCCTGCAGCGCCGCGCCCGTCAGGACGTGGCCGCATGAAACAGAGTAAATCCCGTCTGAGCTGGCAGGCCGTCACGCTGATCCTGTGGCGGCAGGACACGGAGGCCATGAAGGTCTGGAAGCGTGCCGGGGTGGGATCCTCTGCCCCTGAGGTCTTCTGCGAGGCGCAGACGCCCGAGGGTCTGGTGCAGGGTGTCGTGATCGGCGGTGATCGCCTGAATGACGCCTGGGACCGCGACGGCGAGCTGATCGTCTTCACCCGCAAGTCCACGATCGTCCGTCTGAACGGACCTGAACTCCCAACGCTCACTTTGTCAGCCTGCCCCAAGGCTTTTGAGGACGTCATGATGTATAACGACACCCGATCAACGGCCCGCCAGCATATCGACCAGATGGTTCTCAAGAGCGGCCTGACCTTCAACATGCTGGGCCACGAAAAGGCCTCTGCGATCTGGATGGATCATGCGCGCCGCCTCGGCTGTACGGATCCTGAAGCGCCGGAGATGCCGGTCCCGCATCAGCTCGTGTGGCTGGGCAGCGGCCTGAACCGCGCACTGGCCCTCGTCATTGCCGGGCGTTGGGACGGCCCTCATGAGGGCTTCAATCTCTATCATCCGCTGACCCTCTTTACCGACAGCAGCAATGTCGTGGCCGTTGAGGATCCGGTGGCGTCTGAAGTCTATCCGGTTGAGCAGGTGCCCGCATGAGCGCCTATCCCCAAACCCTCGCACCCGTACTGGATCCGCTGACCCCTGTGCAGCGTGAGGCCGCCATGGCGCTTGGCCGCGTGCTGGTCCTGGCCGGGGCCGGAACGGGAAAAACGAAGACGCTTACGGCTGGTGTGGCGTGCCGGATTCAGATGTATGGGATGCGCCCGTCACAGATCCTGTGCGTGACCTTTACCAACAAGGCTGCTCAGGAAATGCGCGAGCGCATCACGAGCGTTTTAGGCGAGGGACAGGCTCCGTTCTGGCTTGGCACCTTTCACGGCCTCGGGGCGCGGCAGCTCCGGGCAGAGCCTGAGGTGGCGCAGTTGCACCCCGGCTTCGATATCCGCGATGCAGACGATGCGACGGCGCTGATCCGTCGTCTCATGAAGGCCATGGACCCCGACACTGTGCCCGAACCGGACACAGGCAAGAAGTGTGACGTCCGGCAGGTCAAGACAATGGGCGAGCGGATCGGGCATCTGAAGGAGAACCTCGTCACACCTGAGGCCGCACCGGCCTGGGTGCGCGGGCTGATCGAGCGCCGCCGTGCAGCGCGTCAGATGGTCGATGTCGAAGGCTGGGAGTTTGCCGTCCGGCTCTACCAGATCTATCAGGCGACCCTGCGCGAGCAGAATGCCGCCGATTTCTCGGACCTGCTGATGTGGCCAACGCTTGCGCTGATGAATGACCGATCCTACCGTGACAGGTGGTCGCAGCGCTTCACGTCTGTGATGGCCGATGAGTTTCAGGACGTGAACCGTGCGCAGATGCTGTGGCTCACCTATATGTCTGAATACTCACGGGAACTCTTTGCCGTGGGCGATGATTCGCAATCAATATATTCTTGGCGTGGGGCCAAAATTGGCTTCATCCGGAACTTCGTTCGGGAGTTTGACGGGGCCAGACTTTTCAAGCTCGAAGAAAACTTCCGCTCGACGCATCATATCCTCCAGGCCGCCAACGCCATCATCGCGCGAGACCCGGGCCGGATCCCGAAGACGCTGTTTACCCAGAAGGGCGATGGTCAGAAGATCGAGGTGCTCACCTACGATTATGCGTCAGATGAGGCCGACGCGATTGCAGCCGAGATGGGACGTCGTGCGGCAGAAGGCGTCGCCTGGCACGACATGGCGATGATCTACCGGATCAACCGTCTGTCCCGCTCTCTGGAAGAAGCGCTGCTCAAGGCGCGTATTCCCTACGAGATCATCGGCGACGTCGGGTTCTACCACCGGGCCGTGGTGAAAGACGCGCTCGCTTTCCTGATGCTGGCGGCCTGTCCGGACAGTCGCCAGTCCGATGAGGCGTTCCGGCGCGTGGCCAATGTGCCCAGGCGCGGCCTTGGCGCCAAGGCGCTTGGCCAGATCGAGCAGAAGGCGCAGGATCGCGGCCTCAGCCTGTGTGCCGCCGTCACTACGGCCACGCTTCCCGCCAAGGTGCGTGACAGCCTGCTTGCCTTCCGTGAGACGGTCTCCCGGATCGGCCAGATCCCGGACATGCGGCTCTGTGATCGCCTCGATACGCTCCTGAAGGAGACCGGCTACTACACGATGTGGCGGGAGGCCGCGTCTGAAGAAGGGGAGACGGCCTTGCAGAACCTGTCCGAGCTGGTTGGGCTGGCCGAGGGCTTTACCCGGCTTCAGGATCTTCTGGAGCACGCAGCCCTTGCCACGGCCTCACCGAACGAGCGTGGGCGCGATCGGGTGCAGCTCATGACCATGCACCGCGCCAAGGGTCTGGAGTTTCCCCACGTTTTCCTGCCAGCCTGGGAAGAGACAGTCTTTCCGGGGATGGGCGAGCGCAATTATGAGGAGGAGCGCCGTCTGGCCTATGTGTCGCTGACCCGTGCGATGCAACAGGCCACGATCAGCAGTGTCGGCTATCGTCAGGGTGTTTCAGCGAGGCCGTCAGGCTTCATTGAGGACATCCCTGCCGAGCATCGCGTGACGGGCTGGCTGCGCCAGCAGGGGCAATCGAAGAGAAGAGAGACAGGGGGCCGGTTCCGGCACACGGCGGCCGCTCTTGATGCCATGGGGTTTTAAGGCATGCCCGATCATCACAGTCCTGACGACAGGCCATACACCTCCCTGCGGCCCAGGACGAAGTCTGGCTGGCTTTATGACTGCGACGTGTGCGGGAAGGGGGCGGCTTTCGGGTTCATCGGACCGAAAGGCGATACGCACTACTGCTCCGAACACCGTCATCTGGGACGAGGTGTTGCCCCGGCTCCTATGCCGCGAGCGACGCGACCTCAGTGACCTGTCATGTTATCTTGCGTATAGACAGACACTCTACACAGTCAAAATTTGAAAAAGGCATTTGAAATGACCACAGACGTTGAAACAGATTTCCGTCATCTAACGGCCGATATTGTCGAAAGCTACGTCAGTGCTCATGAGGTACCGGTAGAACAGATTCCCGAGCTGATCCGGACTGTCCATGCAGCCCTTGCGACGGCAGGTCAGGCGCCGGAGCCAGAGCCAGTCGAGCTGGTCCCGGCGGTCAATCCGAAGCGGTCCGTGTTCGAGGACTACATCATCTGTCTCGAAGACGGAAAAAAGCTGAAGCTGCTCAAGCGCCACCTCAAAACGGCCTACAATCTTACGCCGGAAGAGTATCGCGAGAAGTGGGGCCTGCCTTACGACTATCCCATGACGGCGCCAGGATATTCCCGTCGTCGCACGGAGCTTGCTCGCGAGATCGGTCTTGGCCAAGGAAAAAACGGTCAGACTGAGCCGCCTGTTGAAGAGACCGCGCCTGAGGTGCCTGTGCGGAAAATCCCGGAGAAGCGTCGCGGACGCCCTGCAAAGCTCTGATTCTCTTTTAGGAAGTCGCAGAAGCGGTCTTTACCTTTGCGGGGTAAAGCGATCTTTTCAGATCCAATGAACCGCAAGGACAGACCGTGACCCGCCTTCTTTCTTCTCTCGCCCTGGCAGCCGGCCTCACGGCCGCTGCGCTTTCGCCAGCCTTGGCCCTCGATCCCGCGCTTGGGAGCATGGGGATTGCGACCCCGTCACCCGTGGCCGGAGGCCATGCGGCCTCTGTCCGAACCACATTTGAAGCCATCCCTGACAGTCTTCAGGATCTTCTGAACAAGAATTATCTCATCCATTCCAGCGCAGGCGAGGAGGGCAATATCCTGATCCTCCAGAAGGATAATGGTGCGGCACAGCCTTACACCTGGGTGCGGTGCGAGCTGATTGGTGATCACAACGGCAATACGCGTCTGACCTTCAGTCAGCATGTGACCTCCACCTGCTGGAAGCTGAACTGATGTGTGATGCGATGCCGGTCTCAAAGACCGGGCCTTTTCGTCCGCAGACCCAGCAGGTTGTGGATGCGCTGAACACGGCCTTTCCTGGCCAGTATGCAGGTGTCTGCAAGGCCTCCGATCTGCCATCCGAGGCTGAGGAGGAGCACGACGACGATCTTGAGGATGACGGACTGCTCAGCGATTTCGTCTTCCTGTCGGATGGATGGGCTGTGCGGGTCGATTACGATCCTGAAGATCCGGATTTCTGCCTGGGCCTGTCGGCTGGCAGCACGGAGGCACCGGCTGAAGGTCTGGAAGTCGATCTTGATGACGGTGAGGAAATTCCGGATGGCGTCCTGAAAGACGTCACGGACTTTATTGACGAGCAACGCCAGGCGTCGGCAAAACACTGACCTGTCTCGATAAGGGAGGCCCCTCTGTGGCTTTCCTTATCCATCTCAGCAAGGAAGGACTGGCCGCGTGACTGGTGAACCGATCTATCCCGCCCCCTGCACATATGAGAGCCTGACCGAACAGCAGAAAGAGGCTGTTGGTCAGTTCATGTCAGAGCGTTTGAAGCAGAAAACCCGAGGTATTCTCCCGGGAACGCTGCATACTGTGCTTGAAAAAGGGCGGATTCAGGCGTTCGTCTCCTGGGACGAGCATCATGTTTATGAAGTCAGCCCGATCACCAGCCTTCGCCTGGTGCTCGATCCTGATGGGCGCCCTTTGGGCTGCCCGAAAGACGGGCTTCTCTATCTCTCCGACGTTAGCGGGGAGGTGGTGGTCAGGATCCTGCCGACAACCCGGTATACAGCGGCCGCCATCGGTATTGCCGTGGAATAAGACGCTATCGCCTATCTCTTTGTGTGATGGGCGACGCGCACGATCCTCTGCCACAAGCCCATCATCAGTCCTGACGCCTCTCCGCAGTTGTGTCGCAGTTCGTCGGCGAGGGCGTCCGGGGTTCTGACACTGGCCTGAAGGGCCGGGCTGACGCTAGCGCGTCCTGTCAGGACCACGCGATTCAGGATCTCCACATCCAGACAGGCCTGTGACGTCACAGCGCGGACGGCTGCGCAATGGCCCGCATTCTGGCGAAGAGGGCTGTAGATCAGGCGGCCAGCCTCCTCTTTCCCTAGACGTTGGCGCCAGTATTCGTCATTCGGATGCCCGCTCAGATGGCCTGCATAGTGCTTGGTCTCGATGACCATGAGGGCACGGGGCAAAAGGACGAGATGGTCGATCTGGGTTGTGCCATCACCAGAGGCCTTGGGAAGACGAACGTCATGGAGGCTTGGCCGTCCCAGATCGTTCAGGAGGGTGCGGATCCTGTCTTCGCCTTTCGCACCTTTGAGTTCTGCCTGAAGGCTCTTCCAGGCCGCGTGCGCGTTGTCGCTCCGCTCAACGCGCGAAGGCCCACCCCGGGGCCTCAGCCTCAGGCGAACCACTGGTGGTATTCCCGTTTGTGAGAATAAGTCGTCATCCTGTTCTCCCCTGTATCTGTACTGAGGGTAAGACTAGGCCTTCGGCCTGCGACTTATACGCTGAGGGACAGCGCTCTTACGGACCGCTACCCAGAGACCCATCCAGCAGCGCCAAAGCAGAAAAAGAAGACAAAAAAAAGCCGGGGCAAAGCCCTGCCTTTCTGATCCCATACGGGAGAGTGGCTTTTACTGCGGTTGACCGTTCGGCGCTTCGGCCGCAGTCCCATTCATCTGACCAGGCTTTGTGGAATGCTCCACGTCATAGGCCGTGGCCTTCTCTTCATAGGAGCCTTTGGCTCCTGGATGATCCTTGTCATAAAGCGCCGCCTTGTGACGTGCTTCCTTCCGATATTCATGTCGGACGTACATACCGGTGATGCATCCGCCCGTGGCGCCCAGAACACCATGATGGTTGGCAACATGGCCACCTACGGCGCCTGCGGCACCGTACTTGAGGCATCCACCCGGCTCTGCCTGGGCGGAAGCAAGTGTTGTTCCCAGAAGTCCGGCAGCAGCGGCAATCATCAGGGAAGTTTTCATAAAAGCATCCTGTTTCTCAATAGGCTCCGGCGAGGCCGGTTGGTTGAACATCCATAGAAACAGATGAAGGATAGAGGAGTTGCTGGTGGGGACAGGCAGGGAAGGGGCGAGAAAAGGAAGTCCAGTCGCCACAGGCCGTCTGGCCGCCACAATGGTTCGGCCGCACGCGGCCCGCGCCCTGGAGGGCGCGCCATTGTCCCGTCCAGCCGTCTGCGCCTTGCGGGAGAGCATCTGAAAAAAGAAAAGGATGCTTTCCGTGGCTACTCCCGTCACAACAGTCTTCACGCTCACCGGCCCGCAGGACCGTCTGCGCCAGATCGCCGGAGAGCGCGCCTACCGGACCTGTGCACCAGACCAGATGGCGTGGGAGAACGACACGACGCTGGTGATGACCCTCGAAAACGGCATCGGCACGTCCTTCCTCCGTCACGGAGATGGGCTTTCTGACGACTATCCCGACGTCAGTATCCGGGGCATGGAGTATTTCGACTGCTTCGATGATCCGGGCTTTGCCAAATGGCAGGGCGGTCAGCTTGTCTATGAGGCTGATCTCATCACCGTCTTCGGAATCCTGTTTCCGACGGACGCCTCAAAAGACTGGCCGGGCTGTAGCGCCAGCTTCTGGCACAGGTCTCCGCCTCTCTCCGCGGCCATAGCCGAGAACTGTCCCGACTTCGACCTGATGCCATTGCGGAAACTGGCAGGGCCAGCGCCCGGATGGGTTCAGACCTCGAATGGCTTCGCCACTCTTCTCCTCCGGCTGCCTTCATCACCCGATGCGCAGGATGGCGTTGCCGTCATCTTCTATCCCGGGCTGGGGAGAGCCACTTTACTGAAAAATGTCGATCGTTTCGGAGGCTTCGCGCGCTACCGCCGCGTGTCCTACGGCCGCATTACAGGCCAGTATCAAGAATTGCGCCCGGTTCTCCGGGACTGCTGGAAGGCTGACGAGAAGAAAAGGCGCAAGGCTCGCCAGGAGCGGAAGATTCTGAAAAGGAAGACGAAGAAGGAGACCCGGGAGGGAAAGGCCGGTCTTTTCCATCTCTTCGATACTGACCCGTGGGTGGTTTGAAGGGCAGAAGAAAAGAAGGATCGGGGCGGCCCTGAAGGGTTCGCACGCTCTATTCCGCTAGGCTCCTGCGTCGCCAAGCTCCACCGAGCCCCGACGTCCAGCCGCCCTCAACCGGGCGTCTG
>NZ_WIPH01000090.1 GCF_009547075.1 Gluconobacter aidae
ACTTCTTCAGGAACTTTGTCGGTCAAGCAGCCACTTCACCGGGAATCTCTGGCCAAACTATCCAGGAGAGCATGCGGTTGTTGCTGCTGGTCAGGGCCTACCAGGTCAATGGCCACATGAAGGCCAAGTTAGATCCTTTGGGTTTGGAACAGCGTGCAATCCCTGATGATTTGGATTTGGGTTTCTATGGATTCACAGAGGCGGACTTGGATAGGGAGTTCTTCCTTGGTGTCTGGAGGATGTCTGGATTCTTGTCAGAAAATCGCCCTGTGCAGACCCTCCGTGATATCTTGAACAGGCTGGAGCAGGCATACTGTGGGAATGTTGGATATGAGTGCATGCACATCCCTGATAGAGACAAGTGTAATTGGTTGAGAGACAAGATTGAGACAGTGAAACCAATGGAGTACAGTCGGGAACGGCGAGAGGTAATTCTGGATAGGCTCATTTGGAGCACCGAGTTTGAGAATTTCTTGGCTACCAAGTGGACAGCTGCAAAGAGATTTGGGCTTGAAGGTGGGGAGACCCTGATTCCAGGGATGAAAGAAATGTTTGATAGAGCTGCTGACTTGGGAGTGGAGAGTATTGTTATTGGAATGTCTCATAGAGGACGGCTGAATGTCTTGGGTAATGTTGTCAGGAAGCCATTGCGCCAGATTTTCAGTGAATTCAGTGGCGGCACAAAGCCTGTAGATGGGGAAGTTGGCTTGTATACTGGAACTGGCGATGTAAAATATCATTTGGGTACTTCATATGACAGACCAACCAGAGGTGGCAAGAGGATTCATTTATCTTTAGTTGCAAATCCAAGTCATTTGGAGGCAGTTGATCCAGTTGTGGTTGGCAAGACACGAGCAAAACAATATTACTCCAATGACACTGATAGGACAAAAAACATGGGCGTATTGATCCATGGTGATGGAAGTTTTGCAGGCCAGGGCGTGGTATATGAGACTCTTCATCTCAGTGCCCTTCCTAACTATACCACCGGTGGAACAATTCACATTGTGATTAACAATCAGGTTGCTTTCACCACTGATCCTAGGTCCGGAAGGTCTTCTCAGTACTGCACTGATGTTGCTAAAGCCTTGGACGCTCCAATCTTTCATGTTAATGGAGATGATATGGAAGCAGTTGTCCATGTATGTGAGCTTGCAGCAGAGTGGCGACAAACTTTCCATTCTGATGTTGTGGTTGATATAGTATGTTACAGACGATTTGGCCACAATGAGATAGATGAACCCTCCTTCACACAGCCAAAGATGTATCTGCAAACAAACTGATGAGGCTTTAGTGAGTGAAACACCTCCTCTAGACTTACCTCAACCTAAATTTGGAGATCTTACCATTGATGACCATGAACCTTGTTTAGATCCTCCTCCAACCACTCTTGAACTAGGTGGTCTTGACCGAACTGATTCTATGGAACACTTAGGGCCTACTCTCCCTTTTGAGCTTGACTTAGATCCTAGGCCTCAACCCCTAGACTTAGAAAAATTATTCCAAGACCCTATGATCCTTGAATCCTGTTTGTTAGGACCTGCTACCCACACTCTTGAACCACCTTTAGGACCTGCTACTCATGAGATGACTAAAATTGAACTAAACAATGCCTTACTCTATCCACCTGAAATTGAAAACATTGACTTTATAGGCATTTGTCTCTCTCCAACACATACCACATTACATGAAAATGGTTTTATCATCTTTAACCCCCTCCATATTAAATCTAAGAAAAGCATAAATCTATATCTTTTACCTCTCACATGTGAAGCTTATTCATCTGGATTGACATTTGCTTATCATATTTTTAAATCTTATATTACCTCCACACATGAGAAAACAACTACTTTCATGGAGGGTCAACTGCTTATTTTCAGGAAAGGAGGATTACCACCAGAGATGCTGAAGATTTTCAAATCAAATTCTCCGGAGGAGAATTTTCTGCCACCCGGGAAATCTGATGCAGGAGCATGGAGCCCAATTAAACTTCCAGTCAAACATGGGCCACCAAATCCATGGAG
>NZ_WIPH01000091.1 GCF_009547075.1 Gluconobacter aidae
CCGTCCAGAAGGATCGTGCCGTGGTCGTTCGCACCGGTAGCCGGGTCGAAGCCGGTGACGGCGGCATAGTTCGCGAGCACTTTCCCGGTCGAGAGCACGGCGAGACCCTGCGCGGCTTTCGTCCAGGTCGCGACCAGAGCGCCATGAGCGGCAAAGGCCCAGCAGCCGGAGCGGTCGTTGCCCCGCATCTGGTAAGGCACGTTCTGCGACCAGTCGCGGGCGTAGGGTGCAACCGGAAACACCGTCAATACGGGATCGAGGCGATAGGTGCGGCAGTCATGACGTGCGGGACGTTTGCCGAGACAGCGGCTCATACGGTCACCTTTGGCGCAGGAATGGAAATGGGCCGGGACTGCCCGAGCAGGCGGGTATGCAGACGCAGGGCAGCGGCATGATCCAGCGCCATGTTCTCGACGCGCCCGGCCTGATACAGGTCGTTCAGAAGCTGCTCACCCGTGACCAGCCGCTTGGACGTCGGGAACACCCCGGCTGCCGCGAGTGCGTCATAGACGTACTCGAAACAGTAAGCGTGGCCGGGGCGCTGAAGCGACTGGATGCGGAAAGCCCAGCCCGCCATCGCCAGAACGTCATAGGACGTGCCGAGCATGGACTTGCAGTAGGCCAGCGCGCGGAGCGCTTCATCGTCCGACAGACGGATCGTGAAGGCATGCCCGGCCCGTGGTGGCATCCCGAAGTCCGGATCATCCGGACCGACACCGACGATCCGTGGATAGGTGGCCGAATAGATCGTCCCGCCCAGTTCGATCGTGGCATGGCTGTAGTCGCTTTCCAGGCGCCAGCAGATCAGCCGCCCGAAGGCATCGGCCGGAAAGTAGAGGCGGACGCAAGCCGTCACAGTGACACGCGCAGGATGCGGAGGGCCTGCGATTCCGTCATGGCCGGAGTGGACAGAGACACGACGCCGAGCAGCCCCTCGAACACCGAGACGATGGTCTTGAGCGCTGACAGGGCTGTGTTCGCATCGGACAGGACGGAACGCGACACCGTGCTGCTCGCACCCGCGATGGCGGAGGACAGATCGGACGCGATAGTCTGGAGATCCGCCAGGACCGAGTTGACCGCGCTCTTGATGGTCGTGTCGTCATAACTGACAGCCACGCTCGATCCGGCAGCAGACGAAAACGAGGTGAGGGCGGCAGACAGCGCGACGGAGGCCGTCTCGATCACTGCAACGGCCGGAGCACCAATGGCGGACGCTACGGCGGCGATGGACAGAACCGTCGCGACAGCATTGATGCCCGCCTGACCGTATGCCTTCACCCTGGCGACGTTGAGCGTGATTGTGGTGACGTTGCCGGATTTCGTGACGGTGCAGGCTCCCAGCGCACCAAGGGCTGTTCCGGCAAGGGCGCCCTTGAGGAAACCACGGCGCGTCTGGCGTACCGCGAAGGAGTTCAGATCAGCCATAGAGGCCCTCCAATAAAAAAACCGCCTCAGAGGGCGGTTGTTACGCGTCATTCATCGGTCTTCCCATTTGGGGGAGGGTGTTTCTAGAAAAGGAAAATCGCGCGCACCTAAGGGAAAGCCGCGTCAATCGGATTCTTTTGGAGGCTCACCGGATTTCGGATGAGTGGAAGCCGGATCGAACTCCAGCTTCGTGGCCTCAACAGCACGGTTCGCGTCGACCGGGATCATCAGGGCCCTGGCATCGGTCGAGCCTTACGGCGATGGGTATTCCAATGTGACGGTTTCAGGGGCTGATAGCCCAAGTC
>NZ_WIPH01000092.1 GCF_009547075.1 Gluconobacter aidae
AGTGCGACCATGCAATCTACAGTGTCAGCCTCGACCATCCGGCGGCGGATTTCGCCCTCGCTGTTCTGGTTCGACGACATGGAGCCATTGGCCAAAACCACACCTGCCGTTCCGTTCGGCGCAAGGTGCCACAGGATATGTTGCAGCCACGCATAGTTGGCATTGCCAGCAGGGGGTTTGCCATATTGCCAGCGCGGATCTTCCTCTAGCGAGGCATTCCACCAGTCGGAGATATTGAACGGCGGGTTGGCGAGGATGGTGTCAAAGCGCAGGTCTTTGAGTTCATCCCGCAGGAAGCTGCCTTCGTTGTTCCAGCGGATATCCGCACCAATGCCACGCACGGCGAGATTCATCTTCGCAAGACGCCAGGTGGTGTGGTTGCTTTCCTGACCGTAGATCGCAATATCGCCCAGCTTGCCGCCGTGGCTTTCCACGAACCGTTCGGATTGCACGAACATGCCCCCAGACCCGCAGCAGGGGTCATAGACGCGTCCCTTATAGGGTTCGAGCATGGAGACCAGCGTCCGAACGACACTGGACGGGGTATAGAATTCGCCCCCGCGCTTGCCTTCGGCACCGGCAAAGCCGCCGAGGAAGTATTCATAGACGCGCCCCAACACATCGCGGGCCTGATCCTCACTGCCGCCCATGCCAATGTCGGAGATGAGGTCGACCAGTTCACCCAGCATGACGCTATCAAGGGCGGGACGTCCGTAATCCTTGGGCAACACGCCTTTCAGCTGCTCCGGGTTGGCCTTTTCAATGGCCAGCATGGCCTCATCAATCAGTTTGCCGATGCCGGGAGAGCGGGCATTGGCCTTAAGATGCGACCATCGGGCGGTCTCCGGCACCCAGAAGATATTCTCAGCCAGATATTCATCGGGGTCTTCTGCGGCCGCCGGATCATCATGCAGCAGGATGGCATGATGGGCTTCAAACGCCGTGGAGATATAACGCAGGAAGATCAGCCCGAGCGCGACGTGCTTATAATCCGATGGTTCGAGGTTCTTGCGCAGCTTGTCGGCCGCCAGAAACATCTGTTGCTCGAAGCCGAGAGTGGCGGCTGTCCCTTTGGCTTTTGCCCGAGGCGCCTTCTTTGGGGCGGGCTCGGCATCCGGGTTCTTGCGAGGGCGACCACGGGGCATCAGGGTAGACTTTCAAACAGACAAAACACGTCGTTACAATCTGCCTGATAGAACCACACGCGTCGAGGCTTGCTTCAACCTTGGGGTGTCTTTCAAAGCTCCGGAATGTCTAACCTGAACGTTGGGAATTCCAGCGCTTCGATAACGCTCTTCAGGTTCTGCACGTCGATTGAGGTGGTGTAGTTCATCGTTCCCTGGCTTCGGTGTGAAGCTTCATGTCCCAAAATTCGGTCAATCCAGAGCTCGCGGAAGCTGGCGTTCTGATTGCGCAGTTTCGTCGAGACGGTGTGCCGGAAGCTGTGGAATGTAATTTCCGCCGGAAGGTCGAGCTTCGTCTTCAGTTTTGAGAACGCCTGCCCAAAAGCAGCCCCTCTGACGCCTTCGCTGGAGGTCGGCAGGTCGGGAAACAAGAAATGCTGCTCCGGTTTCAAAAAGCTCATGATGCCCGCTTTAATAAGCTGGGAGTGGATGGGAACGAGCCTCGTTCCTGCTGCCGACTTTGGAGACCATCCATCTTCCGGGTGAGGGCGGACATGGAAGCATGC
>NZ_WIPH01000093.1 GCF_009547075.1 Gluconobacter aidae
TTAATTGGGTCTTTTGATAATTTTCATAAGAAATAATATGTTATTCTTGCTTTCCCTCTTACAAATGCATCTTTTATAAAAAGGTAAAAGAAGAAACGAGAAGATGGTGCAATATAACTTCAAGAAGATCACTGTTGTTCCTTCTGGGAAGGATTTCATTGACATCATCCTTTCCCGCACTCAGCGTCAAACACCCACTGTCGTTCACAAAGGATATCCCATCTCCCGTCTTCGGGAGTTCTACATGCGCAAGGTGAAGTTCACTCAGCAGAACTTCCATGAGAAGCTATCTGTCATCATTGATGAATTCCCTCGATTGGATGACATACATCCTTTCTATGGAGATTTGCTCCATGTACTATACAACAAGGATCACTACAAGCTTGCACTAGGTCAGGTTAACACAGCTAGGAACATTATTGGGAAGATTTCAAAAGACTATATTAGGTTGCTCAAGTATGGAGACTCGCTGTATCGATGTAAGAGTTTGAAGGTTGCTGCTCTAGGTCGTATGTGCACTGTTATAAAGCGCATCAGCCCTAGCTTGGCTTATTTGGAGCAGATACGACAGCATATGGCTAGACTTCCTTCAATAGATCCAAATACACGCACCATTTTAATCTGTGGTTATCCAAATGTGGGCAAGAGTTCTTTCATGAATAAAATCACTAGAGCTGATGTAGATGTCCAGCCGTATGCCTTCACTACCAAGTCTCTGTTCGTTGGACACACAGATTATAAATATCTACGTTACCAGGTGATTGACACTCCTGGTATTCTAGATCGACCATTCGAAGACAGGAATATCATAGAAATGTGCAGTATCACAGCCCTTGCACACTTAAAGGCCGCAGTCTTATTCTTCCTAGATATATCTGGATCCTGTGGTTACAGTATAGAACAGCAGGCAGCTCTATTTCATAGCATCAAGTCTCTCTTCATGAACAAGCCACTCATTGTTGTCTGCAACAAGATTGATCTGCAGCCATTGGATGGGCTCTCTGAGGAAGACATGAAATTGGTGATGGAGATGAAGGCCGAGGCCATCAAGTCTGTTGCAGCCCAGGGTGGAGATTCTAATGACGAGAGTGTCCTATTGACCATGAGTACCATGACAGATGATGGAGTTATAGCTGTCAAGAATGCTGCTTGTGAGAGACTTTTGAATCAGCGGGTAGAGATAAAGATGAAGTCAAAAAAGATAAATGATTGTCTGAACAGGTTTCATGTTGCAATTCCTAAGCCTCGTGATACAAAAGAGCGGCCTCCTTGTATTCCTCAAGCTGTCCTGGAAGCTAGAGCAAGGAGTAACGAGGAGAAAGAGAAGCGGAAGCTTGAGAAAGATCTTGAAGAGGAGAATGGTGGAGCTGGTGTATATTCTGCTAGCTTAAGAAAGCATTATATATTGGCTGATGAGGAATGGAAGGAGGATATTATGCCAGAGATTC
>NZ_WIPH01000094.1 GCF_009547075.1 Gluconobacter aidae
ATAATTGTTCATGCCCCAGTACATGGACCACGATTCAAAATCCGTTTCGGCGTTCATTTCACCGACATCCGGCCCAGTCTCCCGTCATCGTGCTCTGCGTCAGCCAGTCGTGAAAACTGTCCGGGAAAAAGCTGTTCTCCGTTGTATCCGAAGTCCGGGCTACCCCTCTATCACCACCTGCCACTGGCGGATTTTTTACAAGTAATGGACGCAGGTTCACCGTCCTGGAAGTGGAACTTTTTGCAGATGACGCATATGAATCCACACGCTCATGAACATTTGCCGTCTGTGAAACAGACGCTTTCGAAATGTCCTGTGCTTTCAATTCACATGGGATCCATAGAAGTATTAAAGTACTTACATAAAGGACCCCTTTTTTACGACCAGGATCGTTGGAATTATGCAACATATATTTAAAGGCTCCTTGCGCGTCTCCCCTTCTTCAGAAAAAGAGTCGCAAAGCCTAGAAATCAAAAAACAGAACCAAAAAAAATAGCGCCCCTGATGACAAAAACCGGACTAAAATCCATTAGGAATGAACTTCAGTCCCACTGAATATCTAAATTATTGTTTTAAATGGAATTATTTATCATCTGAGCGATCATGAAACGGAGGAAAAATCGTCCCTCACTTGTCCGTGTGGAAAACTGATCAAACGCCTGTTTTCCGCGCATGTAAGCACTGATTTTCGTGTGGTGATAAGGAGATAAGGAAGGATGCCGCGGCGTCTCAGTTGGCTTGAACTGCCTGCCCGCAGCAATCACGATATACCGCTTGCCGTTGATCATGCAGGACATCAGATGATGTCAGATCATCCGCCGGTCAGGACCAAACCCACAAACATTTCTATACCAGCGCCCTGGGTGAGCAGCTTTTCGCATGCGCTCATTGGGATTAAAAATATCAATCGCCATAAATGCCTGGGCACCACCAGAAGGATGAAGGTGCCAATCGAACAGTGGACTGTGGCAGACAGAACGGGCCCTGACACGGTCTCAAGGGGATGTTTCAGAAAGATATCATGCCAACAGCCGTCACGATAATCCCAGTGATGAGGATGGCATGAATATAATGAAAATATGCTCCGAGGCGCCCGGGATCGGAAGAATGCGTGAAGGCATGTTCGGCCTGAATGGTCGAGGTGCCGAAATAAAGCCACCATATGGCGACCGTACACAGGAAACTCACACAAAACCCAAGCAAAACCGACGCTATCTGCTGCTCCGCCCGCGCATGGACAATCCGGAAGTCATGATGGCCTCACCCAGTGCCATCATGACGAAAAACTGTTCCACGAGATCACTACCCGAAATCGTCCAGTCGAACGTATGGGAACCGCCGCGCCACACAAGAGAGCAAGCGCCATGAAAGCAAGCAGAATGCAAC
>NZ_WIPH01000095.1 GCF_009547075.1 Gluconobacter aidae
CGCGGAACCTGTAGCTGTCATTTCCTGTCTCGAGGATATGACAGTGATGGGTCAGCCGATCGAGGAGCGCCGTCGTCATCTTCGGGTCACCAAAGACGTCTCCCCATTCACTGAAGCTCAGATTGGTTGTGATGATGACACTGGTGCGCTCGTAGAGGCGGCTGAGCAGATGGAACAGCAGGGCGCCCCCAGACGCACTGAAGGGGAGATAACCGAGTTCATCAAGGATCACGAGATCCAGGCGGAGCAGCCTGTCGGCAATCTGCCCGGCCCGGTTGGCGTTCTTTTCCTGTTCGAGCGCATTGACCAGGTCGACCGTTGACCAGAAGCGCGCCTTCTTGCGGTGATGGGTGATCGCCTGGATGGCCAGCGCGGTCGCCAGGTGGGTTTTTCCGGTTCCCGGACCACCGATCAGCACGACATTTTCAGCGCGCTCGATGAAGTCCCCGCTATGGAGCTGGCGGACCATGGGCTCGTTGACCTGCGTATTGGCAAAGGAGAACCCGGACAGGTCCTTGTAGGCAGGGAACCGGGCGGTCTTGGTCTGGTAGGCGATGGAGCGCACTTCGCGTTCGGCCAGTTCCGCCTTCAGAAGCTGCGAGAGAATGGGGATGGCCGCCCCGAAGGCGGGCACACCCTGCTCAATAAGGTCAGCCGTGGCCTGGGCCATGCCATACATCCGCAGTCCACGGAGCATGACGACAAGTGAAGCAGCGGCAGGATCATGACGCATGGCGGCTGTCCCTTCGCAGGATGTCATACCGCCCTGTATCGGCGCACGGTTCATGTTCGAGCACCAGGGCCTGTGGGGCATCAAGCCGGGGAACCACGGTTCTTTTGGCATCGATCAGGCGATGCAGCGTATTGAGAACATGGGTCTTGGTCGCCACGCCATCTTCAAGAGCCAGTTCAACCGCGCAGAGGACGGCCTGCTCATCATGCTGCAGCACCAGGGCCAGGATTTCAGCCATTTCCCGGTCGCCTCCAGGCCGCCTGAGCAGTTGATCCTGCAGGGTCCGGAAGGCGGCTGGCAATTCGGTAAACGGCGCGCCATTGTGCAGGGCGCCCGGTTTGCGCTGGATGACCGCCAGATAATGCCGCCAGTCATAAATCGTGCGGCCTGGCAGGCCATGCGAACGGGTGATGATCCGGTCATGCACGCACAGAACCTG
>NZ_WIPH01000096.1 GCF_009547075.1 Gluconobacter aidae
CAAAGACAGGCCAGACAGGCGTCCCGTTCCTTACGCCTCAGGAGCTGGAGGAATGGGACCAAACATATAGATCACGCTGACAAAAGATCCATGCGGTGTGCCTGAAATCTGATCTGCTTCTGCCGCCTGAGCGTGGATGCCGGGCTCGAGCCGCCAAAGAGACCCGCCGCTTTCTCAATGGCATGCCGCCTGTTCCGAACTTCAAAGCCATGCCGGCCGACCGGGGCGATGACAGTGACAGTTTCCGACGGGATCTGCCTGCTTCACGGGATCCTGCCAGTCATGCCCTCACGCAAAGGCCGCATCGCAACCCGCTACGACAGGAGCGCCTTAAATAATTACAAATCTTATTATTCCTTCATGATTGCAAATCGTATTTTCATGATGAAATAGGCGTTGCAGAGATATAAATGACAATAAGTCCAATTCTAAGCGTAATAATACCGTGCTATTGTGAAGAAAATAATGTAATACCTCTGGTCAGGGCACTGGATAAAGTTCTCAGTGATATCACATGGGAAATAATTTTTGTTGATGACAACTCTCCGGATGGAACGATCCATACCGTCCGGAGGATCGCCGAGCAAGACCGACGGGTGCGTGGCATTCTCCGTCTGGGGCGCCGAGGTCTCTCATCGGCGGTGACCGAAGGTATCCTGTCGTCATCCGCAACCTTTGTGGCCGTCATGGATGGTGACCTGCAGCATGATGAATCATGCCTTATTCCGATGATGGCGGCCGTCCGAGACGATCACTACGATCTCGCTGTCGCCAGCCGGCACGTCAAGGGCGGTAATAGCGCGGGGCTGTCCGGTTTCTGGCGCCATTCTATTTCCTGCCTGGGCAATCTGGTGGCCATGTCCGCTTTGGCTCCGATCAAAGATCCGATGAGCGGATTTTTTCTCATGCGGCAGCGGGATTTTGAAGAACTGGCCCCTCGCCTGACCGGACACGGATTTAAGATCCTGTTTGAAATCCTCATGACCAGTCCGAAATCTCTGCGGATCAAGGAATGCCCGATGATCTTCCGAGAGCGCGTCCACGGCGAAAGCAAAATGACGCCCAAGATCATTGGCCAATTCTTTCTCGCTCTAG
>NZ_WIPH01000097.1 GCF_009547075.1 Gluconobacter aidae
GAAGGGCGATATCGTCCTCATGCGTTTTTAACCCAGAACCTTTTTTTTGCAGTTCTCTGCAAGGTCCATCCAGCCTGCCGCATGGCGCGGCCAAGTGCCCGTTGATGGATCGTAGATATCGGCCATTGATAATGAAGCAGATCTTCGACCACCAACCGTGAAGTGATATGGCCTGTCTGAGAGGCTGCCCAGATTTCGAGCACTTCGGGCATCCGGGCATCCAACCGCTCCTCGAATGTCGGAAGCTGCTGAGGAGGAGGTGGTGGTGGCGCCCGCTCCTGCTCTTCCCGTGCAGAATAAAAATCCTCTACGATGACTGAAATACGCTCATCGGAAGTTTCTGGGCTTTTGCACCGCCTTCCGAAAAGATGCTCGACCAGAAATTCAGCATGCTCTTGCAGGGTCAATTCTGCTTCGGGGTCAGCAACCGCGCCGGCCTCGATTTCTTCCCACGCTTTGCGCAGCCCGATGGGTTCCCAATATAAGCGGGAGTAATGCTCCGCCAGGTTCTCCTGAGTGACCGGCACCCACCGGCCCTGTATCACGTTGAAAATTTCAATGCGTTCGGGAAGGCATTTTCGTCTCCTGCTTTCCCTCAGCCATTCCCTGCGTTTTTCTTGATTATGTACGGGAGCATCACCGTGTTGCTGCGGAACATAAAGCTGACTGTTGGCCTTAGCTCGAACATCCTTCCAGATGTCGCTTGGATCACCGAACCCCCGAACAGACAGCGGACAGATCTCCAGAATATTTTCTGGCCCAGCTATACACCATTTCCACGTTATGACGTTCCATACCAGAAGACGCTCAGTCTCTGGGTTATATCTGGTGTTTCGCATCAGCCAGGCTCTCTGGTTTGGCCCCGACAGCATTCTCACTGCGTCATCACGCATGATGATATTCCTCATTAGTTTCTACGTTTCGTTCTGAATGGATTGGAGAAACCAATTGAGGCGGCCCTGTAGGCCATGGCGATGCGTAGACGCGCGTGATCGCTCGTCCCTCTTTCGAGGGTCGAGACGCGTGTAACTGTCTGATAAGCCAGTGTTTCATGGCGATCAGACGTCGATTTGTAGGGATTTATGATGGAAG
>NZ_WIPH01000098.1 GCF_009547075.1 Gluconobacter aidae
AAGTTCGGTAGCGCTGGCACAAGCGAACTTGCGCCTTCCATGCAATTGCCCTGATTTCCTCTGGCAAGTCCTCGACACGCGCCCGATAACGGCGCTCCTCGCGTGCCGGCAGGCGGTATGACCAGGCTGCCTCAACCAGCATTGCGCGTGTTTCTCGGTTTCCGGTTTTTGTGATGGCGCCGCGACGGGTACGGGTGCCACTGGAAGCCTCTGATGGCACGAGACCAAGCCAGCCCATGAGTTGTTTGGGTGTTTCAAAACGGCTGAGGTCCCCGATTTCTGCAGCAAGCGTTATGGCCACGATGGGGCCGACACCGCGCAACGCCTGCAATGCCTTTACTACTGGCGCGAGTGACCAGCGCGGTAACGCCTCCATGAGCATGGTGTCCAGTCGATCGCAACGCTGCTGAGCTTCTTCAATGCGTCGGATGCTTTCACCCAAAATAAATTGCTGATGTGGTATTTCAAATGCCTGACTTCCCAGCCATCTCCAGTGCGCTTTTGTCCAGTTCGTACGACCGGTGAATTTACGCCCATGGCGCAACAGAAACCCCAGAAGCATCTGTCGGCTGGCAACAAGATCCTGTCTGACCTGGCGCCGACTGCGTACGAGGTCTCGCATAGCCTCGTGTGCCGGATCCGGGATCCAGATTGCCGTCAACTCACCCGATCGCAACAGTCGCGCCAACATTTCGGCGTCTCTCCTGTCCGTCTTCACCCTGTCGGCTGGCTTGCGCGGTATTACAGATGGGGCGATGACACTGCAGTCCATACCCATGCCCAGCAACTGGCGATGGATGCCGTACCCGCAGCCACCTGCCTCATAGCAAAAGTGGAGTGTCGCATCAGGCGTAGCCAGGCGCGACACCAGACGTCGTATGGCCTCGGGCGTGTTGAGAATTGTCCCGTGGAACCGGATTTCTCCCGATCGCCCATCGTCTGCAACAGCCACGGCAATCGTCTCTTTGTGGACATCCAGACCGATGAATTTTATCGTCGACATTGTCATTCTCCTCTCGTGACAAAGTGAGCTTACGCTCCTCCTGACCTCGGAAGGCGAGGCAAATGACGGTCATTGGGTCTATAATCCG
>NZ_WIPH01000099.1 GCF_009547075.1 Gluconobacter aidae
GGCAGCGACCTTTTCCGGGAAGACGGTTTCCGCACCCCCGGTCAGCCCTGCTGATGTGGAGAAACTACACGCGAAGATAGGCGAGCTTCTCGTGGAACGGGATTTTTTACGCGATGCCTCTGCTCGGTTGGGCGTGATCAGAGGCGGCAGATGATTGACCCGAAGCGAGCACGTCTGCCGATCATCCGGCAATGCACGCTGCTACAACTCAACCGGTCGGGCGTGTACTATCGGCCTGTGCCACAGAACGAGGCCAATCTGGCGTTGATGCGGCTGATCGACGCCCAGTTCCTGGAAACGCCGTATTATGGCTCGCGGCAGATGACATGGCATCTGCGCCGCCTGGGACATGAAGTCGGTCGCAAGCGGGTTCGGCGGCTCATGGCGATTATGGGTCTGCGGGTGATCTACCAGAAGCCACGCACGAGTGTGCCCCATCCAGAGCATCGGAAATATCCGTATCTGTTGCGGGATCTGGTCATCGACCGACCCAACCAGGTCTGGTGTTCCGACATCACATATATCCCCATGAAACGGGGATTTCTCTATCTCGTGGCGATCATGGACTGGTTCACGCGCAAGGTCCTGTCCTGGCGTCTGTCGAACACGATGGACGCGGAGTTCTGTATCGAGGCGCTACAAGATGCGCTGATGCGCTACGGCACCCCGGAAATTTTCAATACGGACCAGGGCTCACAATTCACGACGCCCCGTTTTACCGGGCTCCTGGAAGAGCGTCAGATCCGCATCAGCATGGATGGACGTGGGCGCTGGCTGGATAACGTGTTCATCGAGCGTCTGTGGCGGTCGCTGAAATACGAATGCGTCTACCTGCACGCCTTTGAGACCGGATCAGAACTTCGAGTGGGGCTCACGAAATGGATCACCCATTATAACGGGCAGCGTCCGCACGCAGCACTGGCTGGACGCACGCCCGATGAGGCGTATCATG